>NZ_VOSS01000036.1 GCF_007997035.1 Ralstonia sp. TCR112 | reverse complement strand
GTGAAGATCGGCATGCGCATCAGCGTCATGCCCGGCGCGCGCATCTTCACGATGGTGACAAGCAGGTTGATGCCTGATAGCACGGTGCCGACCCCCGCTATCTGCAACGCCCATATGTAGTAATCGACGCCCACATCGGGGCTGGCAAGGATGCCCGACAGCGGCGGATAGGCCAGCCAGCCGGTGCGCGCGAATTCGCCCACGAACAGCGACATCATCACCAGGATGGCGCCGCCCGTGGTCATCCAAAAACTGAAGTTGTTGAGAAACGGGAACGCCACGTCGCGTGCACCAATCTGCAGTGGCATGACAAAGTTCATGAGCCCCGTCACCAACGGCATGGCCACGAAGAAGATCATGATCACGCCGTGCGCGGTGAAGATCTGGTCGTAGTGGTGCGGCGGCAGGTAGCCAAGGTTGTCGCCAAAGGCCACTGCCTGCTGTATCCGCATCATGACGGCATCGGCAAAGCCGCGCAGCAGCATCACGATGCCCAGCACGACGTACATGATGCCGATCTTCTTGTGATCGATGCTGGTGAACCACTCACGCCAGAGGTAGCCCCAGACGCGGAAGTACGTCAGCGCGCCCACCAGCACAAGACCGCCCAGGGCGACGACCGCGAAGGTGGCGAGCAGGATCGGCTCGTGATACGGAATGGCCTCCCACGTCAGGCGGCCAAAGATCATGTTGGCGAGTTCGGAACGCTCGGGCATGGATGTCACCTGGGCCTGTATTGACCAATTCTGGCCGATCAATGTTGGCGAAAAACGTCAAAGGGACTGAAAGAGCTGAGAAGCTGAAAGGGCGGAAACGACCGACCGCCCCGCACTACCGCAACAGCCTTCGACCGTCGTTGACGGCCGCATCCGGTGCAAACATCGGCATGGCGTCGGCCGTATTGCTGGCGGTACAGATTTCCGCCGACGGGTCGAAGCGCCTCACGTTGCGGTTGCTCGCCATGGTGTCCGCCAGGCAGGCCTGGCCGTCCACACAGCGGTTCAGGATGCGGTCATAGAGGTCCGGCGCCACGCTGGCGTAACGCTGCACCGGTTCGCTCTCGCTCGGCTTGGCGAGCTTCAGGTAGGTGTCCTTTGACAGCGACGTGCCCGACGACTTGACCTGCTGGACCCACCGGTCGAACTCTTCGTTCGACAGGCCATGGAACTTGAACCGCATGTGCGAGAAGCCCGCGCCGCTGTAGTTGGAAGAAAACCCGTCGTACACGCCGGGCCGGTTGATCACTGCATGAAGCTTCGTTTCCATGCCGGGCATCGCATAGACCATGCCTGCCAGTGACGGCACGAAGAACGCGTTCATGACCGTGGTGGCCGTGATCCGGAACGCAATGGGGCGATCGACCGGCGCGGCCAGTTCGTTGACCGTGGCAATGCCTTGCTCGGGATAGACGAACAGCCACTTCCAGTCCATTGCCACCACTTCCACGGTAAGCGGCTTGGTCTCGGCAGGCACCGGACGTTGCTGGTCCAGCCGCGTCAGCGGTCGATACGGATCAAGCTGATGGGTGCTGACCCAGGTGATGGCACCCAGCGTGATGATGATCAGGAGCGGCGCGGCCCAGATTGCAAGCTCCAGCACGGTGGAGTGGTCCCAGTCGGGGTTGTAGTGCGCGTTTTCTGCGCTCTCCCGATATCGCCACGCAAACAGCAGCGTGAGAAAGATCACGGGAACGATGATCAGCAACATCAAACATGTCGCGATGATGATCAAGTCCCGCTGTCGCACCGCCATGTCGCCAGCCGGCGACAACAGCACGGCGTGGCTACAACCTGCAAGGGTCGCCAACAAGGCAATGGCTGCACCTCGCCAAAGCGGCCTTCCCGTAATTCCAAGGGGTGTCACTACTGCATTGAAGCGTGGCATGGGTCTCGGAAGTGGCGTTTGGTTAACGTCGCGCTGGGATGGCCCAACGATCTTTCGACTTGTCGTTGCAGTTTAGGCGCTATTCTGGTCTTGTGATGACGGACTTTTTGATCGCCGTACGACATCCCCTCCCCCGAATCCCGATGGAGACTCCACGATGGCAAGTCTGACCCACCAGCATCGCGCGTCGCCCACTGCACCTCCTGCGCCAGGACACCATGAAGTTGCACCGGCCGAGATCGCCACAGGCGTGGTGATCGGGCGAGCGTCGGAGTACTTCGACTTTTTCGTCTACGGCATTGCCTCGGTGCTGGTCTTCCCTACGGTGTACTTTCCGTTTGCCAGTGAACTGGCGGGGCTGCTCTTCAGCTTCACCGTCTTCTCCTTTGCCTTTATCGGGCGGCCATTCGGCACGGCGCTGTTCATGCGCATCCAGCGCCGCTGGGGGCGGAGCACGAAGCTGACTGCGTCGTTGTTCCTGCTCGGCACGGCCACGGTGGGTATCGCGTTCCTGCCGTCGTACGCATCGATCGGCCATTCGGCAATCTACTTGCTGGCGCTCTTCCGCTTCATGCAGGGCATCGCGTTTGGCGGTTCGTGGGACGGCCTGCCGTCTTTGTTGGCCTTGAACTCGCCTGAAAACAAGCGCGGCTGGTACGCCATGGTCGGGCAGTTGGGCGCCCCGACGGGTTTCATCATCGCCGGGGCGCTGTTCCTGTTTCTCTATACCAGCCTCACGTTTCAGGAATTCATCGACTGGGGCTGGCGTTATCCGTTCTACGTCGCCTTCGCCATCAACGTGGTGGCATTGTTTGCGCGGCTGCGGCTGGTGGTCACGCACGAATACACGCAGTTGCTCGAGGAAGAACAGCTGGAACCGATCAGCACCCTGCAGATGGTGAACGCGCAAGGGTTCAACATCTTCCTCGGCGCCTTTGCCGCGCTGGCCAGCTATGCGCTGTTCCACCTCGTCACCGTGTTTCCGCTGTCATGGGTGTCGCTGCGCAAGACGCAAAGCGTGCCTGCCGTGTTGATCGTGCAGATCATCGGCGCCGCAATTGCATTTGTGGGCACGCTGGTCTCCGGCCTGATTGCCGACCGTTTCGGCCGACGCACCACATTGGCGGCCATGGCCGTGCTGATCGGCATCTTCAGCCTGGCCGCGCCGTGGCTGCTCGATGGCGGTGTTGCGGGCCAGGACGCTTTCATCCTGATCGGCTTCGGTCTGCTGGGGTTGTCTTATGGGCAAGCGGCCGGCGTGGTGACGTCCAACTTCGAGAGCCGATTCCGCTATACCGGCGCCGCCCTGACGACCGATTTCGGCTGGCTGTTCGGTGCGGCATTCGCGCCGCTCGTGGCGCTCGGTTTGTCGTCGCTGTTCGGGCTCGGAGCGGTGAGCCTGTACCTGCTGTCCGGTGTGGTCGGGACGCTGGTGGCGTTGCGGATCAATAAGGCGCTCGGAACGCCAGACTCGTAGACTCGTAGACTCGCCACCCAGGAACCCGCATGACAGTCAAACGTATGGACAACGTCGGCATCGTTGTCGCCGACATCGATGCTACCGTGGAGTTTTTCACCGAACTCGGCCTCGAACTCGAAGGGCGCGCCCCAATCGAGGGGGACTGGGCCGATGGCGTCACGGGGTTGCCCGGCATGCGCGTTGAAATAGCCATGATGCGCACGCCGGACGGTCATGGCCGGCTGGAGCTTTCCCGCTTTCTGGCCCCGCCCGTAGTCGCCGATCATCGCGTCGCACCGGTCAACGCGCTCGGTTACCTGCGGGTCATGTTCACCGTCGAGGACATCGACGATACGCTCGCCCGGCTCAGTAAACGCGGCGCCACCCTTGTCGGCGACGTCGTGCAATACGGCGACGTGTATCGGTTGTGCTACATCAGGGGACCAGAAGGAATTCTGCTCGGGCTCGCCGAGGAACTGCGCAAGTAGCATTCACGGGCCAAACGGTTCCACTTTGCACCTCGGCCGAGCAAGCTAAGTCGTTGGCGAACGCGCGGTCGCTACACACATGAGCAACTCCTTAGGCACGCGAACTGCTAGTCAATCCGCAGTGCGCACGAGCGCCTTTTCAAAGGAGCAGACCATGAACAAGGACCAAGTGAAAGGTACTGTCGAGAAGATGAAGGGCAAGGTCAACGAGGCCATGGGCAAGGCGACGAACAACCCCGCACGTGAGCTGAAGGGTGACCTCCAGCAAGCCGGCGGTCAAGCGCGCAAGGACGCTGGCGACGTCAGGGAAGCAGCGAAGGACATCGCGAAGAAGTCCCGCTAAGGGCCTTGCGTTATGGGCACAGCCTCCTGGCGCCGATGCTCATGACCCAGAAAAAAAAAGGGCGACCAACCGGTCGCCTTTTTTTACACGCACAGCAGAGCAGATAGGTCGCCGATGCACGATGCAACCGCCCCGGTCGCGCTCAAAAAACAGTCTGCCCGATGGCCAGGAGATTGCCTTCGCTGTCTCGAAACCAGGCTCCCTTTTCTGCCGCGCCCGCCTTGGAGGGGTAATTTCCTTCAATACGTGCAATGCCGTTGACGGTCTTGAGGCCGGGAAAGTCGTATTCCTCAAAGGCGACGCCTCGCTGTTTCAGCTCGCTAACGGTCGCTTCGATGTCATGCACCTCCCAGCCCATTTGCGTATGGGCACCAGAAGCTGTTCCGGCTGACTGGAACAACGTGAAATAGCCGTTCCCGCACTTGTAGCGCAGGCCACCGGGCCGTTCTTCAATCGGCTCGAGCCCCAGCTTTGACGAATAGAACTGCCGGGCGCGTGCGAGGTCCTGCGCTGGGATCCGAGCTGATACGTCGCAGTCTTTGAGCATGGAATATCTCCGAACAATGCCGAGCGGGCGCCGGGTTCAGGCCGCCCGAGAACCTTCAGCAAAGTGTGCTCCCAGACGGCGGCGCGGATTGCTGGAGAACTGTCGGCGTCTGCAAGCCCGCCTCCGTCCTCGACGACTGAGCGCAGGCAAGCCGCGCGTAAAACCGGATGCGGGAGAACGGCTGGATTTTCAATAAATTGAAAATCTAAGCCATTGATCTTCAAAGGAATTTTGGTGCGAGGGAGGGGACTCG
>NZ_VOSS01000035.1 GCF_007997035.1 Ralstonia sp. TCR112 | reverse complement strand
CCAAAGACAAACACCCCAGCTCAGAGGTAGAGCTGGGGTGTTGTATGGGGAGAGCCTGGCGATGACCTACTTTCACACGGGAATCCGCACTATCATCGGCGCGGAGTCGTTTCACGGTCCTGTTCGGGATGGGAAGGGGTGGTACCGACTCGCTATGGTCACCAGGCTATGACTTGTTGCGTCGCTGACTTGGTGTCAACGTCGCCAATATGGGAATGTAGTAGGGGTTGTGCTTAGTTTGTATCAGGCACAAGGCAGACCCAGCCGGAAACATACCGGTTATAGGATCAAGCCGCACGGGCAATTAGTACTGGTTAGCTGAACGCATTACTGCGCTTCCACACCCAGCCTATCAACGTCCTGGTCTCGAACGACCCTTCAGGGAGATCAAGTCTCCAGGGAATCCTCATCTTCAGGCAAGTTTCCCGCTTAGATGCTTTCAGCGGTTATCTCTTCCGTACATAGCTACCCTGCGATGCCTCTGGCGAGACAACAGGTACACCAGCGGTACGTCCACTCCGGTCCTCTCGTACTAGGAGCAGCCCCCGTCAAGATTCCAACGCCCACGGCAGATAGGGACCAAACTGTCTCACGACGTTTTAAACCCAGCTCACGTACCTCTTTAAATGGCGAACAGCCATACCCTTGGGACCGGCTACAGCCCCAGGATGAGATGAGCCGACATCGAGGTGCCAAACACCGCCGTCGATATGAACTCTTGGGCGGTATCAGCCTGTTATCCCCAGAGTACCTTTTATCCGTTGAGCGATGGCCCTTCCATACAGAACCACCGGATCACTATGTCCTGCTTTCGCACCTGCTCGACTTGTCGGTCTCGCAGTTAAGCACGCTTTTGCCATTGCACTTTAGGTACGATGTCCGACCGTACCAAGCGTACCTTCGAACTCCTCCGTTACACTTTGGGAGGAGACCGCCCCAGTCAAACTGCCTACCATGCACTGTCCCCGACCCGGATTCACGGGCCAAGGTTAGAACCTCAAACAAACCAGGGTGGTATTTCAAGGACGGCTCCACCGAAACTAGCGTCCCGGTTTCAAAGCCTCCCACCTATCCTACACAGATCGGTTCAAAGTCCAATGCAAAGCTACAGTAAAGGTTCATGGGGTCTTTCCGTCTAGCCGCGGGGAGATTGCATCATCACAAACACTTCAACTTCGCTGAGTCTCGGGAGGAGACAGTGTGGCCATCGTTACGCCATTCGTGCAGGTCGGAACTTACCCGACAAGGAATTTCGCTACCTTAGGACCGTTATAGTTACGGCCGCCGTTTACCGGGACTTCAATCAAGAGCTTGCACCCCATCATTTAATCTTCCGGCACCGGGCAGGCGTCACACCCTATACGTCCACTTTCGTGTTTGCAGAGTGCTGTGTTTTTATTAAACAGTCGCAGCCACCATTTTATTGCAACCCCTTCGTCCTTCTGGCGCGAGCCAGTCAAACTACAAGGGCGTACCTTATCCCGAAGTTACGGTACCAATTTGCCGAGTTCCTTCTCCCGAGTTCTCTCAAGCGCCTTAGAATACTCATCTCGCCCACCTGTGTCGGTTTGCGGTACGGTCTCGTATGACTGAAGCTTAGAGGCTTTTCTTGGAACCACTTCCAATTGCTTCGCGACCTAAAGTCGCTCGCCCCACACCCTTGAATCACGCACCCGGATTTGCCTAAGTGCCATCTCCAATGCAGGGACCGGGACATCCAACACCCGGACAACCTTCCGCGATCCGTCCCCCCATCGCATCATACGACGGTGCAGGAATATTAACCTGCTTCCCATCAGCTACGCATCTCTGCCTCGCCTTAGGGGCCGACTCACCCTACGCCGATGAACGTTGCGTAGGAAACCTTGGGCTTACGGCGAGGGGGCCTTTCACCCCCTTTATCGCTACTCATGTCAGCATTCGCACTTCTGATACCTCCAGCATCCTTTACAAGACACCTTCACAGGCTTACAGAACGCTCTCCTACCATGCACTTACGTGCATCCGCAGCTTCGGTATATTGCTTAGCCCCGTTACATCTTCCGCGCAGGACGACTCGATCAGTGAGCTATTACGCTTTCTTTAAAGGGTGGCTGCTTCTAAGCCAACCTCCTGACTGTTTTAGCCTTCCCACTTCGTTTCCCACTTAGCAATATTTAGGGACCTTAGCTGGCGGTCTGGGTTGTTTCCCTCTTGACACCGGACGTTAGCACCCGATGTCTGTCTCCCGTGATTGCACTCTTCGGTATTCGGAGTTTGCTATGGCGGGGTAATCAGCAATAGACCCCCCAACCATGACAGTGCTCTACCCCCGAAGGTGAGACACGAGGCACTACCTAAATAGTTTTCGGAGAGAACCAGCTATTTCCAAGTTTGTTTAGCCTTTCACCCCTATCCACAGCTCATCCCCTAACTTTTCAACGTTAGTGGGTTCGGTCCTCCAGTACGTGTTACCGCACCTTCAACCTGGCCATGGATAGATCACTTGGTTTCGGGTCTACACCCAGCGACTGAACGCCCTATTCGGACTCGCTTTCGCTACGCCTTCCCTAATCGGTTAAGCTTGCCACTGAATGTAAGTCGCTGACCCATTATACAAAAGGTACGCCGTCACCCGTTTCCAGGCTCCGACTGTTTGTATGCATGCGGTTTCAGGATCTATTTCACTCCCCTCCCGGGGTTCTTTTCGCCTTTCCCTCACGGTACTGGTTCACTATCGGTCGATTACGAGTATTTAGCCTTGGAGGATGGTCCCCCCATCTTCAGACAGGATTTCACGTGTCCCGCCCTACTTGTCGTACACCTAGTTCCACAATACTGTTTTCGCATACGGGGCTATCACCCACTATGGCCGGACTTTCCATTCCGCTTTGCTAACAATACTGCTAAAGAGTACAAGGCTGATCCCATTTCGCTCGCCACTACTTTGGGAATCTCGGTTGATTTCTGTTCCTGCAGCTACTTAGATGTTTCAGTTCACTGCGTTCGCTTCTGTTACCTATGTATTCAGTAACAGATGACCCATACGGGCCGGGTTTCCCCATTCGGATATCTGCGGATCAAAGCTCGTTTGCCAGCTCCCCGCAGCTTTTCGCAGGCTACTACGTCCTTCATCGCCTGTAATCGCCAAGGCATCCACCACATGCACTTATTCGCTTGACCCTATAACGAGTATGTCTCGCTATAGGCTGAGTTCTCGCGTTGTGCCGTATTCCAAGACAATCTTTCGATTGCTCTGGTAATACTGGTTGATACAATCACAACCCAGTGTCGCGTTTTAAATGTGCGCCTCATCAACGCACCGCGACACCTTTACTACATTCCATATTGTTAAAGAACAGCCGAACTTTTACGCTCGTCTTGGCTAGGCCAAACGCAAACACCATCGACTCAGCGTCGATGCTTGCGTTTGGTAACCAACAGGTAATGGTGGAGGATGACGGGATCGAACCGACGACCCCCTGCTTGCAAAGCAGGTGCTCTCCCAGCTGAGCTAATCCCCCAGTCACGGCAGAGAACAAATTCCACCGTCCGTAACTTGGTGGGTCTGGTAGGACTTGAACCTACGACCCCCGCCTTATCAAGACGGTGCTCTAACCACCTGAGCTACAGACCCTTGGCTGTAACATCAAACAAACCGATAAGTGTGGACGCCTAACGTCGGATGCACGCTCTTAAAGGAGGTGATCCAGCCGCACCTTCCGATACGGCTACCTTGTTACGACTTCACCCCAGTCATGAACCCTACCGTGGTAATCGCCCTCCTTGCGGTTAGGCTAACTACTTCTGGTAAAGCCCACTCCCATGGTGTGACGGGCGGTGTGTACAAGACCCGGGAACGTATTCACCGCGGCATGCTGATCCGCGATTACTAGCGATTCCAGCTTCACGTAGTCGAGTTGCAGACTACGATCCGGACTACGATGCATTTTCTGGGATTAGCTCCACCTCGCGGCTTGGCAACCCTCTGTATGCACCATTGTATGACGTGTGAAGCCCTACCCATAAGGGCCATGAGGACTTGACGTCATCCCCACCTTCCTCCGGTTTGTCACCGGCAGTCTCTCTAGAGTGCCCTTTCGTAGCAACTAGAGACAAGGGTTGCGCTCGTTGCGGGACTTAACCCAACATCTCACGACACGAGCTGACGACAGCCATGCAGCACCTGTGTCCACTTTCTCTTTCGAGCACCTAATGCATCTCTGCTTCGTTAGTGGCATGTCAAGGGTAGGTAAGGTTTTTCGCGTTGCATCGAATTAATCCACATCATCCACCGCTTGTGCGGGTCCCCGTCAATTCCTTTGAGTTTTAATCTTGCGACCGTACTCCCCAGGCGGTCAACTTCACGCGTTAGCTACGTTACTAAGGAAATGAATCCCCAACAACTAGTTGACATCGTTTAGGGCGTGGACTACCAGGGTATCTAATCCTGTTTGCTCCCCACGCTTTCGTGCATGAGCGTCAGTGTTATCCCAGGGGGCTGCCTTCGCCATCGGTATTCCTCCACATCTCTACGCATTTCACTGCTACACGTGGAATTCTACCCCCCTCTGACACACTCTAGCCGTGCAGTCACCAATGCAATTCCCAAGTTAAGCTCGGGGATTTCACATCGGTCTTGCACAACCGCCTGCGCACGCTTTACGCCCAGTAATTCCGATTAACGCTTGGACCCTACGTATTACCGCGGCTGCTGGCACGTAGTTAGCCGGTCCTTATTCTTCCGGTACCGTCATCGACCCCAGGTATTAACCAGAGCCATTTCTTTCCGGACAAAAGTGCTTTACAACCCGAAGGCCTTCTTCACACACGCGGCATTGCTGGATCAGGCTTTCGCCCATTGTCCAAAATTCCCCACTGCTGCCTCCCGTAGGAGTCTGGGCCGTGTCTCAGTCCCAGTGTGGCTGATCGTCCTCTCAGACCAGCTACTGATCGTCGCCTTGGTGGGCCTTTACCCCACCAACTAGCTAATCAGACATCGGCCGCTCCTATAGCATGAGGCCTTGCGGTCCCCCACTTTCACCCTCAGGTCGTATGCGGTATTAGCTAATCTTTCGACTAGTTATCCCCCACTACAGGGCACGTTCCGATGTATTACTCACCCGTTCGCCACTCGCCATCAATCTAGCAAGCTAGATCATGCTGCCGTTCGACTTGCATGTGTAAGGCATGCCGCCAGCGTTCAATCTGAGCCAGGATCAAACTCTTCAGTTCAATCTGCTGTTTTCGCTCTTTACGAGCGGTCGCTCACTCTCAGAATCTGACTTGAACTTTCGTTCAAACCTTACTTCTGTGCGAGCACTTCATTACTTGTTAGCTAGCGGATCGAAATCCGCCGCACCCAGTATTAAGCGCCCACACTTATCGGCTGTTTGCTTGTTAAAGAACTTCGCGATCAACTTTGTTCACCGCGTCGCTGCGTTGTCTGCAGCAGAGAAACGAGATTATGCAGAGCTTTTTCGTCGCTGTCAACAACTCGTCGAAGAATTTTTATCCACCAACTCGCTGCCAACCACCACCCAGTCCACCGCCGATCACCAACCACCCAATCGACCGCAAACCCGCTCCACTCCTGCTTTTCCACCACCCAACACCACCACCGTCACCTGCGTTTCGGCGCTGTGTTTTGCAGCGAGGGGCGAA
>NZ_VOSS01000034.1 GCF_007997035.1 Ralstonia sp. TCR112 | reverse complement strand
TGGCCCAGACCATGCCCGCACGCGTGCCGTTGCCGACAACACGCCGCCCGCCGTGCGCCAGCTCGGCAGCACGTCGTCTGCGCAGGGCGCCAATGCCGACCACGCCTGCCGCGCCGCAGCGACCTGAGCGCACACAACACCGTCACGCAGACACCCACGGCAGCCGTGGCCGATGCCACCAGCCACGCCAGCAATGGCGGCAACGCCGACAACGCCGGCGCGCAGGCCAACGCGCAGGGCAACGGTATGCAGTTCCAGGGCGTGCTGTCGCGCGCCAACGGCGGCGCGGGCATGGCCGCGCCTACCTTTGCGGTGGGCGGTGCCAACGCAGGCGCTGCGGCAGGTGCATCGATCACGCCGCAGCAAATCCACACGCTGCCCACCTTTGGCGACGCCGCCTGGCCGCACAGCATGGCCAGCCAGCTCGCCTTCATGCAGGTGCATCGTCAATCATCGGCCGAGCTGCAGCTGAATCCGGCCGAGCTGGGTGGCATGCACGTCAAGCTGGAAGTGGACAACGGCGCCGTCAACGCGAGCTTTGTCTGCCAGCACCAGGCCGTGGCCGAACTCGTGCAGGACGCCATGCCGCGCCTGCGCGACGCCATGCAGCAAGGCGGGATGCAGCTTGCGCAAACGTCCGTCAGCACGGGCGACTTCAGCCAGCAGCAGAACGCATCGCAAGGTGCGTCGGCGCAGAACCAGGGTAGCGGTTCGGGCAACGGGGGCAACGGCAGCCGTTATGGCAACGGCGGCTCGCAAGACCGCGCCGATACGCAGACGGTGGCACCGCGCCGTGTTTCGACCCACGAAGGCGCGATCGATACATTTGCCTGACGATGACGGGCGGTGCCTAAAGTTTGACGCAAGCCTGCCGTTAGTACGCAGGAGTGCCATGCAAAATGGCCGGCCGCGAGGCAACGAAAGAAGGACGGGAAATAACAACGCGAGCACGCCGCGCATATGTTGGATGCGGCAGCGTTGCAAATGAATAACAAGGGGGTCAAGTCCGACTGGCGAAGAAGGGATCAAACGGGGATCATTTCGCCACATCCGTCTTCGGGCGGATGCACACGGACCGATGCGGGGTGTCCGAGCCGGGGGGCTGGCGCACCGCATGTTTGCCGTACTTACGGGAGAGCGCACCGCGAGGTGCGCTTTTTGTTTTTGTGCGCTTGCCCGAAAGCCTCAGGCGCCGGCTTCCGCCGTTGCCAATGTGGCGGGCGTGACCGACACGACGTGCTCGACGCCATAGCCGCGTGCCACCCATGCATCGATCCCGCCATGCAGCGGACGCACGCGCTTGAAGCCGCGGCCCATCAGCGTGCGCGCCAGCATCACGGCAGACGCCTCGTTGGGGCAGGCGCAGTAGATGATGATCTCGCGATCCGGGCCGTCGATCTCGATGGCGCGGTTGCTGCCAGACATGTCATACAGCATGGCCCCGGGAATGCGTTGCGGCTGCAGCATGCGCGAACTGTCTGCGCGCACGTCGATGATGACCGGTGCTGCGCCTGATTCGATCAGCGCATGCAGCTCGTCGGGCGAGATGCGCGCCATCTCCAGCATCTTGCGAAAGCGCCAGCGCTGCAGCCAGCGCGCGGCCACATATACCGCCGCCAGCAACGCGATCAGCAGCACGGCGCGCGTGCCCAGCAGGTCTAGCTGGCGCAGCGCCTGGTCGATGCTGTCGTGCGCTACGCGGCCCAGCAGCAGCCACAGCGTGGCCCACACCGCCGAACCCATCAGGTTGTACAGCGCAAACGTGCTGAACGGCGTGCGCATCGTGCCCAGCAGCGCAGACGACACGGTCGACAAACCCGGAATGAACTTCGCGATCAGCAGCATCGGCGCGCCCCAGCGCTCGAACTGCGTGCGCGTGCGCCGCACGCAGGAATCGGGCGACAACGACACGCGGCACAGCAGTGCCATGACGCGCCGGCCATAGCGCTTGCCGGCGAAGTACCACAGGCCGTCACCCAGCAGCGCGCCGGACACGGCGGCGGGCGCAAGCTCCATGAAGTAGAGCGGGCCGTGGAATGTGAGCGCACCAGCCACGAGCAGCGTCGGCACGGCCGGCAGCGGCGCGCCGGCTTGCGTCAGCAGCACATTGAGGAATACGGCAAACGCGCCGTATTCGGCGATCAGGGGAAACAGGTCATGCATGGCAGGGACGGCGGGGGCAGGGCGGGGCGAAAGCGTCTGCCAAGTTACCGCATTCCGGCGCCGCCCGATAGCCATGTCACCGGAATGCGCTCGGCGATCTACGGTTCATGTGGAATTGGCGTGACAATGAACGCTTCACACCGCTTCCACATCCTGCCGCCATGTCTTCTGCAATGCCCATCGACGCTTCCGCTCCCGTGCACGAATCCGGTGCTGTCGCCATTCGTGCGGCGACCGTGGCGGACCTGCCGACCATCGTCGGCATCTACGCACATCACGTGCGAACTGGCACCGCCAGCTTTGAAATCGATGCCCCCGATCTGGCCGAGATGACGCGCCGCTTTCACGCATTGCAGGATGCCGGCATGCCTTACGTGGTGGCAGAAGCTGGCGGCGTGCTGCTCGGCTACGCGTATGCCGGCCCGCATCGCGCGCGGCCCGCGTATCGCCACACGGTAGAAGACTCCATCTACCTTGACGCCGCCGCTCAAGGACGGGGCGTCGGGACGTTGCTGCTGGCGGCGCTGATCCGCGAATGCCAGGCGCGCGGTTTCAAGCAGATGGTGGCCGTGGTGGGTGGTGGTCGCGAAAACCCAGGCTCAGCCAAGCTGCACGCGCGCTGCGGGTTTCGGGAGGTGGGCGTGCTGGAGGCCGTGGGCTACAAGTTTGGCCGCTGGCTGGATTGTCTGCTGATGCAGCGGGCCCTGTGAGGCGAAGGAAGGGCCGCCGCGTCGCACGGCCGGCAGGCCCCATGCCCTGCGGGTCGCTTCAAGAATACGGTCGAGTGTTTGGGTTTCAGTCATTCGGATTGCGTTAGGTTGGCTCAGCGCAGGGCGATCAGATCGTTTTCGTCCTGCCATTTTAGATATTTCTAACATTTTGTCAAGAAATGTCTACCGCGAGTGTTTAGAAATACGCCTTCGGATACGAAAAAACCCGCCGAAGCGGGTTTGCATGTTGAGACGCGACCGCGTGCAGGCGCTCAAAAATCGCCCATGCCCGACCGGTATTTGACGCGGCCAACGATGTCGATGTGTTCCAGCTGGTCTGGTGTCACGATGAACGGATCGTGCTTCTCCTTGTTGTCGCTCACCACCCGGATCGAGCCGTCGGGCAGGCGGAACAACCGCTTCACCAGCATCTCGCCGCAATACACGAGGGCAAACACGCCGCCGCCCGTGGGGATGCGCCGGTCCGCCTTGTCGACGACCACCGTGTCGTCATCGAACAGGCGCGGCTCCATACTGTCGCCCTGCACTTTCACCGCCACGAGGTGCTTGGGGCTGGCATCCAGCCTGCGGACGTAATCGGCCTGGAACGGCAGCGGTTCTTTCTCTTCAACATGCCAGGTTTCCCGGCCGTTGCCCGCGGAAAGCGCCACGTCGACATGCGTGATGAGGATGGTCGTCTCGCTCGGCAGTTCGTCCAGGCTGTTGTACGTGGTGATGGGACGCGCGGGAAAGCCCTTGCTATGCGCCGACGCGCCTGCGCTTGTGCGCACCAGATCGCCCGCGCTGCCGCCGGCAGCCTGCGCGGCCGCGTCGGAGAACGGTGTGTCCATCACGCGGTCGGCAAACCCCAGCTTCTTCTCAAGGCGGCGCGCGGCAATGTCGCCGATGCTGCGGCCGTCCTGGTAGCTGCGCGACAGGAACTGCGCGACCTGCGAGCGCGAATACCCGTACAGACGCTCGAACGCCGAGCGGTCTCCGTTGACGAGGGTCTGGATCCAGTAGGTCAGCCACTGGCGGCGGTTGTCGTAGATGTCCATGGGTCGCATTAGAGCAAGAAATTTCTAATTTGTGTATTAGAAGTGTCTTGACGCAACAGTTTAGAACAATCTAAACTTCTCTGCACGACTTGCTTCCCGCCTCTGCCCACTACAGGCGGTCTCGGTCGAACCGAATCTTGTTCAATCCGCGCGCCACGCCGCGCCGACTGGAGCCTCTTCCCATGACCGTCCCCCAAACTTCGATGGATGCTTTTCGACGTAACCGCGCCACGTCCACGGCCAAGCTGCAGTGCGACCGTATCGCCGACTACGTCGCCCGCAGCGGCACCGCCACGATTGCCGAAATCGCACAGGCTTTGCGCATTGAGAAATCCAGCGTCTCTGCGCGCCGCAGCGAATTGATTGCCGCCAAGCGGTTGGAGCTGGATGAGGAACGCAAATGCGGGGTCACAGGCCGTTGGGTGCAGTCGGTGCGTGCAGTGCGCGCCGTGCCTGAGCAGGTGCGCGTTTTCCAATAGACGCATGCGTCATCGCGTTCTCGAGCTGTCCGCCGTAAGTGCGGCGACAGCGCGAGAGACGGTGACGCAACCCGAAATCGGCAACAAGCCACGAACATACGAGGACAAGGGACATGGGCATCGAAGACCGTCTGGAGAACTGGAGTCGCGTCGTGCGCGACCCGAGCTGGCAACCGCAGTACTGCGCATCGTGGGCACGGTTGGCCGTCGCCATGCGCGATGCAGAATGCGGCGCGCCGCAAGCCATCGTCAGCATCGACGTGAATGACGGCTGGCTGGTCGAGCAAGCGTGGCAGAAGATTGCCGACCCCGTAGCCAAGCGGCTGCTGCAGTATCACTACGTGCATCGCATGCCGGCAGAGATGGTGTGCCGCATTCTCGTGCGCAAGTACGGCGCGTCGCCGCATACGCTCAAGCACTGGAAGGTGCGGCTTGCGAAGGCGCAGTCGATCATGTCGCATGTCATCGATTCGGAGGTCGCGCGCGCGCAGATGACGAAGGCCGTGCGTGCAGCGGCCGCTGCCGTGACTGTGACGGCCGCTCCGCTGGCCGCCTGAAAGTTTTTTCGGAATTTTCTCCTCGGCCCACTTGCACGGTTTATATCCCCTTCGTATTCTGTTTCCCAGATGTTCGATTGCCCTCGCGGCGTAACCGGTTCAGACCGAGACATGCACCCCACTGGGGTGCATTGATTTACCCAGACGAAGCGCAGACATCGCGAAGAAAAGCCCGCCACGCAGCGGGCTTTTTTGTTTCTCGGCTTCGCTCTCTGACGTATTCCCACGCAATACATGCCTCGATGTCGCTACACGGTGACGAACGGTTCGCGGCTGTCTCAATCCTGGATCCAACTCACTCGATCGATCACGCATTGCAGCGCGCATCGATGAAGGCGCTTGTCTTATGGCAGATCTCTCCGACGTTTCCAATGCACTCGTCACGCTGGTCACCGGCGTGGTTTATCCGAACGGCGCCAGCCAGCCGTCGATCACGGCCAATCCGGTGGTGGTCTACAGCGGCTGGCCCAACATGACGCAACTGAAGACCGACCTGCAAGCCAACAAGGCGCATGTGTCGATCTTTCCGATCACGAGTCATCAACGTCACGCCAACACTGCGTTCTCGGATTGGACCGTCGCCACACCGCCGGCGAACACGCTGGCCTTGAGCGTGACCGCACAGACCGTCATGGTGAACGGCACCGTCAGCACGCCGCAGAACGTTGTGCTGTTGGTGGACGGCCGCGCATATGCCTACGCCGTGCAGGCGAGCGACACACCGGCCAGCATTGCGACAGCGCTGGCTGCGCTGGTGGCTGTTGACCGCCCGGCAACGGCTGCTGGCTCGTCGATCACCATTCCGAACGCGACATACATTTCGCCGCGCGTGGGTGGCATCGGCACGGTACAGCGCGAGACGCGCCGGCAAGAACGCACGTTCCTGATCTCGACGTGGGCGAATGGCGCGGCGCCTCGCGACCTCATCGCGGGCAAGGTCGATGCAGTGCTCTCGGGCATCGTGCGATTGACGTTGCCGGACCAGAGCGCCGCGCTTCGCTATAAGCGCGGTCATCAACACGACGATCCGGCCAATGGCATTTACCGGCGTGACCTGCGCTATGCCGTCGAGTACGCGACCATCGTGACCGATACGGCGTATCAGATTGCGACGGGTGTAGAGAACGTGAACGCCGGCGCGGCGATGGACGGGCAGTTTCCTGTTCGAACACTCGTGCAGTAGCGCAGCCGTGGCCGTATTGCAGTCGAAGTCAACCAACCGTGCCGCCCGTTTCGCTAGGGCGGCTTTTTTTATGTCCGGCCGCCTTTGCGCGGCCTTTTGCTTTTCTCACTCGGAGGCACGCATGCCGATCGTCCAGCAGGGCAGCATCAATACCACTGCACTCATCGTTCCGGACCTGTACGTCCAGATTGTTCCGCCGCAGGTCACCCTGCTCAACGGCGTTCCCACCAACGTGCTCGGCGTGGTGGGCACGGCCACCTGGGGCCCCGTCAACTCGCCGACGCTGATCGGCAACATGGCCATGTACGCGCAGACGTTCGGCGCGATCCAGAACCGCACCTACGATATGGGCACGGCCGTGGCCGTGGCGGTTCAGCAGGGCGCCAACAACTTCCGCTGCGTGCGCGTGACCGACGGCACCGACACCGCCGCCACGGTGGTCGCGCAGACGAACGGCGTGACCTTCACTGCCAAGTACACGGGTTCGCTCGGCAACACCGTCACGGTGGCGCTGGCGGCAGGTTCGGCCGCCAACACGTGGAAGGTGACCGTGGCCGCTCCGACGCTGGCGCCCGAAGTGTTCGACAACATCGGTGCCGGTCAGACCGGCAATGCGTTGTGGATCGCAATTGCCAACGCCATCAACAACGGCGTGAGCGTGATGCGCGGCGCGTCGCAAATCATCACTGCCACCGCAGGCGCGAGCACCACCGCACCGACGGCCGCCACGCTGCAACTGGCGGGCGGTACGGATGGCGCGGCCACCATCACCGGCGCCGTGCTGCTCGGTCAGGACACCGTGCCGCGCAAGGGCATGTACGCGCTGCGCAACGAGGGCGTGTCGATTGCCATGCTCGCCGACTGCACCGACGCAACGACCTGGCCCACCCAGGTGGCGTTCGGTCTGTCCGAAGGCATCTACATGATTGGCACGGGTCCGAGCGGCGACACCATCGCCAACGCTGTCACGGCCAAGAGCACCGCCGGCATCGATTCGTACGCCTTCAAGCTGCTGTTTGGCGACTGGGTGTATTGGCTCGATACCGTCAACGGTGTGACGCGACTGGTGTCGCCGCAAGGCTTTGTTGCGGGCTTGCTTGCCAACCTGTCGCCGCAGAACAGCAGCCTCAACAAGCAGATCTACGGCGTGGTGGGCACGCAGAAGACGTTCGCCAACCAGAACTACAGCTCGGCCGAATTGCAGGCACTGATCCAGGCCGGCATCGATGTCGTGACGAATCCGGTGCCGGGCGGTGCGTACTTCGGTTGCCGTGCGGGGCACAACACCAGCTCGAACGCGCTCACGCAGGGCGACAACTACACGCGCATGACCAACTACATCGCCAGCACGATCAACGCGGGCATGGGCAAGTACGTCGGCCAGCTGCAGTCCGCCACGGTGCGCGCGCAGGCCGCGGCCACGCTGTCGAACTTCCTCAGCTCGATGGAGCAGCAGGGGATGATCGGCGCGGTCAATGGCGGCCCGGCGTTCTCGGTGCAGATCGATGCCAACAACAATCCGATGAACCGCGTTGCGCTGGGCTACATGCAGGCTGACGTGAAGGTGGTCTACCTGTCGGTCATCGAGAAGTTCCTGGTGAACGTGGAAGGCTCGCAGGCCACGGTGATCCGCACGTCGACGGCAAATCAGTAATACGCGCGTCAAGCGCGTCCCCTCCTCGCATATCAATCAATCTTCCCGCCCCGCACGACGTGGGGCGTTTCTTTTGGAGAACGTTATGCCGATTCAAGGCTACTCCGTCGGTCGCGACTACACGCTGGTGATCCAGACTGCAAGCGGCACGCTGCAACCGAACAAGATCACCGCATTCAAGAGCAAGCAGGACGTAACCGACGTGCGCGTCAAACGTCTGGACGGCATCACCGACCATGTGCGCTTCTTCGACGGCTGGTCGGGTTCGTTCGACGTGGAGCGCCAGGACGCGACGCTCGACAACTATTTTGCGCAGCTCGAAGCGGGCTACTACGCGGGCCTGAACGAAGCCCCCGCGCAGATCTACGAAACGATCCAGGAGGCCAACGGCTCGGTCTCGCAGTTCCGCTATGACGGTGTGCTGATGACGCTGGCGGACGCCGGCAACCGCGCCGGCGACGCCACCATCAAGCAGTCCGTCAACTTCGTGGCTTCGCGCCGCATCAAGGTGTCCTGATGACCAACGTGACCATCACTCCCTCCGAACAGATCATCAAGGCCGCCGCGAAAGAGCTGGTGGTTGACGATGCACTGGGCCGCAAGATCACGCTGCGCAAACCGAGCCCGCTGGCGAATCTCGACTTTGCCAAGGCCGCGGGTGGCAGCGAGCTGAACATGCTGTACCTGGCCGAGGTCGCGCATCTGAAGTTTGTCTGCGCCATCGATGGTGAACCGGTGCCGACGCCAGCCTCGGAAGCCCAGTTGCGTGCGCTGTATCAGCGCCTGGGCGAAGAGGGCAACGAGGCCGCGCAGCGCGGTGTGGCGGCCAGCTTCATCAACGTTGCCACGTCGGAGTCCGAGCTAAAAAACTCCTGACGAACGGCCCGTTTCACGAGGCGATGTGGCTCGTGCATAACGGTGTTCCGTTCGATGTGGCGTTTTCACTGGACGACACCATGCGGCAGGCGATGGCCATCAAATGCAGCGAATTCCATGGCGCGCAGTTCGACCTGAAGACGATGTCTTTCAAGGAGCGCGAATGAACCTTTCGTTAGCAGAGATGGCGCGTCGCCTGACCGAGTTGGAGGCGCGGATGCCGGAGGCCCTGTCGCAGGGGCTGGCTTCAGCCGCAGCAGCGGTGGAGCAGGCGGCCCGCGCCAAGGCGGGGGAAAGCGCGGCGGCCGCCGGCATCACGGATGCGGCGTACGTGAATTCACTACGCGACTCCATCGGTCACGAGGTCAAGGGGTTGGAGGCGGGCATCGGCTCCAACGCCAACCAGGCTGTCGTCCTGGAGCTTGGCAGTGCGCAGACGCCACCGCATCCATTCCTGGGTGCGGTGGCAAACGAGCACGCCGACGCTGTGCAACAGCGTGTGGGCGATGCGGTGACGGCGGTGCTGGAGGGCCGCCCATTGGCTTCCGCCGCAAGCGCGCCCACGTGAGATCGGTGGCCTCAACAGACGAACAAGGATTCCTATGAGCCTCGATGCTTACAAGATCGGGATACAGATCGCGTTGGTCAATAACGCGTCGCGCGGGTTGTTGGCGATCGCCGCGCAGTTCGACTCCGTCAACAAGAGTGCGGAGAAGTTGGAGAGCCGGTTGGAGAGGGTCAAGAAACTGACCGAGTTCGGCAGCGGCCTGTTCAAGGCCGGCAACGAAGCCGCCCACATGTGGGACAAGCAAGCGGATGCTGCTTCGAAGTACCACGCAGTACTTGAACGGATCAGCCGCTTTGACGCCGGCGCTGCGGCGGCGAACGAGAAGTTCCTCAAAGGGCTCGACATCAAGGGCATGTCGCTCACGGATGTCGGACAGCTGTTTGGTGGAGCACAGACCATTCTGCAGAGTTCGACCCAGGCGCAGGACGTGACGAAACTGCTGGCCCAGGCGCGGATAGCCTTTGGCTCGGCAACCGGCGTCAAGAACGGCGCGCAACTCGACAGCATGGCGCTGACTGCGCTGAAGGTCGCGCAGATGCGCGACGGCGTGATCGGCAGAGACGGCAAGATCGATACGAAGAAGGTGGAAGAGACCTTCAATATGCTCGTCAATACGGCGCTGGCGAGCGGCGGTGGCGTGCTGCCCAAGGACTACCTGGAGGCCATGCAGGGCGGGAAGCTGTCCGGCGCACTGAAGCAGTCTGAGGCCGCGGTGTTTGGGCTGAAGCAGTTCATGCAGGCCAATGGTGGCTCGAAGGCTGGCGTTGAGGCCATGTCGGCGCTTCAAGGCTGGGTGGCAGGGAATATGCCCGCCACGGTCGCGCATGAGCTTGAACGCGTCAAGCTGCTGGACCCGAAGGCCGTGCATCGCGACAAGGCTGGGCACATCACCGGTGTGGATGCAACCGGCATAGCGGACGCGCGGGCCTTCACCGAGAATCCGCTTCAGTACGTGACGAGTGTGATCGTGCCGGCGCTGCAGAAGAGCGGATACAGCGGAGATGCGCTCAACACGAAGTTGGGCAACCTGCTCGGCATGAAGGACGAGAAGAACATCCTGGAGCAGCTTCAGCGTGATAAGGAGCGGGCCGGGTTGTACCTCGCGAATGCCGGAAAAGGACCTGGCGCAGCAAAGCTCTACGAGAAAAACAACGAAGGGCTGGAAGGCAAGCTGAAGGACTACGAGGCCAAGAAGACGAACCTCAATATCGCGCTTGGCGAACATGTTTTGCCGTTGGCGATTTCAGGGTTGGAGAAGTTCAATGGCCTGATTGAGCGCATCACACACCTTGCACAGGAGTTTCCGGGCACAACGAAGGCGATCATGGCGTTCGCCACGGGACTCGCTTTTCTGCACAAGGTCATCTCCACGCTGTCGGTGCCTGTGCCGGGCGGCGGTGTGAAGGGCAGCGGTGGTTTCGCACGCGGCGTGGCGCGTATTGCGAAATCGGTAGCCAGCAGCGCGGTTCGCCTGGGAGCTGGCGTGGGGCGGGCTGGCCTGTCTGTGCTTCGCGCTGGGGGTGGACTGGGCCGCGGTCTGCTGAGCGCTGCAGGAACGCTGATGGAATCGCCGCTTGCGTCGAAGGCGCTGGGAGTGCTGGGGCGGGGTAGCGGCCTTATCAGTGCGGCATACGGCGGCTACAAGCTCGGTGGCTACGTCAACGACAACGTCATCAGCCCATTGATGGAACGCGTCAGCGGGGTCAAGGGTGCGACGCTGGGCACGTTTCTGTATGACGTACTTCACGGAGACGCTGGCAAGAAATTGCCAGCCACCAAGCCGGACTCCAGCCATGGCGCGAGCGCGCCCAGCACCGCCGTGAAGGTCGCCGAGCCCAAGCTCGTCTACCTCAAAGGCGATGTGACCATGGATGGCCGTACGGTCGCCCAGGTGGTCTGGAAGCAGATCGAAGGCCAACTGGCGCGGCCGCAGACTGGCTCCAGCAACTTCAATACCGGCATGAACCTCATGCCATCCGGACTCTGATCGACCATGCCCGACTTCGCTCTTAAACTCGGAGACTTCCAGTTCAAGGATCTGGAAGTCCCTGAAAGCATCCCCTTCGGCGGGACGCAGAAACTCGCCATGCACGACCTGGTGGGCGGCACGCGCGTGATCGATTCGATGGGAGCGTTCTGCGGCCCCGTCGAATGGTCCGGGTGGCTGCTCGGCAAGGATGCGTTGGCGCGCGCGCGGCAGTTGGACGATCTGCGCGAACGCGGCGCATCGTTGTTGCTGCAGTGGTCCGAAATCTACTACGCCGTTGTCATCCGTGACTTTCGTGCGGATTTTCAGCGCGCCTACAAGATCCCATACAAGATCACCTGCGAAGTGGCGAGCGATCTGTCGAAACTTGCAGGCAGTGATGCAGACCAGAGCATCGATGGCCAGATCAAGAGCGATGCCGCGGCCGTGACGGACATGGGTAGCGCGATTGGCGACGGCACGTTGTCTGGCCTGATTGATTCGGCCAACGCGGCGATCGATACCGTTGCGAGTTTTGCCAACGCAGCGCAGTCAACACTCAGCAACGTTCTGCAGCAAGTGACAGCGGTGCGTGATCGTGCTCAAGCGCTGATCGCGTCAGCCAATACCACGCTGACAAAGGTGACGACGCTGGGCGGCATCCTGCCGAATAACCCGGTATCGCAACAGGTGGAAAAGCTGGCTGGCCAGATGACGTCGGCATTGAACCTGCCGGTGCTGGTTCAGCTTGACCGTGTTGCCGGCCGCATGCAGAAGAACATCGAGTCCGTCTACAAGAGCGCCAAGCATGTGGTGACGGTTGGTGGCGATCTCATGAAGATGGCGGCCAAGGAATACAACGACGCGATGGCGTGGACGAGCCTGGCAAAGGCGAACCCGGATCTCATGTGGGACCCGCTTGTGCAAGGTGTGAAAAACCTGATCGTGCCACCCAACAAGGACCATGCCGGCGGCTTGCCAAAGCCCTAGCGAGCCGCTTTCATCAACCAGACAGCCCCGCAACGCGGGGCTTTTTCTTATGAGCCTGAACAAGCTACCCGTGATACCCGATGTGCGGCAGCCCCGCACCATCGTCAAAGTGGGCGGCGAACGTGTCGCCGCGTGTGTGAGCTGGTCGGTCCTGAGCAATTCGTACGAGCAGGCGGATACGTTCCAGGTCACGTTCGCAACAGCTGCCTTGCCGCCAGATCGCGATGCGAACTGGTTTTCCGGTCAGCCTGAATTGCTGGTCGAGATCTTCGCCGGCTTTCCGTTGAACCCCGTGCAGTACGACGAGGCCAACCTTGAAAGCCTCATCTATGGCCGTGTCGACACCGTCGAACTGGATCCGGTTTCGGCTCAACTCACGCTGAGCGGCCGCGATCTGACTGCGCTGTTTATCGATGAAAAGGTGACGTTGCAGTTTCAGAACATGACGGCATCGAAAGTGGCTGAAAAACTGGCGGCCGCACACGGCTTGCAGGCCATCGGCCCGGAGACGAAGCGGCCGATCGGCAAGTCTTACGCGCACGACAACGTCAGCCTGACGGCGCAACGCACGGAGTGGGACCTTCTGGCCGCGTTGGCGCGTGAGGAGGACTTCCTCTGCGCGGTGAGTGGCAAGACGCTCTACTTCGGGCCTCGCTTGCAAGGGCCCGCGCTGCCCTACGAGTTGCGATGGACGATCGGGGAGAAAGGTAACCCGGCCGCCAACGTGTCGAGCTTGCAATTGTTGCGTGATCTGACGGTTGCCAAGGGCGTGACGGTGGAGGCGCGTTCCTGGAATGCGAAGCAAGGCAAGAAGTTCACGGCCCGCTACAGCAACGCGCCTGGCGGTGGCAAAGGTCAAAAGCCGACCCACACGGTCGAGCGCAACGGGCTCGACCAAGCCGGAGTCAAGCGCCTGGCCAGGCAGAAGTACGACGAAGTCGCACAGCACGAAATGAAGCTGCGCGCCCGCCTACCCGCAGACCATCTTCTGACGACCAATGACATGCTCCGCCTGACCGGCACCGGCACGAACTTCGATCAGGACTACCTCATCGACAGCGTCACACGCACCATGAGCCTGACCGATGGCTATGTGATGGAGGTGTCGGCCAAGAACATCAACAAGGACACGAGCCAATGATCCAACAGCTTCGCAACCAGATGGTGCTCGCCGCGATGATGGCGCAGTCGAATCGCGCAGAGAACCGCATGGGCATCGTCACTAGCTACGACCCGGGGACGGCCTCTGCGCGCGTACGCCTCCAACCTGAAGACCCCGCCGACCCAGCGCGCTCGCTGACCGGCTGGATGCCCGTTGCCACTGCCTGGGGCGGCAATGGCTGGGGCATCGATGCGCCGGTCAGCCCGGGCGATCAGGTGGAGGTGCAGTTCGTGGGCGGCGACATCGAGAACGGCGTCATCTGTGCACGCCTGTTCAGCGACCTGGCGCGGCCTACAGGTGCGCAGTCTGGCGAGTTCTTCCTGACACATGCATCGGGCTCCAGGCTGCAGTTCCACAACGACGGCACGGTCACGCTCATCAGTTCGGGCACGCTCGTCAGCCAGGCGCCGCAGTGGAACCACACGGGGCCTGTGCAGATCGACGGTGCGCTGTTGGTCACGCAAACCATCACGGGTCAGGCGGGCATGGCCGTCTCGGGCAACAACGGCACGGGCAACTCGATGAGCATCAGCGGCAATACGCAGTTCAGCGGCCAGGTGTCGGCGAATGGCCATCGCATCGACGACACGCATCGCCATACCGGGGTGCAGCCCGGGTCCGGCAATACAGGGAGCGTGGCATGACGCAACAACTTCTGAGCGATGTGAACCACTGGGTGGGCGATGACATCGCTGTGTCGCCCACCGGCGACCTTGGTCTCGCCAGTGCAGACCTGCGGACGCAGCAGCGCATCGTGCGGCGCCTAGTCACCAATCCGGGTGACTACATCTTCCACACCGACTACGGCGCAGGCCTGCCGCAGAAGATCGGCGAGACGCTCGACGTGCCGGCGCTGCGCGGCTTGATCCGCTCGCAAATTCTGCAGGAAGCCGGGGTGGCGCAGGACCCAGAGCCGCGGGTTGACGTCACGGCCATCGCTGGCGGTGTGAGTGTGCGCATTCTGTACAGCAGCGCAGTCACGCGTGAGCCGGTGTCTCTTCAATTCAATGTGAGCAAGTGATATGTCCATTCAGACGCAAGACTGGGTGACGCTCGTGCGCAACCAAGTGGCCGCCATCCAGGGCTACGCCAAGGTGCTGGTCGACCTGACCGTCGGATCGGTGCTGCGCGCCGTCGTTGAGGCCAACGCAGCGGTCACGGTATGGCTGCAAGGGTTGATCCTGCAGGTGCTGGCAATCACCCGGGCGGCAACCTCAAGCGGTTCCGATCTCGATACTTGGATGGCCGATTTCGGTTTGACACGCCTGGCCGCGGTGCCGGCCACGGGAAGTGTCACGTTCTCGCGCTTCACGGTCACGCAGCAAGTGGTGGTGCCGCTGACGGCTGTGGTACAGACGGGCGACGGCACGCAGCAGTTCAACGTGGTGGTCGATACGACCAACCCTGCCTACAGCGCCACGCTGGGCGGCTATGTGATTGCAGCCGGTACGGCGAGTGTAAATGTGCCGGTGCAAGCTGTGACGCCCGGTGCGGTGGGCAATGCGGTGGCGGGGGCGGTGTCGACGATCGTCGGCGCGATCTCCGGAGTGGACACCGTCAGCAATGCAGCGACGTTCGTGAATGGGGCGGATGCTGAGCCTGACACCGCGTTCCGTTCGCGCTTCATTGCTTACGTAGCGAGCCTGTCGAAGGCGACGAAGACGGCTATCGGCTCCGCCATCGCCAGCGTCAAGCAGGGGCTGACGTATGTGATCCTGGAGAACCAGACCTACGCCGGCCTGCCGCAGAACGGCACGTTCATCGTGATCGTCGACGACGGCACGGGCGCGCCTACGTCAGCGCTGCTTGCCAGCGTAAGCAACGCCGTGGATGCCGTGCGCCCTGTGACGAGCACGTTCTACGTATACGGACCTGTCGTCGTCAACGCCACTGTATCGATGAGTATCAGCACGGCCGCCGGCTACACGCATCAGGCCATTGCTGTACAGGTGCAGGCGGCTTTGGTGGCCTACATCAACAGCCTGCCGTTGGGTGCGGCGTTGACGTATTCACGACTGGCGCAGGTGGCGTATGACGCGTCGCCGGCCGTCACCAACGTCACGAATACGCTGCTCAACGGCAGCACGGCAGACCTGCCGGCCACGAGCCTGCAGGTCATCAAAACCACGGCCAACTCGATCACGGTGACGTAATGGCAACCGGTGACCAACAAGACATCTTCGCGCGCATACGCGGGTATCTGCCGCGCTGGTTTGGCGATGCGGCGCAGTCGCCGATCATCAACGGGCTGCTGCAGGGCCTGGCTTATAGCGGTGCCTACGTCTACAGCCTGTATGCCTATGCGAAGCAGCAGACGCGCATCCTGACCGCCTCCGATGGCTGGCTCGACATGATTGCGGCGGATTTCTTCGGCCTGTCGATCAAGCGCAGGGCCGGGCAGTCCGACGCATCGTTTCGCGCCAACATCGTCGCCAACCTGTTTCGTGAACGCGGCACGCGCAACGCGATCATCCGCGTGCTGACCGATCTGACCGGGCGCACGCCGAGCATCATCGAACCGAGCCGACCCGCAGACTGCGGCGCCTACGATGCGCCCAACAGCGGCTACTGCATGGCCGGAGCATATGGGCAGGTCTCGCTGACGTATCAGGCGTTTGTGCAGGCGTATCGGCCGCTCGGCAGCGGCATCCCGAACGTGGCCGGCTACAGCATCGTCACCACCGGCTACAGCGCGCAGTCGCAAGGCGAATACGTTGACGCGTCGATGAGCAGCAACACCGTGTCCGACGCTGACATCTACGCCGCCATCGAATCGGTGCGGCCAGCGGCCTCGATCATCTGGACACGCATCAGCTCCTAGGTGCGCACATACGCTTTCCTAACCACCGACAGCCCGGCACTACGCCGGGTTTTTTCTTTTGGAGAACAGTCTTGGATCGTCAGATTGTCTACAGCGGCCAGGTGCCGCAAACCACGGACCTGCTGAACACGAACCGGCAGACCATGATCGCGCTGGCAAAGCTCTGCGCCGATCTGTTCGGCACGTCCACCGTCATCTCGGGCCTGGGCTGCGTGCCCACCACGCCCGCATCGATGAGCGTGACCATCAACCCGGGGCAGATCTACCAGCTCGCCAATGTGGACGGCACGCCGTACAGCGCGCTGCCGCAAGATACCGCGCACAGCCTGCTGAAGCAGGGCATCCTGATGGACGCGCAGTCCTTCGTCCTCGCGGCGCCCGCCACGTCGGGCTATAGCCAAAACTACCTGATTCAGGCGGCCTATCTTGAGAGCGACGTCAACAACGTCGTGCTGCCGTACTACAACAGCGCGAATCCGTCGCAAGCGTTCAACGGGCCGGGCGGCAGTGGCAATGCACAGCCGACCGCGCGGGCGGGGCAAGTGTCGTTGCAGCTCGTGGCCGGCACCGCCGCAGCCACCGGCACGCAGACGACGCCTGCGGTGACGGCCGGCTATGTTGGTCTGGCGGTCGTCACGGTGGCCAACGGCCAGAGCACGATCACCAACGCCAGCATCGTCCCGTATCCGAACGCGCCAACGGCACCGACCGGCGGCTTCCTTGCGGCCATTGGTGAGCGATATTCCAGCATTCAGAACGTCGCCATATCGAGCACGCTCAGCACGGCGGCGCTCGGCGCACTGGTGAACGTCACGGCCACTGGCCAGACCGTCACGTTGCCCCCCGCATCGAACTGCCCCAACGGCACGAGCATCTGCGTAACGTACATGCAGGCGAGCGGTTCGACGACCGTCACGCGCAATGGCACCGACACGCTGGCGTTCGGCCAAGGCAGCAGCGCAAACAGCCTCACGCTCAATCCCGGCGAGGCGGTGCAGTTTGTGTCGAACGGCGTGAATGGATGGGTCAGTGCCGGCCAGACGTTGACGACGGGGGTGACGCCGGCGCAGTTTGATAGCAGTACGAAGTTGGCTACGACGGCGTTTGTGAAGACCGCAGGGCTACAACTGGGGGACTACGTCGGGTACAGCGCGAACACCACATTGCCTGCATCAGTCTGCGGCAAAGTGGTCACGGTGGTGGGGAACGGGATCACATTGACATTGCCTCTGCTGTCGTCGGTTCCCGTTGGATCAACCATCACCTTTCACCCGGGTGGCGCTTCAGGAACCGTCATTCAGCGTCAAGGTGCGGACAATATCTTTGGCGCCGGTGGGAATGTGGCGTCGTTTCCATTGGGAGGAACCGATTCAATCACCTTGCTTGCCTCGACCATTAGCTGGATTCCGATTTGGGGCTCTGGGCAGGCCCAGTTTTCATCTCTGTTCGGTTCATCGCTTGGAGGAGCGGGCTACCAGAAGCTGCCAAGCGGATTGATTATTCAGTGGGGGGTCACTAGCTTCCCGGCCACCGGCACCACGCAGGTTATCAACTACACGCCACCAATCGCATTCCCCAACACGTTGTTGTTTGCTGCCGTTAGCAGTATTGAGAATGGCAACAATAACGATGCCCCCGTTCAATGGCGCTCGAGCGGTTCCAGCCGGTCCAACATTCAAATCTATTGCTATTCGACTATCGCGAACTCGACAGGCGCTTCCGTTATCGCTTTGGGCTATTAATCTGGAGTTTCCATGACCCAAAAATTCGCAGCATACGACTCCCAAGGCCACATCACCGCCTACTACGACGGCATCGACAGCCCGGTTCCTCCGAGCGAGACCAACGTCATCGAGATTACGCAAGACGAATGGCTCGCCTGTATCAATCAGCCCGGCTATACAGTGTTGAACGGTGCATTGGTCGCACCATTGCCGCCGACGAATAAGGAACTGCTGGCACAAGCGAAAGCGTTGCAAGCCACCAAAGTCAGCACCGCCTGCGCCTCGGCCCTCACCACCGGCTTCCCCTCATCCGCACTCGGCAAAGCCCATATCTACCCATCCCAAGACGACGACCAGCGCAATCTCCAAAGCGCCGTCAGCGTCGCGATTGCCGCACCGTCAAACTGGACGACACCCATCTGGTGCGCCTACAGCAACGACGCCTGGTCCTTCACTGCGCACACCGCCGCACAAGTCCAGCAGGTCAACGCGGACTGGCTGGCTCACCGCGTCGCTGCGCAGCAGAAGTACGCCGACCTGATCGCAAGGATCAACGCTGCAACCAGCATTGCAGAGGTGCAGGCCATCGACTGGTAAGCACATCCATCTCAGCAACACAGCCCGCCTTTGCGCGGGCTTTTTCATTTCCGGGAGACACCATGTCAGAACCCATTACCAGCACCGCCGCAGCGGGGGTTGCCGGTGCGGCGGCCTTCAAGGCGCTTGGCGGGTTCGCAGCCGTGGCCGGTGCTGCGACTGTGCTCGCCACCATCGTCGTCATGGTCATGACGTTGCCGCGCGCTCGCGGCGAGTGGGCGGTTGCGCTGATCTCGACCGTCATCGCCAGCCTCGGCGGCGGCGCCACCGTCATCCAGTACTTCGGAGTGGCGCATTGGATCGGCTCGGCCAACGGCGCCATGGCGCTCGGCGGCGTCTATTTCGTCTGCGGTCTGCCCGGCTGGGCGTTTGTGCGCTGGGTCTTCAACTTCATCAACAAGCGGCGCGATGCCGACCTCGCCGAGGTCGTCGACGACGTGCGCGAATCCCTGCATAAGGCAAACCATGGCTGAACCGCTTCTGACCGCGGCGCAACTACGCGTCGTCATGCCCAACGCCGGCGGGCGCGCCGATGTGTTCGCCCCCATCCTGGCAGACGTGTTGCTCTTCCGACAGATCAACACGCCCGCACGCATCGCCGCGTTCCTCGCCCAGGTCGGGCACGAATCGGGACAACTGCGTTACGTGCGCGAACTGTGGGGGCCGACACCTGCGCAGCGCGGCTACGAAGGGCGCTCCGATCTCGGCAACACGCAACCCGGCGACGGCAAGCGCTATCTCGGGCGCGGCCTCATTCAGATCACCGGACGCGCCAACTACCGTGCCTGCGGCATCGCGTTGGGCCTCGACCTGGAAGGGCAGCCCGAGCTGCTCGAGACGCCCGCGCACGCCACGGCATCGGCCGCGTGGTTCTGGCTGACCAACGGGCTCAACCGCTTTGCAGATCAGGACACCGACGCCGCATTTGTGCAGCTGACGCGCCGTATCAATGGCGGCACGAACGGCCTGGATGATCGGCGCGCGCTGTGGTTGCGCGCTCGCGCTGTGCTGACTGAAGGCACTACGTGATGAGCCTGCTCGACCCGCGCTTCTGGGCCGGCGCCTTCCTGGCGCTGGTGCTCACCTTTGGCCTCGGCTATGGGGCTGGCGATCTGCATCGGCTTCGGGCCGAGCGATCCCACGCGTTGCAAGCCAAGGTGGCCGCAGCGCAAACCGAAACGCGCCAGGCCAACGTCAGCGCCCAGGTGATTGATCAGGCCGCTCAAGCTCAGACGCGCATCCAGACCGTCTTCCGAGACCGCATCCTTTACCGAGACCGTGAGGTACCCCATGAAATCGTTGTGCACGACGACGCTGCTTGCCGCATCCCAGGCCGTTTTGTCGGCATGTGGAACTCCGCCAACCGCGCCGAGCTTCCCACCGCCGCCGGCCTCCTTGATGAAGCCGCCAGTGGCGTTGTCCTCTCTGACGTTGAAGCCCAGCACGAGCGCGAGGCCGAAGCTTTCCACAGCAACGCCCGGCAACTGAAAGACTTGCAGGATTGGGTGACTCAGCAGGAGGAGGCCGCGAAGCCTCAATAGAGAATGGAGAAGAGACCGAGCTTGCTGCGCCCGGTCAGGCTCAATCAATCGATGATGTCCGCGCAGGCGTCGGTCGGCGCGGCCGCCACATGCCCGACCAGCGGCACCATCTTCAGGCCCGCCGATGCCACACGGCACGGCGCGGCCACCACACCGCAGCCGGAAATGCAGGCAGCACCAAGCAGGGACACAGCGAGCAGAAGACGTTTCATCGTGCGTGAGTTCGAAAGCGAATGCCGCGCAGTGTGACACAGAGTCCTTCGCCAACCTGTGCGCGTTTGTATCGGGAAATGACAATCTGTGCGCGTTCCAAAACCATGATGCGATGCGTCAGAACGCAACAATGCGACACGTTCGAAGACCGCACAATGCTGACTTTGGGTGAAAAAGTCACATTCTTTATTTGCGCAAACGAACCCACTAGCCCTTGCTGCAGGCCGCAAAGCCACTGTTGATGCGGGTTTTCCCGTAATTTCACATATCGCAACAATAAATTGTCTGTCGCGACATTTATTGTCTGAACAGGCTCGCCTACGATGGGTTCATCGAATGCGGCGCCGCAGCGAAAAAAGAAGATCCAGGAAACGCCCGGATCACCTGCCCGACGCGCTGCGCCCATCTGGAGAAGACATCATGAAAGCCCAACGCACCCTGATCGCTGCCCTGATCGCCCTGGCAAGTGTGCCGGCCCTGGCAGCAGCCAAGTTTGACGTGTACACGCAAGGCGCCGCGCAAGTCGGCCAACGCTTCGACGTGTATTCGGATGGCGCCAAGGTTGGCGACAAGTTCGACCCGTACACGCAAGGCGCCAAGGTCGGCGACAAGTTCGATCCGTACACCCAAGGTGCCAAGGCCGGCAGCAAGTTTGACCCGTACACCGAAGGCGCCGTGGCTCGCGTCGGCAAGTTCGATACCTATACCGAAGGCGCCAAGGCTGGCAGCAAGTTCGACCCGTACACCGAAGGTGCACTGGCCCGCGCAGGCAAGTTCGACACCTATACCGAAGGCGCCAAGGCCGGTAGCAAGTTTGATCCGTACACCGAAGGCGCCGTGGCCTGAGCCGGTTTCTTCCGCAAGAACGCCCGCACACAGCGGGCGTTTTTATTTGCGTCACCGGAAAGCGCAATGATTGCGAACCGAGCCGCCGTCGCCGCGTCTCACTCTCATCGCAACCAGGAAGCCATGATGATTCGTTTCCGTCGTCCAACCCGCTCCCTCCAATGCCTTACGCTGCCGCGGCCGCCATGTTGGCAGGCTGTGCCACCGTCACCCCCGGCCCGTTCCAGATCACCGTGCGTGATGCCGACGACACGGTGCTGGAGCAATTCCAGTTCCAGGCCGGCTCGCAGGGGTCGCTTGAGACCGCCATGATCGGCATGTGCCGCGTGTATCCGGACGCCACCGTCATCGCGGAGCAGCTCTCAACGCACGAGCGCCTGCAGGAGCGCTGCAAGCGCTCGTTTGCTTCCATGCTGTCGCCGTCCTGATGCGCCGCTGAAGCGGCTACCATGTCGCCTCATCGGCTGGCGTTGCCGGCCTTGTGTGAACACCCCCGAGGCACGCACCTGAGGCGCATGTGAACCCGCAAGACAAGTCCTCCGAGATTTCCCAGCTTTCTCGCTTCGCAGCAACACGGCCGCGCCTGCTGTCGGCGTTTGCGCTGGGCGCCGTCGCGGTCGCCGTTGTGCCGGCGCATGGTTGGCTCGCGCGCCTGCTGCTCGGCTGGGACATTGCCGTGTGGGCGTACCTGATGCTGATCACGGTGATGATGTTGCGCGCCGATCCGCACCGCATCCGCGCCGTTGCCCGCCGTGAAGACGAGCGCGCTTCTGCCGTGCTGGCGGTGGTCTGCCTCGGCGTGGTGGCCAGCATGGTGGCCATTGCGTTTGAACTGGCGACCGCCAAGTCGGCGGGCCATGCGCAGACGTCGCACTACGTGTTTACCGGCATCACGGTGTTGGGCGCCTGGCTCATGGTGCCGATGATGTTCACGGTGCACTACGCGCATCTGTATTACCGTGCGCCGCACGAGCCGCCGCTGCGGTTTCCCGACGAACAGCTGGATCCCGATTACTGGGATTTCCTCTACTTCTCCTTTACGATCGCGGTCGCCAGCCAGACGGCCGATGTCAGCATCCGTTCGGGCGCCATGCGGCGGGCGGTGCTGGGGCAATCGCTGCTGTCGTTCTTCTTCAATACGAGCATCCTCGCGCTCTCCATCAACATTGCTGCCGGCCTGTTTTCATGACGATGCTGCCCCCCGAGCTTCCCCCCAACGCACACGCGCGCACCATCAACGCTGTCAGCTACGTGCTGGTGGCGGCCATGATCGCGGCCGTGTTGTGGCTGCATTTGCTGCCGGCCGCCATTGCCGGCTTTCTTGTGTATGCGTTGGCACGCAAGCTCGAGGCACGCCTGCGTGAGCGCCGCACGCTGTCTCTGCGCGCAAAGGCGATTGCGGTGATCTGCGTGTTTGTGATCGCCGCGCTCATTCTTGCCGGACTTGGCATCGGGATCGGCCGCCTGGTCGAGCACGGACATGGGCTCGAAGGCATGCTCACGCGCATTGCCGACGTGCTCGACAACCTGCGCGAATCCCTGCCGGCAGCGGTGGTCAATTACGTGCCGCAATCGGTGACCGAGCTGCGTGTGCAGTTGGTGCAGATGATCAAGGAGCACGGCCATCAGGTGTCGACGCTCGGGATCGACGGGTTGCGTGCCAGCGCGTTGATGCTGGTCGGGCTCATCCTTGGTGCAATGGTGGCCTGGTCGGATACGCTGGACCCAGAGCACCACAAGCCGCTGGCTGCAGCATTGGTGAGCAGGCTGAGCCGGTTGACGGATGCGTTCGAGGCGGTGGTGTTTGCGCAGGTGAAGATCTCCGCGCTCAACACCGCGCTCGCCGCCATCTACCTGCTGGGCGCGCTGCCGCTGTTCGGGCAACACGTGCCGTATTCCAAATCGCTGATCCTGCTGACCTTTGTGGCGGGGCTGATTCCCGTGGCGGGCAACCTGATCTCCAACACGGCCATCGTGGTGATGAGCGTGACCGCCTCATTGGAGCTGGCGGTCGCATCGCTCATCTTCCTGGTGGTGGTGCACAAGCTGGAGTACTTCGTGAACGCGCGCATCATCGGCAGCCGCATCGATGCGCGCGCGTGGGAGCTGATCCTCGCGCTGATCGTGATGGAGGCGCTGTTCGGCGTGGGCGGCGTGATTGCCGCGCCTGTGCTGTACGCCTATATGAAGCGCGAGCTGACGGACGCCGAATTGATCGGCTGACGCGTTACGCGTTGATGTGCGGGGTGACCCGCCAGCGCCCCCGCGCTGACGGCATCGGCAGAAAAGAGCGCGCCCTACGGGACGAGGGGCGCGCAATAACTCGCTGACCGAGAGACGTCAGCGAGCCGAGGGTCGGTACACGGGGACGAAGCGGGCGGCGGGCGCGTGGCGTTGCCGGTGACATCCACGGCTTCGGACGTGACGAAGCAGCAGACGACCCGGTCGTCGAGCAGGGCCTGATAGAAAAGGTCTCCCATCGCGCGGCATAGCGTTCCCGTTAGCAGGATCATCATGGCTCCCCTCCCATGTCGGCCGATGTGCGGCATCGTCGATGCCGGTCATCGGTCCGGGTTGCGGATCGTCGGGCGTGTGAAGCGGCTCACGCATCGGATTCCGTCGGGCCGTCGGCACTGGCGCCTGATTGATGTTTTTGGCGTCGTGCTGCAGTCCATGCTGGCGAGTATAGAAAGCGTCTCCTGAGCGGCCATGCTCCGAACGGAGTAGCCCCGCGCGAGAAAACGGCTAACACGTTAGCTGCCTGCCAGGGCAAGCTGGGCAAGGGTTTGCGGGAAGATGCCGTGTGTTTTGGCGAAACCGGCGCGGCGTGGGGTGACGCTTCTGCCCCGACAATAAATTGTCCGGTTTGCGCTAATCGTTGTCGAATTTGCGGTAACACGCCTGCACCGTTTAGGCGCAAGATTGAGCGCTTCCTCGCCTCAACCTCGTGACCTCAAACATCATGCAAACCACCGCAAACGGCACGGCCGCTGCATCGGCGACGCCCGCCGCGCAGGCCGACAAGACCGGCTTTGGCGTGATCGGCGCCATCAGCTTCGCGCACTTCCTCAACGACATGATGCAGTCGTTGATCCTGGCGATCTATCCGCTGCTCAAGGGCAATTTCCATCTCGATTTTTCGCAGATCGGGCTGATCACGCTCACGTATCAGATCACCGCCTCGCTGCTGCAGCCGATGGTCGGGCTGTATACCGACAAGCACCCGAAGCCGTATTCGCTGGCGGTGGGCATGGGGTTTACGCTGGTGGGGCTGGTGCTGCTGTCGGTGGCGCCCAACTTTGGCACGGTGCTGCTGGCGGCGGCGCTGGTGGGCACGGGCTCGTCGATCTTCCATCCGGAATCGTCGCGCGTGGCGCGTATGGCGTCGGGCGGACGTCATGGGCTGGCGCAGTCGCTGTTCCAGGTGGGCGGCAATGTGGGCAGCGCGATGGGTCCGCTGCTCGCGGCAATCATCATCATGCCGTATGGGCAGCACAGCCTGGCGTGGTTCTCGATCGCTGCGCTGATCGCCATCTTCGTGCTGTATCACGTGGGCGGCTGGTACAAGCGTGAACGCGCTGCAGGCCATGGCCGCAAGGCAGGTGGCCGCGCACATGCCGCGGTCAAGCTGTCGGGCGGGCAGGTCGCGTTTGCGATGACGCTGCTGGTCGTGCTGCTGTTCTCGAAGTACTTTTACCTGGCGAGCCTGAACAGCTATTACACGTTTTTCCTGATCACCAAGTTCCACCTGTCGGCGCAGACGTCGCAGCTGTTCCTGTTCCTCTTCCTGTTCTCGGTGGCGGTGGGCACGATCGTGGGTGGTCCGATTGGGGATCGCGTGGGCCGCAAGGTCGTGATCTGGGTGTCGATCCTCGGGGTGGCGCCGTTCACGTTGCTGTTGCCGTACGCCAACCTGTTCTGGACGGCCGTGCTGACGGTGATCATCGGGCTGGTGCTGGCCTCGGCGTTCTCGGCCATTCTCGTGTATGCGCAGGAGCTGATTCCCGGCAAGGTGGGGATGGTGTCGGGCCTGTTCTTCGGGTTTGCGTTCGGGCTGGGCGGCATTGGCGCTGCGGTGCTCGGCAAGCTGGCCGATGCAACCGACATCTACAACGTCTATCACCTGTGCTCGTTCCTGCCGCTCATCGGCTTGCTGACGGTGTTCCTGCCGGATATCGAACGCAAGCGCCAGCAGGCGGCGTAACGCGACACACGTCGCACACGGATGCAGCGCGGCGGACGTCCCCTCCCGGACGATCCGCCGCTTTGCTTTCTGCTGTTGGGCGTTACTTCTCGACGGCGTGGGTCGGGCCCGGCCACACGCCGGTCATTTCGATCTCGCGCCGGCCGGTCAGCCATTGGCCGAGCGGGCTGGGCCAGCGGAACGAATAGTTGTCGCTGTTCACGACGCCCTGGAACTTCACGTCGACCTGGATATCGGTTGCGTTGAGCGGGATGTTCGCGACCGTTTTCGAGATGCCGCCGCTGAGCGAAAACTCATCGCTGCGCGGGCCTTGCGGCGTGTTGAAACGCAGCTTGATGTGCGTGACGTAGGTGCAGCCCGGCTTGTTGTTGAAGTAGATCTCGAAGCCGCCCAGGCGCGTGATCCAGTTCGGGATCAGCAGGTTGCCGTCGAACGACGCAAAGGTGTAGGCCACCGGAATGGGCGCGGGCGCCTGCTTGCCGGGCTCGAACGGCCACAGATGCTGGTCGACGCTCTTGGTCTGGTTGACCGACACGAACGAGCCCTTGCCCGTCGCGCTGCCGAGCATGTCATGCACAGCGCCCGCCGAGCCCGTGATCGAGAACGACGAGTTGTTGTCTTGCGAGCCCACGTTCAGTCCGCTGTTGGCCAGGATCACGCTGGTCACCACGCCGAAGCCCTGCGCGATGTTCCCGCCCGAACCCATGCTGACGGACTGCGCCTGCTCGGCGAGCCACCTGATCGTCTCGGGCCGGGTGAGCTGCGTGAGGTCGCTGATGTACGACTCCGAAGCAATGCCGAATTCCGAGGCGATCGACCCGACCGCCGAGAACTCCCATTTCACTTCCACCCCTGCGTTGATCTTCGTGCCGCTTTCAGGATCGGTGGCCGAGCCATCGAGTTTGACGTTGGTCTCGGTGCGGTGGACGTTGTTGGTCGACAGCTTCCATTGATTCGGTACGGTGCGCGTGTTGATCGCCACGCCCGGCGTTTCCGGTTTGACGGGCGTGAAGTCGCCGGTGTCGGGCGACACAAAGCCGACGGCGCCGGGTTTGATGGTGGGGGCGAGCGTCCAGTTGCCCCAGTAAGCTGCGCGGCCGTTGCGGATGAGGTCGGTGAAGGCGCGATTCCATTGCATGGTTGCACTCCAGGCTTGAGGTTGTGCTGCGAGTCAGCAGGTTTGCGCGGTGGTCTCCATCGCCACGTAGCGACGGGCAGGGCGCGAGGGCACTGTCTCAAACAGGCTGGCGCCTGTTAATGCAGCAGAAGACCTGGGATGGAAGGCATGGGCGCAGGCATGGGAAGGCCGCCGTGCGTGGCATCACGCAAGCCGCGCGAGCCCCAGCGCCAATCCCAATCCGATCAGGATCACGCCAATCACGCCGTCCACGATGCGTTGCCGTGCCAGCAGCGAACGCCGCAACGCGCCTGACGCAAACACTGCGGCCACCAACGCAAACCACACCGCGTGCGCAGCCAACATGAACAGGCCGTAGCCGAACTGCGCGAGCAGCGGCGTGTCTGGCCGGACGACCTGCGTGTACGTGCTGACCACGAACAGCGTTGTTTTTGGATTGAGCGCATTGGTGAGAAACCCCATGCGCAGGGCTGCGAACGTCGATAGCGTTGGAGCGTCGACGCTGATACCGGCAGTCTCGCCGCTGGGCAACGGCTTGGCCGACAGCGTCTTCCAGCCGATCCACACCAGGTACGCCGCGCCCACCAGCTTGATGCCGTGCAGAAGCGCTGGCGCGTGCGCAATCAGCAGCCCTACGCCGAACATCGTGTAGAACACGTGCACTTGCACGCCGAGCGCAATGCCCAGCGCGCACAGCACGCCGGCGCGCCGCCCATGCAGCAGGCTGTTGCGCGTAACCATGGCAAAGTCCGCGCCCGGGCTGATGACAGCCAGGATGGTGATGAGGGCAACAGCAAGGAGTTCGGTCATGTCGAGCGCAATCGCAAAGTGAGGATGCGCCGATTCTGGATGCGTCCGCCATCGCTGAAAATCGATTTATGATGCCGTCTTTCGGTGAGGAAAACTGACAGATGGCGCTGCCACCGTTGAATACCCTGCGTGTGTTTGAAGCTGCGGCACGGCATGGCAGCTTCGTGCGCGCGGCGCAGGAACTGCACGTGACACATGGCGCGGTGAGTCGGCAGATACGGCAGCTGGAAACGTCGTTAGGCGTGGACCTGTTCGAGAGGCGCAATCGGGCGGTCTTCCTGACATCGGCGGGCGAACAACTGCATGCCGCTGCCACCGATGCGTTCGGAATTCTCACGGATAGCATCGACCGGATTGCCCGCCGGGCAACGTCTTCAGCGCTGGTGGTGTCATGCGAACCGACGCTGGCGATGCGGTGGTTGATCCCGCGGCTGTCGCGCTTTCAGGCCCGGCATCCGGCCATCCAAGTGCATCTGTTTGCGGCGGGCGGCCCCATCGATTTCGCACGCACCGGTGTGGACGTCGCCTTGCGCCGTGATGACTTTGCATGGCCCGCGCACGTGCATGCAGCACCCATTTGCGACGAGTGGATCGGGCCGGTGCACGCCCCCCAAGCGGATCCCGCCGCGCGCCGACGGCTGCTGCATACCGCCACGCGCCCCGATGCATGGCAGGCGTGGTGGCGTGCCAGCAGCACGACCCGACCGCGCGGCCGGTTGCCCGAGGCGCGCTATGAACATTTCTATCTGAGTTTGCAGGCGGCCCTGGCCGGGCAGGGCACGGCCATCGCATCAAAGCTGATGGCCGGTGACGATCTGAAAGATGGGCGGCTGATTGCGCCCGAAGGGTTTAGGCGTGACGGCTCGGGCTACTACTTGCTGGCCGATGCGCCGATCGCTCCCGACAGCCCGGCCGGCGCCTGGCTTGCCTGGCTGCGCGAAGAGACGGCCGCCACGCTGGCGGATTAACGCAAACGGGCCTTACGCTGCTGCGTGTCCGCCGCGCAGAATGCCCCGAATGGTGGCCAGATAGGCTTCGCCCACGGCCCGGTTGAGCGGCCGCGCACGGGGCGTCGCGCGTTTGCGCGGCGGCGGCGTCAGGCCCAGCGTGCGGCAGACTTCCGACGCATAGGGCCGCCCGCGCACCTCCATGCGCAACACGACTTCGTTCAGCGCCTGTTCACCCAGACGCTCGCGCAGCCAGAGCACAGTCTGGCGGTCGTACTCGTTTTCGATGCGGATCAGGTCGTCCATGGCAGTGCTGTATAAATTTACAGTTACTGTAAATATATACAGGTATCCACAGATTTCAAGGACGATGTTGCAGCCGCGCCGCACGAGCGCGACGGGCGGCTCAGTCGATGCCGTAAACGCCCAGTGTCAGACCGTCATGCCGCCATCGACGACGATGCATTCGCCGTTGGTGTAGCTCGCCGCATCCGACACGAGATAAAGCACCGTGCCCGCCATCTCTCGCGGTTCGGCGTGGCGGCGCAGCGGGATTTCGCTGATCCAGCGGTCGTATGTCGCCTTGTCTTCGAACAGCGCGCCTGCGAATTTGGTCTTGGTCAGGCCCGGCAGCAGCGCATTCACGCGAATGCCGAAGGGCCCGCATTCCTTGGCGAACGCGCGCGTCATGTGGGCCACGGCGGCCTTGGTGATGGAGTAGATGCCCTGCTTGTCGCCCGGGTGCAGCGCGTTGACCGATGCGGTGTTGACGATCGCACCGCCGCCCTGCGCCTTCATCATCTTGCCGGCTTCGACCGACATGAAGAAGTAGCCGCGAATGTTCACTTCCACCGTCTTCTCGTAGGCTGCCAGATCCGTATCGAGGATGTGGCCGAAGTGCGGGTTGGCTGCGGCGTTGTTGACGAGGATGTCGAGCCGGCCGTGCTTGTGGCGGATGGTGTCGAACGCCGCGGCAATGTCTTCCATGCGGCCGACGTGGCAGGCGAGGGCTTCAGCCTTGCCGCCCGCCGCGCGGATGCCTTCGGCCACGATTTCGCAGTCGGCCAGCTTGCGGCTGGACACGATCACGTGTGCCCCTTGTTCTGCCAGCAGCTTGGCAATCTCTTCGCCAATGCCGCGGCTGGCGCCGGTCACAAGGGCAATCTTTCCGGTCAGGTCGAACAGGTTCGTGCTCATGGTGTGCTCCTCCAATGGTGATGTGTTGTGGGCGTCTGCGCGTAGGCGTTCAGCCGTAGGTCTGGAACGCGCGCCGTGCCGGGTCGTCCAGGTGCGGGATGCCATTGAAGGTGGCGAGCTGGAACGATTCGGCGTTGAAGAAATACTGAGAGACGCTGCTGTTGCGGATCTGCAGGTTCAGCGCGATGGCGCTGGCGGGCGGTGCGGCCAGCACCTGCTGTGCGGTCACGGCGATGGGGCCGCCGGAGCTGATGGCGAGCACACGCTGCCCACCGCCGGCCTGGATGGCTGCGCGCGCATCGGCCACGCGCTGCTGGAAGGCGGCCCACGTCTCGGGCAGCGGCCCGCGGATCTTGTCGTCCGACCACAGGTGCAGCACCTGCTTGAGCGCCCGGTAGTGATCGCGCATCGAGCCCGAAGCCAGCTGTGTCAGCTCCGGAAAATCTTCGCCGAGGGCGGCAAACAGCCCTTGAAAGTCGTATTCGTTCAGCCCGGCATGCTGCTCAACCGCTGTGCCTGAAATGCCCATGCCGCGCAGGATGCCGTCGACGGTCTGCTCATGGCGGCGCAAGGTGCCGCAAATGACGCGATCAAAAACAATGTCCTGCCGCGCGAAATATTCGCCGAGCCAGACGCTCTGCTGCTCGCCGCGCTCGGAGAGCCGGTCGTAATCTGCCGCGCCAAACGAGGCCTGTCCGTGCCGTACGAGATAAAGCTCCGCCATCGTCTGCTCGCTGAATCAAAGGGGGAACCAGATTAGCGGGGCATGCATTATTTGTGAAATTTATTCTTTGAATGACCGGTAATGCATGCAGCGAATAGTTTGGTCCTTGCACGACTTGCCGCCAAGAGCAAGCTGCCGGTCACACCCGTGCGCCCCGCGCAACATGGCCGTCCCCGCGCGCGCCGATCTTGTGTGTAATGGCTGTTTTGCCACTCCACTACAAAGGTCCCGCATGAAACCGTCCCGTCTTGCCGTTGCCGCATTGCTGCTGTGTGCCTCAGGTCTGTCGTGCGCTGCCGCCGATGCCAATCCCAAGGTGCTGTCCGCCGCCGAGGGCTACCGCGGCGACGCGCTGCAATTGCTGGAGCGCCTGGTGAACATCGACTCGGGCACGGGCAACGAAGCGGGGCTCAGCCAGATCGGCACCATCGTCACCGACGAACTGCGCAAGGCTGGCGCCCAAGTGGAAACGGTGCCCGCCACGCCGGCCGTGGGCAACAACATCCTCGCCACCTGGAAGGGCACCGGCAAAACGCGCATTCTGCTGATGGCCCACATGGACACCGTCTTCAAGGACGGCACTGCCCGCGCCAAGCCGTTCACCATCAAGGACAAGCGCGCCTACGGCCCCGGCGTGATGGACGACAAGGGCGGCGTGGTGGCGGGTTTGTATGCGATGAAGATCCTGCAGCAGCTCGACTTCAAGCAATACGGGCAAGTCACGCTGCTGCTCAACACGAACGAGGAAACCGGCTCCAAGGGCACGCGGGCGTTGATCGAGCGCGAGGCCAAGCAACATGACGTGACGCTCAACCTGGAGCCGGCCGGCCCGCCGATGGGCTGGTCGTGTGGCGCAAGGGCAGCGGCACGGCCGAGATCGACATCAAGGGCAAGGCCGCACACGCCGCGTCGCGCCCGAATCCGGTCGCAACGCCGCCAACGAACTGGCGCATCAGGTGCTGCAGCTCGGCAAGCTGGGCGACAGCGCCAAACAGACGACCTTCAACGTGACGGTGCTCAAGGCGGGCGATGCGACCAACGTCATCCCCGACCATGCAACGGCGTATGCAGACGTGCGCGTGGCCGTGCCGGAGGAATTCGACCGCGTGGAGCGGGACCTGACGCGCGTATCGGCCAACAAGTTGATTCCGGACACGGAAGTCAAGACCTCGCTGGTGCGCAGCTTCCCGCCGATGCCGCGCAATGACGCGTCGGACAAGCTGGCCGCCAAGGCGCAAGCCATCTACGGCGAGATCGGCCGCAAGCTCACGCTCGAGGGCAGCGGCGGCGCCGCCGATTCCAGTCTGTCAGCCGGTGTCGGCACGCCCACGCTCGATGGCTTCGGGATCGTCGGGGGCGGCATCCACACGCCGGAGGAATACGCGGAAGTGGAGAGCGTCGTGCCGCGTCTCTACCTGCTGTCGCGCATGATCATGGAGCTTGCGGCGAACAAGTAAGTGCCGCGCGGCGGCATGCAACAACGAACGGGTGACGGCGCGGTGCTGTCACCCGTTTTGTTTTGTCGGCTCCGCCGGACGCTACGCAGGCAGTGGTGAAAGCGTGCCAAGCCACGCCACCAGCGCCAGGATCAGCATGGCAAGACAGGCTTCTGCCCGCAGGCTGTTGTGCAGCGCCTTGACTGCGCCAGCGGTATCGCCAGCGTTGATTGCAGCCGCGAGCCGGGGGCTCAATCGATAGCGATTGCCCGCTGCCAGCAGGAGCATCAACGCAAACAGTGCGAGCTTGCCGAGCAGCAACCACCCATACGGCGCCGTGAAGAGCGCGTCGAACGTCGGGCCGGCAACCAGCACATAGTTGACGACGCCCGTGGCAATCAACATCGCGACGATGCCCGTGCCGATAATCGCGAAGCCGCTGGCGGCACGGCTGAGGGTTTGAACGGTATCGGGCTCGTTTTCATGTCGGCCCGACGACAGCAGCACGAAGGCGACCAACGCACCCACCCACATGCCAGCCGCCAGCAGGTGCGTCATGTCGATTGCCAGATGGAGCGCGCCGCGTAACCCCTCGTCCATGGCGCCGTGCCCGGCCCATGCAAGCGTGGCCAGCGCGATGGCGCCGGACGCCGCCAGTCCGATCTGTCGGCGGCGCGCATTTCGGCGCCACGCGATTGCCATGACGAGACCCGTCGCAAGCACCGCAATGCGCACCAGCCATGCCGCGCCGACTGCCGTGCCGGTCAGGATCATGTCGAAGACATGGCTGGTCAGCTCGCTATAGCGTGTGGCGCCGGTCATCGACTCGGCCATCGCCACCACGTCCCAGATCGACAGCACGATACCGGCCAATACCGATGCATCCAGCACCTTTCCGTACAGCCGAGAGACGCCCGACGATGGATCGGTTGGGCCAAGCGCGTAGAGGCTGAAAAGCGATACGCCGAAAAGCACCATCAAATCCAGATACAGCGCAAAGCGCAGGGTGACGGCCAGCCAGTCCTCCGGCATCGCGTTACTTCACCTCGAACGTCAGGTTGCCGGCTACGCGGTGGGTGTCTGCGGCTACGACATGCCAGTCGACGCGGTACGCCCCGGGCGCGAGCGGCTGCGTGGGGGAGACGGTCAGCGTGCGCCCGTCGGTGCCCGTGGCGACCTTGGCGGCCACATTCGTCGTCGAGCCGGATGGCGCGGTCATGACGAGCGTGGCATCACTGAACTGGGCAACCAGTTTTTCCGAGAAATGGAGCGCAATCTGGGCCGGGGGCGGCCCCACGGATTTGTCGGCGGGATTGGCCGAAAGCAGCTTCGGATGGGCCATGGCAAGCGAGGTGGCGAGGGCGGCACCAATGGCAACACACGCTTGGGCAATTCGGGAGGGGCGGAGCGTCGGCATGCGGGTTTCCTGCAAGGGTCGGAAATGGCGACTAGCGTAACGCATCATTTTCCGCGCGGCGCGCCTGCCCATGTGCGTGCCGCAGCGCAAGGCCAGACTAGATGTAAACGACCACATCCGGCGCCCCGTTTTACCGGGCCGATGTGCTATCGTCCCCGCCACGAAAAATTCACAAATTCCGGGTATGCACGACGTCGTCATCAGCGGCACGGGCCTGTGGGTCGCGCCCGAGGTCATCACCAACGAGGAGCTGGTCGCCTCCTACAACGCCTACGCGCAGCTCTACAACGCGCAGCACGCTGCCGCGATTGCGGCGGGCGAACTGACGGCGCTGGCGGAATCGTCGGCGGAGTTCATCGAGAAGGCGTCAGGCATCCGCCAGCGCTACGTGGTCGACAAGGCCGGCGTGCTGGACCCGACGCGCATGCGCCCGCGTCTGACGCCGCGCCCCGACGATGCGCTGTCGCTGCAGGCAGAGATTGGTGTGGCCGCCGCGCGCGACGCATTGGCCGCTGCCGGCCGCGACGCCGCCGACGTCGACATGCTGCTTTGCGCGACGTCCAATTTCCAACGTCCGTATCCGGCGTTGGGCGTGGAGATCCAGAACGGTATTGGCGCGGGCGGTTACGCCTTCGACATGAACGTCGCGTGCTCGTCGGCCACGTTCGGGCTGGAGCAGGCCATCAACGCCGTGCGCAGCGGCACGGCCCGCGCCGCGCTGGTGGTGAGCCCGGAAATCACCTCCGGCCACCTCGACTGGAAAGACCGCGACTGCCACTTCATCTTCGGCGACGTGTGCACGGCCGTGCTCGTCGAACGCGCGGAAGACACCCGCTCGGCCGACGCCTGGCGCGTGCTCGGCACCAAATGCGCGACGAGCTTTTCCAACAACATCCGCAACAACGCCGGCTACCTCTCGCGCAGCGAAGACCGCAACCCGGACGATCGCGATCAGCTCTTCCGCCAGGAAGGCCGCAAGGTCTTCAAGGAAGTCTGCCCGATGGCGGCGGAGCACATTGCCGGCCATCTGCAGCAACTGGGCCACGCGCCGGCCGACGTGCGCCGCTTCTGGCTGCATCAGGCCAACCTGGCGATGAACCAGCTGATCGGTAAGCGCCTGCTCGGGCACGATGCATCGGCCGACGAGGCGCCGGTCATTCTCGACGAGTTCGCCAACACGGCATCGGCAGGTTCCATCATTGCGTTCCACCGCCACCGTGCCGACCTGAAGTCGGGCGACCTCGGCATGATCTGCTCGTTTGGCGCGGGCTATTCGATCGGCAGCGTGGCGGTGCAGAAGCAGTAATCGATCTGCACCGAATCGCGGGCGACGCTCAGGTCTGACCGGGCAGCGTCGCCGCGAAAAAATCCAGCGCACGGCGCACGGCCTGTGCATGCACCGCATCGCGATCCACGCCGGGGTTGTCCTTGCACAGCAGCGGCACATGGGGTGCGGCACCGGGCAGGCATGTGTCCACGAACGTGTAGTGCGACGCCCCCGGCACCAGCAGCAGATCGGCCTTGGGCAGCATCTTGGCGACGTGTCGCACGTTGGTGTCGACGGGCACGGTGACATCCGCGTCTCCGGCCATCAGCGAGACCGGGATGCTGATGTTGGCGAGCGACGTGGCGTCCATCGCCATGCCCAGTGCGGGCGCCATCGCAAAAACGCTTTTGATGCGTGCGTCGCGGTAGGACGCGCCGGAGCGGGCGAGGGACGCTTCCGTCTGCGGTGACCTCGCTGTGTCGGCAGTCGGGTTGATCTGCGCTCGGGCCATCTCCGGCGGGTGGCAGATGGCATCGGCCTGTGGCGAGCCGCAGAACGCCATGAAGGCAGCGACATCCGTGCGCGCGCCGGCCAGCTCCAGAACGGTATAGCCACCCAACGAAAAGCCGATGGCGCCGATGCGCGTGCGATCGACACGCGCGCCCAACACGGGATCGGCGAGCACGCCATCCAACACTTCGCTGACATCGGTGGCGCGCTCCCACCACAGCATGAAGCCTTCGCGCGTGAGCGGTTCCAGCGCCGTGTTGCCCGGGTGGTTCACGCCCGCGACGATGTAGCCGTGCGCGGCCAGCGCAGCGGCCATCCAATCGAGGCTGTCTGCCGTGCCGCCGGTGCCGTGTGAAAGCAGCAGCAGCGGATATTGCGCCTGCATTGACGCGACGGGCGCTTCGCCGGCAGTTGGCTGCATGCGGAACGGCGACCGGCCCGGCGCATCAACGTTGTGTGAAATCTCGGGCACGGAAATATCCGCCGGATACCAGACGTTGGTGATGAGCGCCTGCGTGCGTGCTCCGCGCCAATGGCGCTCGGCCTGCGGATGAAATGCGCGGGTGGCTTCACCGACGTGGTACGGCGCAGCAGGTTCATCAGCGGAACCGCCATAGGCCGCGCCCACGGCAAAGGCCGCCAGCGCGGCGGCAAGGCAACGACGCAACATCTTTACTCCTTGCGGATGGGAATCATCAGGTCGGTCACACAGGCGCGTGGCGGGTGGTGCCGTCCGGGGCTGCGATACAGCTCAAGCGCTGGGCGGTCGTCCGGTTCGAAGCCGTAGCTGGGGAGCAGCCGCCGTAGAGCGCCTGCATGGTGGGCGCGATCAGCGCGTAAGGGCCGATCAGCCGGTGGCAAGCGTAGAGGCCGCCTTCGATGCGCATCGGCTGGAGGCGGCCGGTAATGGCGCGCGGCGTATCGAGGATCACGCCCGCAAAGTACTCGAACGAGCCAGGCGTCTCCGGATCGCCATAGCAGACACCAATGCGGTCAGGCGCATCCGCCAATTCCATATCGATGCCGAGCAACTGCCGCAGCATGACAAACGTCTGACGGATCGTCGCAACGGGGCCGTCGTGGCGCAGGCAGAGCGCGTGCAGCGGCGGCTGCTCGATCAGCTCGATGGGCGGCAGGTCTGCGGTCTCGGTGCTGCGCACATTCAGCGCCTGCTGCCGGGTCTGGAACGCGCGCGGGCTTACGCCGGTGAACTCGCGGAAAGCGCGGGCGAAGGCCTGCGGGCTGCCATACCCAACGTTGAGCGCGACATCGGTGACGGAATCCTCTGCGCCGCTCAACCGGTGCGCAGCCTGCGCCAGCCGCAGGCGCTGGACGGTCTCGAACACGCCTTCGCCGGTCAGGGCGCGGTAGATGCGATGAAAGTGAAATGGCGACAAGTGCGCCACCGCCGCCAGGCTCTGCACGGTATGCGGCGCGGCGGGGTCGGCCAGGATCGCCTCGATGACGCGGGCGATGCGGCGGTGGTAGTCGTGTTCAGTGCGGGGCTTCATGCGGCAAAGCATAGTCGCCCCGCAGGCGTCGCGCGGTGCAGCGATTGCGCAAAATGCGCGTGCGGGAGGCGCGTCCCGCTATCGTCAGCCCGTGGCCCGCAAGGTGGAGGCGAAGGTCCGCAGCGCCTTCTTTGCGGCCGGATCGGCGACCCGCGAATGCAGCACCACGCTGCGCGACGGAAGCGGCGGGAGGCCAAGCGCATCGCCCACATCGATGGTGCCGGCCGGTGCCACGCGTCGGCTGAGTGCCGCCACCGCCAAGCCGGCCGCCACCGCCGCGCCGATGGTGGCTACGCCGCCCCCGATGAAGACCTCTTGCCAGGCGATGCCCGCGGTGTCCAACGCCGTCGTTGCCATCTGCCGGATGCGGCACGTTTCGGTCTGGTTGGCCAGACGGACCGGTTCGCCCGCGCGGTGCTCAAAGTCCGGTGCGGCCATCCAGCCGAAAGGCTCTTCCATGAGGACTTCGCCGTCGGTGCGGCGGTTGTCGTGGCGCAGCACGATGGCGGCATCCAACACGCCGCCTTCGAGCATCTCCACGATTTCCCAGGAACTGGCGATGCGGATTTCCAGTGTGAGCGTCGGTTCCGCCCGGCCCATCTGTCGCAAGAGGCGCGGCAGTTCTGCGCCGACGATGTGGTGGCTCATCCCGACCGACAAGCGCCGCCGCTCCACGCCAAACGAGCCCAGCGCGCCTTCGTGCGCAGCCACCAGGTCACGCGCTGCCGGGAGAAACGCCGCGCCATCCTGCGACAGCCGCACCAGGCGCGGCGTGCGCTCCAGAAGCCGGCGGCCCAGCGCATCTTCCAGCCGCTTGATCTTCAGGCTCACGGCGGATTGCGTCGAATCCATGGCCTCCGCCGCACGCGTGAAGCTCTTCAGATCGGCGGTCAGAACGAAGGCCTGAACAGCCTCCAGGTCGAGCATCCTCATGGTTCAATCATTTTGAAATCGAATGATTGAAATATCTTAGGATGCCTTTTTGCAATGGGCAATGTGAGGCATCCTGTGGTCACTGCAAACCAAGGAGTGGACCATGCCTCTCGTTCAAGTGTCGTTGCGGCGCGGCAAGCCTGCCGCTTATCACCAGGCCATTTTCGACGGCGTCTATCGCGCCATGCGCGAAACATTCAACGTGCCGGAAGACGACCGCTTCATGACGCTGACCGAGCACGACGCGAGTACCTTCAGCGTCAGCCCGACGTACTTCGGCATCGCGCGCAGCGACGACGTGGTGATCATCCAGATCACCGCCAACAACACGCGCAACCTCGAGCAGAAGCAGGCGCTCTATCGCCGCATCGTCGAGCTGCTGGGCGACAAGCCGGGCGTGCGACCCGAAGACGTATTCATCAACCTCGTGGAGGTGCTGCCCGAGAACTGGTCGTTCGGCCACGGGATCGCGCAGTATGCGAAATGACACCGCGCCAGGCGCTTCTCGCGCACCTGGGCGGCGTGCTGTGGGGGGCAGTGTTGATCGTCGGCACGGCGGTCACGTTGGCGGCCGTCGCGCGCGACGTATTGCCCAGGCTCAGTCCTTGAGCGAATTGCCCAGCATGTCGAGCAGGAACTGCGTGCCGCGCTCGCGCGATCCGGAATCGTCGTAGCCATCCAGGAAGGCGCCTTGCTCGGTCATGACGAGGTGCGTGCCGCCGGAGCCGTCCTTGGGCTCACGCAACTCCAACGTGGCGAGCGAGGCGGAGATCTTGCGGTCGTCCAGGTGCATCACATACGAATAGACGACGCGTTCGTTCGGGATGACGTCGTGATACAGCGCCTCGAAGCTGGAGACGACACCGCTGTCCCAACGGCCCTTGACGACCTCGCGGCCGCCCGGCGTGGCATCCATTTCACGCACGAGCAGCGTGTAGCCGTTGCCGCCGGCAAACCACTTGGCCTTGGCGGCGGGGTCGGTTAGCGCCTTGAACACGCGCGAGCGCGGTGCGTCGTACGTGCGTTCTACCGTAAAGGTGGCATGCACCACCGAGCGCTGGATGCCATCGGCCACCGGCACGCTTGCGGCTTCGCGTTCCAGCTTGTCGAGCGTCTGCTTCCAGCCTTCGGACGCGCCCTTGATCATCATCTCGGCAATCGGCGCGAGCGGCGTGTGGGTCTGCGTGACTTCCATGCGCGTGCCGCCGCACTCTTCGGCAAAGGTGACGACGGTGTGGGCGTTCATCAGCGGGCGGTTGTCGCCATCCACGACGTTCATGTCGATGACGAGGCGCGCGTTGGGCACGATCTCCAGAAAGTGGCCGCGCGACCAGTGGTCTTGCTCCTCGGGCGAGCGCATGCACACATCGAACTTGCCCCCCACGCGAAATTCAACCGTTGCATCCGGCACCGTGAAGTGCATCGGGCAGAACCAGCGCTTGATGTGGTCGGCGGTGCTCCAGGCCTTGAAGACCCAGTCGCGCGAAACGGGGAAGGTGCGTGAGATCACGAGGGGGCGCAGGGTCGTGCCGGCGGGGCTGTCAATGGTCGTCGTCATGCAAGTCTCCTTGGGTTTTGAGCGTTTCCAGATAGGCGCCCAAGCGGTCGAAGTGCTGTTCCCACTCCAGGCGTCGTTGGTTGATCCACTGCTCGGCGAGGCTCAGCGCCTCGGGTTCGATACGGCAAGTCCGCACGCGGCCCACCTTTTCTGATCGCACGAGACCGGAGTTCTCCAGCACCGACAGGTGCTGCATCACCGCGGGCAGCGAGATATCGAGGGGTTGGGCAAGTTCGCTCACCGACGCCGGCCCGCGCACGAGCTGCACCAGCATCGCGCGCCGGTTGCCGTCGGCCAGGGCCTGGAAGGCGAGATCGAGGGAAGTGTCATGGTTAAGCATGTGGTTAACTATAGCGACTCTGAATAGTTAAGCAAGTACTTTATCTTTCTGTCGTTGACACACCGATTTACTTCGCATACAAAGTAAAACACTTCGCATGCGAACTAAATCGACGTCATGGACAGCACACCGCACACCATTCCCGCCACGGACGGCTATCCGCTCGGCGCCATGCTCTGGACGGCTGCCGGCACGCCGCAGGGCGTGGTGGTCATGCACCCGGCCACGGGCGTGCCGCAGCGCATCTATCAAGCCTTTGCCAAATTCCTGGCCGAGCGCGGCTTCCACACGATGACGTACGACTACCGCGGCATCGGCGCATCGCGGCCCAAGAGCCTGCGACGCTTTGCTGCCCGCATGCGCGACTGGGCGCTGCTCGACGCCGAAGGTGTGATGCGATGGGCAAGGGCGCGCTATCCGGAGTTGCCGCAACTGGCGGTCGGGCACTCGGTGGGCGGCCACGCCATCGGCCTGTGCTGCGCCGACTGGGATGTCGCGGGCGTGGTGCAGGTGGCCTGCCACACCGGCAACTCGCGCTTCATCCGCCAACGCGGCGAACGGTGGCGCGTGGAGCTGATCCTGCGCGGCGTCGGCCCGTTGATGGCGCGGCTGATCGGCTACGTGCCGGGCAAGCGCATGGGCCTGGGCGAAGACCTGCCGGGCGGTGTCGCCATCGAATGGGGCGCATGGGCCGGCATGCAGCGCTACTTTTTCGATGACCCCACACTCGGCGCCATCGAGCGCTTCAACCGCGTCACGCATCCCGTGCTCGTCTACGGCTTTGACGACGACCCGTGGGCCACGCCCGCCGCCATCAACGCGTTGACGATGCACTTCACGAACACGTGGGTCGAGCGGCGGCAGATCGGGCCTGCGCAGGCCGGCGGCGCGGTGGGGCACATGGGCTTCTTCCGCGCGCAGTTCGCCACCACGCTGTGGCCGGGTCTGGTCGATTGGCTGCGCGAGCGTGCCGCCGCCACACGCAACGAAGCGGAGGCTGCATGACGGCACCCGACCGCCGCCTTGTCTATCTGATCAGCGTTGGGCAGCGCCGCTTGCAGCGCTGGATTCAATCGCGCACCGGCGAGGGCGTGACCGCCGCGCAATCCGGCCTGCTGTTCTTCCTGGAGAAGAACGACGGCGCGTTGATGCGCGAAGCCGGCGCCGCGCTGGACCTCGGCCCCTCCGCCATGAGCGGCCTGGTCGATCGCTCTGTCGACGCCGGCCTCATCGAGCGCCGCGCCGATGCCAAGGATGGCCGCGCCTGGCAACTCTGGATCACGCCCGCCGGCCGCGAAGCCCTGGCCGAAACACGCACGGGCCTGGCTGAGCTGAACGCGCGGCTGACCGAAGGTTTTACCGACGCCGAGATCGACGTCGTCGCACGCTGGCTGGCCAGCCTGCAAACCAAGTTCCCCAACGGAGACGAGCAATGAGTGAACACATCCGGAGCCACAACGCCGACGGCGTGCTGACGCTCACCCTGGCGCGCGCCGATAAGAAAAACGCCATCACCGATGCGATGTACGGCGCGCTGGCCGACGCGTTGGGCGCCGCCGAACGCGACAACACCGTGCGCGTGGTGTTGCTGCGCGCCGAGGGCGACATGTTCTCTGCCGGCAACGACATCGGCGAATTTGCATCAATTGCCATGACCGGCGGCAAGGGCGGTGCCGAGCGCAACGTCATCCGTTTCCTGCATGCGCTGGCCCGTGCCACGCGCCCGCTGGTGGCGGCAGTGCAAGGCCGCGCGGTCGGCATCGGCACGACCATGCTCTTGCATTGCGACTTCGTGCTGCTGGCGGACAACGCGCAGCTGTCCACGCCGTTCGTCAATCTGGCGCTGGTGCCGGAAGCCGCATCGAGCCTGCTGATGCCTGCGCGCCTCGGCCACGTGCGCGCGTTCGAGATGTTCGCGCTGGGCGATGCGGTGAACGCGGAATCGGCGCTCGCGTGGGGTTTGGCGAACCGGGTGGTGCCGCTGTACCAGCTCGGCACGGAGGCGCAGGCCATTGCGGCGCGATTGGCGCGCCAGCCGTTGGGGGCCCTGACCGAAACCAAGCGCCTGATGCGCGATGCCGAACTGCTCAAGCAACAGATGGATGCGGAGAGCGCCTGCTTTGCGCGGCGGCTGCAATCTCCAGAGGCGCATGAAGCCTTCCGGGCGTTTGTCGATCGACGACCGCCCAATTTCAACGCCGTGGCGCACTGAGCGCGGCGGTGTCTCCTTCGGCGGCCCTGGTCCGGCCGCCTTTTTTCATTCAGACCGCCAAGCGCCCTTGCGTGGCTGCCACCGAAATCGTCGCTTCCATGCCGGCGGTAAAACGCAGGTAGTCGGCCTCCATGCCATCGGAAAAGATCACGCCGTTCTCCGGCATGCGCGAACGCAACTTGAGCGGTTGGTCTGCATCCACATGGCCGAACACGAGCGTGGCCTGCGATGCGCGGCTCGGAAACGGCTCGCGCACGGCGAACGTCAGTTGCGGGGTGTCCCACGGTTCGGGTTCGTAACGAAAGCCATCGCCGCCGGCATGCATGGCGCGTGCGACGCCCATCGAGCCCGTCACGATGCTCTTCAGCCACGCCGTCGAACCCAGACCCGTGGCGACGATGATGCCCGACGACGATTGCGCTTCACGCCGCTCACCCAGCTCGATTTCATACAGCGCAGATGCATGCGTGCGCGGCCCGATGAAGAGGTCGTTGACGGCGCGCAGCACCTGCCCGTCGGACAGCCGCGCTTCGGCCATCGTCACCGCTTTGGTGGGGCGCTTGTCGCGCGCCACGTCGGCCAGCACGGTGCCGAGATCTTTCGGCTCGAAGGGCAACAGCACGCCGTCCCAGCGGCCGGGCTCCGGGTTGAGGCCGATCAGCGGCTGGCCATCGAGATACTTCATCGAGTTGGCGACCAGCCCGTCTTGCCCGAGCGCCACGACGATATCGTCCGGCGCAAAGATGAAGTTGGGCAGGTAGCCGCGATCGACCACCTGATAGCGGCCCCAGGCTTCCAGCGCGCGCACGGTAATTTCTAGGCTGCGCGCGTAGGCAGCGTTCTCGGCCAGGTAGTCGGAAAAATCGGCGCCCAGGTGTTCGAGGTAGAACTTCGCTTGCGCCAGCGTGTGGTGCCGCGCCACCAGTTCTTCAAGCCGGGTGCGGCGCGTCACCAGCACGACCTTGCGGCCTTCGTGGCTCATGATGCGACCCGTGCGGTGGCGTTGGGGGACGTGGCGTTCATCAGCCCTTGCAGCAGGTCCGGCGACACGTTCAATTGGCCGATGCGTTCTGCACGTTCGGCAATGCCGCCAAACGCCTGGGCGATGAGCTGGCCGGGTTGCATGCCGGCCGCAGCCAGCGCGTTGACGATGCGCGGGTCGGCCTTTTCCAGCGCCTGCATGACGGCGGCCACGCGGTAGGCCTCGGCTTCGGCCAGCGTGCGGCTGTTCTCGGCCTGTCCGGCCACGAAGGCCTTGCGCTGACCTTCGAGTTCCACATCGGCGGCCATCTGTTCGTTGCGCAGGGCATTTTCCTTGCGCATCAGCGTGGCCTTGGCTTCCATCTGCGTCTCGCGGATCTGGCGCTTCTTCTGCTCGACTGCAATGTCAGTGTCCAGCTCGTTCTGGCGAATGGCGCGTTCGTTTTCCACGGCCGACATGCGACGCAAGTAGACGGCGTCATCCGCGGCCTTGAGGTTGGATTCGCGCGCTTCGGCTTCCAGCGCGCGTGCGATGTCCGGGGTCGGCTTGACCGCCATGACCGACACGCCCAGGATCTCCAGCCCCAACGCGGCAATTTCAGGCTGCGCAGCCAATTCGGCTTGCGCGGTGCGCGCGATGGCGGCCGATGCGCGCAGCGCGGCCTTCAGCTCCATCGCCTGAACGGCTTGCTGCACGATCACTTCCACTTGCTGAGCGACGCGATCGCCCAAACGCTTCGGGTCTTCCGACACGTAGGTCTGGCCGTTCTTGGCGAGCGAGAAATCCATCATCGCGGCGGTGCGGCGCGGGTCGCTGATGCGGTACGTCACCTGGCCCTGCACGGTCACGCTCTGAAAGTCGGCTGTTACCAGTTCAAGGATGAAAGGGCGGTCCTGGCTGGCCACGGGCACGGCCACCAGCGTGGTCGTCGGGCCGTAATAGAAGAACGACAGGCCCGAGCCTTCGCGCACCACCTTGCCGGCGCGGAACTGCATGAGATGAACGGTGGGCTGTGACTTGATGAAGCGGATGCCGAACATGATGACCTCCTTGTTTTATAAGTTGTACAGTACAACTTGTATGGGTTGGACAATACAACTTACTATGGGGGCCGTCAAGAAATTTGTGATGCGCCATGGCCACCCGAACCTCCGCGAAGACCTTCCCGCTGCCGTTTACCACCGTCGATGTCGTCATCTTTACGGTGCTGGATGACGTGTTGCGCGTGCTGCTCGTGCAGCGTCCCAATACGGAAGGGGAGCCTTTTCCCGGCGCATGGGCGTTGCCGGGAGGCTTTGTCGATACGGCCGTCGATGCCACGCTGGAAGACTGCGCGCGCCGCAAGCTGCTGGAGAAAACCGGTGTGGGCAGCCCGTATCTGGAGCAGTTGGGCAGTTGGGGCGGCGTGACGCGTGACCCGCGCGGCTGGTCTGCCACGCATGTCTACTTTGCGTTGATGCCTGCGCAGGGTGTGGCACTCGCCAAGGGCGCCAATGCGGCCGACGTGGCGTGGTTTGCGGTGGACGACGTGCTTCGCGCGCCTGAACTCGCCTTCGACCACGCGGAAATCCTGCGCGCCGCCGTCGAGCGTTTGCGCAGCAAGGTCGAATACACCTCGTTGCCAGCCTTTCTGCTGGCCGAGCCGTTTTCGCTGCCGCAGTTGCAACGCATGTACGAAATCGTGCTCGGCCGCCCGGTCGACAAAAGCGGTTTTCGCACCCGCATGCTGGCCGCCAACTTTCTGGAAGAAGCCGGCGTGGCGGAAGGGGATTCGTACCGTCCTGCCAAGGGCTACCGGCTGATTGATCGGAGCCAGCCGGTTGTTTTCCCACGTACGTTCAGCCCGCGCGGTGGTGATTCAAACGCCTGAGCACCGGCTTGGCGCAGCACCCCTCCAACGGGTGCTGTAACAGAACAGTCACGTTGCATTACTACCCTACGCGCTTACTTCACACTTGCGCGCTGTGAAACACGCCTGCAGACCGGGCGCTGACGCACGCGTCTTTCACTGACCGGGTATGGCTGGAAACGTCGCATCGGGTGGTGCGCGGCGGATACTGCCTTGGTGCATCGCGATGATCGGCATCTGCGCTTTCCAACCTGCCGTGCTGGCCGGTCCGCTTGAAGCGGAGCCGGCTGCCATTGCCGGCGCGCCGCCTGCCGATGTCGACCGCTGGTTCGACATCGAGGCGCAGCCGCTGCAACGCGCGCTGGAGCACTATGGCGCCGTCACCGGAATGGCGCTGCTGTATGACAGCGCGTTGACGGCGGGCCGTGCGGCCCCTGCCGTGCGCGGCACGATGACGCCCCATATGGCACTGCTGCGTTTGCTGGAAGGCAGTGGCCTTGCGCCGCGCTACACCGGCAACGATGCGCTGGTGCTCTTGCCGGTGCGGCCGCAAGCGGGCCCCGATGCAAACGATACCGGGGCAACCGACCTGCCGGCGCAGCGACGTTACTACGGCTTGATCCAGCGTCGCATCCGCGATGTGTTCTGCGCAAATGCGATCCTGGCGCAAGGCCGCCACCGCATCGCGCTGCGCCTGTGGGTCGATGCGTCGGGCAGCATCGGCACGGTGCGCCTGCTCGATTCCACCGGCGATGCCGTGCTCGACAGGTTGGTGGTGAGCGCCCTGCAAGGCGCGCCGGTGGGTGAGCCGGTGCCCGCATTCGTGCCGCAACCTTTTACGCTGGTGGTGATGCCGCGGGCATCGGGCCAGAGCTGGGGATGCCCCGCGCCGGCCACGTCGGTCTCCGTGCTTTCCATGGGGAGGCGACATGGCGGATAGCGGCCGCGCGATGCTGCGCGATTTCCTCCTGGAGCGGTACAGCCACCTCAAGTTTCTGCTGTCGCGGCGGCTGGGCAACCCCGACCTTGCCGGCGATGCGCTGCAAGACATCTGGCTGCGCCTGGAGAACCACGGCAGCGGCGATGCGATCGAGCCGGTGCAAAACCCCGGTGCCTATCTCTATCGCATGGCGTTCAACGCGGCCATCGACCAGCAGCGCGCCGAAGACCGCCGCCTGAGCGTGGGCGAGGTCGAAACCATGCTCGATCTGGTGAGCCCCGCGCCGGGGCCCGCTGAAGTTGCGGAGGCCAACTCCGAACTCGATGCGCTGATCCGGGCAATGGAGCAGATGCCCACGCGCCGCCGCGACATCCTGCTGGCCGTGCGGCTGGAGGGCACGCCGCAGCGCGAGGTGGCCGAACGCTTCGGCATCTCGCTGCGACTGGTCGAGCTGGAACTGCAACGCGCCCAGGAGCACTGCGCCGCCAAGCTGGGTCGCTAGCCGCGCGCCTTCGCAAGCCACAATCTGCCCTGGCAATCGATTCAAAAAAAACTCTCAAAAAAATGCTTGCGGGTTTGTGCGCCGGGCGTCGTCATACCCATAAGACCGTCGAAGTGGCGGCAGAGGCAAGCCGCGCCCACAAAGACGGCCGTATGACAGATGGTTGAACGCATGAAGGCAGCACCCGAACCCAACACGACGACACTGAAGATTTCGCACACGCTGCGCCGCGAAGCGCATGCCTGGGTGCGTCGTCTGACTTCGGGCGACGCCACCGTGGCAGACGCGCAGGCGCTCAAGCGCTGGTGCGAAACGAGCGACGCGCATGCGGTAGCGTTTGTGGAGGCGCGCCGGTTGTGGAAAGACTTCGGGCCTGCCGGTGAAGCCGTGCGGCGCAGGCAAGCCGCACAGGCCACCAACATGCAGCGCGCGACGACATTCGGCCGACGCGCATTTCTCGGTGGTGCCTTCGCAACCGCAGCGGGCGCTGCCGTGGCTGTGGTGGCGCCGGCTGGGCTCTGGGGTGCGTTTCCCGCCTTGGCCGCAGATTTCCGCACCAAGACGGGCGAGCAGCGCCAGCTGGCGCTCGCAGCCGACGTGACGGTCGACCTCAACACGCACACGAGCGTTGCGCTGCGCCGTGATGCAACAGCGAATGCGCTCCAAGGCGTCGAGCTGCTCGACGGCGAGATCGCAGTCAACACCACGCGCGCCGCGGCGCAACCGTTCATCGTTGCGGCGGGACCGGGCCGTGCGGAGGCCACGCAGGCCAACTTCGAAGTGCGCAATCTCGATACGCGCGTGTGTGTGACATGTCTTTCAGGCGACGTGCGGGTCGATGCGAATGGCCGCAGTGTGATGCTGACGGCCAATCAGCAAGTGACTTACGGAAAGCACGCCATGAGTGCCGTGATGGCTGCCGATGCGGCGACCACATCGGCGTGGCGCAGTGGGGTGCTGGTGTTCCGTCAGACGCCGTTGTCCGACGTGGTGGATGAGATCAATCGGTATCGCCCCGGCCACGTGCTGGTGGTGGACAGCAAGCTCGAGCGCAGCCGCTTGAATGGGCGTTTTCGCATCGACAAGCTGGACACGGTGTTTGCGCAGATGCGCGAAGTGCTGGGCGCCAAGGTGACGGAGCTGCCCGGCGGCATCGTGCTGCTGGGATAAGCCGGGCGGCGAGCATGCGCCGCTGACATGTTTCTGTCATTGCGGGTTGGCGCTGTGACCTTCGTCATAGCAGGAGAGGCCGCAAGGTGAGTGTGGCCGCCGTTCGATCGTCCGTTCGCCACCCGACATGCAGCCGAGCCCGTCCGCCAAGTCTTCTTTTGCCAATACTGCGTTGCACCGCCAGCGCAAGCGTCATGCGTGGCGCCTCAAGCCGCTCGTGCATGCCGCCGCATTGACGCTGCTGGCGGCCAATGCGCACGCAGCGCCGCGCGCCTTCAGCGGCGCATGGTTTGCCGAGCGCGGTGCGGCGCAGAACACGGCGGCCGCTACGGGGCGTTTGCCCAACGGCACGCCGGTCGCGCTGCTGAACGATCCGCAGCAGCAATCGCAACAGGCGCGCCAGCAGTTGCAGCAGTCGCTTGCCAACCTCAACGGTGTGGCCGCAGCCATCGCCGCACAACAGGCGGCACAGAATGCGGCGCGGCAAGCCGCGCTCACCGGCCCCTCCGACGTGCCGGACGGTCTGGCAGACGGCGGCCTGAAAGTCGACACGAATTCGCTCACGCGTGGCTGGGTCAACGCCAATGCGCCGGTGCAGTCCAACAAGGACGGCCGCGTGAACGTGGCCATCCGGCAGACCGACGACAAGGCGGTGCTGAACTGGGAGACCTTCAACGTCGGCCGCAACACGACGGTGGAATTCCAGCAGCAGTCCAACTGGTCGGCACTGAACCGGGTGAACGATCCGAATGGGCGGCCGAGCGAGATTCGCGGCCAGATCAAGGCCGACGGCACGGTGCTTATCGTCAACCGCAACGGTGTGGTCTTCACGGGCAGCAGCCAGGTCAATACGCGCAACCTCGTGGCTGCCGCTGCCAACATCACCGACGAGCAGTTTCGCAAGGGCCTGTACGGTGACAATGCCACGCCCACGTTCACGAACGCGGGCGGCAAGGTCAAGGTGGAAGCCGGTGCGCAGATCACCACGCAGACACCGCAGTCCGTGACGCAGGGCGGCGGCTACGTGCTGCTGGTGGGCACTGAAGTCGAGAACGCAGGCACGATCACCACGCCCAAGGGCCAGACGCAACTGGCCGCGGGCGACAACTTCATCATCCGCAAGGGCGTGGGCACGGACGGCAATACGTCGTCCACCACGCGCGGCAACGAGATTGCGCCGCAGTTCGTCGCCAACAGCACGGCGGGCCATGTCGTCAACAACGGCCTGATCGTCGCCAACCAGGGCGACATCACGCTGGCGGGGCGTGATGTCGTGCAGAACGGCGTGGCGGTCTCCACCAGCACCGTCAATACGCGCGGCACGATCCATCTGCTGAACTCGGCCACCGATACGCAGGGGCGCGTGTCGATGGGGCAGGGCGCAACCACGGCCATTCTGATCGAGCAGGACGGCAGCACCGCGCTCGATAGCCAGCGCAACGCGCTGCTGCAGGAAGCCGCCGCGCAGGACAAGGTGCGTGCGGACACCGCGCAAGGTGTGTTCGACAACCTCTCGCGCTTGTCGGACCGGCGCGACCAATCGCGCATCGAGATCGTCTCGGGCGGTGACGTGTTCTTTGCCGACAGCTCGCTCTCGCTCGCCACGGGCGGGCAGATCCAGGTGAGCGCTGCACGCCGCACGCTGGTGAATGACCGCGCGCGGCTGGACGTGGGCGGCGCGGTGGGCGTGCAGGTGTCGATGGAATCCAACAACGTTGCCGTGAACGTGCAGGGCAACGAGCAGCGCGATGCCCCCGGCAACCGTGACAGCGGCGCGCTGAACAACGCGACGGTCTGGATCGACCGCCGCCGCCTCATCTACGTGCCGGCCAAGCCCGGCGTCTATGACAAGGACCGCTACTACACCGCCGGCGGCCTGCTGGAAGTGGGTGGTTACCTCGACAACGCCGGCCACAGCATCGGCGAGTGGGCGGCACAGGGCGGCACCGTCACGCTCGGCGGCAAGGAAGTCGTCACGCAGCGTGGGTCGTCGATCAACCTGTCGGGCGGTTCGTTGGATGTGCAGAGCGGCTACCTGCGCCAGACCTTCCTGAAGGGGCGTGACGGGCAGCTTTACGATGCATCGTCCGCGCCGATGGACGTGCTGTACAGCGGCGTCTATCAGGGTTTTGAAGCAGCACATCCGCGCTGGGGCAACAAGACCACCGAGTACTACTACAGCCCGTTGATCGCACCGCGCCAGAAGCTGGAGAACGGCTATACGGCTGGGCGCGATGCTGGCCAGCTGATCCTCTCCACGCCGACGGCGGTGGTGGATGGCGACATCGTCAGCGCCGTCTACAACGGGCCGCGCCAGAACCAGGCGCACGTGCCCGGCGCGGCCGATGGCTACGGCCAGGCGCAGACCGCCGTGGCCATTCCGGCCACGCTGCGCATCGGCCGTTACGACGCGTACGGACTTGCTGGCGCCTACGACACGCAAGTGCGCATTGGTGACGTGGCGGCGGCACCGATCTCACTCAAGGACGCGCTGCCGGCAGACCGCGTCAACACCATCCAACTCGATGCGCAGCGCCTGAACGACATGGGGCTGGGTGGGCTGACCATCGCCACGCAGGGCAATGTGTCGATCGACAAGCGCTTGGCGTTGGCCGATGGCGGCACGGTGTCGGTGTCTGCGTCGTCCATCGACGTGAATGCAGACGTGGTGGCGCACGGCGGCAACGTTGCGTTCAGCAATGTGCTGCGTGCTGCCAACCCTGCCACGCAAGCGGCGGGGCTCACCAAGGATGGCAAGTCGCGCATTGCGCTCGGCAATGATGCGACGGTGGATGTGAGCGGCCTGTGGGTGAACGGCGCGCTGGATCCGACCGCGGTGGCGGGCATGGCATGGCTCAACGGCGGCAACGTCAGCATGGAAGGCGTGCAGGGCATTGCGCTGGCCGGCGGCAGCACGATCGATGTGTCATCGGGCGCGGGCATTCTCGCCAGCGGCACCGTGCGCGGCGGCAAGGGCGGCAACGTGACGCTGACCGCCAACACGCCGCCGTTTGCGCCCGCAACGGCGGATGGCAGCACGCTGCAACTCGGCAGCACGCTCAAAGGCTACGGCGTGAGCGGTGGCGGCACGCTCACGGTGGCGGCCGACAAGGTGCTCATTTCCGACGGCACGGGCGCACAGGCGGGGCAATTGCTGCTCACGCCCGATTTCTTCCGCCAGGGTTTCTCCGCCTATGACGTGAATGGGTACCGCGGTCTGAACGTCGCGCCGGGCACGGCATTGAATGTGGAAATGCCGGTCTACTTCGTGCCCGACGCCGCGCGCAAGGTCGCCACCGGTGCACGCCCGGCCGAGGTGCTCACGCTGTGGACGCCGCCGGTGTATCAGGAGGACGCAGTCAACGCCAAGCTGATCCAGCGCGGCGGGGCGAGCCTGACGCTGGAGTCGAACAGCAGCCTGAACCAGACGGTGGGATCGCACCTGCAGGTCGGCGAAGGTGCGCGGATTGTGGTGGACCCGGGCCAGACGGTGACGTTGCAGACGCCGGGGCAGATCACCGTTGATGGTTCGATTACGGCGCCGGGCGGCACGATCAAGGTGCTGCAGATGAATGGTGCGGACGTCGAAACGGGCAGCGCCGATTACTTCGACCCGATGCGCTCAATCTGGATTGGAGATCACGCTGTCCTAGACGTCGCCGCGCGTGCCGTCACGGCAGTCGACCAGTTCGGCCGCCGGTACGGCGTGGCAGGCAACGGCGGCACCATCGCCATTGGCCCGAACGGCCCGCGTAGCAACGGGGGCAATGAGCCGGCAGCCAACGCGTTCATCGTCATTCGCCCCGGTGCAATGCTTGATGCCTCCGGTGCAAGTGCGACCGTCGATGTGCAGGAGGGCTCTGGCCAGACCGTCCCGGTCGGTGCAGCGACGCGCCCCGTGCAGGTGGCAGGCGACGGCGGCACCATTGCGCTCGCCTCATACAACGGCATCTACGCAGATGGCGTCATGCGGGCGTTTGCTGGCGGCAACGGCGCGGCGGGGGGCACACTCGTCGTCACGTTGGAGACGCCCCAGTATCGCTACGGTGCAGGGATGGAACCACTGCCTGGCATGCTCGTTCCGCGCGAGCTGGAGATCGGTGCTAGCCAGCCGGCGATATTGCCGGCGGACTTGCTGCCCGGCGCGACCAGTTCGGCATTGGCGTTTGGCAAAGCACGCATCAGCAGCGACCGCGTGCGCACGGGGGGCTTTGATGCGCTTTCCGCCTATGCCGACATGGTGACCTTTGACGGCCCGGTCAATCTGTCGTTGGGCCGTAGCTTGCAGATCCGCAGCAACAACCTGTCGAGCAAGGACGGTGTTTCTGCCGTGCATCTGTCGGCACCCTACGTGCGGTTCGATCGCACGGCCGTCAAGCTGAATGCGGGAGGGGCGCTGTATCCCATTGTGGGAGGTACCGCGGTCGACAACGTCGACCGGTTCCGGCTGCAGAACGTGTCACCGATCGCGAGTCAGGCGTCTCTGAATGTGGACGCGGACTTGATCGACCTTGTCTTTGCGTATACCGCCGGAGCCTACGGCAACGTCGAACAACGCCCGCCCGCGGCGCCCGTGCAGGTCGCGCGTGCCGGCTTTGATACCACCACGTTGAACAGCACCGGAGACATTCGTGTGCAGTTGGGTGCGGGCGGATCGCGACAGGTCACGTTGAATGCGGCACAGGTGTACCCGGTGAGCGCGGCCGATGCAAGACTTGTCGCAACCGAGCGCATCACATTCGGCCGCAATGGAACCGACACTCCCGCTATGCCGGACAGCGTGTTCGGCACGTTGCGCGTGTTCGCGCCGACGATCGAGCAGGGCGGCATTGTGCGTGCCCCGCTGGGCAATATCGCATTGGGTGCAACGGCTGCCAGCGAAGGGCCGACATCGGGGCACATCAATCTGTTACCCGGCAGCCTGACCTCAGTGAGCGGTGCAGGACTGGTTTTGCCGTATGGCGGCACCTCTGACGGCGTCACCTATACCTATAACGGCGCCCCGGTAAAGGGTGCAGTTTTTGATACCTTCTATTCAGGCGTGCTTCGCCTGACAGGCACGAGCTTCGACGTGGCCCCGGGGGCTGTGCTGGACATGTCCGGCGGCGGAGCGATTCTTGGCGCGGGATTCATCAGTGGTCGCGGGGGATCGGTCAACGTGCTGACCACGCCGTTGGTCAACGCGAATCCGGCGCTGACGTATAGCGCTGCCGGCAATCGTGTCTACGCCATCGTGCCGGGCTATCGCAGCGACTATGCCCCCTTTGATGCCGGCGCGAGCACCGCGGCGGCTGGGCGGCAGATCACCATTGGCGCAGGCATTCCAGGACTGGCTCCTGGCGTTTACACCCTCCTGCCGGCGTCGTATGCGCTGCTGCCAGGGGCATATCGCGTCGAGGTGGGAAATACCAACCCGCTTGCGACTGGCGTCAGCGCTGTCGGCAGCGGATCATGGCTCACGGGTGGTGTGCTCAGCACGGCTAACACCGGTGTGCAGGCAGCGCTGCCCACGCAGATCGTTCTCACGCCGGGCGACGTGGTGCGCACGTATTCGCAATACAACGAAACGAGCTACGCTGATTTTGTACTCGCCGATGCCCAGCGTTTCGGCACGCCGCGGCCGCAGTTGCCTGCGGATGCCAGGACGTTGCAGTTGGCCTACAGCGGTTCATCTTCGGATCGACCGGCGTTGACGTTTGCCGGCACTGCACGCTTCGACGGCGCAGCCGGTGGCTATGCGGGAGCCTTGCAGGTCGACAGCGCGACCAACTCCGGAAGCCGGATGATCGAGGTGACAGCACCCGGCGCCACCCCAACCGCGGGCTTCGCCTCCATCGACGCTGGCGCGTTAAACGCTATTGGCGCGCCCAGGCTACTGATCGGTGGTGGCGCTCAAATGAGCGCCAACGGCACGCGCGTTCTGGATGGCAATGCCGACTTCGTGACGTTGCGTACCGGAGCAGAACTCAAGGCACGCGAGATTCTGCTGATCTCACAGGCAGGTGGCATTACTGTTGAAGACGGTGCACGCATCAGCACGCTGGGCCAGGGAACGGAGACGCCCTATCCATCTACAGACGGTTACGTCTACAGCTCGGCTTCCAATCTGGTCGCGGTGTCGAATGGACTGCTCAATGTCATTCAGGGAAACATCGGCGGGGATTCGCAAGGTATTGCGATTGGCCGTGCCGAACTGTATGGGCAAGGGTCACTGCTGTTCTCTACCCGCGGCAACGGTCAACTGACGCTGAGCGACGGCGCCCGCTACGGCGCAAAGTACCTCACGCTCTCGATGCCCAGCATCAACATCGGCGAGCAGGCAGCACTGGATGCTGCCGCCAACGTGCTTCCGAACGGTTTGCGCCTGAATCAGGATTTGCTCAGCCGCCTGCTTGCAGGCAATACGGGCATTGGCGTGCCCAAGCTGGAAAACCTCGTGCTGACGGCCTCGCAGTCGGTCAACTTCTACGGCACCACGGCGCTCAATACGATTGACCCGGTGACGGGCAAATCGTCGCTGGCGTCGTTCGTGCTCAATACGCCAGCCATCTACGGCTTGGGCAATGCCGGCGACGTTGCCACCATCACGACCGACAAGCTGGTGTGGAATGGCGTGAGCGATGGCGTCATTCGGGCGTCCAATCAGGCGCCGTCGAGTGCAAAACCGGGCGGCGTCATCGCAGATGGTGCCGGCACCGGCAGCGGCACGCTGAACATCGTCGCCCGCGACGTGGTGTTCGGCTACGGCCCGTTCAGCCAGCCCGACACGCAACTCACGCTGGACCGCCTTGTGCTCGGCTTTGCCAACATGAATGTGCAGGCCAGCGACAAGATCACGGCAAACAACCGCAATACGTTGTCGGTGTATCAATCGCAGGGCGCATATCAAGCGGGTACCGGCTACCAGTACAGCGGGGGCAATCTCAATCTCATCGCACCGCTGTTGACGGGCGAGTCGGGCTCCATCAGCCGCTTCACGGCAGGCGGGGCGCTCAACGTTGCCGCGCCAACGGGGGCGGGTACTGTCAGCACGGATGCATTCGGTGCTGAGATCGGCCTCAAGGGCAACACCGTCAACGTGGCCAGCGCCATCGTGCTGCCGAGCGGCAAGCTCACGATTTCCGGTGACAACGGCGTCACGCTGGCCGACGCATCGCGCATCGACGTAGCGGGGCGCGCCGTGCCGATGAACGACGTCACCAAGTACAGCGCCGGCGGCGATGTGCTGATCGACAGCACACACGGCAACGTGAGCCAGGCAGCGGGGGCGGTCATCGATGTTTCCGCACAGAACAACCATGCGGGCAGCGTGTCAGTCACCGCATTGGATGCGGCAGCCGGCCACGTCGATCTGGCCGGCACCATTCGTGGCGCAGCAAGCGGCCGCTACGACGCGGGCGGTACCGATGTGCCCTGGCAAGCCGGCAGCGTCGATGTGCGCGCACAAGTGCTGAACGACTTCGCCGGCTTGAACCAGCGCTTGACGACGAACGGCGTCACCGGCTCACGCAGCTTCCAGATCAAGCAGGGCGATCTCTCCATTGGTGACGAGCTGAAGGCGAATGCAATCAGCATCTCGCTCGACGGCGGCAGCCTGACCGTCAACGGCCGTGTCGATGCCAGTGGCGAGCAGCCGGGCACGATTCGTCTGGCGGCGCGCAATGGGCTGACGCTCGGCGCGGGTTCCGTGCTGGATGCCCACGGTACGCGCTTGCGTGTCGACAGCTACGGTTTGCCCATCGACGCGCCCAACCGCGGCATCGTTGAGCTGCGCGCCACAGAAGGGCGCCTGACACTGGCGCCCGGTGCGGTCATCGATGTGCGCGCCGCTGACAACGTGGCGCGCGGCACGGTCACGCTCAGCGCGCCGCGCATCGGTGCGGACGCCCAGGGCGACATGGCGATCGACGCGTCTGGCGCGGTCGACATCCGCGGCGCAAGGAGCATCGCCGTGCAGGGTTTCCGCCGCTACGACAACGCGCCGCTCGAAACGGCGCCCACGGTGGATGGCAAGCCCAATCAGGTCATCACCCAAGGCTGGATGGACGGCGTCGATGCTGACAGCCGCAACTTCATCAATGCCGCATGGAACAACACCGATCTGCAGGCGCGCCTGGCTGGCTTGAAAACCTATGGCGGCGCATACCACCTGCGGCCCGGCGTTGAGATCGTCAGCGCCACGCCGGACGGCAATCTGCTCGTGCGCGGTGATCTGGATTTCTCGAGCTACCGCTATGGCCCGAATGTCGATCCGGGCGTGCGTGGTTCGGGCGAACCCGGCGCGCTGGTGATTCGTGCAGGCGGAAAGCTGCAGGTGCTCGGCAGCATCAACGATGGCTTTGCGCCGCCGCCGGCGACGCAGGATGATGCAGGCTGGCTGTTGACCTCCGGCAAGCAGCCCTACGGCAACGACATCATCGTGCCCCGCAGCGGCATCACGCTGGCCGACGGCACGCTGTTTGCCCCCGGCACGATGCTCAACTACGACGTGCCGCTGCGCTCGTTCACGCTGCCGGCCAACACGACGGTGCCTGCGAGCCTGACCTTGGGCCAGCCGTTGAACCTGACTGCCGGCACGGTGCTGCGTGCCGCCGTGCGCGATGCGACTGGCAATGTGGTGTACCCCGCCGGTACGGTCTTGCGACAGGACACCGCGCTCGCGGCCGGCATGGTGCTGGATGCAGGCAGCGTGGTCGCCGCGCCCGTGTCGGTGGCTTCGGTTGTCTGGCCGAAGGGTGTGTCGATGGCAGCACCGTTGGGCACACCCGGCATTGCGCTGGACGGTGCATTGGCCCTGCCAGTGGGGGCGCTGATCCCCGGCTCAGCCGATGTGAAGCTGCCCGGCGACGTCAAGTTTGTCGAGCTGCGCGATACGGTGAACGGTTCGCAGGGCAGCAACTGGGCGATTGCGCCCATGTTGAAGTCGGGCACTGAGTCGTGGTCGATGCGGTTGGTGAGCGGGGCGGATATCAGCGCAGCAGACAGCCGCGCGGTGCGACCTGATGCGGGGCAATCCGGTCATCTCGTGTTGGGAGATGCGCATCTGTCTGCGGTGGCGCAGTCAATACCGGCGCGCGTGGTGTGGAAGGATGGCTCCCCCTTTGGGCAGGCCGGTGATCCTGTACCAGACGACCTGCTGTTCTTCTGTGACATTGGCGACTACTGCTCGAGTGAACCGGCGCAGACGACGTTGATCCCACGCTTCCCGCTTTTCAGTGTCCTGCGCACTGGCACGGGCGACCTGGACCTCGTCAGCGGCGGCAGCATCGACATGCGTTCCACCTACGGCGTCTACACGGCCGGAACGCAATCCGCATCGTTGCTCGACAGCAGTGGCAACAACCCCTACAACCAGCGACGCGGCACCGAGCGCACAACCGGCAATACGGTCCTTGGCGCTGACGGTGCTGCATATGAACCGTTCGTCAACGGCGATCCGGCAACCAGCCTGTATCAGGCGTGGTATCCGGAGCGCGGCGGCAATGTTGTGCTGTCGGCGCAAGGTGCCATCACGGGGCATACGTTGGGCATTGGTCCGACCTTCAGCAACAACCCTGGCGATTGGCTTTGGCGCCAGGGCGGCACGGGGTCCGGCTTGCCGACGGCGTGGTGGGTGAATTTCGGCACGTACGTGTTCTCGGCGCCGAGTAGCAGCGCGGCAGCTTCCCCAAGGCTCGTCGGCTTCACGGGAATTGGCGCACTGGGTGGCGGCAACGTTCAGGTGATTGCGGGCGGTGACCTCGGTGTGCAATCGGACCCTGGTGTCCGATCGCAGCCGACAAGCGAAGCACTGAATGTGGCCGTGGCCAGCACGGGGCGAATTGGCACGGACGGAAAGCCGGTGCTGACGGGCGGTGGCGATCTGCAGCTCGATACGCAGGGCGCGATCAATCCGCTGGACTCGGCTTTCCGCAAGTCATACCTCAATAGCCCCGATATCAATGGTGTGCTGACGAATCTGCGCGGCAACCTGAGCGTGGAAGCGGGCGCCATTGGTCGCCTGGAGCTGACATATGGATCCGCTATTCCAAACGACCCGCGCGGGGAGGATGTCTTTGCCGCCACCAAAGCAACGCCGCTGGGCGGGCTGACGATTGTGCCGGGCGATGCGACGGTCAATATGTCGAGCCGTGGGGATCTGGTGCTCGCTGCAGTCGGGGATGCGGGCCGCCTCACGCAGATGAATGCCACGCCGTATCTGCCGACGTTGGGCGGCACGCTGACGCCACAAACGGGTGGTGGCTACAGCTGGTTCTCGCTGTGGACCGACAAGACGGCGCTGAACCTGTTCTCCGCTGGCGGTAACCTCACACCCACCACGCAGAGCCTTGATTCCTCGGTGGCGGCGGGCGTCGGCGCCGCAACGGACGGTCGCTTCGTCTATCCGGGCACGCTGCGGGCAAGCGCGGCGCGAGGCAACGTGTACTACGGCGGCGGAAGTGGTAGCGCTGCCAACACGTCGCTCGTGCTCGCGCCCGCTCCGTTCGGCCAGTTGGAAATTCTGGCCAACGGCTCGCTGTATGCAAACGGCTACGGGATCACCCAGTCTGGCGCATCGCAAAATGCGCTCGTAACGCCGTTCAACCCAGGTTTCATTGGCTATGGCATTGGCGCTGGCACTCTGCCGTTGGTAGACAACACCAGCGCGACGGCACGGCTGCCTCGCGCGGAAGCGGTGGAGCGTTGTTCGCATTTGGCCCCGATACGGCTTCCGGCACGTTGCACGCGAACGATAGCGAGCCAGCACGTTTCTATGCGGTGAATGGCGACATTGTCGGACTGCGCACCGGCGAGATGTTGGATTTCACCAATGGCGGCCAGAATGCTTCGCCGAAATCTCTGAAGAACTGGTATGTCGCAGCCAAGCCGACCTGGATTCTGGCCGGCAGAGACATCGTGGGTGCCGGCACCCCGCCAGGCACATCCACGCCGACCGGCTTCTCCGCCACGACTTCCACCGGCAACCTCCTCCTCAACAACAACCCCAACGACATCTCCGTCGTCTCTGCAGGCCGCGACATCCTCTTCGGCAATTTCCGTGTGGCGGGCCCCGGCACGCTGGAGGTCACCGCGGGCCGCAACCTGTATCAGGCGGACAAGGGTTTGCTGGAAAGCATCGGTCGCATCGGCATGGGAATCTCCGTCAACGCGGGCGACCGCAGCAGTGGCGCGGGCATCAGCGTGATGGCCGGCGCGGGCGCAGCAGGCGCGGACTTCACGACGTTCGCGCGCCGCTACCTCGACGCGGCCAATCTGGCCAACCCCAATGCGCCGCTGGCCGACCAGGCAGGCAAGGTCGTCAAGACGTACGACAAGGAACTGCTCGACTGGCTGCAAACGCGCTTCGGCTACACCGGCCCGCAAGACGGCGCACTCGCGTTCTACCTGGGCTTGCCGGCGGAGCAGCAACGCGTGTTCGCGCGCTCGGTGTACTTCAGTGAACTGCGCGCAGGCGGCCGCGAATACAACGACCCAGGCAGCCGCCGCTTCGGCAGTTACCTGCGCGGGCGCCAGGCCATCGCATCGCTGTTCCCCGACAAGGATGCCGAAGGCCGGCCGATCCAGCGCGAGGGCACGATCACGATGTTTGGGCCCTCGGGAATTCGCACGGATTTCGGCGGCGCCATCCAGACGCTCACGCCGGGCGGCAAGCTGATCGTGGGTGTGGAGGGGCAGGTACCGCCGGCCACGTCCGGCCTGCTCACACAGGGCGCGGGCGACATCCAGGTCTATTCCAAAGACAGCGTGCTGCTGGGCCTGTCGCGCATCATGACCACGTTTGGCGGCGGCATTCTCGTGTGGTCGGCCGAAGGCGATATCAACGCGGGTCGCGGGTCGAAAACGTCGCTGCTCTACACCCCGCCGCTGCGTGTGTATGACAGCATGGGCAACGTCACGCTGTCGCCGCAGGTGCCGAGTTCTGGTGCGGGCATTGCCACGCTGAACCCGATTCCGGACGTGCCGCGCGGTGATGTGGACCTGATCGCGCCGCTCGGCACGGTGGACCCCGGCGAAGCGGGCATCCGCGTGTCAGGCGACATCAACGTGGCGGCGCTGCGCGTGGTGAATGCGGCCAACATCCAGGCGCAAGGTGAGTCGCGCGGCATTCCGACGGTGGCGCTGGTCAACGTGGGGGCGCTCAACTCGGCCAGCGCTGCAGCCAATTCGGCTACGCAGGCGGCGCAAGACGTGATGCGCCAGCAGCAGGCTGCAGCGCGTAACGGCTTGCCTTCCATCATCACCGTGCAGGTGCTGGGCTACGGTGGCACGGGCGGAGCGGGCACAGAGGGCGGCAATGGCGCACCGAAGGCCCCGGAGCCCGAACGCCAGGACCGCTCAAGCTACGACCCCGGCAGCGCCTTCCAGATGATCGGCAATGGCGAGTTGAACGAGCGCCAGAAGATGCGGCTCACCGCTGCCGAGCGTAAAAACCTGTGATGCCATAAGCGGTAGGCAAGCGTTCTTCATCGGTGCGTCATCGTGTGGTCATACAGCGCGCGATGCCTCCTGAAGCTACAGCGCACCGCGTTATGTGGATGCGCCGCAGCGTCCATCTCCATGCGCCTTCATGGCCCGCGTGCGATGTCGTCATGACAACGCACGCGGCGCTCCATGAACTTTGCGTGACATCACAAAATGTTTGCGGATTTGCGTTTCAGCAAACGTCATTCCTGTGAAGACCGACGGCTGACGAACGACGCAGCCAGCCGGCGCACAACACACGAATGATGCCGAATCGGCACCGAGCCAACGCATGTCCGAATTCAAACAACGCAGCCACCAACGCAGGTCTGTGGGGAGTGTCCGGCTGGCAGTTCTGATGCTGCTCACCCCGGGCGTGGCTCTGGCGCAAGAGCCGACGGCGCCCGCTGCCGCCCCGGTTGCTGCACCCTCCGCCGAGCCCACACCGCAACGCAAGGTCAACATCAACGAGTACGTCGTGCGCGGCAACACGATGCTCGACGTGCGCACCATCGAGAAGACCGTCACGCCGTTTCTCGGGCCCGATCGCACGCTCAAGGACATTGAAGACGCACGTGCTGCGCTGCTGGCGGTGTATCAGGCCAAGGGCTATCAATCCGTCTATGTCGATCTGCCCGAACAGCAGGTGACCGGCGGCGTGGTGATCCTGCAGGTGAACGAAACACGCGTGGGCCGCGTGCGTGTAACGGGCGCGGAGTACACCTCGCCCCGCATCGTGCGTGAAGCGGTGCCGGCGCTGCAGGAAGGCAAGGTGCCCGACTTTGCGCAGGCGCAGAACGAGCTGGCAACGCTCAACCGCGCAGACCGCCAGGTGATTCCCGTGGTGCGCCAGGGCGCGCTGCCCGGCACGATGGATGTTGACCTCAAGGTCGATGACAAATCGCCGGTGCATGCCAGCATTGGTTTGAACAACGACCACAGCGCTGATACGCGCCCGCTGCGCATGACGGCCTCCGTGAGCCATGACAACCTATGGCAGCTCGGCCATCGCGCATCGCTATCGTTCTTCGGTGCGCCGCAAGACTTCAGCCAGGCGCGGGTGTGGTCGGGTGCTTACACGGCGCCGATCCCCGATACCAACTGGAGCCTGGAGTTCTCCGGCTACAAATCTGACAGCAACGTCGCGACGGTTGGCGGTACCAGCGTGCTCGGCAAGGGCCATGCAGTAGGCGTCAAGGCCAACTACGTGCTGCCGATGGCGGGCGCGTGGTGGCAGCAGCTCGGCGTCGGTATCGACTTCAAGGACAACGCCGAGAGCCTGCGCTTCGGCAGCACGAGCGACCACGTGCCGCTCAAGTACGCGCCCATCTCGTTCTACTACACCGGCTATCGGCAGACCGAGCGCGACACGCTCAGCCTGAACCTGACCGCCACCGCCGGCACGCGCAGCCTGTTCGGTTACGGCAGCCGTGAAGAGGCCTACGACTACAAACGCGTGAATGCGCGTTCGAGCTTCCTCGTCTTCAAGGCCGACGCCACCGAGACGCACACCTTCCAGGGCGGCTCGCAAGCGGTGGTGCGCGTGGCAGGGCAGTTGTCGGATTCGCCGCTCGTTTCCAGCGAGCAGTTTGCCGCTGGCGGCATGAGCAGCGTGCGCGGTTATCTGTCGGCGGAGGCCACGGGCGACTATGGCGCGCTTGCCTCGCTCGAATGGCGCACCGCACCGTTCAACAAATTCGCGCCTGCACTGGATGAACTGCGCTTCTACCTCTTTACCGATGCGGCCTACCTGCGCCTGCGCCAACCGCAGGTGGAGCAGGCCAGCAGCTTCACGCTCGCATCGCTGGGCTTCGGCACCAGCTTCAAGTTGACCGACTACGTGCGCGGCCGCCTGGAGTTCGGCTATCCGCTGCGCGACGGCCCCAGCACGCGGGCGCATTCACCGCGCGTCAACTTCAGCGTCAACGCAAGTTACTGAGCCGCCTTGAACCCATCACCGAGCCACGTCCTTTTTTGTTCCGGAGAGTTTCTGCCATGCGACGCATTCTGTTCCTGCTCACGCTGCTGAGCGTCTTCCTGCCCGGCACCGCGCTGGCGTGGTGGCAGCCCGATTGGGCGTATCGCAAGCCGATCACCATCGACGCCGGCCCGCAAGGCGGCGCGCTCAAGGGCGATGCCGGCCGCACGCCCGTGCTGGTGCGCCTGCATACCGGCAACTTCAGCTTTGACGGCACGAGCGAGAACGGGGCCGACTTGCGCTTCATCGCCGGCGACGACAAGACCGTGCTGAACCACCAGATCGAACAGTTCGACCCGCTGCTGGGCATCGCGCTGGTGTGGGTGGATGTGCCGACGGTGACGACCGGCGCGCCGCAGCACATCTGGATGTACTACGGCAACCGCAAGGCACCGGCTGCGGGCAATGGCCAGCTGACGTTTGATCCGGACTACACGCTCGTCTATCACTTTGGTGAGACCGGCGCACCGCCGCGCGATACCACCGCCTATGGCAATCACGCGCAAACGCCCGTGACCACGCTGGACGGCGCGGTGATCGGCAAAGGCGCACAGTTCAACGGCACACCGCTGATGCTGCCGGCATCGCCGTCGCTGACGACGCAGGCCAACGGCACCTTTACCGTTTCGGCCTGGGTACGGCCCGAGAAGCTGGCGGCCGGGCAGGTCATCTACGCACGCCGCGATGGCGCCAACGAATTCGTGCTCGGTGTGGACAACGGTGTGCCCTTCGTGCAGGTGAACGGCCAGCGCAGCGCACCAGGCCAACCGGTGCGTGATGCACAGTGGTCGCACGTGGCGGCCACTGCCGATGAGCAGGGCGTGCATCTGTATGTGAACGGTGCAGTAGCAGCCACCCTCGCGGCGCATATGCCGGCGCTCAACAGCGCCGCAGCCGTCGGTGCCGACGCCCCCGGTGGCTCGGGCCTGAACCCGTTCAGCGGGGCGGTCGATGAGCTTCGCCTGTCCAAGACCGCACGCCCCGCCGGGCTGATCCAGGCCGATGCGATCGCGCAGGGCGCTGAGTCGCGCCTCGTGGTGATGGGCCCGGATGAGCAGCAGGCCGGCAAGAGCCACTTCGGTTTCATCCTCGCGGCCATGCCGGTCGATGCATGGGTGGTGGTGTGCGTGCTGGGGCTGATGATGGCCGGTTCATGGGCCATCATGATTACCAAGAGCCGTTACTACAGCGCGGTGTCGCGTGCCAATGCGCGGTTCATGGCGGTGTTTCGCGAGACGGCTGGTGCATCGCTCGATTCACTCGTGCGCGGTGGCAAGGTCGGCGCGGATGTACGGCAGGATTCGTCGCTGTGGCGCCTGTACGAAATCGCCATCCGCGAGATGCAGTTGCGCCACGAGCGCGGCTTTGACATCAACGCGGTGTCGGCCGCCACGATTGCGGCCATTCGCGCCGCCATGGAAGGTGTGATGGTGCGCGAGAACGAGCGCATGGCACGCCGCATGAATTGGCTGTCCACCACCATTGAAGGCGCGCCGTATGTGGGCCTGTTCGGCACGGTGATCGGGATCATGCTGGTGTTCGTGGTGGCGGCCATGGCCGGCGCGGTGGACATCAACTCGGTGGCGCCCGGCATGGCAGCGGCACTGCTGTGTACCGCAGCGGGCCTGGGCGTGGCCATACCGGCGCTGTTCGGCTACAACTGGCTCGCCTCCCGCTCGGAAGCCATCGCGGCGGACATGGCCGTGTTTGTCGACGAGTTCGCCACGCGCCTGGCTGAAGAGCACGGCGACGGCCGCGCCACCATCGTGATGGGCGACACCGCCGCGCACAGCGCGCCATCCGGTCACCGCACCGATGCGCCGGGCGGCGGCTTCGTGGCCAGCCCGGCCGCGCCGCACCGCGAGTGAGGGCGCCATGTCCACTGCATCCCGCTTTGGCCCCAAGAAGCGCTCCAGCGGCATCAACATCACGCCGTTTGTCGATGTGCTGCTGGTGGTGCTGGTGATCTTCATCCTCACCAGCAACGCGAGCATTCCCGGTATCAAGGTCAACCTGCCCAAGGCCAGCGCCAGCGTTGCGCTGGAAAAGCCCAAGACCAAGGCCATCACCATCGACAACAACGGGCAGGTGTTCCTGGATGCATATCCGGTGACGCTGCCCGAGCTGGAAGACCGCCTGCGCACCGAGAAAGCCGTCACGCCGGACTTTCCCGTGATCGTGCGCGGCGATGCCTCCGTGCAATACGCCAAGGTGGTGGAGGTGCTCGACCTGCTGCGCAGGATCGAGCTGAACCAGATCGGTCTGGTGACCGGCAAGCCGGCGGCATGAGGGCGGCGCGATCATGCAGCTCGACCTGAATCCGTCCACATCCACGGCCGAGGCGCCGCCCGCCTTCTGGCGGCGCTGGGGCGGCTATGCAATCGGCGCCGTGGTGGCGCTGATTGCGGTGGCGGTGGTGTGGTATCTGCTGGCGGGCACGGCCAGCACCAAGCGCGAGGCGCCTTCCACGCCCATGCTGGTGTTGCAGCCGCCGCCTCCTCCGCCGCCGCCCCCGCAGCCGGAGAAATTGCCCGAGCTCGAAAAGGTGAAGCCCGAAGTGGTGGAGCCCAAGCCCGAGCCCACGCCGGCAGAACCCAAGCCGGCTGAGGACACGCCCAACCCCGCGAAGGACCTGTCCGACCCCGTGACGATGTACGCCGACGGCCAGGCCGGCACGGACGCTTTCGGCATTGGCGCAGGCAAGGGCGGCGGCATGAGCGGCAGCGGCGCTGGCGGAGGCAATGCCACGTACGGCCGCTATTTCGGTTACGTGCTGCAGCAGGCTCTGTCACGCGATGAGCGTGCGCGCCGCCTCGTCTTCCTGATGCAGGTCAACGTGTGGCTCGACCCGAACGGCCGCCTCACACGCGTCGAACTCGTACACGGCAGCGGCAATGCCGACACCGATCAGGCCGTGCTCACCGCCCTGCGCAGCATCGAGAAGGTGGACGAACGCCCGCCGGCATCGCTGCAGTTTCCGCAGCGCGTGACGCTGCAAGGCAAGCGGCCCGCCGGTTAACAACGACATGCCGGCTTGGCAGTCGAACCGGCACTCCAGCATGCAACGCACCTCTTCCAACAACATGGCACTCAACCCAATCACTCATCCCTTCCGCGCTGCGGCGCTGGCCTCGGCGGTCGGTCTGCTGATTGCATCGGGCACCGTACACGCGCAAGCCACCACGGGCGACAGCACAATGGTCAAGCTGATCCGCGGCCTGATCCAGAGCGGTGCGCTCAAGAAAGACGTGGGCGAAGCACTGCTCGCACAGGCCCGCGCAGAGGCCCAAGCCACGCAGCAGCTGCAGCGCCAGGTCGCCGCACAAGCCACGGCGCAACCCACGCAAACCGCGGCCGGCGTCAAGCCTGAGCCCGGCGATGTGCGCGTGCCGTATGTACCGCAGACCGTGCGCGATCAGATTCGTGACGAGGTCAAGACCGAAGTGCTCGCGCAGGCCAAGTCCGAACGCTGGGCCGCGCCGGATTCGATTCCCGCCTGGACGCAGGGCATTCGGGTCGAAGGCGATGTGCGCGTGCGCAATGAGTCCCGATTCCTCTCCAGCCAGAACAGCAACATCGAAATCGACTGGGCAGCCATCAACGCCGGCAGCGGTTTCGACGTCAACACCAACACGAACACCAAGCTGCCGCCGCTGCTCAACACCTCGCAGAACCGGCGCAACCAATGGAAGGTGCGTGCGCGGCTGGGCATCTTCGCGGACATCTCCGAGAGCACGCAGGCCGGTGTGCGGCTGGCATCGGGCAGCGACAACAACCCGGTGTCGACCACGCAGACATTGGGCGGCGGCCTGAGCAAGAAGAACGTGTGGCTCGATCAGGCCTGGATTTCGCACAAGCCGGCAGACTGGGTGACGATCACGGGCGGGCGCTTCGGCAATCCGTTCTGGTCGACCGACACGCTGTTCTCGCAAGACCTGAACTTTGACGGCATTGCCGCCAACTTCAGCAAGACGCTGCGCGGCGATTCGCTCACGCTGTTCGGCACGGTGGGCGTGATCCCGCTCGAGTATTCCGCCGACGGCTTCCCGAGCCGCAGCCAGGACAAGAGCGCCAGCGAGAACAAGTGGCTGTTCGCGGCCCAGGCCGGCGCGGAATGGAAGCTCGACAGCCGCAATACGCTGCGCGGTGCGGTCGCGTATTACAACTTCAACAACGTGGGCGGCCAGGTGTCACAGCCGTGTGCGCTGTATGCCGGCCAGGACAGTTGCAGCACGGATTGGTCCCGCCCCGCGTTTATGCAGAAGGGCAACACGCTGATGCTCCTGCGCAGCATCGCGCTCAATCCGCTCGACCCGGCCAACACGCCGATGCCGCAGTACGTCGGCCTGGCTTCCGAGTTCCACCTGCTGGACCTGAACGCCCGCTGGGACACGAAGGTCATGGGCAACTACGGCTTGCGGCTGGACGGCAACTACATCCGCAACCTGGCTTACGACCCGGACAAGATGTGGAATCGCGCGGGGCCGAACGGCATCGTCAACAACTTCGGCGGCACGGGCGGGACCAGCCGCTCCGACTTCCGCAGCGGCGGCAACGCGTACATGTTCCAGGCGACCTTTGGCAAGCCCGCGCCGACCGCTCGCGGCGATTGGAACATCCTCGCCGGCTACAAGCGCATCGAGGCCGACTCCATGCCCGACGGCTACAACGATTCGACGTTCCACGGCGGCGGCACCAATGCGCGCGGTTACTACTTCGGCGGCTCATATGCGGTGGACAAGAACGCATGGTTTACCGGCCGCTGGATCTCCACGCGTGAAGTCACCGGCCCGCGCCTGTCGATCGACACGTTGCAGCTCGACTTCAACGCCAAGTTCTAAGGGGATTTGCCGTGGACGAGACCCGAATCGCTTCGCGCTTGCGGCTGCCGTTGCTGGCAATGGCTTCGCTGGCGCCCTGCATCGCGCTGGCGCAACAGCCGAGCATGGAGGAGCGCCTGCGTGCGCAGTTACGTGCGACCACCACGCAGCTACAGCAAACACAAGCGCAGCTCGCGCAATTGCAGGCAGCCGGTGGCGGCAACGCACCGGCGTCTGATGCCTCCAAGAAGGAACTGGCCGACCTGCGCGCCCAGCTCGATGCAGAACGTGCCCGCACCCGCCAACTGAGCGAAGGCAGTGCCGCAGCGCATCGCGAAGCGCAGACCGTGGCCGACAAGGCCAACACGCAGATCACGCAACTGCGCGCTGCGTACGAAGAACTTCTGCGCCGCGCCCGCGCCAGCGAAGCCGAGCGGCAGAAGCTGGTCTCCGCATCCGTCACACAGCAAACGGCTTTGCAGCAATGCGAGGCCAAGAACGCCAAGCTCTACGCCGTCGGCCAGGAAGTCCTGAACGCGTATGAATCGATGGACGTGACCACCGTCATCGCCGCCCGCCAGCCGTTCGCCACCAGGTCGCGCGTCAAGTACGAGCAAATCGCGCAGGAGTATGGCGACAAGCTGTACGACGGGCGTTTTGACCCGCGCGCTGTTACGACGCCGGCGCCCGTGTCTGACGCCTCCGCCCCACACGCAGAAGCGCCCAAGGCGCCCTGAGTGTTCCTCTCCTTCCTGTTGGACTTACGCACATGACGACCATGTCCATGCTGACCACGCTTTCCCCCAACGATGTCTCCGACGCCATCAAGGCCGCCGGCGGCGCCGTCAACGCCATCGAGCAGGGCGGCATCACGTACCTCACCAGCGCCAGCCATGGCATCAGCTTCCAGATTCTGTGGGGCAACGCCATCGAACCGGGCCACTATGCGGACCTCACGCTGAGCTGCCCGCTGCGCGTGCAGGGCGGTACGTTGCCCGAAGGTTTGATTGCCGATTGGCACCGCTCGCGACGCTTTGCGCGTTTGGCGCAGCATGGCGATTTCGTGGTGCTGGAGATGGACGTAATCGCTGCCGGTGGCATCTCCACCGAGCACCTCGTCACGCAGATCCGACTGTGGATGCAGATGATGGGCGAGTTTTTCGTGTATCTGCGCAACTACCGTGATGAGCCGGCAACGCAGACCACTGCATTGGATGCCGTCGCCGCACAGCCTTCGGAAGCCGTTGTGCAGTAACGCGGCTAGTCGTTCTGCTTGGATGCTGCATTGGCATCACCATGAAAAAGGCCCGGCATTGCCGGGCCCAAACCTCATGACAGCGGCGAACCGGTGCCCGTGTCGCTATCGATTAACGACCAGCCTTGCCTGCGCAAGCCGTGGTGTTGCCGATGTTGACGTTCTTGCCGTTCACGTTGTTGAGCAGGTTGTCACGAATCAGGCTGACCAGAGCGCTCGGCAGTTGGGCAAAACCGTTGCCAAGGATGCGGCCGGCATTGCTGTTCGTGCCCGAGTACGTGGTGTGACGATCCAGGAACGTCTGGATCTTGTTCAGCACTGTGGCGTCGGAGTAGCACTGAACGTGGTCCAGGTAGGTCAGGCCGGCGATCGGGTAGCCGGTTGCCGGGTTGGCAACGGTCAATGCCCAGGTGTTCGGATCAGCCAGGTTGGACGACAGCGTCGGCAGCGTGAGGTTGCTCAGGGCCGTGGTGGCATTGGCAGAGCTGGGGGTGTACGTCACGCCGTTGTTGCTGTTCACCAGGCTGGCAGCCGTCAGGTTTTGCGTCGCAACGGTCGACAGCGGAGCCAGGGTCTTGTTGATGTAGTCCGGGCTCAGGTAGCCGATGGCGTTGCCTGCGCCAACACCGTCACGCACGCCGGCGCTCAGGTTGCCGCCGACGAAGTTCGACGGCACCACGCCACCCGGGAAGCTGTCGGTGAACTTCGTGCTCGTCACGAAGGCCACGTTGGAATTGCCCGTAGCACCCGTCGTGCAAACGGCATTCAGGTGACGCGTGAAGATTTCCGACGTGCCGCTGCCATCCGAACGGTACACAACGGTGATCGGGCCCGAAACAGCACCGCCCGTGATCGCGCTCCAGTCGGTGATCTTGCCGGAGAACACGCCGCACAGCTGGTTGTCGTTCAGCGTCAGCGTCGACAGGCCGGTCTTCTTGAACGGAATGCCAACCGCCGTACCCACCGACGGGATTTGCACCAGGGCGCCGTCCGTGCCGGCGCGCGGCGAGAAGGCGCTGATGTCCGAAGCGCTCAGGACCGAGTCGCTGCCGGCGTAGTGCACGGTCGTGTCGGTGCGGGGCGTGACGTAGGCAGCGTTGAACGCAGCCGGGTTGTTGGTGGTCAGCGCGGTCTTGCCACCGCCGCTACCCGTCACGGCGTAGATGTGGTTCGGGCCGAACACGGCGATTTCCGAGCTGTACAGAAACTCGGGCAGCGACGCGCCACCACCCACGACGACCGGCGATGCCGGGCTCGGGTTCGGTTGCGTACCGGCAAATGCCACGGCGGCCGAGCCCATGGCCAGTGCGGCGCAGGCGGCTTGAATCATGACTTGCTTCAGCTTCATGGAGTGCTCCAGAGGAATGGGTATCAGCAAATACAAGTGTTGTTGTTTGCCGATGCGCATTCATACGGTGCATCCATGCGTTGATTCACATCGGCATGCAAAGTATTGATGCCGCGCATGAATCAGGCGGGATAAGCAGATGAAGAAACGATGGAGCCGGCTCATGCGCCTTGGTCATGAGATCGGGCGAAAAAGAAAGCCGAAAACTAGATGCGTTATGCGGGTTTGCGGGGCGGCGTTCGTCAATTAGAGGCGAACGGTACGTTTGAGTTTCAGGCGTGACGGACGCATGGCATTGCGCCATGCATGCATGCGGAATGCAATCCAAACAATTGAATTGCACGACTGCATTCTGATTGAAATTCAATTGAATACAAGCATGGCGTGGTTAGCCAGGGATGCGTGTTGCTTTTCGATCCTGTTCCAAAGCAGAGCGGGGCATTTTGCATCATGCAAAGCCTTACAGGAAGGGGAGCGCTGCGGAGTCATTCAACCATGAGGTCCATTCATGAATCTGGCTTTGCATCCGACCGAAGAACGCATGTTGACGGTAGCGATGTATCTCGAGGAGTTTGGTCATCTGGCAAGGGCAGAACACGTGCCCCGCGCGCGTTGCCCCATCTGCCACGGGGCGCTGTATGTGATTGGCTCGAAGAGCGACAAGCTCAAGCCGCGCTTCAGCCATATCAGCGGCGAGCGGCTGCGCTGCCCGCTGGTGCGCAATGGTGAGGCGCCCTCCGACATCACCGTCGCGCAGCAGGCCGATATCGCGCTCGCGCAGCGCAACCGCGAGCGCTTCCTTTCGCAATGGCAGTGGCACTTCGCGTTCATGAAGCGGCCGCAGCATGCGCCTTCGCTGTCCATTGCGCGCTTCATTGCGTTACTGGACTACGCGACGCTGCGCAACCTCTGGGCGTACGAAGCACTGCAGCCCGCGAGCGTGCCGTACATCTTGTTGTCGTATGCCGGTTTCATTTTGGCGGGGCGGCAGCGCGGTGGGCGCTGGCTGCATTTCTGGTTCGATTCTTCGGTGCGCGACGTGCATGACCTGCATGTGCCGCGCGCATCGCCGCCGCGCTTCTTTCGCGCGCACTACGCCCACCCGCGCGCAACGCTGCTGCCATCACAACAGCATCTGTTCCATATGGAGGAGGTGAGCTTGTCGCAGTCTTATCTGGAGGACACGCAGCCCGCCGTAAGCGCGGATGACGTGGGTGCATTCTGGGCCTACCTGCGGCGGAGCGAGGCATGACGCGCGCATCGCAGCAGCGCGGCGCAGCGGTGGTCACCGCGCTGCTGGTCGTGGCCATGGCGGTCACGCTCGTGGCGACGATGTTTGCCGGCCAGCGCGCCGCCATTCGCACGGTGGAAGCGCAGCGTCTGCGCACCAATAGCGTCTGGATGCAGCGTGCGTCAGTTGAATGGGCGCGCCTGCTGTTGCGCGAGAACGCCCGCACCACGCCGGCCGATCATCTTGGCCAGCGCTGGGCGTTGCCCGTGCATGACCTGCCTGTGGCGACCGTACTGGGAAAGACGGCAGTGCAGACTTTCAACGCTGTGAACGACATGCGCGTCGACGGCACCATCGAAGATGCGCAGGCACGCTTCAACCTCAACACGCTCGTGACGGCGGCCGAAGGCGGCAAGCCACCGGGCATCCGGCCCGAGGGTGTGCGCGTGTATCAGCAGTTGCTCACCAGGGCCGATCTCGATCCGTCCCTGGCAATGCTGACGGCGACGGCCATCCTGCGCGGTTTGGATGCGAGGACATCCTCGGCGTTGCCCTTGGAGCAGCCCGAAGACCTGCTGCGCATTCCCGGCTATTCCCCCGACGGCGTTCGCAAGCTGGCGCCATACGTGGTCGTGTTGCCCGAGCCCACGTCGATCAATCCAAACACGGCGGCGCCCGAGGTGCTTCAGGCGGCCATCCAGGGTTTGTCGCCGGGGCAGGCAGCGGCGCTGGTGTCGAGCCGCGAGCGTGCGTGGTTTCGTGATGCGGCCGATCTGACCAATCGGCTGAAAGCCATTGCGCCGGCATTGCCCGAGCAGCAAGACGTCTTGCTAGAGACGCGCAGCCGCTACTTCATCGCACACAGCCGATTGCGCAACGGGCGCGCGACGCGCTTGCTCGACGCGTTGATCCTGCGCGAAGGCATCGGTGAGCGGTATCGCACAACGGTGCTGTGGGTGCGGGAGCCTGCCATGCCCGGCATCGACGGCTAAGGCTCTGCGTCAAAGGTCTGGCAGCACCACCTTGGTATAGGACGCATTGCTCACCGTGATGGTCACTTCGAGCCCGGTCACGGTGTTCGGTGACATGCGCCGCAGCATGCCCGGTACGGCGGCCAGAGACGCCGGTTGCGATGCATCCGGCGGGGAGGCGAGCCAACCCTGCCTGGACCAGCCACGCACCTGCAGCGCCGAAGTGTGCTCGACCAGCACCAGCCGTTCCGGCAGCACCTCCTTGATGGCGTCGCGCGCAGCGCCACGGGCATTGAGCGGCGCGGAAGTTTCGCGCACCAGCGCATCCCCTTCAAGGCGATACCGGACAACCTGCCAGCGCGTGGGCTGTGTGGCCTCGCGCAGCCATCGCACGATACGCAGGTCGCCCCCGCCAAACGCGACTGCGGGTTCGCCAAGGTCATCGTCTCGTACGGCCTCGCCAAAATCCGTATCGAGCTGCTCGAAGAGCTGATCGATGGCGCGCGTCTCCTGCAGGTTGTCTGCCAGTGCGTGCTGGCCGCGGATGATGCCGTCCAGCGAGCGCCACGAGATCAACGCAATGATCGCGAGGATGGTGATGGCGATCACCATTTCGATGAGCGTGAAGCCGCGGGGCGAACGCGCGCGCCGCATCACAGGGCCGGACTGGCGGGGGCAGTGAGCACGGTGGCGACCTGCGCCAGGCGCACGCGTGTGTCGATGCCCTCATCAGCGCGATAGACCGACACGACGACGAGGTGGAACGCGGGGTTCTCCAGCGTGATCATGGTGTCTTCACAGACGAGCGCGATGCGCCCCTGACTGCATTGCGTGCGCTGCAGGCCGGGCGGCGGCAACACGCCCATCAGTCGCATGCGCGCAAGATGATTGGTGGCACTCCACTGCGCCAGCGTGCGTTCACGCATGCCGGCGCTCGAATCGGCCAGCATGCCGGTCGCCCGCAGGCAGGCGCCCAATGCGACGGCGACGATCACAAGCGCCACCAGCACCTCAAGCAGCGTGAACCCATTGCCGCCGCGTGCGCTACTGCACGACATAGCGCCCGGGCCCCGTGGTGACGATATCGACCTGGGCATCGTCGCGCGTGAGGCGAATCGTGATGGCGGGCTCGATGGCTTCACGACCGAACAGCACCCGCACGGTGCCGGACTGCGGCGCGCGCCCCGCCTGCATGAACGACAGCGCCGACAGCGGCTCGCGCCACGCGCCACCGCGCAGTACATCGTCCTGCAGCGGCTGCCAGGTATCACGTTCGCGCACGAGGAAGCGGTAGCCCTGCGGTGTCGCCTCCCAGACGATGGGCTGCGCGCGCAGGCGTGCCTCGTCGCGGGCGGCGTACAGAAGGAAGACGAGCTGCTGGGCCTGCTGCTCCAGGACATTGCGCTTGCTCGGCTGCGCGTTGACGACCACTGCACCCATCACGATGCCGATGATGACGACCACCACCAGCATCTCCAGCAGCGTGAAAGCACGAGAGCGGTCACGGCCGCGGATACGGATACGGATACGGATACGGGGCCACAGGCTCATGTTTCAGCGCACCATCTGGTTGATGTCGAGAATCGGCATCAGCACCGCCAGCACGATCAGCAGCACCATCACGCCCATGCTCAGGATGAGCGCCGGCTCCAGCAGGCTCGTGATGAACAGGGTGCGGCGCTCAAGCTCGCGCGTTTCGCCTTCGGCGGCACGGTCGAGCATGGGCGCGAGGTTGCCGGTGGATTCGCCCGAGCGGATGAGATGCACCAGCACCGGCGGAAACCGGTTGGCCTGGGCCAGCGCACGCGAGAGCGAGGTGCCTTCACGGACACGGCTGATGGCGTCTTCTACGTTATGGCGCAGGACGACGTTGTTCAGCGTTTCTCCCGCCGCCTGCAGCGCGCGCAGGATCGGCACCCCCGCGCTGATGAGGATGGCGAGCGTGCTGGCAAAGCGCGCGGTGTTGTAGCCCCGCACGAGCCGCCCGACCAGCGGCGCGCCCAGCAGCCAGCCATGCCATGCCCGCTGAGGGCCGGGTCTCTTCAGCAGCCGCTTAATGCTCACCACCACGCCGGCGGCAAAGAGCGCCGCAAGCCAGCCCCAGTCCCGCGCAAAGTCGCTGCACGCGAGCATGACGACGGTTAGCGTCGGCAACTTCTGCTTGGTCGTCGTAAACACGCCCACCACCTGCGGCACGACATAAGTCAGCAGGAAGACCACGATGCCGAATGCCACGACGGTCACGACGGCAGGGTAGGTGAAGGCCAGCTTGATCTTTTGCGTGAGGGCGTTGCGGCCTTCGATGTAGTCGGCCAGACGTGCGAGCACCACGTGCAGCTTCCCCGTGTGTTCGCCTGCGGAAACGAGGGCGCGGTAGATGTCGGGAAAGTCGCGCGGGTGCCGCGCCAATGCGCCGGAAAGCGACTGGCCGCCGACCACCTCCGAACGCAGCGTGCTGACCAAGTCGCGCACATAGTCGCGTTCGGCTTCAGCGGCGAGCGCGGAGAGCGCTTCGTCCAGCGGCAGGCCGGCCGTCAGCAGACTGGCGAGCTGCCGCGTGAACAGCGCCTGTTCTGTCGTGCCCAGCCGCTGGCCCAACAGCCCGAGGCGGCCGCCCGCGGCGCGCTCCGCCACCGCCGATACGTCGATCGGAGTCATGCCCCGCGAGCGCAGCAGCGTGCGCGCCCCGCGGCTGCCGTCCGCGTCGATGACGCCACGGCGAAGTTGTCCGGCCGGCGTAACGGCCTCGTAACGGAAGGTCGGCATGAGCTTGAACGAGCGATTGCGGGTTCATCAGCAAAGCCGGACCGACTTTAGGGCAGAAAGATGGCGCCTCGGTGTGGGAAAGTTTGCACGGACGTGTCAACGCCCCATGCTAAGGCTGCTCGTCGTCTTCCAATGAAAACCGCTGTGCCGCCCGCGTGCCGTTGCGGGCGGTTTCATCGACCACGCCCCGCATGACCACGTGCTGGCCGGGCTGCGTCGCAATGGTCGGTTGGCCCTGGCTGGGCCGGCTGTCGATCCCGGCGATGGGCGCTGCGGGGTCGGGTTCGGGGCGGCTGTTGTCGAGCGACGCGTTGGAGTAGATGACGTTGTCTTGCCACTGTGACGCGCTCTTCGCAGCCTCCAGCCCCTTGCCGTCTGTATCGACGGTGTTGTCAGTCGCTTCGGCGCCTGCGGCGTCGACGGAAAGGATGCGGCGGGAGGCGCGCGCAAGCGGGTCGTTGCGCGGCGAATCGGGTGGCGGTTGCGTCAGCTTGGCGCCTTCGGGCCGGCGCGTCACGGGTTCTTCGGGCTGGGGCTGCGCTTCGTTGTATTCGGCGTTGTGCATGATCGGGCTCCTGCGCCGCTGCATGCGGCATGAACCTCGACAGCGCCGCAACGTGCGTGCCCGGCCTTGCGTCAGGCGCGCTTGCGGCCAGGCCGGCGCCCGGCTTCTTGCAGGAACGCCACCGCACGCGGCTCCGTCGCATAGGCGCTGTTGATGCGCACCCACGGCGAGACCTCGAGGTTCGGCCGGAAGTAATGCCCGGGGGCGAGCGTCACGCCATGCTTTTCCGCGGTGGCCGCCAGATCGCGCGAATCGTCCACATGGGGCACGCGCGCCCACAGGAAGTTGCCGCCCGACGGATGATGAAAGACCTCCCAGCCTGCATCGGCCAACACATCCAGCGACGCGATGACGGAGTCACCCGCGCGCTGGCGCAGCCGTTCCACATATTTGCGATAGGCGCCGCGTTCCAGCAACGTGCTGACGACGGCCTCGGCAAAGCGCGAGCCGCCCACGCTGGTCAGCATCTTCACGTTGGTCAGGTCATGCACCAGCTCGCGCTTGGCAATCAGATAACCCACCGGCAGCGATGCCGACACGGTCTTGGAAAACCCGCCCACATAGATCACATGATCGAGCTGGTCCAGCGTGGCAAGCCGTGCGGTCGGATCGGCCTGGAGGTCGGCAAAGATGTCGTCTTCGAGAAACGTGAAACCGTGGCGCCGCGCCAGTTCAAGCAGGCGGAACGCCACTGGCGGAGACACGACCGAACCCGTGGGATTCTGCAGCACGCTGTTGATGAAGAACAGCTTGGGCCGGTGCTCGCGCAGCATCGCTTCCGTGACTTCCACGTCGGGCCCGTCGCTGCGGCGCGGAATGCCGACCAGCTTCACGCCGTGCAGCCGCAGCAGCCCGAACACGGTGTAGTAGCCCGGGTCTTCCACAAAGACCGTGTCGCCGGGTTTGAGCAGGTGCCGCATCACCAGGTCGATGGCCTGGCTCGTGCCGGCGGTGATCAGCACATTGGACTGCTCGGCCTGGATGCCGAGCTGGCGCGCACGCATCATGACCTGATGACGCAGCGCGGTGTTGCCGAGCGGCGAGGAATAGTCGATCACCGCGTGCGTGTCAGTGCGCGACACCTGGCGGATGGCCTGCGTGAGGCCATCGACATCGCGCCAGTCGGCTGGTACGAACCCGCCGCCCAGCTTGAGCATGCCGTCGGGGTAGCTGAACTGCTCGAAGATGTGTTTGGACTCGGCCTCCGCCCGGCGCGGGTCGGACCAGCCGCGCCCGTCTCGCCCCGTCAGGTTGCTCTCGGCCACGTAGAAACCGGAGCCGTGGCGCGAGTCCAGCAGCCCCAGCGAGACCAGCCGGTCATACGCCTCGATCACGGGGAAGCGGCTGATGCCGTAGTCCGCCGCCAGTTGCCGATCGACGGCAGCTTGGCGCCGGGGCGCACGTCATTGCCGCCGATCCATGCCTGCACGCCGGCCACGATCTGGTCGGAGATGGGAACGCGGGTGGCGGGGTCGATCTGGAGTTTCATGGCGCAGACGGGAGCAGAGCGTGAAAGCTACGGGACAGTCGGGAAAGACTGTTCACAACTGTTCAGCGCATTGTAATCCTGGGAAACCCAGCCCTCCGGCAAGTGGCGAATGCACCGAGTTGCAGTGATACTTGCGTTCCAGGTTCAACAACTGCGCATACCGAAGGAGAGGGGAGACGAATGAAGGCTTCGTTCAAGCGACGTAATGGGATGGCAGGCCGCGTTGTCGGCCGCTTGTTGTTGGCGGTTGCCGCCGTCGTGCTGGCACTGGCCGCAGCCGTCGCCGTCAACACGTGGCGGCACAGCTCGCGCCAACTGGATGTGCCCGCCGTTACGCCGGTTGCGGTGGACGGCCCGGCGGCCGCCGCGCACCTGGCCGAAGCCGTGCGCGCGCGCACCGTGTCGAGCGCCACCGATGCGCAGTTGAATGCCGACCAGTTCCGCCAGCTGCACGCCATGCTGGAGGCCCGCTATCCGAAGGCGCACGCCGTGCTGCAGCGCGAGCAGGTGGGCGACTTTGCGCTGCTCTACACCTGGAAGGGTTCCGACCCGTCGCTGAAGCCCATCATGCTGATGGCGCACCAAGATGTCGTGCCGATCGCCCCGGGCACCGAAGGGGACTGGGCCCAGCCGCCGTTCGACGGCGTAGTGAAAGACGGCATGGTCTGGGGCCGCGGCGCGTGGGACGACAAGGGCAACCTGATCTCGCAGATGGAGGCCATCGAGCTGCTGGCCGCCAGCGGCTTCAAGCCGCGCCGCACCATCCACCTGGCCTTTGGTGCCGACGAGGAAGTGGGCGGCGATCGCGGCGCCAAGCAGATCGCCTCACTGCTCAAATCGCGCGGCGAGCGTCTCGACTTCGTGATCGACGAAGGGCTGCTGATTACCGAAGGCGTGCTGCCGGGGCTCACCAAACCGGCGGCGCTGATTGGCGTGGCGGAGAAGGGCTTTCTTTCCGTGCAACTCAAGGTGGGGGCCACGCCGGGGCATTCGTCGATGCCGCCGCCGCACGGGCAGAGCGCCATCGCCATGATGAGCGCCACGCTCAAGCGGCTGGATGACGATCAGTTGCCCGCCGGCATTCGCGGTGTTGCGCAGGAGATGTTTGCAACACTGGCGCCCGAGATGCAGGGTTTCAGCCGCGTGGCACTGTCCAACCTGTGGCTGTTCGGGCCACTGGTACAGAAGCAACTGGAGGCGTCAGGCAGTTCCAACGCCATGCTGCGCACCACCACCGCGCTGACCATCGTGCAGGCCGGCAACAAGGACAACGTGCTGCCCGGCCGCGCCGAGGCCACGGTCAACTTCCGCCTGCTGCCCGGCGACACCATCGCCTCCGTCACCGCGCACGTGGAAGACGCCGCCAAGGCGGCCGCGCCCAAAGGCAAGTTCGAGCTGACCCGGCTGCCGGGTTCCAGCGAAGCCTCGCCGGTGTCGCCCACACAGTCGGCGTCATATCAGTTGATCAACAAGACGGTGCGCGAGCTGTTCCCGGGCACCGTCGTGGCGCCCGGGCTGATGATCGGTGCGACGGATTCGCGCCACATGATCGAGATTGCCGACCACGTGTATCGGTTTTCGCCGGTGCGCGCCAAGCCGGAAGACCTGCCGCGCTTTCACGGCACCAACGAGCGGATCACCGAGGCCAACCTGGTGGAGCTGATCCGGTTCTACCACCGGTTGGTGCAGCAGGCGGCCGGGGCTTGATATCAGTGGGTCAGTGGGCGTTGGCCACGAGCGTGTCGATGTGCGCGTCGTTGGTGGCTTCGGGGCGGCGCAGTTGCGTGCTGCGGCTGCCGTCCACTGAGATGGCCGTGTCGCCGTGCACGGTCACGCGGCGTACCAGGCGCGGCTGGTTGCCGTAATCGTTGATGGCGTAGTGCTGCGTGGCGCGGTTGTCCCAGATGGCGACGTCGTGCTGGCGCCATTGCCAGCGTACGGTGTTGTCCAGCCGTGTCACGCGGTTCTGCAGCAGTTCGAACAGCCGCGTCGATTCGCTGCCCGTCAAGCCCGTGAAGCGTTTGACGAAATGCCCGAGCAGCAGGGCGCGCTCGCTGGTCTCGGGGTGGACGTGTACCACCGGGTGCGAGGCTTCATATACCGAGGCGGTAAACACATCGCGGTGGTGCCGCAGGCGTGCGCTGTCGATCTGCGTGCGTTCGGCACCGTAGTCGTAATCGTTGGTGTGCACGGCCCACAGCTGCTCGGCAAGCTGCTTGAGCGGGTCGGGCAATTGTTCGTAGGCGCGGGCGGTGTTGGCCCAGACCGTGTCGCCGCCGTAAGCCGGAATCGTCACCGCGCGCAGGATCGAGACCTTCGGAAACGCATCGAGAAACGTCACGTCGGTGTGCCACGAGTCGGCACGGCCGCCGCCCTTCGACGCGTCGAGTTCAAACAGCTGCGTGCCGGTGGGCGCCGGCACGGTCGGATGGGCAACGATGCGGCCGAAGCGCTTGCCGAAGGCCTGGTGCCGGTCATCGTCCAACTGCTGCTGGTCGCGAAAGAACAACACCTTGTACTTGAGCAGCGCCGCATACAGGCTCGCGAACGTGTCTTCCGCCAAGTCGGCGCCGAGCTTGAGGTCGAGCACCTCTCCGCCGATATGTCCGGCCACGCGGCGTACGCGCAGGGTGCCGAACGTGGTGTCGATGGCGGCGTTGTGATCGTCTGGCATGGCGGCTCCGGCAAAAGATTGCGATGGACCATGCTAGCCAGCCCGCGCCCGGCCGAGAACGAACGGTTTGACATATCCAAATGCAGTTCTGTCGGCCATGCCGATGAACTGTTCGCGAAAGATGCTGAACAGTTCAGCCAAACTGTTCGCAACTGTTCATGTCAACGGCTCGAATGGCCGCGCAAGATGGAACCGTGCCGATCCGCAGTCCCCATAACAATCCACCACGAACCCCGGCACAGGAGTCTCAATCATGCGCGAAATCAGAATCTTCGAACTGGACCGGCCGGGCGTGCCGGTGAGCTGGCGGTCGGCACGGGCCCAAACCATCGCCGCGCAAGCCGGGCTGTTGTGGGTCACGCAAGAGCATCAGCGCCAGGACATCTGGCTCAAGCCCGGCCAGTCGATCGACGTGCCGGCGGGCGTGCGCTTCTGGCTGTCCGGTGAGCCGGTCGGCGGCATGCCGGCGCGCTTTTCGGTGACCGAAGACATCAACGCGCCGCGCCGCCTGCTGCGTTTTATCGGTGCGATGGTCGTGGCGGCATATCGGCAGATTCTGCGCGACGACGGGCAGGATGCCGCGCGTACGCCGTCGGCGCAGCGGATTGGCACCTGAAGCCTCGCGTCAAGCCGGAAACACAAGCCGGAACTCGGTCCGCCCACCCGGCGGGCTGCTGGCCTGCACGCTACCGCCGTGCAGGTCCATGATGGTTTTGACGATGGCCAGTCCCAACCCGGTCGACTGGCTTGATTGCGCCCCAGACTGCGCCCGCGAGGGGTCGCCCCGGTAGAACCGATCGAACAGCAGCGGCAGCGCGGTCGGCGGAATGCCCGGCCCTGGGTTGCGCACCGCGATTGCGATTCCCTGCGGCGCTGTCTCGATCGTCACGTCGATGCGCTCGCCCGGGGGCGTGTAACGCAGCGCGTTGTCGAGCAGATTGTTGATCGCCCGGCGCAGCAACGTGGCGTCTGCGTGCAGCTGCGCATCGCCGCGCACGTCGATGGCGATGTCGCGATCGGCGGCCACTGCCTCGAAATAGTCGACCAGCACCTGCACCTCGTGGCGCGCATCCAGCGCCTCGATGGACAGCGCCACGCGTGCATGGTCGGCGCGTGCCAGGAACAGCATGTCTTCGATCATGTGCGACAGGCGCGCGTATTCCTCCAGGTTGGATTCGAGCACGCTGCGGTATTCCTCGCCCGTGCGCGGGTGTGCGAGCGTGACTTCGGTCTGGCCCACCAGATTCGCCAGCGGTGTGCGGAAGTCGTGCGCCAGGTCCGCAGAGAACTGCGACAACCGCGCAAAGCCGTCCTGCAGGCGCGTGAGCATGGCGTTGAGCGATGCCAGCAGGTCGGCCAATTCGCGCGGCGCGCCCTGCAGCGTGAGACGCGTGTCGAGCTGGCTCGGCACCACGGCCGCAGCCTGACTGCCGATGCGCGCCAACCCGCGCAGCGTGCCCCGCACGAGCAGCAGGCTCAGCAGCGCCACCGCCGCCACGCCGCCCATCACGGCAAACACGATGTGGCGCTGGTACCGGGTCAGCAATGCGGCGCGGCTGTCGCCATCCTGCGCGACCAGCACGATCACTTTCGCGTTGTTCTGGCCCAGCCGGGCCTCAGCCGCCGCAGCGCGCGAGGCCATGCCGGTCATCGATGTCCATGTCTGTACGGACGACTCCGACGGCGGCACCGCAGCCCCAACCACCGGCGGCATCGTCACGTGTTCGCCCTCGGGGTTCACCTCGACCAGCGTGCGGCCTTCGGGCGTGGCAATGCGGAGGATCAATCCATCGTGGCCCGACACCACATCGGTATAGCGGTGTGCGGTGCGCACCAGATCGTCGGCGCTGGGTGCCTCGCTGGCGAGGTGGCGCAGCTGGGCGATCTTGCCGATCAGCATGGCATCGTCGGTCGCGCGCAGCTGTGCGTTGAGCGCGAAGTACAGATACGTGCCAGCTGCGGTGAGCGTGACCGATGCCACCACCACAAACGCCAGCACGAGCCTGCCCGCAAGCGATGCGGGCCAGCGCATGAGCGAACCACCGAGCGACGCCATCAACGGCCCACCGCGTCCAGCACGTAGCCCATGCCGCGCAAGGTGTGGATCAGCTTGTGCTCGAACGGATCGTCCACCTTGGCGCGCAAGCGCCGGATCGATACGTCCACCACGTTGGTGTTGCTGTCGAAGTTCACATCCCACACCTGCGAGGCGATCAGCGAGCGCGAGAGGACCTCGCCCGCGCGCCGCGCCAGCAGATGCAGCAGCGCGTATTCCTTGGCGGTCAGGTCGATGCGTTGTCCTGCCCGCGTCACGCGGCGCTTGATCGTGTCGATCGTCAGGTCGGCAATTTCGAGGATCTCGCTTTCGCGCAGCGGGCCGCGCCGCAGGATGGTGCGCACACGCGCCACCAGCTCGGCAAAGGCGAAGGGTTTGACGAGGTAATCGTCTGCGCCCAGTTCCAGGCCCTTCAGGCGGTCGGCCAGTTCGTCGCGCGCGGTCAGGCACAGCACCGGCGTGCTCTTGCGGCGGCGCAGTTCCTGCAGCACCTGCCAGCCGTCCATGCCGGGCAGCATGATGTCGAGCACGATCAGGTCGTAGTCATGCTCCATGGCTTGGAAAAGGCCATCGGGGCCGGTGCGGGCGAGGTCGGCCACAAAGCCGGATTCCGTCAGGCCCTTGAGCAGGTAATCGCCCGCTTTGGGCTCGTCTTCAACAATGAGCAGTCGCATGGTGAAAAGTGGCGCGCCGGGTGTCTGCGCCAATGCCGCCACGATATGCCAAAACCTTGGGCCCGGGCACAAAGATGACAAGTTTGTCATCTTCGAGTCATGCCCGCGTGGTGCACCGCTCCCTAGACTGGCCCCACTGACATCGCCCCCCCATCCCCCTTGTTTGCTGATGTCAGGCCTTTTCAAGGAGATCCTCATGGCGATTCGATTCCAACGCGTGCTTCCCTTGGCTGCACTGGCCGCAATGCTGGCAACCGGCACGGCCGTGGCCGCGCAAGGCGATCACGATGCCTGCTGCGCGCCGCAGGCCAAGTCGATGGCCGCGCCGCTGGCCAAGACCAGCGCCCGTGACCCGTACACCGATGGCGCCCGGACCGGCACGCGCGACCCCTATACCGATGGCGCCAAGGGCGGCGTGCGTGATCCGTACACGGACGGTGCAGCGCAAACGGTGCTCGATGCCCGCGTCGGTGCGCGTGACCCTTACACCGATGGCGGCCTGAGCAGCCCGCGCAGCCCGGATCCCTACACCGACGGTGCGATTGCGTAATGCGCCGTGTCCAGTCCGTCGGGGCAGCCCTCATGTGTCTTTTGGCTGCCCCGTTGGCCACCGCTGCGGCGACTGACCCCGTTGCTCCGGTGGCCCTTTCTATGCCCGGTGCATCAGCGGTTGCGGCAACGGAGCGGGTGACGCTGCAGCAAGCCGTTGAGCGCGCGGTGCAGACACATCCGGCGCTGGCCGCCGCGGGCTATGAAGTGGCGGCCAGCGAGGGTGCGCTCGACCAGGCCCGTCGGTTGCGCAATCCCGAAGCGGCCTTCACGACGGAAGACGTCCGCCGCGACCGCGCCACGATGACGGCGCAACTGAATATCCCGTTGGAACTGGGCGGCAAACGCAGCGCCCGCACACGCGCCGCAGAAGTGGCACGCGACGCCACCGCGCAGGATGCTGCCGTGCTGCAGGCGGAGTTGCGCGCGGATGTCACGCGGGCCTTCTTCGACTTGGTGATCGCCCAGGAGCGCTTGACGCTCGCGCAGGCGTCGGATGCGTTGGCCGCCCAGGCAGAATCCGCCGCCGCGCGTCGCGTGCAGGCGGGCAAGGTGTCGCCGGTGGAGCAGACCAAGGCAGGCGTAGCGCGCGCCAGCGCCGCCATCGAACTGCGTGATGCGAATGCCGAGTTGCGGGTCGCCCAACTGCCCTGGCGGCCTTCTGGGGCGCGCCTTCTGCCGCGCCCGAAGCCGACGGGAGCGCAGAGACGCTGCCCGTCGTGCCGCCCGAAGCGCGTCAGGCCACCGGCACGTTGGAAAACACGCCTCGCGCTATCCGCGCCCGTCTGGAGATCGACCGCCGTCAGGCACTTGCCAACGTGGAGCGCAGCAAACGCGTGCCCGACGTAACGCTCACGGTGGGCGCCAAGCGCGACAGCGCCGCGAACAACAACATGGCGGTGCTCGGCATTGCCGTGCCGCTGCCGTTGTTTGATCGCAACCGGGGCAGCCAGCTTGAAGCGCAGCGTCTGGCCGACAAGGCGTTTGAAGACTACCGCGCCCTGCAGCTTGAACAGAACGCCGCGCTTGCGCAAGACGTCGCGCGGCTCGACGCGGCGCGCGCCGCCGTGCAGTCGCTGCGGCAAGACGTGCTGCCCGGCGCGCAGCGCGCATATGACGCCGCACGCATCGGCTTTGATGCCGGCAAGTTCAACTTTCTCGATGTGCTGGACGCCCAGCGCACGCTGTTCCAGGCGCGCGCGCAATACCTGGCTGCGCTGTCGCGCGCGCATCAGGCGGCTGCCGGCATCGATCGCATCCTCGGCCGGTAGTGCGGCCTTTCTCTTTCTGCAGACATGACACTTCCACCGCAACAACGGCGCGCCATCGCGCTCATCGTCGTGTTAGGCGCGCTGGCCGCTGCCGGGCTATGGCTTGGCATGGGCGCGCGCCAGACTGGCACGTCCGAAGCTGAAGCGGCGCCTGCAGCCGCCACCGAGCAGGCCGAGGCACCCCACGCCGAGACGCTTGCCATGACGGCCGAAGCCATCGCCAATGCCAAGATCGGCGTGGACACCGCAGGGGCTGCCGAGTTGCGAACAGAGGTTGTCCTACCCGGCGAGATCCGCCTGAACGAAGACCGCACCGCCCACGTGGTGCCGCGCGTGGCCGGTGTGGCGGAGAAGGTGGCGGTGGAGCTGGGCCAGCCCGTGACCCGCGGCCAACTGCTGGCTCTGCTGTCCAGCCCCGCGCTGTCGGATCAGCGCAGCGAACTGCAGGCCGCCCAGCAGCGCCTTGCGCTCGCGCAGGAAGCACACGCACGCGAAAAGCGTCTCTGGGAGCAGGGCATCGCCGCCGAGCAGGATTACCAGCAGGCGCGCACATCGCTGCAGGAAGCGCGCATTGCGGCCGACAACGCCCGCCAGAAGCTGACGGCCATTGGCGCAGCGCCGGCGGGGTCGGCGCTGAATCGCTTCGAGTTGCGTGCGCCGTTTGATGGCGTGGTGGTCGCGAAGCACCTGTCGCAGGGGGAGGCCGTGCAGGCGGAGACAGCGGTTTTTACGGTGGCGGACCTGCGCACCGTGTGGGCGGACTTTTCCGTCACGGCCAAGGACCTGGAGGCGGTCACCACCAACGCTGCCGCCACCGTGCGCGCCACGGCCACGGGCACCGCCGTGCAAGGCAAGGTCTCTTACGTTGGCGCATTGCTGGGCGAACAGACCCGCACCGCGCCCGCCCGCGTCACGCTTGACAACCCGAAGCTCGCTTGGCGGCCCGGCATGTTCGTCAACGTGTCGGTCGAATCGGGGCGCGTGCAGGTGCCCGTGGCCGTGCGCGCCGACGCCGTGCAGACCGTCGATGAGAAACCCTCGGTGTTTGTGCCCGTGCCCGCCGGCTTTGAAGTGCGCCCCGTCAAAACGGGCCGCACCGACGGCACCTGGACGGAGATTCTCGAAGGGCTTCCCACCGGCACGCGCTACGCCGCGACCAACAGCTACGTGCTGAAGGCCGAAGCCGGCAAGTCCGCCGACCACGGTCATTGAAAGGAGGCGCCATGTTTGAACGCCTCTTGCGCACGGTCATCGCCCAGCGCTGCCTGGTGCTGCTGGCCGTGCTGGCCGCCGCGGCGTTCGGCGCGTACAGCTATACGCGTCTGTCGATCGACGCGGTGCCCGACATCACCAACGTGCAGGTGCAGATCAACACGCCGGCACCGGGCTATTCGCCGTTGGAAACCGAGCAGCGCATCACCTACGCGCTCGAAACCGCCATGGCCGGCTTGCCGAAGCTGGAGCAGACGCGCTCGCTGTCTCGCTACGGCCTGTCCCAGGTGACGGTGATCTTCAAGGAGGGCACCGACATCTATTTCGCGCGCCAGCTGGTGAGCGAACGCCTGCAGGCCGCAAAGGAACAGTTGCCCGACGGCATTTCGCCGAGCATGGGGCCGGTCTCCACCGGCCTGGGGGAGATCTACCTGTGGACCGTGGAGGCCGACGCCAATGCGCGCAAGCCCGACGGCACCGCCTACACCCCCGCCGACTTGCGCGAGCTGCAGGACTGGGTGATCCGCCCGCAGATCCGCAATGTGCCGGGCGTGACGGAGGTCAACACCATCGGCGGTTTTGCCAAGGAATTCCTGGTGGCGACGAGCCCCGAACGCCTGGCGTCGTACAAGCTCACGCTGGCCGATGTGGTGACCGCGCTGGACCGCAACAACGCGAACGTCGGCGCAGGCTATATCGAGCGCAAGGGCGAGCAGTACCTCGTGCGTGCGCCCGGCCAGTTGCGCGATGCGGCCGACATCGGCAACGTGGTGCTCGCCAGCCCCAACGGCACGCCGGTGCGCTTGCGCGACGTCGCCAGCATCGAAAGCGGCAGCGAACTGCGCACGGGCGCGGCGACCAGCAATGGGCGCGAGGTGGTGCTCGGCACGGCGTTCCTGTTGATGGGCGAGAACAGCCGCACCGTCTCGCAGGCCGTGGACAAGCGCATGCAGGAGATTCGCAAGACGCTGCCGGCGGGCATTCGCGTGGAGTCGGTGTACGACCGCACGGTGCTCGTCGACAAGGCCATCGCCACGGTCAAGAAGAATCTGCTGGAAGGCGCCATTCTCGTCATGGCGGTGCTGTTTCTCTTCCTGGGCAACCTGCGTGCAGCCGTGCTGACGGCGCTGGTGATTCCCTTGTCGATGCTGATGACGTTCAGCGGCATGGTGTCGGCCAAGGTGAGCGCCAACCTGATGAGTTTGGGTGCGCTGGACTTCGGCATCATCGTCGACGGCGCGGTGGTGATCGTCGAGAACTGCGTGCGGCGCCTTGCGCATGCGCAGGAATTGCGAGGTCGACCACTCACGCGTGCCGAGCGTTTCGACGAGGTATTTGAAGCCGCCCGCGAAGCGCGCCGCCCGTTGCTGTATGGCCAGCTCATCATCATGGTGGTGTACCTGCCGATCTTTGCGCTCTCGGGTGTGGAAGGGAAGATGTTCCACCCGATGGCGATCACGGTGGTGCTGGCGCTGGCTGCGGCCATGATTCTCTCCATCACGTTTGTACCGGCCGCCGTGGCGTTGTTCATTGGCGAACGCGTGGCCGAGAAAGAGAATCGCCTGATGGGTTGGGCGCGCCGCATGTATGCGCCGCTGCTCGAACGGGTGCTGGCTGCGCCTGCCGTGGTGCTGACGTTTGCCGCGGTGGCGGTGTCGGTCTCGGTGGTGGCCGCCACGCGCCTGGGCGCGGAGTTTGTGCCCAATCTGAACGAAGGCGATCTTTCCATCCAGGCCATGCGCGTGCCCGGCACCGGCCTGGCGCAATCGCTGGACATGCAGATGCAGATCGAGCGCACGCTCAAGGCGAAGTTTCCCGAGATCGAGCGTGTCTTTGCGCGCACCGGCACCGCAGAAGTCGCGACCGACGTGATGCCGCCCAGCATCTCTGACGGCTACATCATGCTCAAGCCCGAGCGCGACTGGCCCACCGGCGCCGATGGCAAACGTCGCAACCGGGAGCAGTTGCTCGCGGACATTCGCACCACGGTCGAAGCGCTGCCCGGCAACGCGTACGAGTTCTCGCAGCCGATTCAGTTGCGCTTCAATGAACTGATTTCGGGCGTACGCAGCGATGTGGCCGTCAAGCTCTTCGGCGACGACATGGGCGTGCTGGAAGCCCAGGCCAAGCGTATTGCGGCGCAGCTCGGCAAGTTGGCCGGCGCTGCCGAGGTGAAGATCGAACAGACCGGCGGCCTGCCTTTTTTGAACGTCGACATCGACCGCGACAAGGCCGCGCGTTATGGCCTCTCCATCGGCGCGATTCAGGACACGGTGTCCGCTGCCATCGGCGGTAAGGATGCGGGCACCGTATTCCAGGGGGACCGTCGTTTCGGCATCGTCGTACGGCTGCCGGAAGCCGCGCGCAGCGATCCGGCTGCGCTGGGACGCCTGCCGCTGGCGCTGCCCAACGGGCAGGGTTACGTGCCGCTATCCGATGTGGCCACGCTCAACGAGGTGACCGGCCCCAACCAGGTCAGCCGCGAAGACGGCAAGCGCCGCATCGTCGTCAGCGCCAATGTGCGCGGGCGCGACATCGCTTCGTTTGTGGAAGAGGCCCAGGCGGTGCTCGATGCGCAGGTGCGCCTGCCTGCCGGATACTGGATGGCGTGGGGCGGGCAGTTCGAGCAGTTGCAGTCGGCCACCGGGCGCCTGCAGATCGTGGTGCCGCTGGCGCTGGCCATGGTGTTCACGCTGCTGTTCATGATGTTCGGCAACCTGAAGGACGGCTTGCTGGTGTTTTCCGGCGTTCCGTTTGCGCTGTCGGGCGGCATCCTGGCGCTGGCGTTGCGCGGCATTCCGCTGTCGATTTCCGCGGCGGTGGGTTTCATCGCGCTGTCGGGCGTGGCAGTGCTCAACGGGCTGGTGATGCTGAGCTTCATCCGCAGCCTGCGCGAGAGCGGCAAGCCCGTCGACGAGGCCGTACGTGAGGGCGCGCTTACGCGCCTGCGTCCGGTGCTGATGACCGCGCTGGTGGCGTCGCTGGGCTTCGTGCCGATGGCGCTGGCAACCGGTACGGGCGCGGAAGTGCAGCGGCCGTTGGCCACGGTGGTGATCGGTGGGATTCTGTCGTCGACGGCGCTGACGCTGCTGGTGCTGCCGGTGTTGTATCGGCTGGCCTATCGACGGGACGCGCAGCCAGGAAGCGCGGACGCACCCGCGCCCGAAGCGTCATCCGCCTGACTGCGGTGCGTCCTTTCTGGTTCGGTGTGCCGCGCTCAACGCCACAGGCCGCGATGTGCAGCAGCGCTGCGCATGCGCCGACCGCTACGAGGAACAAGCCTGCCCCGATGGGCGAGCCCCAGCCATACCAGCTCAGGGCCTTCTCGGCATTCGGGTCGAACGGAATGGATGGCGAATGCGTGTCGCGCGGCACGGTTTGCGATGAGGTTTGCATGACGACTCCGGTTTCACTGCGTTGACGGCGGACCGGCTCAGGCCGGCCCGGTAGTGGAGGCGGTCTTCTCGGCCGCCGCGCGCTGCTGATGCCAGCCGCGCCAGAGGTCCAGCCCGCCCAGCGTGCCGGCCTCCATCTGGGTGATGAGTCCGATCACGAACTGACGTTCTGCCAGCAGCAGCGCGCGCTGGTATTCGGACTCAATCAGAAACAGTTGCGGCACTTCCTGCGCGGCACCCGTCGTCAGCTCGGCATCGACTTCTGCGATGAGCGGATCGAGGCGCGCCAGGCGGTCGCGCAGCAGGTCGATCACGTGATCGGGCGGCAGTGCGGGCAGCAGCGATAGCCCGGCTTCGAAGCGCAGGTATTCCTTCTCCGGCCGGGCGATCCATTCACGCAGCCAGTCGTTCATCTCGGCGCGGCCGGCAGGGGTGATGGCGTAGACGGTCCGCTCTGGGCGAGCGCCATCTCGCACGGTTTCGGTTGGCACGATCAGCGCGGCGGCTTCCAGCGAATCGATCACGGTGTACAGCGAGCCGTAGCGCAGCTTGATGCTTTTCTCCTTACCCCGTGCGCGCATGGTCGACGCCATCTCATACGGATGCATCGGTTTTTCAAACAGCAGCACAAGGACCGCAAGGGCCAACGGACTGGTCGGACGCTTCATATTTGCTCGGTTGCGTATATCCGTCGACGAATATACGCAACGGCTGGGTAAACGCAAGAACGATGCGGAGTCGGTACAGCGAGGCGGGGCGAGATTGAAAAGGGAGGAGGTTCGCGAGGCCGGCTGGTGCGGCCTCGGCGTGTGGGGCGAAGCTTATTCGGCCTGCAGTGCGGCGATGATCTTTTCGGCTTGGGCCTTCAGCTTGTCGGTGTCGGCCTGCACGCGGGCGTGCGGTTGCAGCGGGGTGTCGCTGTAGCGCGGCAGCACGTGAAAGTGCACGTGCGGCACCGTCTGCCCGGCAGCGCTGCCGTTGAGCTGGAAGATGGCAATGCCCGGCGGCGTGAATGCGGCGCGCACGGCGCGCGCCAGCTTGCGCGTGGTGCGGATGGCGGCCGATGCGGCATCGTCGGACAGGTCGAACAATTCCGCTGCGCCTTCCTTGGGCAGCACCAGCACGTGGCCGTCGGCCTGCGGCATGATGTCCATGAAAGCGATGGTGTGATCGTCTTCGTACACCTTGATGCACGGCAGCTCGCCACGCAGGATCTTGGCGAAGATGTTCTGGTTGTCGTAAGTCGCGTCAGGCATGGGTGTCTCCAGTAGGCGGGAAATGCACGGGAAAGCGCTGCGCGAAAGTATATAGGCGACCGGCGGCGACGCGCGTTGCGCAGGTTTGGCACAGATCAAGCCGGCCTGTCGTCGACTGATAGCGGCGCAGCCACATGTTCCAGCGGCTTGCGCTCGGCCGCCGTTCCCCAGCGGGCCTGCACTGCAGCTGCAAGCAGCATCAGCACCGCGCCGAATGCGTAGCCGCCAAACACGGCACCGCGCGAGTGCGTGTCGATCAACCAGCCGAACAGCGCAGGCCCCGCCACACCGCCCATCCCGGTGCCCACGGCGTAGAACAACGCGATGGCGAGCGCGCGCACCTCGAGCGGAAAGGTCTCGCTCACCGTCAGATACGCCGAGCTGGCGGCGGCCGATGCGAAGAAGAACACCACCGTCCACGCGATCGTCTGCGTGGTTCCATCGAGCACACCGGCCTTGAAAAGCGCGCCACTCACCAGCAACAGCAGGCCGCTGATCGCATACGTGGCGGCAATCATCGTTCGCCGGCCCACTATGTCGAACAATCGCCCGAGCAGCAGCGGCCCCAGAAAATTGCCGAGCGCAAACGGCAGCAGGTATGTGCCCACCTTCGTTGCGGGCACGTCATAGAAATCGGTCAGCACCAGCGCGTACGTGAAGAAGATCGCGTTGTAGAAAAACGCCTGCGCTGCCATCAGCGCGAGGCCCACCAGCGCACGTTGCCGGTGCTGCACGAAGAGCACGCGGGCCACTTCCGCCAAGCGAGGATGGCCGCGGCTGCGCATGCGCAATGCGGGCAGTGGCGCGGTATCGAAGCGATGGCCGCGCGATGCAATCTCGCTTTCGATGTCGCGCACGATGGCCTGCGCTTCTTCGTGCCGGCCGCGCGTGATGAGCCAGCGTGGGCTTTCTGGAATCCAGAAACGCATGACAAGAATGATGAGCCCCAGCACTGCGCCAATGAAGAAGCACAGCCGCCAGCCCATATCGACGCTCATGTGTGCGGGGTCCAGCAACCACAACGAGGCGCCAGCGCCCAACGCCGCCCCGACCCAGAACGTGCCGTTGATGGCGAGGTCCGTCCAGCCGCGCACGCGTGCGGGCGTCAGCTCCTGGATGGTCGAATTGATGGCCGCATATTCGCCGCCGATCCCCGCGCCGGTGAGCACGCGAAACACGACGAGGCTGGCAAAGCTCCACGAAAACGCCGTCGCCAGCGTGGCAAGGATGTACACGCCCAACGTGATGAAGAACAGTTTGCGGCGGCCGAGCCGATCCGTCATCCAGCCGAACAGCAGCGCGCCGAACACCGCACCGACGAGGTAGGCGCTGCTGGCGAGACCGACCTGCGCGTTGGTGAGATGCAGGGCAGGGCTTTGCTTGAGCGCGCCCGCCACGGCACCGGCCAGTGTCACCTCCAGACCGTCGAGCAGCCACGTGATGCCCAGCGCAATGACCACGCGCGTGTGAAAGCGGCTCCAGGGCAGGCGATCGAGCCGGCTGGGCAGATCGGATGTGTGGAAGGCTGGCGATTCGGGCATCGCGGCGCACTCGGAGAGGAATGCGCACGACGCAGCACGATTTATTCCCGCGAAGGTGCGGCGGAGCCGTCTTGTGGTGCGCCGGCGAGCAGCGTGTCTTCAAAGAAGCGGCGGCGCGCGTCCTTGTCGGCCTTGCTGCCCTGGTGCCAGAGCGTGGCCTCCGATAACTGGTAGGCGTACAGCATGAAGGCGCGTGTCTTGGCGTCCTTGCGCGTAAAGCCGATCGCCTGGAAATGCTGGACGTAGTAGTCCATGCGGTGTTCGTCGACGGCTTCGACCGCCTCTTGCGCCATTGGATCGCGCCGCGCCCAGGCACGGATCGCGAATTCGATCATGGCCGTGCGGCGCGCGCTGCGTCCGCGAAACGGCAACGCGAGCAGATCGCGCACCAGGCCCTGCACCGATGGGTTCTGCCGCTCAAGCTTGGGGCCGATGCGTGTGCGCTCGCTCCAGTCCTGCAGCACCTGGTGCAGCAGGTCGTCGCGGTTCTTGAAGTGCCAGTAGAAACTGCCGCGCGTGACGTCCAGCTGCTTGGCGAGCACGTCCACGCGCACCGCATCGATGCTCTTGGTGACGAGCAGATCCGTGGCGGCGCGCACCCAGTCGTCGGGCGTGAGCTGCGCACGCGGTGCGGCAGGGACAGAGGTTTCGGCATCGACGTCGACGGCAGCGTCGCGTTCGTCGATCAGCAGGGAAGGCTTGGGCATGAAGGCGGATTCTAGCCTCGCTGACCGGGCTGTCCAGCGCTTAAATCATGCTGAGGCCCCCAGGTTTGCGCGGGTTGACACGGCAACAAACGCACTCCTACCATGCACATACGTTTGTGTATGGAAGGATCGAGCTACCGTAAGCCTCGGTTTGCGGTTTAGTGCAGGAACCATGCTCGACGATGCCTTCTGCACGGCGTCTAACGATAAGACATCAGGAGACATTTGCATGAAGGCATTCCGACTCGCGCTGTGCGCGGCGGCGGCAGTTGGCACATTCGCAGGCGCATTCGGCCCGAGCACTGTCCACGCAGAGACCGTCAAGATCGCGTGGATCGATCCGCTATCCGGGTTGATGGGCGCGCTGGGCCAGAACCAGTTGCGCAGCTGGCAATACGCGGCCGATCTGGCCAACCAGCAGAACTGGAGCGGCAACGGCACCAAGTTTGAAGTCGTCGGTTTCGACAACAAGGTGTCGCCGCAAGAAAGCCTGACGATCCTCAAGCAGATCACCGACCAGGGCATCCGCTACGTCGCGCAGGGCGACGGTTCCAGCGTGGGCATGGCGCTGCAGGACGCGATCGCCAAGTACAACGACCGCAACCCGGGCAAGGAGATCATCTATCTCAACTACGCCGCGGTCGATCCGGACATGACCAACAGCAAGTGCAACTACTGGCACTTCCGTCTGGACGCCAACTCCGACATGAAGATGGAGGCCCTGACCAGCTACCTGGCCAAGGACCCGAACATCAAGAAGGTCTATCTGCTGAACCAGAACTACTCGTTCGGGCACCAAGTGGCGCGTGCGGCCAAGGAATACCTCAAGCGCAAACGCCCGGACATCCAGGTGGTGGGTGAAGACCTGCACCCGCTGGCACAGGTGAAGGACTTCTCGCCGTATGTCGCGAAGATCCGGGCATCGGGCGCCGATACGGTCATCACCGGCAACTGGGGGAGCGACCTGGCGCTGCTGATCCGTGCGTCGAAGGATGCGGGCCTCGCCACCAACTTCTATACGTACTACGCAGGCACCACGGGTGTGCCCACGGCGATGGGGGCCTCCGGCGCCGACCGCGTGAAGGTCATCAGCTACTTCGCCCCGAACGACGGCAACGCGAAGACGAGCGCCGTGCTCGACGGCTTCAAGAAGAAGTACAACGACGACTTCTTCAACGCCGATGTCTACACCGGCATCGCCTTCCTGGCCAAGGCCATCAAGACCAGCGGTTCGGCGGAGCCGGCCAAGGTGGCCAAGGTGATGGAAGGCATGACGGTCGATGGGCTCAACGGCCCGATCGAGATGCGCAAGACCGACCACCAGGCCCAGCAGACGCTGTACGTGACCACCTGGGTCAAGGCCGACGGCAAGAAGATCAAGTACGACCAGGAAAACACCGGCTACGGCTGGCGCACCGACGTCACGCTGGAACCGCACCTCGCGGCCCAGCCGACGTCGTGCCAGATGAAGCGTCCGGCGTCGTAACCGCGTGATGGAGGTGTCCCGGGGTCAATTCCTCAGACCGGGGACACCACGCCTGTGCCCGCCAGGTGTCCGCGGGCGTTCTCCAGAAATCGATCCACCGTCGCCTGCACCGATTCCGGCGACCAGCCGGCAATGTGCGGCGTCAGCACGACCTGCTCCAGGTCCAGCAGCCCGGCCGGCGGCTTGGGCTCGCTCTCATACACATCCAGCCCCGCGCCCCCCAGCTTGCCTGAGCGGATGGCGGCTTCCAGCGCCGCCGTATCGACCACGCTGCCGCGCGCAATGTTGACCACGTAGCCGTTCGGGCCCAGCGCTTCCAGGATCGTCTGGTTGACGAGGTGTTTGGTCTGCGCGCCGCCGGGCGTGGCAACGATCAGGAAGTCCGCCCACTCCGCCATGTCCTTGAGCGCATCGAAGTAGCGGTACGTCACGCCTTCGCGCGGCTTGCGATTGTGATAGCCGATCTGCATGTCGAACCCTGCTGCGCGGCGCGCGATCTGCATGCCGATGGTGCCCAGGCCGACGATGCCCAGACGCTTGCCGCATACGCCGGGTTGCAGTGGAATGTCGTCGCGCCAGACGCCGTTGCGTGTGGATCGATCGAGTTTGGCAATGCCGCGCACGGTGGCCAGCAGCAAGCCAAAGGCGTGGTCGGCCACGCAGGCGTCGTTGGTGCCGGCGCCGTTGGCTACCACCACCCCGCGCGCCCGGGCGGCCTCCACGTCGATGTTCTCGTAGCCGGCGCCCAGCGCGCAGGCAAGTTCCAGCTTGGGCATTGCAGCCATCTCCGCGCCCGTCAGGCCCGTCGAGCCATTGGTGAGCACGATACGGACATCCTGCCCGTGGCGGGCGATGGCGGCGTCGCGTTCGGCCCGGGTGGGCGCATGGATGACGTGGAAATGTTCAGCGATCTGCGCCACGTTGTCGGGCGTCATCGCGATGAGGAGCAGCAGGGTGGGTGACATGGGATCAGGAGAGAGGGCGGGCGGCATGAACGGGCGGGACCCCGCAGGGAGGTGCGTCGCACGGCGCTTGGCGATGATAACGCGCGCTCCTGGGCCTTGCTCAAAGCCACGCCGGCCATGCGGTTACACCCCGTTACCGATGAGCGGTTTTGGTTGCACGGGTTTGCAAGGCGGCGGCATAGACTTTGCGGCAAGAGGCGCATGGCCGCAGGCCGCAGACGAGACTGCCGGTCGGGCCCAGACGCCTCGCTCACAAGACGGGATTCATCATGCAAGCAACGAACAAGTCGGACCGTGCAGGGCGGGCAGCGCGTTGGGTGGCAGCGACCGCATTGGCGGCCGTGGCAGCCGGGCTGACAGGCTGCGTGACAGCGCCGGCCTACCCCGGATACGGCGCGGGCTACGGGGCAGGCTATGCCGCGGGCAGCAATGCGTACGGCAACAGCACCGGCCCGACCACCTACAGCAGCGGCTATACGAGCGGGTACGACAACACGTACGGCAACGGCTACGGCAGCTACGGCCAGAATGCTCCCCAGCCCTATCCGCAGCCGCAGCCGACATACTCGCAGCCGAACTATTCGCCGTATCCGAACAACGGCGACCCGTCTTATCAAGCGCCGGCGGACAACCGCTACGGCGTTGTCGAATATGTCGAAGCGGTGCCCGTGCGCGGCCAGGCGAGCGGCGTGGGTGCCGTGCTCGGCGGCGTGGTGGGCGGCTTGCTCGGCCACCAGGTGGGCGGCGGACGCGGCAACACCGTGGCCACCATCGGCGGCGCGGTGGCGGGTGCCATGGCGGGCAACGCCGTGGAAGGCAATACGGTGGTCGGCCAGACCTACCGCGTGACGATGCGGCTGAACGACAACTCGCGCATCACGCTCACGCAGAACAACCCCAACGGCCTGCGCGTGGGCGATCGCGCCCGCATCGAAAACAACATGGCAGTGCCGTACTAGCCACATCGCGCATGGGAGGTGCCCGCACCGGCTTCAGAAACGGCGCGGGCCGACCGATATAGCGGAGGCGATAACCCCGCGGTGATTCCCATGCTCAATCGACTTTCCATCCGTTTCCGACTCAACGCAGCGCTGGCGCTCTTGGCCGCGCTACTGGTGGCCACCGGCACCATCGGCGTGGTCGGAATGCGCGCATCTGACGCGAACATCAACGAGATCTATTCCAATCAGCTCGCTTCGACCTCGCTGGTCGGCAAGTCGCAGCTGAATGCGGCGATCGTCCGTACAACACTGGATCGCGCTGTCTTCCATCCGGATGCGGCCGATGTACCGGCCATCCTGGACAAGGCGAACGGCTACCGCGCCAAGTCTGACGACGCGTGGAAGCAATACAAGGCGCTGCCCATGAGCGCAGATGAAACGCGCCTGGCCGCCGACATGGAAGTCAAGCGCAACGCGCTTTTCCATGACGGCATCGAGCCGTTGATGAACGCGTTGCGTGCCCGCGATGCCGCGACCGCCGACAAGGTGGTGATGACCGTCATCCCGCCGCTGTCCGTGGCGCTGTCTGCCGCTGCCGACGCGCTGGACCGCAGCCAAGTCCAACAGGCCAAGGCAGCCTACGAAAGCGCGGCCGCGCGCTCGCATGCCTTTCTGATGCTGATCGTCGGCGCCATCGTGGTGGGCATTGCGGCGGCGCTGGGCTGCGCATTCGGCCTGCACCGTGCGATCTCGGTGCCGCTGTCTAAGATGCTGGGCCACTTCAGCGCGATCTCGAACGGCAACCTGACCGAGCGCATCACCGTCAGCAGCAAGGACGAAATGGGTGCACTCACGCAAGGTCTCATCGACATGCAGAACGGCCTGATCCGCACCATCGTGACGATGCGCGGCGGCAGCGAATCCATCGCGAGCGCGACCAAGCAGATCGCGGCCGGCAACATGGACCTGTCGCAACGCACCGAAGAACAGGCGTCGTCTCTGGAAGAAACCGCGTCGAGCATGGAAGAGCTGACGAGCATCGTGCGCCAGAACGCCGACAACGCGCGTCAGGCCAGCCAGCTCGCGGGCAACGCATCGGACATCGCCGTCAAGGGCGGTGAAGTGGTGGGCCGCGTGATCGAGACGATGTCGGGCATCAACGACAGCAGCAAGAAGATTGCCGACATCATCGGCGTGATCGAAGGGATTGCCTTCCAGACCAACATCCTTGCGCTGAATGCCGCAGTCGAAGCTGCGCGCGCAGGCGAGCAGGGCCGTGGGTTTGCGGTGGTGGCCGGCGAGGTGCGCAGCCTGGCGCAGCGTTCGGCCACGGCAGCGAAGGAAATCAAGGAGCTCATCAGCGATTCGGTTGGCCGCGTTGAGAACGGCTCGACGTTGGTGACCGAGGCCGGCGCGGTGATCGACGAAGTGGTCGTGGCCGTCAAGCGTGTGACCGACATCATGGGCGAGATCAGTTCCGCATCGGACGAACAAAGCGCTGGTATCGAACAAGTCAATCAGGCCGTCACGCAGATGGACGAGGTGACCCAGCAGAATGCCGCGCTGGTGGAAGAGGCAGCGGCGGCTGCCCAATCGCTGGAAGAACAGGCCGGCGTGCTGCGCGAGGCGGTGGCGTCGTTCCGTTTGCCTGCGGCGGGTGCCCACGCTGAACCTGTGCTGGCGCCCGTGGCCGCGAAGGCGGCGCCTGTTGCATCGACTGCATCGGCTGCATCCGCCGTGCCGGGCCACATCGCTAAACCGGCGGCGCGCAAACCTGCCGTTGCGACGGCGCGTGCGGCACGCAAGCGCCCGGCTGTGGCGGTAAAGCCCGCCGCTGTGCCGGTTCAGAATGCGAAGGCAGCGCCTGCCGTGGCGGCCGAGCCCAAGCCCGGCAAGCTTGCCTTGGCTGCGGTCTCCCACGATGCCGACGACTGGGAACAGTTCTGACGCACAAGCCGACACGCCGATCCGACAAGCCGCGCCCTGAGCGCGGCTTTGTGTTTCAGCGCTGCAACCGATTTGCGCAATTGCTTGGGCCGATGTTGTCAGCCCCGCCGGCGACTCGCGCGATCACGTCGCCGGCATTCGGGCAGACGGAGCGGTCTGCGCGCTCAGGCGCGCCATTCCTCCGGCAGATCCTTTACGCATAAGGCTTTGCAGCACGTGTGCCGTTGCGTGCCGCAGTCCATCCGCCAACATGCGCCCCGTGCCGGCGGGATGCGCTTCCTGCTCGCCTAACCCAAACGCCCTGCACGTGGTCCCCCCGCGCCTCCGTCATTCGTAGGGAGGCCTTGTCCTCTGCCCGGACGAACGACTCACCTTATCCGATGGCGTTGCATGCCGTGGCGTTGAACTTGCCACCCTCGCCGCCCGCATCTTGCGTTCACGCATGCAACAACCCGGCGTGTCAGGCACGCGTCTGAAGACGTAGGTGGCGTGCTGCACCGCATAACCGCGCGCCTTGGCGGGCGTTGGTATGGTCCTCGCGTTCCCCCTCGCGAGAAGCAGGCTAGAGGGCGACACATCAACCGGATCGGCAACAGGCGATCGGGTCGGATGCCGCGGTGCAAAGCGGTTGCGCCGCATGTCGAAAAAGACCTTGGGGGAAGCATGAGCGCCACAGCGCAAGGCGGGGGGTACGCCGGACACTGGCAACGCGCCCGTAGGGCCGCGGCAGGGGAGCAGCCATGAGCGAACTGTCATGGGAGCTTTACCTGGCGTTGCTCAACACCCTGACGGTGGCGACCACGCTCGTCATCTTCATCAGCACGGCCGACGATTTTTTCCTCGATGCCTTCTACTGGGTGCGAGAGCTGTGGCTGTGGCCGCAGCGTGGGCGCACGCCTGTCACGATCTCGGCGCAGTCGCTGCGCGAGCGCGAAGAGCAATGGCTCGCCATCATGGTGCCGGCGTGGAAGGAGTACGACGTCATCGCGAAGATGGTCGAAAACACCCTGGCGACGATGGAGTACACGCGCTTCATCATCTTTGCCGGCGCGTACCGCAACGATGCGGAGACCACCACAGAAGTCGAGCGCATGGTGCGCCGCTACCCGGGCCGCGTGGTGCGTGCTGCCGTCACGCACGATGGCCCGACGTGCAAGGCCGACTGCCTGAACACCATCATCCAGACCATCATCCGGCACGAGGCGGGCCACGGCATCCGCTTTGCGGGCGTGATCATGCACGACTGCGAAGACGTCATCCACCCGCTGGAACTGAAGTATTTCAACTACTTCATCGTCGATCAGGACCTGGTGCAGCTGCCGGTGCTCTCGCTTGAACGCAAGTGGTACGAGTGGGTGGCCGGCACGTACATGGACGATTTCTCCGAAACGCACCAGAAAGACCTGGTGGCGCGCCAGGCACTGACCGGCACGGTGCCCGGGGCGGGCGTGGCGCTGTGCTACAGCCGCCGTGCCATCGAAGCGGTGATGAAGGTGCGCGGCGATTCACCCTTCAACACCAGCACGCTGACGGAAGACTACGATTTCAGCTTCCGCCTGCGCGAACTCGGCATGCGCGAAGCGTTCGTGCATTTCCCGATCTGCGAGAACGCAGAGCCCGCGCAGAACGCCGAGGGCAAGACGCGCACCCGCTGGCACCTGGGGCGGCGCAAGGGCACGCGCCCGCAGCTGCTGGCCACGCGCGAGTACTTTCCGAGCACGTTCCGCACGGCCTATCGGCAGCGCGCCCGCTGGGTGCTTGGCATTGCCTTCCAGGGTTGGCTGCAGATGGGCTGGAACGGCAACCTCATCACGCGCTACATGTTCTTCCGGGACCGCAAGGGGGTGCTGACCGCGCTGTTCTCGATCCTGGCCTACGTGCTGTCGCTGAACTACCTGGCGCTGGGTGCGCTCTCGGCCAAGGGTGTGTTGACCATTCCGGATGGCACCTTCGTGGTCGGCAGCATCTGGATGCAGGATCTGCTGGCCGTCAACGCTGCGTTGCTCGTCAACCGCCTGGCACAGCGCATGTACTTTGTCGGTCGGCTGAACGGCCCGCTGCAAGGCGTGCTGTGTTTGCCCCGGCTGGTGGTGAACAACTTCATCAATTTCTTCTCGGTATGCCGGGCGTGGAAGATCTTCCTGATCTACTGCCTGACCGGCAAGCCCATCGCCTGGGACAAGACGCAGCACACGTATCTGTCGAACGACGCGCTGGGCCGCACGCGCTGCAAGCTGGGCGAAACGCTCATCAAGTGGGAAGTGCTTACGCAGGCGCAGCTGGATGCCGCGCTCGCCATCCAGCGCCAGACCGGGCGCCGGCTCGGGCAAGTGCTGGTCGAGCAGGGGTTGGTCACGCCCGACACGCTGGCCGATGCGCTGGCCGAGCAGGTCGACCTGCCGCGCGTGAGCCTGACCAACGTCGTGCTCGGCGCGCTGGCCGATTGCCTGCCGCGTGACCTGGCTGTGCGGCATCACGTGGTGCCGTTCTCGATCGGCGAAGACGGCTCGCTCAACATCGCCGTGTCGGAGTTGCCCAACGGCGAAGTGCTGGAGGAGCTGGCCCGTGCGGCCGGCCGCAAGGTCGCGTGCTTCATGGCATGCGATCACGAGATGTCGGCCGAGCTGGCGCAGATGGCCGACCCCAACCGCCGCACCACGGTCGTATTCGGCCCGGCGGCGCATTCGGCCATGCTGGCCGTCGAATCCATGACGGGCGCCGGCCCAGGCGTTGCAGCCGGCACGGCACCCGCACCCGAGGCTTCCACCATCCCCCCGATTCCTGTGCCGCCGGACTTGCCCCCTGGGCCAGACCCGCGGCCGAACCCATCTGTTGCGGGAGGTGTGGCATGACACACGAGAGAGCCAACCGTTTAACCGTGCGCCGTTTGCGCTGGCCGATTGCCGCGGCAGTGTGGGCGCTGTGTCATGGCGTATCGCTGGCAGAGCAGCCTGCGCCGTTGCAGCCCGATGCCTACTTCCGCGCCGACCGCGCCTATCGCGCCATCGAGGCCAACACGCTCGACGATGCCGAGGCCGCCACGCGCGCGGCTTTGGCTGTGCAGCCCGACAGCCTGCAGTTGAACCTGCTGCTGCTGGATGTGCTCACGCGCAAGGGCCAGTTGGATGCGGCACGCGCGCAGGCCGATGCGTTGCTGCAGAAATATCCCGACGAGCCACGCGTGTATGCGCAGCACGGGTTCCTCGCGCAGAAGGCCAACGACCCCGCCGTCGCCGAACAGGACTTTGCACACGCCGTGCAAGGCACCGACTGGACCGCGCAGGAGCAGCGCAACCTGCATCTGGCCTGGTCGGACAGTGCGTACTCCGCCAAGCATCCGCAGGCCGCCATCGATGCGCTCAGCGGCATGAAAGACCAACCCGATGCCGACGTGCAACTGCGCCTTGCGCAATCGCGCCTGCAACTCGGCGACCGCGACGGCGCGACACAGGCTGCCACGCTGGCTGCCGAACATGCGACCGATCCGGCGCAACAGCGCTATGCCAAGGCGCTGCTTGCCCAGGCGATGGCGCCCGAAGGGCAGGGCGACGCGGCGTCCGCCAATGACCCGCGCGTGGTCGGCCAGCGCGAGTTGAACGAAGCCTACAGCCACTTGCGCGCGCGTGACGACCGCGCAGCGCTGGCTGCGTTCCAGCGCGGATTTGCTACGGGGCAGGGCAACTGGACGCACTACGCCGATGCCGCCTACGCAGCCAAGCGCCTGGGCGACAACCCGACCGCCATCAAGCTCTTCCGGGAAAGCCTCGACCACGCCGATGCCGATGCGAAGAGCGACACCGGTGGCAACGGCGACGACCGCCTTCCGCCCGACCGCCGCTTCGGCTACCGGCGCGAAGTCGAGCAGATGCAGCGGACCTTCGGCGTGGTGCTCTCTGGTGCGTATCAAACATCGGCATTCGGTTTGCCCAACACCGTGAGCGCAGGCCAGGCTGGCGCAGAGGTGTACTGGCAGCCGCCCGGCATCGGCTACCGCGACGGCAGCATCTTCCAACTCTTCGTGCGCGGCTATGACAGCGTGTACGACCGCAACGGCAACACCGGCCTGCCGACCGCGCAGGGTTCGGTGGGGGCGCGCTACAAGCCGATCAAGGACATCAACCTTGTCTTTACCGCCGAGCGTCTCTTCCGCATCGGGCAACTGACCACCAACGACACGCTGCTGCGCATCGGCTTCTCGACCGATCAGGGCCTCGACCTGCAAGTGACCAAGCCGCGCTGGCAGACCTGGCAGGTGTTCGGGGAGGGCGCGTACTTCCTCAACCAGGGCCGCATGATCATCAGCACCGAGATGCGCTACGGACACACGTGGCTGCTCAACTCGATCAGCGATCGCCTGACGGTCTATCCGCACATCGTGCTGGCAGGCGATCACGACAACAAGGCGGTCGGGCAGCGGTTGGCCCTCGGTGTCGGCCCAGGCATCAACTTCCGCTACTGGTTTCGGGAGTCGCACTACGCAGCGCCGGCCAGTTGGCTCGATTTGACCGTGCAGTACCGCTTGCCATTGACGCACGCGGATCGAGCCAAGGGGGTGGTCGCGCGCGCCATTCTTTGGTTCTAAGGCAACGCCGGATTCAAGCAGACCCCAGTCAGAGGTGTCGCAGATGAAACGTTTTTGACCGCCGAGGGAAACGGGTAACGAAGAGAAACAGCAGCGGCGTCCGCAGGATGGCGTCACTGCGCCATGGCGCGTCAAAGCGGGACGCTTGGCACGGCCTTCGCTCAATGGCGAAGTCTGCGCCGGCGTCAGAAGCGACACGTTCGTCGTCGCGCTTTACATGCGCCGATGCAGACGACTGGGGGGAATCATGACAGGGAAAATTCTGACCGTATTCGGCACGCGCCCGGAGGCCATCAAGATGGCCCCGCTGGTGCAGGCATTGCAGGCCGAGGCAGGCTTTACGTCGGCGGTATGCGTAAGCGCGCAGCACCGGCAGATGCTGGATCAGGTGCTGGAACTCTTCGGCATCGTGCCGGAGTTTGATCTGAATCTGATGCGGCCCGGGCAGACGCTGTCCGACATCACGTCCAACGTGCTGGGCGGTATCGACGGCGTGCTTGATGCCTACAAGCCCGATGTCGTGCTCGTCCACGGCGACACGACGACCACGCTGGCGGCAAGCCTCGCGGCGTTCTACCGGCGCATTCCGGTCGGGCATGTGGAGGCGGGTCTGCGTACCGGCAACATCTGGTCGCCATGGCCCGAAGAACTGAATCGGCGCGTTACCGATTCGGTCACCACGTGGCACTTCGCGCCCACGGCCGAATCGCGCCAGAACCTGCTGGACGAGGGCATCGACCCGGAGCAGGTCACGCTGACCGGCAACACCGTCATCGACGCGCTGCTTGCAGTGAAGCAGCGGCTGGACGACGATGCCGACCTGTCGGCGCAGATGGCGGCGCGCTATCCGTTCCTGGAGGCAGGGCGCCGGATGATCCTGGTGACAGGCCACCGCCGCGAGAACTTCGGCGAGCCGTTCGAGAACTTCTGCGTGGCGCTGCGCGTGCTGGCGGCGCGTCATCCGGATGTGCAGGTCGTATATCCGGTGCACCTGAACCCGAACGTGCAGCAGCCGGTCAACGCCATCCTTTCCGGCCACGACAACGTTCACCTCATTGCGCCGCAGGACTACCTGCCGTTCGTCTACCTGATGGACCGCGCCTACCTGATCGTCACCGATTCCGGCGGCATCCAGGAAGAGGCGCCCGCGCTGGGCAAGCCGGTGCTGGTGACGCGCGATACCACCGAGCGCCCCGAGGCGGTGGCGTCCGGTACCGCGCGGCTGGTGGGCACCGATACGCAACGCATCGTCGACGAAGCAGAAACGCTGCTGTGCAACGCCGCTGAATACGAACGCATGGCGCAGGCCCACAACCCGTATGGCGACGGCCACGCCTGCCGGCGCATTGTCGATGCGCTGAAGCGCGCCTTCGCCGCGCAGCCGCAGAAGTTGCCGCGCGGCCCGCAACTCATTCGCAAGCCGGCCACCGAGGCCGAAATCATCGATCTGGAAGCGGCGCGTGCCACCGCGCAAGGGTCGTCAACACAGCACCGCCTGAACGGCTAGGAGGCTTTGATGAAAGCGAAGCAAATCGGGGGCGGCGTGTTGGTTGCCTCCGCACTTGTCGCCGGTTGGCTGATCGTCGCGCCGCCGGGAGCCGGGGATGGCGGCATACCCGCCATCGTGACCGGCGCGACAGACCAGCGCAGCCCCGGCGCCGAGACGGACAAGAAAGCTCCGCCCCCCGCGTCTTCCAAGGCGACGGCCACGGCTGCGTTACCCGAGCAGCGCACCTTTGTTGCAACAGCAACACCCCGGCCCGTGACCGGAGGCGGACGCGCCTACGGCTATGGCGTCATGGATGAGAACGGACAGGTCGTCCCACCGCCACGCACGGTGGTCATGACTGAAGTCCGTCCCGGCATACCGGAAAACGAGACGACAGGTACAGACCGCGGCCACGATCGTGGCCCCAACTTCAACCTCGGGCTCTACCGCCAAGCGGACGGCTCGTTCTATCGCCCATGATTGCCATGAGTCGGAGAGTCATCATGAAGACATTGCTTCGTAAGTTCCTGTGCGCGCTCGTCTTTGCGGGCGGCCTGCTCGGCCTATCGCTGACAGGGCCAGCGCAGGCGGCCACCTGCACGATCGGGCTCGGAACCATCTGTGTGACGGTGGGCGGCACGACAACCACGAGCACGCCGGCGCCGATGCTGGTGTTGTACGACGCGCCGCCAAACGATCAGTACACCAACCTGGGCAAGTCGTACGCGATCATGCTGTACAACCTGCTCGCGCACTTCAACACCACCATCACGCTGCTGCCCGTGCAGAACTACACGGCCGGCATGACCGAGCAGTACACCGCGATCTTCTACATGGGGAGTTACTACAACAACCCCATACCGGCGGCGTTCCTCTCGGATGTGACCACCACGCAGAAGACCGTGGTGTGGTTCAAGTACAACCTGTGGGAGCTCGCCTGGAATACGGCGTATCCGTTCACGTCGCGTTACGGCATCAACTTTGTCGGGCTGCGCGGCATGAACGCCGCACCGTCGGCAAGCGCGCCGAACCCCGGCTTCTTCGATACGGTGTCGTACAAGAACCAGACCATGACCAAGTACTACGCCTTCAATGCCACGACGGGCGTGGTCAGCGCGGATCCGGACATTGGCGTGACGTCGGTGGCCGATCCCACCAAGGCCAGCAGCGTGGTGACGATCAAGAATTCCGTGACGCAGGAAACAGCGCCGTACGTCATCCGTTCAGGCAACTTCTGGTACGTGGCCGACATGCCGTTCTCGTATATCGGGCCGCGTGACCGCTACCTTGCGATGTGCGACATGCTGCATGACATCCTCGGTACCAACGCGCCTACGCTGCACCGCGCGCTGGTGCGCCTGGAAGACGTCAACGCCACCAACACGGTCAGCTCCATCAACACGCTGACGGACTACCTCTACAGCAAGAAGATCCCGTTCTCGATTGCCACCATCCCGCTGTACAAGGACCCGAACGGCGTCTACAACGGCGGCGTGTCGCAGACGATCCACCTGGTCAATGCAACGGGGCTCAAGTCGGCGCTGAATCATGCACTGCCGCGCGGCGGGAAGATCCTGATGCACGGCTACACGCACCAGTACAGCAACATCCCGAACCTCATCAACGCGGTCAGCGCAAACGACTTTGAATTCTGGCTCGCCACGCAGAACCGCCCGGTGAACGAAGACTCGACGCAATGGGCAGCTGGGCGATTGTCTTCGGGCTTGCTGGAGTTCCAGCTCAATGGCTATGCGCCCTTTGCCTGGGAGGCGCCGCATTACCAATCGTCTCCGCTGTCCATCAAGGCCGTGCCGCAGTACTTCAAGAACACCTACCAGCGCGTCGTGTATTACACATCCGATAACCCGCAGACCTTGAACTCGAGCACCGCGGGGCATGATTTCTCGGTCGGCCAGTTCTTCCCCTACATCATCCAGAAGGACTACTACAACCAACGCATCATTCCGGAAAACCTCGGCAACGTGGAATACAACATCTGCAATATCGATCCGTCCTCCTGCCTGACGTACACCGCGCAGGACATCCTCACCAATGCGACGTATGCACAGGTGGTGCGCGATGGCTTTGCCTCGTTCTTCTTCCATCCGTTCTGGCTGGAGCCGGAGCTGGGCACACCGGGCTATACCGACTTCCAGACCATCATCACGGGTATCACCAGCATGGGGTACACCTGGGCGGATGCGAGCACGGTGAAGTGACGATGTGCCGGATGCGCTTGTTGCTGGCGGCAGCCATGCTGGTCATGAGCGCATCCACCGAAGCCGCTGGGCCGGTGGGCGCCATGCCTCCCGGCCCTGTGCCTTTGTATGGCGTGACGGTGGATGCGGTGGACAACATGCCTGCTGTGGTGGATGCGCTGTCGCACCTGTCGCGCACGCCCACCGTGCGCGTCGTCTTCGATGAGGGCATGGATGCGCCGCATTACGTCGGACCGGTGGCCGCCATCCGCGACGTGGCATATGTGATGGGCGAGCTCGTGGATTCCTCCACGCTCAAGCAATACACCACGCGGCAACTGCGCGAGCGCGCCGCCGCTTACCTGCACGCGCTCGGCAGCAACGTCGACGTCTGGGAGATCGGCAACGAAATCAACGGCGACTGGACCGGCACCACTCGCGACGTCGTCGACAAGACGATGGCCGCTTACGAGGTCATCAAAGCGGGCGGCGGCCGCACGGCGCTCACGCTCTACTACAACGAAGGCTGCGCCGAACAGCCGTCACGCGCCATGTTCGATTGGGTGCAGCGGAACCTGCCGCCACGCCTGCGCGATGGGCTCGACTACGTCTTCATCAGCTTCTATGAAGACGACTGCAAGATCACGCCGCCCGATTGGAACGCCGTGTTCACCCGCCTGGGAGAACTGTTTCCGCACGCCGCGCTCGGGTTTGGTGAAGTCGGTACGCGGCATGCCGCACGCAAGGCTGCGCTTGTTGCGCACTACTACGGGCTTGCGATCACGCATCGGCGGTTTGTTGGCGGGTATTTCTGGTGGTACTTCCGGCAGGACATGGTGCCGCGCTCGAGGCCACTGTGGCGCAGCCTCGACGCGGCGTTTCTCGGCATGGCGGCAGCGGTCAGCCGCTAGCCCGCGCATTGACGCGCTGGCTGCTGCCTGTTGATTTGCGGTCGGCAAGGTCTTCCGGTCCGACCGGCTCACCGTCACGGCGCACCAGCTGGATCGTGCGCGTGGGCAGGGCGAACGAGGTGCCGAGATTCTCCAGCCCTTCCAGGATCGTCAGGTTGATGCGCTGCTGGATATCCATGTACAGGTTGAAGTCCGGATCGGTCACGAAATACACGACCTCGAAGTTCAGCGCGTTCTCGCCAAATTCCTTGAAGTGCGCACGATCGAAGCGCGTGTTGCCGGCGGCTTCCACGGCACGGCGCACGATGTCCGGAATCTTCTGCAGCTGCGCGGCGCGCGCATCGTAGGTCACCCCAAAGGTGAAGACGATGCGTCGTTCCGACATTCGTTTGTAATTGTGAATCGTGCTCTTGAGCAGCGCCGTGTTGGAAGCGATGATCTCTTCGCCCGACAGGCTGCGGATGCGCGTGGTCTTGAGCCCCACGTTCTGGACCGTGCCGGCGATCGATTCGAACACGATGAAGTCGCCGATCTCGAAGGGCTTGTCCAGCCCGATCGCCAGCGACGCAAACAGGTCGCTCAGGATGCTCTGCACCGCCAGCGCCACCGCCACGCCGCCAACGCCCAGGCTGGCAACGAAGGCCGTGATGTTTACGCCCACGTTGGCCAGGATGGCGAGCACCAGCATCGACCACAACGCAAACCGCAGCACCCAGGCAGTCATCGACGTGATCACCGGGTTGCGTGTGGCATGGGTCTGTGTCGACAGCCGGTCGCGTGCCCACAGCTTCACGCCGCGATTGAGCCACAGGGCAATCTGGAAGCCGATGATGACGAACCAGATGTGGTCCAGCTTATTGGCAATGCGCGTGGGCAGATCGATGAAGTACGACCCGGCAAGCAAGGCGGCCAGCGCGATGAACAGCGGATGCGTATCGCGCAGCACCGCGGTGACGAGAATGTCAAAGCGATGGCCGGTACGGCGGGCGCGCGCATCAAGCCGGTTGCAGATCAGGCGCAACACGCTTGACAGCACTGCATACGCCGCGATGACAGTCAACGTGGCGGCGGCCCAATCGCGGGCCGGCACGCGCAGGAAGGTGTGGGCGTTGAGCCACTCCATGGGTTTCTCCGTGCAGACAACACGGATGCTGCGCCGCACATAGCGTGCCTGCGCTACGGCCGCAGCGCTGCCGCCGGGTCGGCGTCAGTCGATACACACACGCGGTTGCGACCCTGACGCTTGGCTTCCATCAGGCCGAGATCGGCATCGGCCAGCAGGCGCGCAAGGTCTTGCCCGGGGCGCAGCGGTGCGGCCCCTGCGCTTACAGTCAGCGGCCCCACGGGCGTTTGCGTGACAGCCACCGCAGTCTTGAGCCGGTCCACCACGGCAAGCGCGCCGGTCAGTCCGCAGCCGGGTAGCAGCACGGCGAATTCGTCGCCACCCAGACGGCCGAACAGGTCGCCCGGACGCAGCACGCCCGCCAGCGCATCAGAGAGTGCGACGAGCGCTTCGTCACCGGCGGCGTGTCCCCACGTGTCGTTGATGGATTTGAAGTGATCGACGTCGAGGTACAGCGCGCACAGCGGCTCGCCATGATGCTGCGCGCGCTCGACCGCGAAGCTGCCGAGTTCGAAGAAGCGCTGCCGCGCGAGCATGCCGGTCAGGTGGTCGGTGTTGGCGCGCTCGGCAAGGCTGCGTTCGGCCGCGAAGTGTCGGGCCATCGCGCGCAACAGGTAATGGTGAATGACCGCGGCTGCAGCAATGCAGATCGGCAGATAAAGCACCAGACCGAGCCAGCCGTGGCGGATTGCCGCGGCGGGTTCTGGCGCGATCAGTAGCGCGACGATGGGCCCGGCCGTGCACAGCGCCATGGCAATGCAGAAATCGCGTCGGGTGAGCCACGCGGGGCTGGTGGCAAGCGGCATCAGGTAGAACGCCGGCAGGACCCATTGGAGCCCCGCCTGATGACCGAACGCGATGATCGCGATTTCCTCTGCCAGCAGGTGCGTCAGCGCCAGCGGCCCCCACATGCCGGTATGCCGATACCGCTGTGCGATCACCACGATGGCCAACAGCAGCCCGAGCAGCGCAAGCAGCGGCTCCGGCCGGGGCAGCAGCCCGACCGACCAGCCCAGCATGATCGCGAAGCCGTAACCGAGCACGCCGCATTTGCTCAGCGCGAGGATCATCGGCACAAAATGGCGCGCCTGATAGTCACGCGAGGGCGTGCGGGCGTCGGGCAGGTCGGAGGCGGTAGGCAGGTTCGCGCTCAAGGCAGGACAAGAGAGGCCTTCTGGCGCGACGGGATGATGCGGGCGCGGGCGTGGCCGGATTGCGCAACAAAGCGCGCATTCTAATGGCGGCAGGCAGCCCCGTGCGCGGATTTTTTATGGGGGAATCCCGCAACGGGCGTCTTAGCCTGCGAGCACTTGCCACACTAGCCACACATTGGCGACGCTGATGACGATGAAGAGCGCCCACGCAAGCCACGACGTTAACCGGCTGTTAACAAAGACACCCATCAGGGTGCGATCGCCCGTCATGCTGATCAGCGGAAACATCGCGAACGGCAACTGCAGGCCGAGCACCACCTGGCTGATGACCAGCAGCTTGCCGATGGCGTGGTCGCCCAGCATCGCCACGCCGATGAACGCGGGAATCAACGCCAGGGCCCGCGTGATCAACCGCCGCTGCCAGCAGGGAATGCGCAAATCGAGGAAGCCCTCCATGAGGATTTGCCCCGCGATGGTGCCGGTAAAGGTTGAGCTTTGCCCCGCCGCCAGCAACGCGATACCGAACAGCAACCCTGCCAGAGCCGTCCCGACGATGGGCTCCAGCAGGTGATAGGCATCCTGGATGTCGGTCACGTCGTGATGGCCATGCGCGTTGAATGCCGCTGCGGCCAGGATCAGGATCGCGCCGTTCACGAGCAGCGCCAGCCCCAGCGACACGATGGTGTCCAGCCGCGACAGGCCGATGGCCTCGCGCTTGGCGGCTTCGGTGCTGGCCGTCATGCGCGTCTGCACGATGGACGAATGCAGGTACAGGTTGTGCGGCATCACCGTCGCGCCCAGGATGCCGATCGCCAGGTACAGCGGCTCGCGCTGGCTCACGGCCTGCCACGACGGCATCAGCCCGGCCGCCACCGAAGGCCAGTGCGGCTTGATGAGCACCAGTTCAACGAAATAGCAGAGCCCGATCGTGAGGATGAGCGCCAGCACGATGGCTTCCAGCTGGCGAAAGTTCTTGCCCTTCAGGCCCAGCACGATCAGCGTGTCGAGCGCGGTGAGTGCCACGCCCCAGAGGATCGGCACACCCAGCAGGAGGTGGAAGGCCAGCGCGCAGCCGAGCACCTCGGCCAGGTCGCAGGCAATGATGGACAGCTCCGCCAGCAGCCACTGCACGCGCAACGCACCGGGCCGATAGCGGTTGCGCGACGCGCGCGCCAGGTCCATGCCGGTGACGATGCCCAGCCGGGCCGACAGGCACTGCAACACCATCGCCGCCAGGCTGGAGAGCACCACCGCGAATAGCAGCGCATAACCGTAGCGCGAACCGGCTTCGATGTCGGTGGCCCAGTTGCCCGGGTCCATATAGCCGACCGACACCAGCAGGCCCGGCCCCGCAAAGCGCAGCAGCTTCTTCCACAGCGGCAGGCCGGGCGGGACGGCAACGGTGCCGCGCACCTCTGAAGGACAGAAGGGCGCGGTGGCGGTGGTGGGCAGGCGGAACATGCGCGGGTGGATTAAGGAAAATGCAATCGGAATTTCGGAATGATAGCTAAATGCCACGTTGCATGCCCGAAGCCGCGCCGGGGATGTGTTCGTGGGGCGACTTCCTCGTCACATGTCTCCACACATTTAAGGCAAAGCTCAGTCCGTTGCGGTAGATTTCGACCTTCGCCGGCGCCTGTTTTCCAGGTGCCGGTTGTCCGTTTACCGTCATTACCGCCGCCGAGATTCCCGCGCATGAACGCCATCCTCCTTATCGAAGACGATTTGCCGCTGGGCACTGCGCTGGCCCGCGCGCTGCGTCAGGCCGGCTACAACGCGACCTGGGTGCGCCGCCTGGTCGACGCGCAGAAATGGATCACCACCAACACCTTCGAAGCCATCGTGCTCGACCTGGGGTTGCCCGATGGTGAGGGCCATACGTTCCTGGAAGAACTGCGCGCCGCGCACAGCGACGTGCCCGTCATCATTGCGAGCGCGCGCGATGCGCTGTCGGAACGCCTGAAGGGGCTGGATTCCGGCGCGGACGATTTTCTGGTCAAGCCGTTTCCCGTGGACGAACTCATCGCCCGCCTGCGCGCCGTGCTGCGTCGCCATGCGGGGCAGAGCACCAATCAGTGGAACGTCGGCAACCTGGTGGTGGAGCCCTCGCAGAAGCGCGTGACGCAAGAGGGCCAGGTCATCGAACTCACGCCGCGCGAATATCAGCTGCTGCTTGAACTTGTGCGCCGCGCCCACCGCTGGGTGCCACGCGAAACGCTCATGGACGCGCTCTATCGTGAGGGCGACAGCGTCAGCGCCAACGCGCTGGAAGTCGTCATCCACCACCTGCGCCGCAAGCTTGGCAACGAAACCATCCAGACCATTCGCGGTGTCGGCTACATGATCGGCGGCAACCGCGGGGCCGCCCAATGAAGCTGGCGGTTCCAGCCATCCTGCGGGTTCGCTCGCTGTCGTTTCGCCTGTATGTGCTGATCCTCCTGGCGCTGGTGTTGATGCTGCTGGTGCAGCTCGTCATCGCGCATCTGGAAATCTCGCGCACCAACAGCCGCCAGGTGGTGAGCGATCTGCGCATGTCGGCGCAGGCCTATGCGGACCTCACCACGCTCAACATGGACGACGTGCCGCGCCGCGAAGAATTCCTGCGCCGCCTCACCGACATCAAACTGGGCTTGTCGCTGCCCAACATCCTGCCGGGCGAATTCCGCTACGTGCTGTGCGATCGCGCCGGCAACGTCATCACCGCGTTGCCCGGTGCGCCCACCATGCCATGCGGCAAGGCGCACGCACCGTCGTCGAGATCATGCTGGAAGGCAAACCGTGGCGCAGCTACACAGTCGACAGCGTCGACGGCAAGATTTCCGCCACGGTGGCGCAGCCGCTGACGGCCTACGAGCGCGCCATCCGCGATCTGTTCCAGGAAGTGGCGGTCGCGCTGGCCATCCTGGCGAGCGCGCTGATGGTGATGGTGGGTTGGGCCGCGCACCAGGGGCTCAAGCCGCTGCGCACGCTCACGCGCCAGGTGGAGGCGCGCGACTCCGCCGACCTCGACCCCGTGCAGAGCGTGGAACATGCCGAGCTGAAGCCGCTGGTCGAAGCCTTGAACGGGTTGTTCGCGCGCGTGCGTCGCGGCATCGAGGCGGACCGCCGTTTCTTTGCCGATGCCGCGCACGAACTGCGCACGCCGCTCGCCGCCATTCAGGCGCAGGCGTATGTCGTGTCGCATTCCGACAGCGAAGACGATCGTTCTACCGCGCTGCGCGAGTTTGATCGCGGCATTTCGCGCGCAACACAGTCGCTCGCCAAGCTGCTCGCCATCGCCCGGCTGGACGCGCGTCGCGTCGAGGCGCAACTTGCGCAGGGCGCGTTGTCCGACCTGGCAGGCTGCGCGCGCAGCGGGGTGATCCAGCAGGCATCGCGCGCCGAGCGCCGCAACATCACGCTGTCGTACGACGGCGCCAACCAGGCGTGGGTCTCGGTCTCGCATGAAGACGCCGCGACGCTGGTGGAAAACGTGCTCGACAACGCCGTGCGCGAAACGCCCAACGGTGGCGAGGTGCGCGTGGCCGTCAAGCGCATCGAGCAAGCCGGCGCGCCGATGGTCGAACTGCGCATTGAAGACTCCGGCCCCGGTATCCCGCCCGACGAGCGCGATCGCGTGTTCGAGCGTTTTTACCGCCCGCGTACCAGCCAGTCGCAAGGCAGTGGCCTGGGCCTGGCGATCGTGCGCCGCATCGTTGAATTGGGGAATGGCTCGGTGGCCATCGAAGACGGCCTGGTCCACGCAGAAGGCAGGGGCTGCGCGATCGTGATCCGCCTGCCTGCGCTGGATTCCGCGCCCGAGCCGATCGAGCCCGATGATGCGCCTCCCGGCATGGCCGATACGCCCGGCCATTGATCGGCGTACCGGCCGTGCCTTCGCTCCTGCCTTGGCTCAGTAACCGACTGTGAAACGCTGGCGCGGGTGCGCCGGCTTTTCCGTTTCGTCGAGGAAGGCGATGGCGAAGTCCTCCATCGAAATCCAGGGCTTGCCGTTCGCATCCACCAGCAGCGAATCCTTGCCGACGCGGAAGTGCCCCGTGCGCTCGCCCGGCTCGAAGATGGCCGACGGCGACACAAACGTCCAATTCAGCTCGGTTTCCTTGCGCAGCGCGTTGAGGAAATCGCGGCCGGCCGAGGCTTCTTCAAAGTACTCCTTGGGAAACTGCGGCGTGTCGATCAGCGCGACGCCCGGTGCCACTTCCAGGCTGCCGGCGCCCCCCACGACCAGCAGGCGCGGCACGGCGGCTTTCTTCACCGCACCCACAATCTGGTCGGCATTCGCCTGCAGAAAACGCACGGTGCTGTGGACCACATCGTTGCCGGCAAGCGCCGCCACGAGGCCCGCCTGGTCGGCCACGTCGACATCCTTGGTCGTCAGGCCAGCGCGCGCGGGCAACTTCGATGCGGTGCGCGCAATGGCCGTCACCTGGTGGCCGCGGCGCAGCGCTTCGTCGATCAGGCGAGTGCCCACGCGCCCCGTGGCGCCGATGATTGCGATCTTCATGGTCAATTCCTTGTGGTTGGTCTGGGTGGTTGAAACGTTATATGTAATTAATGCAGTTACATATAGGGATAAAAAAATAGGCCGACATGCGGCCCGGCTAGGCCCGACGGCGGCGGCGCTGCGCGTGCCCCACCTCGCTGAGGATGCTGGCGATGGTCTGCGCAGCCAGCTCGGCTTCCAATGCGGCCTGCGCGCGCTCCGTCACGCGCTCCAGCACGCCGGTGATTTCACGACCGACCTCGCACGCCGGGTTGGGTGCATTGGGCGGCAGCGCAATCAGCACCGGAGATTCCACCACACGAAAGACGTCGAGCAGCGTGATGCGATCTGCCGGCCGCGCCAGCGTGGCGCCGCCTGTTGCGCCCATCTGCGAGGTCACAAAGCCAGCGTCCGCCAACTGCGCCACCAGACGCCGGATCAGCGCCGGGTTCGTGCCCACGCTGCCAGCAATGAGCGAAGACGGCACCGGCCCCTCCGCGCTGGCAAGCAGGGTGAGGATATGCACGGCGACGGCAAAGCGGCTGCTGGTAGACATGGAGTTAGGCGCCAAAGTGTAACCATGTTAGATACACTTTGGCGCGCAGTCAACCCGGCAATCAGACGTGCATTTCAGAAGGCTGCGCCCAATGCCGCCGCCCGCGCTTTGGCATCGGCCTTGGTCGCCGCCAGCAGATCGGGCGCCGTGAGCGTGGGGGCGGCACTGATTTCGGTCACGTCTTCAATGCCGAGAAAACGGAGCCAGCGGCGCAGATAGGGCTTCTGGAAATCGTCCGGCGATTCGCTGGCACCCTCCGTGTGTGCGGCGTACGCCCCAGCGCTGGCGTAGACGAGCGCCGCCTTCTTGCCCGAGAGCAGCGCCTGATAGCCCGTGGCGGGCGACCAGTTCCAGTTCTGCCCCGGCAGGGTCACCACATCAATGAAGTGCTTGAGCCGATACGGCACACCGAAATTCCACATCGGTACGGAAAAGAGGTAATGGTCGGCCGCGTTGAACCGCTGCGCTAACGCCACGGCGCGCTGCCATTGCGCACGCTGCTGCGGCGTGGCGGTCTGGGTGCGCAGAACGGCAAACTTGGCGCCGATCATGTCGGCGTCGAACTCGGGCAGGTCGATGTCCCGGCTCCACAGGTCGATCGTGTCCATCTCGTGGCCGGGATGCCCGGTGCGGTACGCGTCGAGAAAATGCTTGGCCACGTCGATGGAGTGCGACAGCGTTTTCATGGGTGAAGCTTCGATATAAAGCAGGCGGGTCATGATGGGATCCTGATACGTTTTACGCAGCGTTGAAGAAGTTGAGGCCCACCGTGCCGGCAATCACCAGCCCGATGCAGGCCAGGCGCGCGGGCTGCATGCTCTCGCCAAAGAGCACGATGCCCAGCACCGTCACGCCCACCGAGCCGATGCCCGTCCAGATGGCGTAGGCGGTGCCTGCGGGCAGGCCGCGCATGGCATGCGTGAGCAGGAAGACGCTCGCAAGCGCCGTCACGATGCCGAGCACGCTGGGGATGGGGCGCGTCCACCCTTGCGCAAATTTGAGCGAGACCGCCATGGCGATCTCCACAGCCCCGGCTGCCAGCAGCCAGAGCCAGGCGGTTTGAAGCATGGAACCTCCGAGGTGTCCGCTGTCGGGCCGGCAAGCGGATGCGTTGCGATGCACCCAGAGTAAGGACGGTGCGGTGCGGCAACAAGTACGCACCTGGAGGTAACCACCATCAGCGGCGCGGGTATGGGTGTCAGGGCATCCGGGCGTCCGGGCGTCCGGGCGCCCACCAAACGATCTGTACGCCGCGTCGGCAAAAACGCAATTCGCTGCCGTGTCGCGGCGCCCGATCGGCACCATCGTCGGCACCGCTGCTCCTAAGCTAGACGCCATGCAAGGCGGCTTGCCGCCACCCTTGGATTCATTCTGGCGTTCAACCATTCAGGAGCGTTGTCATGGCCCTTCGGGATTTCAAAGTGCTGACTTTCGACGTCGTCGGAACGTTGATCGATTTCGAGGGCGGCATGCTCGCCTACCTGCGCCGTGCGGTGCCCGGCAGCAAGGTCGCCGACGAGGATTTTCTTGGCGCCTACCGGGCCGCGCGCAAACGCGGCCAGACCGAGTGGTACCCCGACGACCTGGTGCCGTGCTGGCACATCGTCGCGCAGCAGCTTGGCTTGCCCGATACCGATGCGCTGGCGCGCGGCTTTCGCGATTCGGTAGCCGAATGGCCGGCGTTTCCCGATTCGGTGGAGGCGCTGCAGCGGTTGGGCAAGCGTTTCAAGCTCGTCACCATGACCAACGCGCAATCATGGGCGCTCGATCATTTCCAGCGGACGCTGGGCGCCCCGTTCGACCTGCTGCTCAGCTGCGACGACGCCCTGTGCGAAAAGCCCGATGCGCAGTATTTCGCCTATGCACGCGGCCGCTATGAAGGCGCGTGGGGCTTCAAGCAGGCCGACAACCTGCACGTGGCGCAGAGCCAGTACCACGACATCGGCATCTCGAAACGCCTCGGCATCACCACCTGCTGGATCGAGCGCCGGCACGGAATGAAAGATTCCGGCGGCACCATCGAATCCGAGCACACCGTGCCGGATTACCACTTCCATACGCTCGCCCAGTTGGCCGATGCGGTCGAGGCTGGAGAATGAAGCGCGACGACATTGCCGCCCCCATCGCCGATCTGCTGCCGGACCTCGTGGCCCTGCGCCGCGATCTGCATGCGAATCCGGAACTCGCCTACGAAGAACACCGCACGGCGGGCATCGTCGCGCAGTCGCTGCGTGTGCTAGGTCTGGCGGTGCAAGAAGGCATCGGCGGCACCGGCGTGGTGGGCACGCTGCGTGGCGGCCGGGGCACGCGCAGCGTTGCGCTGCGCGCCGACATGGACGCGTTGCCGATGGTGGAGCTGGGCCGCACAGCGCACGCGAGCCGCATGCAGGGCAAGCACCACGGCTGCGGGCATGACGGCCACACCAGCATGCTGATCGGCGCGGCGCGCCAGCTTGCGCGAACGGGCATCGACGGCACCGTCCACTTCATCTTCCAGCCGGCCGAAGAGGGTCAGGCCGGCGCGCGCCGGATGATCGAAGACGGCCTGTTCGAGCGTTTTCCGTGTGACAGCGTCTATGCACTGCACAACTGGCCGGATTTGCCGCTCGGACACGCGCAGACACGGCCCGGCCCGATCATGGCGGCGGCAGACCGGTTCGACATCACCGTGCGCGGCCGTGGCGGGCATGCAGCCCAGCCTCACCACACGCCGGATGCCATCCTCGCGGCCAGCCAGCTGGTGGCGCAACTGCACACCATCGTCTCCCGCCGGATCGATCCAAACGAATCGGCGGTGTTGTCCGTCACGCGCATCGAAGGTGGGCACAGCCACAACGTGCTGCCGGCCGAGGTGCGCGTCACCGGCACCGTACGCAGCTTCGATGCGGTATCGCAGGATCGCATCGAGGCCGCGCTGCGCGACACGGCCAACGGCATCGCGCTGGGCAGCGGCACGCAGGTGCAGGTGGATTACCGCCGCTATTACCCGGCGACCATCAACACGCGGGCCGAAGCGCTGCTCGCGTTGGATGCGGCGCAGGCGATCGGCCTGGAGGCCGCAGAGGCGCCACGCGCTGCCTTCACCTCTGAAGACTTTGCTTTCATGCTGCAGCGCAAGCCGGGCGCCTATCTCTGGCTCGGCCAAGGTCGTGCTGGTGCCGGCCCCGATGGCGAATACCCGCTGCACCACCCGTGTTACGACTTCAACGACGACGCGTTGCCGCTGGGCGTGCGCTGGTTCTGCGAGGTCGCCCGCCGCGCGTTGGCCGCCGTTCCATCTGCTGCTTGAACTGCGGCCATGCGCGTCGCCCTTCCGATATTGCGGCCTTAGAAATCCGCGACCTTGCCCCAGGCCGAGTGCTTGAAGCGCGCGGGGTCGTAGGGGGCCGGGTCGAAGATCGGCTTTTCGCCGGTCACCAGATCCGCGATCAGATGGCCGGCACCGGGGCCGATACCGAAGCCGTGGCCCGAGAAGCCCGCGGCCAAAATGAACCCGGGAATCTCCGGCACCTCGCCGATACCGGGCACGCCGTCCGGCGTGTTGTCGACGAAACCGGCCCAGGCGTTGGCGATGCCCGCTTGGCCCAGCACCGGCAGCAGTTCGACGGCGCGGTTGTAGGTTTGCTTGACCGCCGCCGCATCGGGCCGCGGGTCGAGAATGCGCATGCGCTCCATGGGCGTCGGGGCATCGAGCCGCCACCGCGCGAGTGTTTCGTGCCCCGCGCGAATGCCCTCCAGCCCGCCGGGGAACACATTGCGCCAGCGCTTCGCGAACATCGGCAGAAACTGCGGCGCGAAGCGCAGCAGCTGTGCCGTCGGGTCCACGCGTCCGCGGCCGCTGATGGCCAGGTTGTAGCTGCCATCGCTGCGGCGGGTGATGGATACGCGTGCAGTGTGCAGGGCGTCAGGCACTGGCTCGGTCACCCCCGTCACACGCACGATGGACTGGCGAACGGTCGCCTGCGGAAAACGGATGCCCAATTGGCGACAGAACGACGAGGCCCACGCGCCGCCCGCAAACACCACGGTGCGGGTCTTGATGGTTCCGGCTTCGGTGACGACGCCGCTCACGCGGCCGCCCTCGAGTTCAATGCCGCGTGCGGCGCAATTCTGGTGAACGGTGCCGCCGAGCTTCATGAGCGCAGCCGCCACAGACGGTGCCGCCTTGGCCGGGTCGGCCGTGCCGTCGCTCGGTGAGAACACGCCGCCCTTCCACGCGCGACCGGTCAGGCGGCCACGCTCGGAGGCTTCCTGGCTGCTCAGCATGTGCGTGGTCACGCCGGCCGTCTTTGCGAAATCGCGCCACTTCGTCCAGCGGGCAAGTTCTTCTTCGTCGTTGCTGAGATAGAGCAGGCCGCAGCGGCGGAAGCCCGTGTCTTCGCCCGTGTCGGCGGCAAACTGCTCCCACAGTTCGAGGCTCTTGGTGGCCATCGGCAGTTCACGCGCATCGCGGTTCTGCTGTCGGCACCAGCCCCAATTGCGGCTCGACTGTTCGGCCCCGATGCGGCCCTTTTCGACCACGGCCACCGACACGCCGCGCCTGGCCAGGTAGTAGGCAGCAAAGACGCCGATGATGCCGCCGCCGATCACGACGACGTCGGCCTGCGCTGGAAGGGGAGAGGCGCTCTCGATGAGGCGCAACGGTTGAGACATGACTCGCTTTCCTCGTTCGTTCAGGCCTGGGCGTTTTGCACCACGTAGAACTTGGCGACGCGCTCCGTACTGAGCCATCCGATGGCGGTGCCCTGCGGTACGAAGATGGCATCGCCGGCACTCACGGACAGCGCGCTGCCATCCGGGCCAGCGAACTGCACACCGCCATCAAGCACGTACATGAACTCGTTCACCGGATGCGCGCGGACGATGCGGTGATAGGGCGTCGAGTCCCAGGTGCCGGCGCGGTATTGCGTTGGCTCGTCGGTGAAGACGTTGTCGCTGCGGCACTGCGGAACTGGCCCGATCAGGACTTCCGGCGCCGGGCCGCCCGAGGGTTTGAAGTCCGCATCGGCGTGTAGCGGGATGAGCGCAGGCGTGGTCGGTGTGTTGATGACAGCAGCGCAGAACACGAATCGAACGCCCGTGGCAGCCTCGATGCGCACGGCCGTGCCGGATGCGATGACCGCGCCCGCGCCCGGGCCGATCACGTGCGGTGCCGAGCCCGGCGCGGTGAGCGTCAACTCGCCCTCCACGACGGCGAGCGTCTCGGTATGGGGAAAGCTCGCGACATCCCGTTCGCCGACAAAGCTCGCCCGGCCGGCGCTCATCGCGTTGGGTCCTTCCCAGGCAATCTCCCGTTCTTGCGCGAAGGGGTCGTCGGGGTTCAGGGCGGCAGGCCGGAACGCGGTTGAGATTGGGGCGCCATCGGCGCGATGCAGCATCAGGGCGGTTGTCATGCAGGTTGTTCCTCACCGCATCCAGCAGTGGACTCGGTTTCGAGGGCGTCAGCGTTGGTTGGGAAAGAGCCGTTCGATCGGACAGTGCGTTTTGACGAACGGCGATTTGATGACGATGTAGCTGAAATATTTGGCAATGCCGATGTTGCGTTCCAGCAGCTCTTCAATCACCTCCTGGTAGTGATTGACGCCGCGCGTGATGAAGCGCAGCAGGTAGTCGTAGCCGCCGGAGAGCAGGTGGCACTCGAGCACCTCGTCCACCTCCCGGATGGCCGCTTCGAAGCGCACGAAGGTTTCGCGGTGGTGGTCCGACAGCGTGACTTCGGTGAAGACGGTCAGCGTGTCGCCCAATTTTTCCAGGCGGATGTGCGCGCCGTAGCCGGAGATGTAGCCGGCCTGCTCCAGGCGCTTGACGCGGATCAGGCATGGGCTGGGCGACAGGCCCACGGCGTCGGCCAGGTCCACGTTCGTCATGCGCCCGTTCTTCTGCAGTTGGGCAAGGATGCGCAGGTCCAGACGATCGATCTTGAGAGCTTCGGTCATGGCAGGGGCGAAGGCGTGGAAGATAGATCCGATTCTGCGGCAGCCGGTGTCTTTTGTGTCAGCTTGTTGGGGCCTGTTGCTACCGGTTGCATCAGGCGAGCGCCGCACGTACGGCCGGCATGGTCAGAACGTCGTCGAGCGTCTTCTTCAGGCGCGCGAACAGTTGGGCGAATTCGTCTTCTGTGTAGGTCAGCGCGGGGGCGAAGCCGAGGATGTTGTCGCCAAACGCCCGAAACACGAGACCGTTGCCGTAGGCAGCCGCGGCAATCAGGTTGGGCAGGCCAAGTGCGGCATCGAAGCCGCGCTTGGTGGCCTTGTCGCTCACAAGTTCGAGTGCGCCCAGCAGGCCGCGGTGGCGCGAGTCGCCCACCAGCGGGTGCGCAAGCAGCCCGTCGAGCCCGGCCGCAAAACTGGCCGCGCCGCGCTGGCCGTTGGCGAGGATGCCGCCTTCTTCGTACAGACGCAGCACTTCGAGCGCCACCGCCGCGCTCACGGGGTGCGCCGAGTATGTGGCGCCGTGGCCGATCGGCACACCGGCCGGCGCGCCGTCGGCAATGCCGGCGTAGATCTGGTCGGAAATCAGCGTCGCGCCCATCGGCACGTAGCCTGCCGTGAGCCCCTTGGCCATCGTCATGATGTCGGGGTCGACGCCTTCGGCATCGCAGGCAAACATCGGGCCGGTACGGCCAAAACCGGTGATGACTTCATCCACGACGAACAGGATGCCCAGTTCGCGCGTGGCGTCGCGCATGGCTTTGAGCCAGCCCTTGGGCGGGACGATCACGCCGCCGGAGCCCTGGATCGGCTCGCAGAAGAACGCGGCGACGTTGTCCGCGCCCAGTTCCGCCACCTTGGCCCGCAATGCCGCCACCGATGCCGCGATGATGCCTTGCGCATCCGCCGGGTTGGCCGCGCGGTATGGGTTGGGCGAGGGGATGTAATGCTGCGTCGGCAGCGGCAGGTCGAAACCGCGATGGAACGCAGGCAGCGCCGTCAGCCCCGCGCCGGTAGACGACGAGCCGTGATACCCGCGCTCCAGCGAAATGAAATGCTTCTTCGTCGGCTTGCCGATGGCATTGAAGTACTGGACGATGAAACGCACCGCCGCGTCCACCGCCTCGGACCCACCCAGCGTGAGATAGACGTGATTGAGCGAGCGCGGCGTGATCTGCACGAGCTTGTCGGCCAAGCGGATGGCGGGCTCGCTGCTGAAGTGAAAGTAGCCGGTGGCGTAGGGCAGGCGGCGCATCTGCTCGGCGGCGGCCTGCACCACGCTCTCCTGGCCGTAGCCGACGTTGACGCACCAGAGGCCCGCAAAGGCGTCGAGCAGTTCGTTGCCGTGCGCGTCAGTCAGCCACGCACCGCGTCCGGATGTCAGCACGGTCGGCCCGCGTTGCTCGTGGGTGCGCCAGGCCGCGACCGGGTGAATCAGGTGCGCGCGGTCGATGGCGTCAAGCGAGGCAAGTTGGGGCAGATCGGTGAGCTGGGTCATGGCAGAGTCCGTTCGTGCAGTGAAGGCAATCAATGGACTCAAGAGTAGGCTGTGCGGCCTGAGGCTTGGTGCTGCTTTGCGCGGGAAGAACGCAGCGTGCTGCTGTTGTTCGGCGCGCAGCAGCAGATCGTGCGGCGCGCCGTTTGATGCATGGTTTCAGTAGCCGCGCGAGCGGTCCACCAGCCCGACCATGGGTTCGCCGGCGGTGAAGCGGCGCAGGTTGTCGATGACCACCGCTGCTGCGGAAAGCGGCTGCGTCATGCTGGCAATGTGCGGTGTGATGTGGACGCGCGGATGGCGCCACAACGCATGGCCCGCAGGCAGCGGCTCCGGGTCGGTCACGTCGAGCATGGCTTCGCTGAGCTGCCCACTGTCGAGCGCTGCAAGCAGGTCGTCGTTCACCAGTTGCGGGCCGCGGCCCACGTGCACCAGCGCGGCGCCTTGCGGCAACTGCGCAAACAATGCTGCGTTCAGCGCGCCGCGCGTGGCATCGGTCAACGGCATCAGGCAGACCAGGATGTCGGTGCGCGCCAGGAAGGCTGCCTGTTCGTCTTGCCCGGCAAAGCACTGCACGCCGTCGATGGCATGGCGGGATCGGCTCCAGCCCGCGCAGTCGAAACCGAAATCCTGCAACCGCGCCAGCACGGCCTGCCCGAGCGAGCCGAGTCCCAGCACGCCAATGCGGCGTTCATTGGCCGGCCGCACCGGCAGCGGCCGCCATTGCTCGGCCTGCTGCTGGCGGCGGTAGGCAGGAATATCGCGGTGCAGGCTCAGCACGGCATGCGTGACGTACTCGACCATGCCGCGCACGATGCCGGGCTCGACCATGCGCACCACGGGCAGCGTGGGCGGCAGCGCTGCAAAGTTGAATTGATCGACCCCGGCGCCTGAAGAGAACAGCACCTCCAGGTGCGGAAACTGGGTCGCGATATCGGCGGGCGGCTCCCAGGCCGCAAGAAAGCGCACCCGCAGCGGATCGCCGATGTCGGGCCAGATGCGGAAGTCGATGTCGGGCGCATGCTGGCGGAACACCTCGGCCCATTGCCGGCCGCGGACAGGGTCGGACTTGTAGAGGAAAGTGGTCGTCACGATACGGTGTTGGCGCGGTGTTCGAGGTTCAGCCCATCGCCTGCGTCACGATGGCAAACAGCGTAGGCCCGCCGGGCGGCGTGGTCAGCGGCGCGCCGCGCACCATGGTGGTGGGGGCGTCCACGCGCAGCAGGCCGATGCTCTCCAGCCACTCGGCCAGGCCGCTGTCGAAATCGATGTCGATGCGGGTGAAGTGGCCGGCGTTGATGCCCGCCAGATGCGCGATCAGCGCCTTGGCGCTCTCGGGGTCCGGGGCGACCACGGGGCCGATGACGTGGCCGCGCCCGAATCGGCGCAGCATTGCGAAGCCGCGCGCCTCGCCGTCGTCATCCAGCACGACGCAGGCGTCTGCGCTGGCGAGCAGATCGTCGATCAGTGCATCGCGCGGCATACCCCGTGCCTGGGCGTCGAGCCGGCGCAAGTCCGCAGCCTCATTGAGCCCGGCGGGGCGCAATCGCCAGCCTGTGGGCAGGGCGATCAGCGGCGTGGGTTGCGCAATGCCCTGGTGCTGGCGGATCTCGCCGGTGCGCACGAAGCCCAGTCGCTCATAGAGGCCGCGTCCTTCTGCGGTGGCATGCAGCAGCACGGTGTGGTTGTCCAGGCCATCGAGCAGCGCGCTCATCAGGCGATGGCCGATGCGCCTGCCCTGGCAGGCGGGCGTCACGATCACCAGCCCGATGGTGGCGTGGCGCGGGCCCCAGCGCCAACGTTGCGCGGTGGCGATGATCTGGCCGTCGCGCTCGGCGACGATGCCCTCGGCGTGCGCAAAACTCTGCGCCCAGTCGGCCGGGCGGTGCGGCCAGCGCTGCTCTTCCGACAGGGCATGCGTCTGGGCCAGATCGTCGGCGGTCATGGGGCGCAGCACCACGCCGTCGTCGGCGGGCAGGTTCTGGGCGGGTACGGACGAGGAAGACATGGGAGGTTCCTTCCGGCGAAGGATGAAGGTGGCACCGGCACTCATCTTGGACGACATCGCCGCCGGGAGCCAGATCGAATTCGGGTTTGCCCGCAATTTGCAAGCATCGTCTGCGCAGGGTGTGGGTTTCGCAATTCGATGCGGTCGCGCGCCCGGTTACGAAACCAAATGCCGAGCCTTCCTGCCTAGCATCAATGACCTCATTTCGATATGGGTGCCGGGCTTCGGCGCCCCCCCAATTTCGTGGCCAAATTCGACCCCCAGACCATCCGCGTATCCGCCGGCCATTTCATCGGCGGCAGGCTTGTACCCGATACGGGCCGCATCACGGTGCGGCGACCGTCCGACAACGCCGTGCATGCGGAATTGCCGCTGGCGGACGCTTCCATCGTCGACGCCGCCGTGCAGGACGCCTGGCAGGCCTGGCGCACGACGGACTGGGCGCGCCGCGCCCCGCGTGACCGGGCGCGCGTGCTGCGCCGCTGGGCCGACCTGATCGACGCCGACGTGGCCAACATGGCGCCGCTCGAAGCCGTGTGTTCCACGCGCCCGCTGCGCGACGCTGCTGCCTGGGACGTGCCATTCACCGCCGAAGGCCTGCGCTTCTTTGCCGAATATGCCGACAAGCTTGGCGGCGACGTGGCGGCCACGCGGCACGACAACCTCGGCATGGTGGTGGCCGAGCCGTATGGCGTGGTGGGCGCGATCACGCCGTGGAACTTCCCGCTGGTGATGGTCTCGTGGAAAGTTGGTGCGGCGCTGGCTGCCGGCAACGCGGTCGTGCTCAAGCCTTCCGAATTGACGCCGTATTCCGCCATCCGCCTGGCTGAGCTGGCCATCGAAGCGGGCGTGCCGCCGGGTCTCTTCAACGTGGTGCAGGGCGACGGCCGCACCACGGGCGACGCACTGACGCGGCATCCGTTGATTTCCAAGATGACCTTTACCGGCTCGACACGCACCGGCGCCGCCATCATGGCGACCTGCGCCTCGCATGGTCCAAAGCCCGTCACGCTGGAGCTGGGCGGCAAGAGTCCGCAGCTCGTCTTTGCCGACGCGCCGGACATTGACCGGCTGGCGGGCATAGTCGCGGGCGCCATCGCCGGCAACGCGGGGCAGGTGTGCGTGGCCGGCTCGCGTCTGATCGTGCAACGGCAGATTGCCCAGGCATTGATCGAACGCATCACCGCACGCTTTGCCGCGCTGCGGCCCGGCGCCACCTGGGACGACACCGCCACGCTGCCGCCGATCATTTCGGAGGCGCAGGCCGGGCGCATTCTCGACATCGTGGAGCGGTCGCGCGACGCCGGTGCGCAAGTCCGCTGCGGCGGCGGCCTGTTTGGCGATGGCCCCGGCGGGGCGTATTTCCAACCCACGGTGCTCGAAGGCGTACGCGCAGACAACCCTGCGGTGCAGGAAGAAATCTTCGGCCCGGTGCTGACGGTGCAGACCTTCGATGACGAAGAGGAAGGCCTGGCACTCGCCGCGCACGAACACTACGGCCTGGCCGCCGGCGTGCACACCGCAGACATCGGACGCGCGCTGCGCGCCATGCGCGGCATTGCGGCGGGCACGGTCTGGATCAACCGCTATGGGCGCAGCGCGGATTTCGTCATCCCCACCGGCGGCTATCACCAATCGGGCATCGGCAAGGATCTGGGCCGGCAAGCGGTGGAGGCCAACCTGCGCTTCAAAAGTGTGCTGATCGATTTTGCTGCGACGCACTAGCGTGCCTTGGCGGTGCGTGCGGCACGCCAGCGGTGCAGACCGCATGGCATGCCGCGAGTGCCATTCGAAACAGCAGCTTTCTCACGTAAGACCGCGCATTTCCCTACAACCGTTACGACGCTGCGTGCTTCAATGATTTCGTCATAACCGTGCTGCAAAGACTGCATAACAGCAGCCGCCTTCAGGACCTGAGGACCTCAAACCATGACCTTCCGCCCCAAGTACATCACCTTTGACTGCTATGGCACGCTCACGCGCTTTCGCATGGGCGAGATGACGCGCGAGCTGTTTGCCGATCGCATTCCGGCCGAGCAGATGGAGCAGTTCATTGCCGACTTCACTGCCTACCGCTTCGACGAGGTGCTGGGCGACTGGAAACCGTACGAGGTGGTCCTGAAGAACGCCGTGCGCCGCCTGTGCAAGAAATGGAAGATCCAGTACTTCGACACCGACGGCCAGGCCTACTACGACGCCGTGCCGACGTGGGACCCGCATGCCGACGTGCCGGCAGGTCTGGCCAAGGTGGCCAAGGAAATCCCGCTGGTGATCCTGTCCAACGCCGACGACTCGCAGATCCAGAAGAACGTGGCGATGCTCGGTGCGCCGTTCTACCGCGTGTACACCGCGCAGCAGGCCCAGGCCTACAAGCCGCGCCTGAAGGCCTTCGAATACATGCTCGATTCGCTCGGCTGCAACCCGGAAGACGTGCTGCACGTGTCGTCCAGCCTGCGCTACGACCTGATGTCGGCCGATGACCTTGGCATCGTCAACAAGGTGTTCGTCAACCGCGGCCACGGCCCGGGCAATCCGGCGTACCGTTACACCGAGATCCAGGACATCGGCGGCCTGCCCGGTGTTGTCGGTCTCTAAGCCGCGTCTCCATCGTCGCCCCACATGACCTCCATGAAACTCGACTCCTACTGGAACGACTCGGTGCCCGCGCTGGCGCTGGACGCGCACGATCTGCCGGCGCAGGCAGACGTGGTGATCGTCGGTGGCGGTTTCACGGGGTTGTCGGCGGCGCTGGCGCTGGCCCGGCGCGGCGCCAGCGTGGTTGTGCTGGAAGCGGGCGACAGGGTGGCGCCCGAGGCGTCGGGGCGTAACGGCGGCCACGTGAACAACGGCCTGGCCGTCGATTACGCCGACCTGGCCGCCAAGGTTGGCGTGGACCGCGCCCGCGCCTGGTATCACGCCTACGACGCCGCCGTGGATACGGTGGAGCGCATCGTGCGCGACGAGGGCATCGCCTGCGACTTCCAGCGCAACGGCAAGCTCAAGCTCGCCACCAAGCTGTATCAGATGGACGCCCTGCAACGCAGCGCGGACCGGCTGATTGCGGATGGTGTGGATCGGGATGTCGAGATACTCGATGCTGCCCGCGTGCGCGCGGAGGTGCAGAGCGAGCGCTTCCAAGGCGGCTTGCTCTACAAGCGCAGCGGCCAGATGCACATGGGCCGTTTCGCGCAGGGCTTGGCCATGGCGGCTCAACGCCAGGGCGCCCAGATTCATACGCGCACCTGCGTGCAACGCGTCGAGCGTGTGCAGGGACAAGTGCATCGCATCCACACCACGCGCGGCACGGTGCTGGCCAAGCAGGTGCTGCTGGCGACCGGCGCGTCGCGTCATGGCGGTTACGGCACGTTCGGCTGGCTGCGTCGGCGCATCGTTCCCATCGGCAGCTTCATCGTTACCACCGAACCGCTCGGAGCGGAACGTGCGCACGCGTTGCTGGCAGCGCGCCGCACGTATGTGACGGTGGCGAATATTCACCATTACTTCCGCCTCACGCCAGACCACCGGCTGGTGTTTGGCGGCCGCGCTCGCTTTGCGGTGTCGAGCCCGCAGCAGGACGCGGTGAGCGGCGAAATCCTCCGCACCGGCCTGACGGAAACCTTCCCGCAGTTACGCGACGTGCGTCTCGATTACTGCTGGGGCGGGCTCGTCGACATGACGCAAGACCGCCTGCCGCATGCGGGTGAGCGTGACGGCTTGTTCTATTCCATGGGGTACAGCGGGCATGGCACGCAGATGTCCGTGCACATGGGCGAGCGCATGGCCGAAGTCATGGCCGGCGACGCTGCTGCCAACCCGTGGCGCGATCGCGCGTGGAGCGCCATCCCCGGTCACTTTGGCCCGCCGTGGTTCTTGCCGGCGGTGGGCATGTACTACCGGCTCAAGGACCGATTTGCCTAAGCTGTGCCGCAAGCGCCGTCTTCCGCAGTTCCGCACGATCACAACGCATTCATTCAGACCAGATCCATCAGGAGCCCCACCATGAGCGACAGCCATAACGAGTTCGAGAACCTTGTCGGTCCCGCCGAAAGCCAGCGCGTGATGGCGTCGCTCAAGCGGGGTGCCTCGCGACGCGATGTGTTGAAGATGCTGATGGCGGGCGGCATGCAGGCCACGCTCGCCGGCAGCCTGGCCGGCACGGCCGTCAGCGCGTATGCACAGACGCCGCGCCGTGGCGGGCGCATTCGCGTGGCGGCAGCCACCGCAGCAGCGACCGACACGCTCGACCCGGCCAAGCAGTCGAACCAGAACGACTACGTGCGCTGCAACATGGTCTACAACGGCCTGTTTGTGCTGGACGGGAGCCTGACGCCGCGCCCCGCGCTGGCTGAGTCGTACCACACGGCCGATGCCAAGACCTGGGTGCTGACGTTGCGCAAGGGCGTGACGTTCCACGATGGCAAGGCCCTGTCCCCGGCAGATGTGGTGTATTCCGTCATGCGCCACAAGGATCCGGCCACTGCGTCAAAGGCCAAGGTGCTGGCCGACCAGATCGAGAGCGTCAAGGCGACCGGGCCGAACGAAGTGACGGTGGTGCTGACCGCGCCGAATGCCGACTTGCCGGTGATCCTGGGCACCTTCCATTTCCATATCGTCAAGGACGGCACGACCGATTTCAACGGTGGCATCGGCACCGGCCCGTACAAGATCAAGGAATTCAAGCCCGGCGTGCGTACCGTCGTCGTGCGCAACGACGGCTACTGGAAACCGGGCAAGCCATATCTGGACGAGATCGAGTTCGTCGGCATCGGCGACGAAAGCGCGCGCGTCAATGCGCTGCTCTCGGGCGGGATGGACCTGGTGGCCTCCGTCAACCCGCGCGCCGTGGCGCGTGTTAAAAGCACGCCCGGCTATGCGATCTTCGCGACGCAATCGGGCCAGTACTCCGACCTGATCATGCGCAAGGATACGGGCCCGGGCGCGAACCCCGATTTCGTGATGGCGATGAAGTACCTGTTCGACCGCGAACAAATGAAGAAGACCATCGCGCTGGACTACGCGGTGCTGGGCAACGACCAGCCGATCGATCCGACCAACCGCTTCTATTTCAAGGAGCTGCCGCAGCGCGCGTTCGATATCGACAAGGCGAAATTCCACCTGCAGAAGTCGGGCGTGACGGGCAAGATTCCCGTGGTGGCGTCGCCGGCGGCCATGTACTCCGTGGAGATCGCGCTGGTGCTGCAACAGACGGGGCAGCGCATCGGTCTGGACCTCGACATCAAGCGCATGCCGGCCGACGGTTACTGGTCCAACCATTGGCTGAACAGCCCGGTCGGCTTCGGCAACGTCAACCCGCGCCCGAGTGCTGACACCATCCTCACGCAGTTCTTCAAGTCCGATGCGGCGTGGAATGAATCGCGCTGGAAGAGCCCGAAATTCGATCAGCTGCTCACCGCCGCCCGCGCCGAAACCGACGTCGCCAAGCGCAAGCAGATGTATGCCGACATGCAGACGATGATCCATGGGGAAGCGGGCATCGGCATTCCGCTGTTCCTGGCCAGCATCGACGGGCACACGACCAAGCTCAAGGGCCTGGCGCCCATCCCGCTGGGGGGCCTGATGGGCTATTCGTTTGCCGAAAACGTCTGGCTTGATGCCTGACGGCGCGGTGGTGGCGTTCTTGCCGAAGGTGATGAAGGGGCTGTCATGAATCGAGTCATCCTTAAGCTGCTGATGCGGCGCGTGGCGCTGGCGCTGCTGTCGTTGCTGGCGGTGTCGGTCATCGTGTTCTCCATCACCGCTGTACTGCCCGGCGACGCCGCGCAAGAGCAGTTGGGGCAGGACGCCACGCCCGAAGCCCTGGCCGCCCTGCGCGCACAGATGGGCCTGAACGTGCCGGCGCCGCAACGCTATGCGCACTGGCTTGCCGGCATTGCGCGCGGTGACCTCGGGCAGTCGACCACCACGCAGATGCCGGTGGCCGAACTCGTGGCAAGCCGCTTGCCGAATTCGCTCCTGCTGGCGGCGGTGACGGCGCTGTTCTCGGTGCCGATTGCGCTCAGCCTTGGCGTTGCCTCTGCTGTCTGGCGCGGCTCATGGTTCGACCGGGTGGCCTCCACCGCCTCCGTGGCCGTGGTGTCGGTGCCGGAGTTTCTGGTGGCAACGCTGGCGGTGCTGGTGTTTGCCGTCAAGCTGCGCTGGCTGCCGGCGCTGTCGTACGTCAACGACATCGAATCGCTCGGTCAGATGCTGCAGGCCTTTGCCATGCCGGTGCTCAGCCTGTGCTGCGTGATCGTCGCGCAGATGATGCGGATGAGCCGGGCTGCCGTCATCGACCAGCTCGAGGCGCCGTACATCGAAATGGTGCGCCTGAAAGGCGCCTCGCCGATGCGCGTGGTGCTTGCGCATGCCTTGCCCAATGCGGTGGGGCCGATCGCCAATGCGGTGGCGCTGTCGCTGTCGTACCTGCTGGGCGGCGTGATCATCATCGAGACGATCTTCAACTACCCCGGGATTGCCAAGCTGATGGTGGATGGCGTATCGCAGCGTGACATGCCGCTCGTGCAGGCCTGCGCCATGATCTTCTGCGCGGGCTATCTGCTGCTCGTGACCGCGGCCGATGTGCTGGGCATTGTCGCCAACCCGCGTCTGCGCCACCGTTGATGCTGATCCTATGAACAAGAGCCTGACGATGGAAACCACGCCAACTTCTCCCACGTTGCCGGCCGGCACGCCACCCGCGCCACCGGCACCGCGCCACCCCATACGGCGCCTGCTGAGCAGCTTCGGTGTCACGGGCCTCATCGGCCTGGCTGTGCTGGTTTTCTGGCTGCTCGCGGCGCTGGTCGGCCCTGCGCTGCTGCCCGCGCACCTGATCACCAGTGGTGACGGCAACGGCGATGTCTTCGGGCCCATGAGCGCGGCCCACTGGTTCGGCACCGATTATCTGGGCCGCGACATGTTCGTCCGCGTGGTGGAAGGTGCGCGCTACACGGTGGGCGTAGCGCTTGTTGCCACCGTACTGGCCAGCGGCACGGGCACGGTACTGGCGCTGTTCGCCGCTGCCATGGGCGGGCTCGTCGACGCCACGTTGAGCCGCGTGCTCGATACGCTCACCGCCATCCCGAGCAAGATGTTCGCGCTGCTGATGGTGGCGGGCTTCGGTTCTTCGGTGACGATGCTCGTGCTGACTGCAGCGATCATCTACGTGCCGGGGGCGTATCGCATCGCACGCTCGCTGGCGGTCAACATCAACGCGCTCGACTACGTGACCGTGGCGCGCACGCGCGGCGAGGGCACGCTGTACATCATGCTGCGCGAGATTCTGCCGAACATCCTCGGGCCCATGCTGGCCGATCTGGGGCTGCGCTTTGTGTACGTCGTGCTGCTGTTGGCAAGCCTGAGCTTCCTGGGCCTCGGCATTCAGCCACCGTCGGCCGACTGGGGCTCGCTGGTGCGCGAGAACATCGGCGCGCTGCCGGATGCAGGCGCCTCCGTCATCGTGCCGGCGCTGGCCATTGCAAGCCTGACGATCGCCGTCAACATCGTCATCGATAACCTGCCGGGCCGGGGTCGTTCCGGGGCCCGCGAACGCGGAGGGCGTTGAACATGGGTGCGTCCGTCGTCGTAGAAGGCCTGCGCATTACCGCAGGCGAACAGACCCTCGTAGACAACCTGAGCTTTGCCATTCAACCCGGCGAAGTGCTGGCGCTGATTGGCGAGTCGGGCTCCGGCAAGACCACCACCGCGCTCGCGCTGATGGGCTATGCGCGCCGCGGCTGCGAGATCGCATCGGGCAGCGTGCGCATTGGTGATATCGACGTGCTGCATCTGCCGCCTGCAGAGCAACGCGCGCTGCGCGGGCGCACCGTGGCGTACATCGCGCAGAGTGCAGCCGCGTCGTTCAACCCGTCGCGCACGATCCTGGATCAGGTGGTGGAGCCTGCGCGCATTCACGGCACGATGTCGCGCGCGCAAGCCGAGGCCAAGGCCGTCGAACTGTTCCGCGAACTGGCGCTGCCCAATCCCGAAACCATTGGCGAGCGGTATCCGCACCAGGTGTCGGGCGGGCAGCTGCAGCGGCTCATGGCCGCCATGGCGCTCATCATCGACCCGGATCTGGTGATCCTGGACGAGCCCACCACCGCGCTGGACGTGACCACGCAGATCGAAGTGCTGCGTGCGTTCCGCCGCGTGGTGCGCGAGCGCCGCGCCACCGCCGTCTACGTGAGCCACGACCTGGCCGTGGTGGCGCAGATGGCCGATCACATCCTGGTGCTGCGCGGCGGCCAGATGCAGGAGATCAACCCCACCGCGCACATTCTCGCCACGCCGGATCACGACTACACCAAGAGCCTGCTGGCCGCGGCACGGCCAAAGGCGCGCCCGGCAGAGCACTGCCTGGGCGAGGGCGAATTGCTGCTCGATGTGCAGGGGTTGGGTGCCGGCTACGGGGCGGTGGACGCCAAGGGCCAGCCCGCCACGCGCATCCTCGACGACATCAGCTTCAAGCTCTATCGCGGGCAGGCCATTGGCGTGATCGGTGAATCGGGCTCGGGCAAGACCACGCTGGCGCGTGCCATTGCGGGGTTGATTGCGCCGTGCGAGGGCAGCATGACGTTCCGCGGGAAGGCGCTCGAACCCTTGCTGGCAAAACGGTCACACGACGCGTTGCGCCGCATCCAGATCGTCTTCCAGATGGCCGACACGGCGCTCAACCCGTCGCACACCATCGAGCGCATTCTGGCGCGGCCGCTGCAGTTCTATAAGGGGCTGAAGGGCGAAGCGTTGCAGCGGCGGATTCGCGAGCTGCTGGATCTTGTCCGCCTGCCGCACAGCGTGGCCCAACGGCTGCCGGGCGGTCTCTCGGGCGGACAGAAGCAGCGCGTGAACCTGGCGCGTGCCCTGGCCGCCGAGCCGGATCTGATCCTGTGCGACGAAGTGACTTCCGCGCTCGACACGGTGGTAGGCGCAGCGGTGCTCAACCTCATGGCCGACCTGCGGCGCGATCTGGGCGTGTCGTACCTCTTCATCAGCCACGATCTGCATACGGTGCGGGCGGTGTGCGACGAGATTGTCGTCATGCAGCACGGCCGCAAGCTCACGCAGGTGGCGCGTGCCGATTTCGATCGCGGCCCGCACCATCCGTACTACGAACAACTTGCCAACTCGGTGCCTGAATTGCGTCAGGGCTGGCTTGACGAGCGGGACCGCACGGTGACCCATTCCGCGGCGGTCTCCATCTAACAGAGAAAAAAAGGAACGACATGATTCCCGCATTCCGCATCGCGATCATTCCAGGAGACGGCATCGGCAAGGAGGTGATGCCAGAAGGCCTGCGAGTCATCCAGGCGGCGGCCGAGCGCTTTGGCTTCGAGCTTGAGTGCCACACCATCGATTGGGCCAGCTGCGACTACTACGAGCAGCACGGCCAGATGATGCCCGACGACTGGAAGGCGCAGCTCAAGGGCATGGACGCGATTTTCTTTGGCGCGGTCGGCTGGCCAGCCACGGTGCCCGATCACGTCTCGCTGTGGGGCTCGCTGCTCAAGTTCCGCCGCGAGTTCGATCAATACATCAACCTTCGCCCCGTGCGTTTGTTTGAGGGCGTGCCGTGCCCGCTCGCCAACCGCAAGCCCGGCGACATCGATTACTACGTCGTGCGCGAGAACACCGAAGGCGAATACACATCGCTCGGCGGCATCATGTATGAAGGCACCGACCGCGAGATCGTCATCCAGGAATCGGTTTACTCGCGCAAGGGTGCAGAGCGGCTGCTCAAATTTGCCTTTGACCTTGCACAAAGCCGCCCGCGCAAGCACGTGACGCTCGCCACCAAGAGCAACGGCATCGCCATCAGCATGCCGTGGTGGGACAAGCGTGCAGATGAAGTCGCGCAGCAATACCCCGACGTCACGCTCGACAAGCAGCACATCGACATCCTGACCGCGCGCTTCGTGCTGCAGCCGGGTCGCTTCGATGTGGTGGCCGCTACCAATTTGTTCGGCGACATCCTGTCCGATCTTGGGCCCGCGACGACGGGCACGATTGGCCTGGCGCCTTCCGCCAACCTGAACCCCGATCGTACGTTCCCTTCGCTGTTCGAGCCGGTGCACGGCTCGGCGCCGGACATCTACGGCAAGAACATCGCTAACCCGATTGCGATGATCTGGTCGGGCGCGTTGATGCTGGATTTCCTGACGCAAGGGCAGGGCGCGGGGCGTGCGGCGCACGACGCCATCGTCGCGGCCATCGAAGCCGTGCTCAAAGATGGCCCGCGCACGCCGGACCTGGGCGGCACTGCCAACACCACGCAGGTGGGCGAGGCGATTGCCGCGCACGTTGCGGGTGCCTGAATTTCATTTGCTGTGGAACAGAACACCATGTCTCTCTCACTCAATCGTGCGGACCTGATCCGCAGCGCAAACTACATTTCCGGCGAATGGCTGAGCGCAGCCGGCCCGCTGCTTGACGTTACAGACCCGGCCACCGGCAACCTCATCACGCGCGTGCCCGATTCCGGCGCGGACGAGGCACGCGCCGCGCTGGACGCCGCGCATGCCGCCTTCCCGACGTGGCGCAAGGTGCCCGCCAAACAGCGCGCGCAGATCATCAAACGCTGGAACGATCTCGTGCTGGCGCATCAGGACGACCTTGGCAAGCTGATCTCGCTGGAGCAGGGCAAGCCGCTGGCCGAAGGCAAGGGCGAGGTGGCCTACGCCGCGAGCTACATCGAATGGTTTGGCGAACAAGCCACGCGCATGAACGGCGAGGTCATTCCTGCGCCCGTGCCGGGCCGGCGCATGTTTGCACTCAAGGAGCCGGTGGGCGTGGTGGCGGCCATCACGCCGTGGAACTTCCCGGCGGCGATGATCGCGCGCAAGATCGCCCCGGCGCTCGCGGTGGGCTGCACCGTTGTCTGCAAGCCCGCCGAAGACACGCCGCTGACATCGCTCGCCCTCGTGCGCCTGGCACAGGAAGCCGGCGTGCCGCCAGGCGTGCTCAATATCGTCACCGCCTCGCGCGAGCGGACGCCGGAGGTGGTGGACGTTTGGCTGGACGATGGCCGCGTGCGCAAGATCACGTTCACGGGCTCGACGCCGGTCGGTAAGCATCTGGCGCGCCGCAGCGCCGACACGCTGAAGAAGCTGTCGCTCGAACTCGGCGGCAATGCCCCGTTTGTCGTGTTCGACGATGCGGACATCGACGCCGCCGTCGATGGCTTCATGGCAGCGAAGTTCCGCAACGGCGGGCAGACCTGCGTGAGCCCGAACCGCGTGTTCGTGCACGACGCGGTGCACGATGCGTTTGCCGCCAAGTTGGCCGCACGCGTGGCTGCACTCAAGGTCGGGCCGGCCACCGACCTGGCTTCGCAGATCGGCCCGATGATCAACGCGCGTGCGGTTGAGAAGATCGACCGGCACGTGCAGGACGCCATCGCCAAGGGCGCCAAGGTGTTGACCGGCGGTGCGCGCCTGACCCAGCTCGGCGCCAACTACTACGCGCCCACGGTGCTGATCAATGCTGATGCCACCATGGCCTGCGCCTGCGAAGAAACCTTCGGCCCCGTCGCGCCGCTCACGCGTTTCACCACCGAAGAGGAGGTGATTGCCGCTGCAAACGACACGCCGTTTGGGCTGGCTGCCTACTTCTACAGCCAGAACGTGCGTCGCATCTGGCGCGTGGCCGAAGCGCTGGAGACCGGCATTGTCGGCATCAATGAGGGCGCGCTGGCCGCCGAGGCTGCGCCGTTTGGCGGCGTGAAGGAATCCGGCTACGGCCGGGAAGGCTCTGTTCACGGGCTGGACGACTATCTCCACACCAAGTACGTCTGCCAGGGCCAGCTCGACTGACGGGGCGCGTTGCAGGGCGGCACGATTGGCGGTACGGTCACGCGTATCCCAATCGTGTTCCGGAGGCCCCATGGCCGACAACCTGGCTCCGTCCTCTTCGTCTACGCCGGAAAGTCCGGCTGAAGGCACCGTGGAAGCCTGCCCGTCCACGCGCGCGCTCGAACTGGTCGCCGGCAAATGGGCGCTGCGCATCTTCCCTGCGCTGGAAAACGGCCCCGTGCGCAACAACGAACTCCTGCGCCGCGTGGGCGACGGCATCTCGCAAAAAATGCTCACGCAGACGCTGCGTGAGCTGGAAGCCAACGGCCTCATCCTGCGCACCATTTACGACAGCGTGCCGCCGCACGTCGAATACCGCCTCAGCCCACTCGGTGAATCGCTCAACCGCACGCTCGTCGGCCTGGACGACTGGGTGCGCGCGCATTGGCCCGAAATGGAACGGATTCGGAAAAATCAGGTCGATTCCGATTGACATCCGCGCGATCTGCCGGACGCTTTGTGCAGATGCAGCATTTTTCCGATAGTATTCGGGGCCCATGTTTGTGACGAATCTTTCCTCCGCCTTGCCGACGTTGTCTCGCGCCACCGCGCGGGGCGTGCTGTCGCGCGTGCGCGGCGTGCGGTGGATCGTCACGATCTGGTGCCTGTTGTTCACCGTTTCAGTGTTCTCGGCCACGCATTTTCCCGATGGTCAGGCTGCGGACGACGCGCTGGAAGCCATCGAGGCCGTTGTCGACGACGCCCCCGGCGATGCTCCGCCGGTTGCCAAGCCCAGCAAGGGTTTTGAGCGCGCCATCAAGATCGCGCTCGGCAAGGCGGTCAAGCAGCCCGGCCAGTGCTTCGGCGTCGAACATTGGGTTGCGCACGCTCCCGATGCGCCTGATGCGCCCACGACCAGCGCCGCCGCCCCCGATCACCCCAGCGACGCGCCGGAACTCTGGCTGCCGCCGCCTCCCATGGTGTTGACGCCCGGCCTGCGTGTCGCGCGCGTCCGTGTGTCCCTTCCTCCGTTCCAGGCTGGCCCCACGCCGGCCCCCATGCTGCGTCCGCCCGCACGCGCCTGATCTCCGGCATTTGCCGGAAACCATCCCCTTGAGTTGCTAGTGCTCCGCCAACCGGCCCGTTGACCGGCTGGGCGTTCGCGCTTGCCTGTTCTTCTTTTTCAGGATGATTTCGGATGTTGTCCAATCAGGATGCGGCCACCCCGCGCCCCGCAGCAGGCGCGCGCGTGTCGCGGCGTGCTGTTCTTTCCGCTGTGCTGACCGCGATGGCCGTCCATGCCAATGCAGCGCCGCCGGTGCCCTCACCGCGTGGTGCCCAGACCGCCACCGCCCGCGCCGACGAGGCGCTCCCGCAGCCGCGCTACACCTTGCAGCAGTTGCTGGAACTGGCCCGCGCCAACCACCCGGCGCTCGCCGCTTCACAGGCGCAGGTGCAGGCGGCGCAGGCGGGCATCACCACCGCGCGCGCGTGGCCCAACCCCGAGGTGGAAGCCATGGCCGGCCGCCAACGTGCCCGCATGCCGGGTGCGGCGGAAGGCCGCACCAATAGCGTGTCGATCACGCAAAAGCTCGATTTGCCGTGGCAGCGCGCCGCGCGTACGCAGGCAGCCGATGCCGCGTACGAAGCGTCGCAGGCGACCGCCCGATCGCAGGCACGCGATGTGGAAGCCGATCTCAAGCTGCGCTTTTACGACGTGGTGCGCCGCGAGGCCGAGCAGCGCAACGCGCGCGAAGACGTGACGCTGGTCGAGCAGATCCGCCGTGGCGTGGCCGTGCGCGTGGAAACCGGCGAGGCCCCGCGCTACGAACTCATTCGTGGCGACGCGGAACTGCTCAACGCGCAGCGCAACGAGCAGGCCGCCGCACTGCGTGTGCAGCAGGCGCTGGCTGAACTGCGCCGTGCCGTGGGCGCCGATCTGCCGCTCACGTTCGACGTCGATGCCGGTGCGGAGACGCCGTCCGTCGCGCATCTGCCGCCGCTGGCGGATCTGGTCAATACGGTGCTCGCCACGCATCCGGAGCTGGAAGCCGATCGCGCCGCCGTGCGCGAGGCCGAAGCGCGTCTCGCGCACGAGCGCAGCCAGCGTTGGCCGTCGCTGGCGTTGCGCGGGTCGGTCGACCGCCAGCCCGATCTGCAGGACAGCCGCGTGGGCCTGGTGATGTCGATTCCGCTGTTCGACCGCCGCGATGGTCCCGTCGGTGAAGCCGTGGCCGCCCGCGAACGCGCCCGCGCTCTGTTGCGCGACCGCGAGTTGCGCACGCGCCAGGCAGTGGAATCGGCCTATCGGCAATACGAGATTGCGGAGTCGCAAGTCAGTGCGCTCGAATCCGGTGTCATCAAGCAGGCCGAATCGGCGCTGCGCGTGGCCGAAGCCGCATACCGCCACGGCGAGCGCGGGATTCTCGACTACCTCGATGCCCAGCGCGTCTTCCGCCAGGCACGCAATGACCTGATTGCCGCACGCGCGGACCTGCGCACCGCCGCGGTTGAACTCGACCGCCTGCGCCCGGAGGCCCCATGAAACGCCCCAGCCATCGCGTTGCCTCCCGAACTTACGAATCCAGCCAGACCATGACCGCACGTTCTTCTTTCTCTTCTTCGATCCGGCTGGCCGGCGTCGCCCTGGCGGCGATGTTGTTGCTGGGCGCATGCGGCAAAGATGCCGCCAACGATGCCAAGGCCGCGCAACAGGCCGTTGACCCGAACCTCGTCGTTGCACAGCCCACGCTGGTGCAGCGTCTGAAAGTGGCGCCGGTGGGCAAGCAGCCGATTGCCGAGCGCCTGCGCGTGCCGGGGCAGATTGCGTTTGACGAGCAGCGCGTGGCGCGCATCGGCGCCACCGTTACGGGGCGCGTGACGGAGCTGGTCGCCACGCCGGGGCAGAGCGTCAAGGCAGGCGACATCCTCGCGCAGCTGCACAGCACCGAGCTTGGCGCCGCGCAGCTCGCCTACCAGAAGGCCGCCGCGCAGCGCGACCTGCAGGCGCGCGCGCTGGAACGGGCCAAGCTGCTGCTGGCTGCCGACGTGATCGGCTCGGCCGAACTCCAGAAGCGTCAGAGCGAACTGGCGATGGCCGATGCCGAAGTGCGCGCGGCCGTCGACCAACTGCGCGTGATGGGCGTGTCGCCCGGCACGTTGGCGAAGATGCGCACGGGCGGCATGTCGTCGATCTCGCCCGTGGTGGCGAGCATCAGCGGCACGGTGGTGGAGCGCAAGGTGACGCGCGGCCAGGTCGTGCAGCCGGCCGATGAGCTGTTCACCGTGGCCGATCTTTCGCGCGTGTGGGTAGTGGGTGAAGTGCCGGAAAACGCCGCTGCCGGCGTGCGCGCAGGTCAGGCCGTGGAGATCGACACCGGCGCGGGTGACCGCATTGTCGGCAAGCTGATCTGGGTGTCGGACATTGTCGACCCGCAAACGCGGACGGTCACGGTGCGCACCGAAGTGGACAACGCAGAGCGCGCGCTCAAGCCGTCGATGCTGGCCACGCTGCTCATCCAGTCGCGGCCGGAAGAACGTGTGGTGGTGCCGACCTCCGCCGTGGTACGTGAAGACAACCGCGACTACGTGTTCGTGCGTGCCAGCGAGACGAACTACCGGCTCACGCCAGTCAAGCTCGGCGATGAATCGAACGGTGTGCGCCCGGTCATCTCCGGCGTGCAGGCCGGGCAGCCGATCGTCGTCGAAGGCGGTTTCCATCTGAACAACGAGCGCAAGCGCGCCGAGATGGAGGGCGCATGATCGACGCATTGATTCGCGGCGCGCTCAAGCAACGGCTCGTGGTGGCCGTGATCGCCGCCGTGCTGCTGTTCTTCGGGTTGGATGCCGCACGCAAGCTGTCGCTCGACGCGTTTCCCGACGTGACGAACGTGCAGGTGCAGATCGCCACTGAGGCGCCTGGGCGCTCGCCGGAAGAGGTCGAGCGCTTCGTGACGGTGCCGGTGGAAATGGCGATGACCGGCCTGCCGGCGCTGACCGAGATGCGCTCGCTCAACAAGCCGGGCCTGTCGCTTATCACGCTCGTCTTTACCGACGAGACCGATGTGTACTTCGCGCGCCAGCTTGTGATGGAGCGGCTGATCGAGGTGCAGTCGCGCATGCCGACGGGCGTGACGCCGGTGCTCGGCCCCGTATCGACGGGCCTGGGCGAGGTGTATCAGTACACGCTCGACAAACCGGATGACGGCGACAAGGAGCTTTCTGTGGAAGAGCTCACCCAGCGTCGCATTGCGCAGGACTGGGTGGTGCGGCCGCTGCTGCGCTCCATTCCGGGCGTGGCCGAGATCAACTCGCAAGGCGGTTACGAGAAGCAGTACCAGGTGCTCGTCAACCCGGAGCGCCTGCGCCACCACAACGTGACGGTCAAGCAGGTGTTCGAGGCGCTGGCGGCCAACAACGCCAACTCGGGTGGCGGTGTGCTGCCGCACTTCGCAGAGCAGTACCTGATCCGCGGCGTGGGCCTGGTGCGCGACACCAATGACATTGGCGCCATCGTGCTCAAGGAGGTCAACGGTACGCCGCTCACGATCCGCGACGTGGCTGAGGTGAAGATCGGCACGGCGGTGCGCGCGGGGGCGGTGGTCAAGAACGGCGTGACGGAATCCGTTGGCGGTGTGGTGATGATGATGCGCGGCGGCAATGCCAAGGAAGTCGTCGCCCGCATCCAGGATCGCGTCAAGGCCATCAACAACGACGGCATGCTGCCCGACGGCCTGAAGATCGTGCCGTACTACGAGCGTTCAGAGCTGGTGGATTCGGCCCTGCAGACCGTCATCAAGGTGCTGGCTGAAGGCGTGGTGCTGGTGGTGATCGTGCTGCTGCTGTTCCTGGGTGACATACGTTCATCGCTCATCGTGGTCGGCACGCTGATCCTCACGCCGTTGCTGACGTTCATGGCGATGAACAAGCTCGGCATCTCGGCCAATTTGATGTCATTGGGCGGGTTGGCCATCGCCATCGGCTTGATGGTCGATGGCTCCGTGGTCGTGGTGGAAAACGCCTTTGCGCACCTCGCAAAGCCGCGCGATCCGAACGAGAGCCGCGCGCGCGTCATCCTGCATGCCGTGACGGAAGTGGCGACGCCTGTGATCTTCGGCGTGGGCATCATCATCCTGGTGTTCCTGCCGCTGATGACGCTGGAGGGCATGGAAGGCAAGATGTTTGCTCCGCTGGCCTTCACGATTGCGATTGCGCTGTTCTTCTCGCTGGTGCTGTCGCTCACGCTCACGCCGGTGTTGTCGTCGTATCTGCTCAAGCCCAAGGTACACAAGCACGTGGAAGGTGAGCACAGCGACGACCCCCACGCGGAGCACGACGCGCATGACACGTGGCTGATCCGCAAGATGAAGAAGCCGTATCTGCGCTTGCTGGAGTTGAGCCTGAACAACGGCCGCAAGACTGTGATCGTGGCCGTGGCGGTGTTTCTGGCCACGGGCGCGCTGATGCCGTTCCTCGGCACGGCGTTCATCCCCGAGATGAAGGAAGGCTCGGTGGTGCCCGGCATCAACCGCGCGCCGAACATCTCGCTGGAAGAGTCGATCCGCATGGAGATGGAAGCCATGCGCCTGGTGATGCAGGTGCCGGGCGTGAAGTCGGCCGTCTCCGGCGTGGGCCGAGGTGAGTCTCCGGCCGACCCACAGGGCCAGAACGAATCGACGCCGATCGTATCGCTGAAACCGCGCGATGAGTGGCCCAAGGGCTGGAACCAGGACGACATTGCCGAAGCGATGCGCAAGGCGCTGCAGGTACTGCCCGGCGTGCAGATCGTCATGGCGCAGCCGATTTCCGATCGCGTGGACGAGATGGTGACCGGCGTGCGTTCCGACGTGGCCATCAAGGTGTTCGGCGACGACCTGAGCACGCTGCGCGAGAAGGCCGAGGCGATTGCCAAGGTGGCGCAGGGCATCCAGGGTGCGCAGGACATGCGCGTGGAGCGGATCACCGGTCAGCAGTATCTGCAGATCGCGATCGACCGCCAGGCCATCGCGCGTCATGGGCTGAACGCGGCCGATGTGCACAACGTGATCGAGACCGCCATCGGCGGCAAGGAAGCCACGGAGATCTTCGAGGGCGAGCGCCGCTTCAGCGCGGTGGTGCGCCTGCCGGACGCATATCGCGGCAGCGTGGAGGCCATCCGCAACCTCATCGTGGCTGCCCCCAATGGCGCACAGGTGCCGATGGAAAGCATCGCCCGCATCGATGTGACGGACGGCCCCGCGCAGATCAGCCGCGAGCTGGGCAAGCGACGCGTAGTGGTGGGCGTGAACGTGCGCGACCGCGACTTGGGCGGCTTCGTGGCTGAGCTGCAGGCGGCCGTCGCGCAGAAGGTCAAGCTGCCCGAGGGCTACTACCTGGAGTGGGGCGGCCAGTTCCAGAACATGGAACGCGCCATGGGCCACCTGAAGGTGATCGTGCCCATCACGGTGGCGGCCATCTTCTTCCTGCTCTTCCTGCTGTTCAACTCTGTGCGCTATGCCACGCTGATCATCCTGGTGCTGCCGTTTGCCTCGGTGGGCGGGATCATCGGCCTGTTCGTCACGGGTGAGTACCTTTCCGTGCCGGCATCGGTCGGCTTCGTGGCGCTATGGGGCATCGCCGTGCTCAACGGCGTGGTGCTGGTCAGCACGATCCGCAGTCTGCGCGAGCAAGGCATGTCGGTGGAAGAATCCGTGCGGCTGGGTGCGCGCATGCGCTTCCGCCCCGTGATGATGACGGCCACAGTGGCCATGCTGGGGTTGATTCCGTTCCTGTTTGCCACGGGCCCGGGGTCGGAAGTGCAACGGCCGCTGGCCATCGTTGTGATCGGCGGTCTGCTGACCTGCACGCTGCTGACGCTGGTGATGCTGCCCACGCTGTACAAATGGTTTGATGAGGAGTCGAAGGCATGAAGGAAATCCGCATCGTAGTGCGCCCGCAACTGCTGGAACGCATGCATGAAGCGCTGCGCAGTTGCCCAGGTTTTCCCGGCATGACGGTGGGCGAGGTGAATGCCTATCCGCCAACGGCCTCACAGAGTGGCGCGCATTCCATCAAGGAAGACCTGACGGAGTTTGTGCCGCGCGTGCGCATCGAGATCGTCGCTTCCGATGCGCTGGCCGGCGTGCTGTTCGAAAGCGCCGTCAAGGTGCTGGAGCATGGCCAGACCGGAGACAGCGCCATCTGGATGACCGAGGTGGTTCAGGCGACGTTCCTGCATCGCACCGGTTGAGCATCGTGTGATGCGCACATGAAAAACGGCGGACCATGTCCGCCGGAAATCAGGAGCCACCCTTGCAGCGGGCCGCATCGTGAGACGCGGCCGCTTGCTTTGGTGCTTACCGCTTGATGTCGGTCAGATGCTTCATGAGGCCTTCGTAGCGGAACTTGTGGATCGGGCGATCCATGTTCTGCATCTGCTGCAGCTGCACCGCTTGCGGACGCAACGAGCCCGTCGGCGTCACAGCCTGGGCACGCAGCGTTGCGACGGCCGGCTGCATGTTCTGGATGCCGACAATCTGGTCATACAGCGCCTTGTCGATGATCTGTGCGTTGTACAGCTGCGTCGCATCGCCGGCGATGTTGGTCGTCGTCGCCTTGTTGCTGATGGAACCGGCCTGCGCCAGCAGTGCGCTCCACAGCGTCGGGCTGTAGTTGGTCACGTAGTAGTCCAGGCCCGTCGGGTTCGCCAGCACGGCCGAGCAGGTGGGCAGCGTGACCTGCGCGGTCTGCTGGTCAAGCACCACCGTCTGCGTCTGCGCCAGCCCATCGCCGTAGGCGATCGTGAGCGGAATATTCCATTGATAGCCGGAATAGACGTTCTTGTTCGGGAACGCCTTCTGCGTGATCGTCAGCACGTTCTGGTTGGTGGCGGGGTTGCACTGCGCGTCGATGCTGACGAGCGGCACGCCGGTCTGGCGCACAAAGCTGTCGCCGACCTTGCCGACAGGCTTGCCGCTGGCGGCTTCCAGCTCTGCCCACAGGCGCGGTGGCGTGCCATTGCCGAACTTATACTTGTTCAGGTAGCTCTGCAGCCCCTTGCGCATGGCGTCCTTGCCGACGTAGTTCTCGAGCATCTGCAGGACATGGCCGCCCTTGTTGTAGGCAAAGCGGTCGAGGAAGTCCATCGAGCCGGCATCGCTCAGGTTGTGCTGCACCGGTACGGCGGTCGGCTGCAGGTCCAAGGTGTAGACGCGCTGCTTGACGGCCGCATAGTCGGCCCACGTGTTGCCCTGGAACTCGGGGTGCAGCGCGATCTTGGTGACGTTCTCGAACCAGTTGGCGAAAGATTCGTTCAGCCAGATGTCGTCCCACCAATCCAGCGTGACCAGATCGCCAAACCATTGGTGTGCCAGTTCGTGCGACACCACGACGAACGAGCGCGCCTTGCCCATCGAGTGGACGGTGGTCGGTGCGCCATCGGGCGGCACCAGCACCTGGTCGGCAAATTCGAAGATGGCGCCCCAGTTCTCCATGCCGCCAAAGCCGGCATTCTTGTTGTCGTAGCTGTCGTTGGCGACGATGGTGTCCATCTTGTCGAACGGCAGCGGGATCTGGAAGTAGTTGTAGTAGTGGTTCAGCGCTTCCTTCGTGAACTGCATGCCGGCCACCGCAGAGTGCGCCTCGCCAGGCGGCACCCACCAGCGCAGGCGCATGCTGCTGCCATCGAGCGGGTTGGTGAACTGGTCTTCCAGGATGTCGAACTTGCCGCCGCCGAAGAACAGCAGGTACGCCGGCATCGACGGTGTCTTGGCAAACGACACCTGCTGATAGCCGTCCGGCAGCTTGGTGGCGCTCGTCTGCCTGCCGTTGGCCACGGCCTTCCAGTCGCCCGGAATTTCCGCCGTCACTTCGAAGGTGTTGCGGAAGGCCGGCTCATCCCAGCTTGGGAACCACTCGCGCGCGAAGTTCGATTCGCCCTGCGTGACGATGGCGTCGGAGCTCTCACCCGTTGCGGCCTGCAGGCCCAGCTTGAAGATGCCCTCGGCCTTCGTGAAGTTGATCGTACCCGTCCATTCCATGTGGAGCACGTAGTTGCCGGGCTTGATGTCTCCGGTCGGGTCGCGCAGGTCATAGAAGGCCCCTTGCGATTGCGGAATCGGCACGAGCACGCGCGATGCGCCGTTGCCCGAGGTGGGCGTGAGCGTCAGGCGCGAGGCGTCGAGCTTCAGGTCGCGCACGGCCAGCGTCACGGCGCCGGTCTGCTTGGTGACCTTGATCTCCACGTCGGCGCGGCCCGAGAAGCTGTTCAGGTCTGCGCTCGGGCGGAACCACAGCTTGTAGTTGACGGGCTTGATGTAGTCCGGCAGTTCAACCGGGGGCACAGATGCGTCGACCGCCGGTGCCGGCGCATTGGTGTTGCCGGTATTGGTATTGCCCTGCTGCTGCGAGCCGTTGGCGTCCAGCTTGCCGCCGGACGGGGTGAGCGCGTCATCTCCGCCGCCGCCGCACGCGGCCAGAATCAGCGCTGCCGCGGCCTGCGCCACGAGTGCCAGCTTGAACGAGCGACGTGTCCGGGCGCTGTGCGCGCGTCCGGTGCGTGTCGTGGCCGTACGACGGAAGGTTGTCGAATCCCGCATTGCATTTCTCCTGAGGTGGAAACGAATCGGCGGCCCAGGGCTCAAAAGAAAAGTGGGGGGTAGGCCGCAGAATCGGGACAAGGAATTACCCGCTTCTTGCGCGGTGCAAATCACAGCCCGCGCACGGGATGCACGGATTCTGGAGGAAACGGCCCGCGAATCGAGACGAAGTTTTTTAAATCACGTGCGAGAGAATCGGCGGCCGAATTTGCAGTTTTTGGTATGCGCAGTGGCTAGACTGCGGGCGCCTCCGCGGATGCTGGGTGACTTCTGCAAAGCGCGTTGAAAAAATGAAATTCGTTGGGCGCTTCGTGAAACTCTCTTAAAAATCGCGGCGGATATTTTTACAACGTCCGATAAAACAAAACTGAATACGGCGCGGGATTCAAAAATCGCGCTCGGGAACTTTCCGGGTATTCAACTGGGTATTGCGCCGCAGCAGCAGAGCCGTTATCACCTGCCTGGGGGTAATCCTTCCGGATGAGGCTTGTGCTGCGCGCGGTTTTACACAAAACCGGTACGCTCGCAAGGTTGCAAAGTGTTTTCTGTCTTCCGTAGAGCGATTCATGCAATCCGCGTCCGATAGCGTCAGCAGCCCAGCGGCTGTGGGTGTCAACCTGATCGACTTTTTTGATGTCACCCCCACGTCATTGTGGCTGGAGGACTACAGCGATCTGCACCGTCTCTTTGCTCAATGGCGCGCCGCCGGCGTGACCGACCTGCAGCGCTTTTTGGAAGAGGACGTATCACGCGTGGCGGCGTGTTCGGCCTGCATCAAGGTGCTGCGCGTGAACCGGCGTACGTTGTCGATGTACGCGGCACCGAATGCCGAAACGCTCACCGCGCGCCTGGCTGACGTATTGCGCGACGACATGCTCGAAGCCCACGTGGGCGAACTCGTGCAGCTGTGGTCTGGCGAGCCGTCGTTCGAGAGCCGGAGCGTCAATTACACGCTCAACGGCCGCCGTCTGGACATCCTGCTCAAGGGCGTTGTTCTGCCCGACCACGAGCAGCCGTGGGACCGCGTGCTGGTGGCCGTGGACGACATCACCGAACTCGAAGACGCCCGCCGCCGTGCAGCGGCCAGCCAGCTTTATGCGCGCGGCGTGTTCGAGCACGCGCCGGTGTCGCTGTGGGTCGAGAACTTCAGCACCATCAAGATGCTGCTGGACGAAGTACGCATGCAGGGCATTACCGACTTCCGCACCTTTACCGACGTGCACCCGGAGTTTGTCGAACGCTGCATGCAGGAGATCCAGGTGCTCGATGTCAACGGCTTCACGCTGGAGATGTTCAAGGCGCGCAACCGCAACGACTTGCTGGGCCGCTTGCCGGAAGTCTTTCGCGACGACATGCGCTCGCACTTTCGCGAGCAGCTGATCGACCTGTGGGACGGCCGGCTCTTCCAGCAGCGCGAGGTGGTCAACTATGGGCTCGATGGCAACCCGCTGAACATCCACCTGCAGTTCTCGGTCTTCCCGGGGCGCGAGCAGGATTGGGACATGGTGCTGCTGGCGCTGACCGACATCACCGCGCGCAAGAAGGCCGAGTCGTACCTCGAATATCTCGGCAAGCACGACGTGCTGACCAAGCTCAAGAACCGCTCGTTCTACGTGGACGAGATCAACCGGCTGGAGCGCAAGGGCCCGTTCCCCGTGACGGTCATCATGATCGACCTAAACGACCTGAAGAGCGTGAATGACCAGCTCGGCCACGCCGCAGGCGATGCGTTGCTGCGGCGCGCCGGCGAGGTGCTCGGCAAGGCCATCGACAAACCTGCGCACGCTGCCCGCATTGGCGGGGACGAGTTTGCCGTGCTGCTGCCCGGCGCCGACGCGCAGGCCGGTGCGGCGCTGGTGGAGAGTCTGCGCAAGCTGGTCGAACTCAACAACCAGTTCTATCCGGGCGCGGAGCTGGGGTTTTCCATGGGCTGCGCCACCTGCCACGAAGGCGGGCGTCTGGAAGAAGCGTTGCGCGAAGCCGATGTCGCGATGTACGAAGACAAGCGGGTGCAGCACGAAGGCCGGCGCCCGGCATAACGGCGGCCATCTGCGCATCCGGTGCGCGGCTGCCTCTTCTCGCTTCAGGCGCCCGCCGGTGCAAAGAACCGTTCGTGCAGTTCTTCCAGCCCGAGCGTGCTGATCACCTCGTTCAACCGCTCGGTCGGGCGGCGGCGCGGCAGGTCTTTGTACTGCGCGATGATCAGCTCGTTCTTCATCGAGTGTTCCCACCCGACGAGTTCCGTCACGCTGACCTGATAGCCGTGCGCTTCAAGCTGCAGGCAGCGCAGCACGTTGGTGACCTGACTGCCGAATTCGCGCGTGTGCAGCGGGTGGCGCCAGATTTCCGTCAGCGCATTGCCGAGCGACTTGCCCTTGTTCTTGCGCAGCACGCCGGCCACCTCCGCCTGGCAGCACGGAACGAGCACGATGTACTGCGCCTTTTTCTCCAGCGCGAAGCGGATCGCATCGTCCGTGGCGGTATTACAGGCATGCAGTGCGGTCACGATGTCGATCGTGGCGGGCAGTCGGTCAGAGGTAATCGACTCCGCAACCGACAGGTTCAGGAACGACATCCCCTTGAAGCCGAGCCGGGCGGCAAGTTCGGTCGACTTGGTGACCAGTTCTTCGCGCGTTTCGATGCCGTAAATGTGCGAGGTTCCATCGCCCGGCTGCTCCTTGCAGAACAGGTCGTACAGGATGAAGCCGAGGTACGACTTGCCTGCGCCGTGGTCGACCAGCGTGACATGCCCCTTGGCTTGCTGCACGTCGGCCATCAGCGGTTCGATGAACTGGAACAGGTGATAGACCTGCTTGAGCTTGCGGCGGCTGTCCTGGTTCATTTTGCCGTCGCGCGTCAGGATGTGCAGTTCCTTGAGCAGCTCGATCGACTGGTTGGGGCGGATTTCGTGGGTCTTGTTGGACATCGTCAGGACAGCCTGGGCGACATGTCGCACGGAATGGGATCGGTGCGGCGGCGCGGAGAAAAACGGAAAGAGGGCGCCAGTTTACCGAAAAGCGGGGTGGGCGACGGCAAGCGCACCCCAAGCCACGTCATGCGTACCCTCGTTTGCCCGGGCCCGATGAGGATGTGACAATAGCGCCCCGCTTGCCTGCCCCACATGATTCGATCCGTTCCTCCCCGCATGTCCGAAACATCCAACGCCCCTCTCGTTGCCGTCATCGGCGCCGGCCCCGCCGGGCTCATGGCTGCTGAAGTCCTGTCGCGCAGCGGCGTGCGTGTGGAGGTGTTCGACGCCATGCCGTCGGCCGGGCGCAAGTTCCTGCTGGCGGGCATTGGCGGGATGAACATCACGCATTCAGAGCCGATCGACGCGTTTCTCGGTCGCTATCGCACGCGGCGCGAGGCGCTGGCGCCGTTCATTGGCCGCTTCAGCCCCGACGACCTGCGTGCGTGGATCCATGGGCTGGGCATCGATACGTTTGTCGGCAGTTCGGGGCGTGTCTTTCCGACCGAGATGAAGGCCGCGCCCTTGCTGCGCGCATGGCTGCACCGGCTGCGCGAGGCGGGCGTGCAGCTGCACATGCGGCATCGCTGGGTGGGGTGGGCGGAACCGTCAGACCACGCGCAGGTGCTGCGCTTTGAAACCGCCGATGTTGAGCGGCTGGTGCAAGCCGATGCGGTGGTGCTGGCCATGGGCGGCGGCAGTTGGCCGCGCCTGGGCTCCGACGGCGCCTGGGTGCCGTTGCTTGAGGCGCGCGGCGTGCAGGTGCAGCCATTGCGGCCTGCCAACTGCGGGTTCGACGCCGATTGGAGCGCGTATTTCCAGGAGCGTTTTGCGGGGCGGCCTGTCAAGTCGGTCGCCATCGGTTTGCCGTCGGGCGATGGCGGTGCGCTGCAATTCCGCCAGGGCGAGTTCGTCGTCACGCAGACCGGCATTGAAGGCAGCCTCGTCTATGCGTTGTCAGCCCCGATTCGTGATGCGCTGGCCGCAGAGGGCGGCACCACGATTTGGCTCGACCTTGCGCCAGGCTGGAGCGCGCAACGTGTGACGGATGAACTGATGCGCCCGCGCGGCGCGCGTTCGATGTCGAGCCATCTGCAAAGCAAGCTGAATATCACGGGCGTGAAGCTCGGCTTGCTGCGCGAGTGCCTGAGCAAGGAAGCGTTTGCCGATCTGGCCCAACTCGCGAAGGCCATCAAGGCGTTGCCGTTGCGACTTACACGCACGCGGCCCATCGACGAGGCGATCAGCACCGCAGGCGGCGTGGCATTTGAAGCGCTGGATGCAAAGCTGATGATCGAGCGTCTGCCGGGCGTGTTCTGCGCCGGCGAGATGCTCGACTGGGAAGCGCCCACGGGCGGCTATCTGCTGACGGCGTGTTTTGCGAGCGGCGCCGCTGCAGGGCAGGGCGCACTCGACTATCTGGCGACGATGGCGCGCTGATTCACTGCTTTACTGGCGCGCCTTCAGGCGCCACAGCGACGTGATCTCGGCAACCCGCGCACGATAGAGCGGGTCGTTTTCATCGGACGCCTTCGGGTGCTTCGGCTTGATGTCTTCCCGGCCCACCACCTGCAGGCCGGCAGCGTCGATCATCGCCAGCAGGGCATCGCGCGTGCGCAGGCCAAGATGCTCGGCAAAGTCCGACAGGATCAACCAGCCTTCGCCATTCGGCTCCAGATGGGCGGCCAGGCCGTCCAGGAAGCCGCGCAGCATGCGGCTATCCGGGTCGTAGACGGCGCGCTCGATGGGCGAGCTGGGCCGCGCCGGCAGCCACGGCGGGTTGCACACGATCAGCGGCGCACGGCCTTCGGGAAACAGATCCGCTTCCACGATATCGACCTGCCCTTGCAGACCGAGACGCGCGAGATTGTCACGCGCACAGGCCAGCGCGCGCGGGTCCTGATCGGTGCCGATGACGTGCTTCACACCGCGTTTGGCCAGCACCGCTGCCAGCACACCCGTGCCCGTGCCGATATCGAACGCCAGGGTTTTCGAAGGCAACGGTGCATTCGCCACCAGATCGATGTATTCGCCGCGCACCGGCGAGAACACGCCGTAGTGCGGGTGAATGCGCTCACCACCGAGCGCGGGAATCTCGACCCCCTTCTTGCGCCACTCATGCGCGCCGATCAAACCAAGCAGTTCACGCAGCGAGACGACGGAAGTGGCGTTGCTCGTGCCATAGGCTTCCGTGCAGGCCTCGCGCATGTCGGGGGCGCGGCGCAGCGGGATCGTGTAATCCGCATCCAGCGGAATCAGCAGCATGCCAAGCGTGCGGGCGCGCTGCGATTGCGCCTGTCGATGCAGGTTGAACGCATCGATGGGCGAGGCGGGTTCCTTGCGCGCCTTGGCGGGTTTGCGATCCGTGCGGCGGGACATGGCCTGCAGCAGTTGGCGCGCGTTCTGGAAGTCGCCTTGCCAGAGCAATGCCGTGCCTTCGCAGGCGAGGCGGTAGGCGGTATCGGCGGGGGTCCGATCATCTGCGATGACCACGCGCTTGGGCGGCGGGTTGCCGGCCTCGGAGCGCCAGACAGCGGTATGGACGGCGTCGCTGCTGGCTTCAGGGCGGTCGTCGGTCCAGGTGAGGGTGGGGTGATCGGTCACGGGGGAAATGGGCGGGAAAGCGGGGAGGGTGCGGTAGTGGGCGACACGATACCGCTGTCGGCCTGATCGCACAAATGCTGGCGGGCCACCGAGCGGCGCGGCACTGACGCCGTTTCGGTGGGGCCCCGTGTCAGAAAAGGCCTAATGCCAGGCAATGTGCTGAAGGACGTCGCGCCGTATCGCCCGCGAGCCGATTGCCCGCTGCGATTCTTCTGGGCAAGTGATTTCTTTGCCACCCAAAGACGCCAGCCCGAGCCGGCAGGCAGTGTAAACTCCAGCCTTTTTTCGGCACTCGTAGCATGGCGCACGCCCAGCAACGCAGGGCGCTCAGCGGCCCCGCGCTGATCCGCATTCTTGCTCGCCTGACGGACGTCGACGTTTCCGCATCTGCGCAGCCCCTTTCTGACCGGTTGAGCCAATGGCTCAGCTGGACGGATGCCATCACGCTTTCGTCGGCATTGAGCGCGGCACCGCCCGCCGGTGCCTCCAGCACGCGGCCCGTCCGGCCGGACGCCGAGACAATTGGTAGCCGTGTCCGCGCAGCGTTGACGAAATCCATCGCGTCCAGCTGCGCGCCAGAGACAAGGCCCGGGCCACGCGCACCGATCCAGAACCCGGCGGTGCCGGTGGTGGTCGACTATGCCGATTTCCGGCAGCGCTATGTGTTGATGCAGCAGACGATGGAGCTGGAGATCGGCGACCTGCGTGGCCGCCTGCGACGCCTGCTGGCTGCCAGGACGCCCGACCTCGCGCGGCTTGCGGTGCTGGATGCCAGCATGGAGCAGGCGCTCGCCGGCCGCGAACGTTCGTTGCTGGGGGCCATTCCGTCGATGCTGGGGCCGTACTTCGAGCGCCTGCGCGCGGCCGAGCAGCAGCGGCAGGCCGAGGTATCCGCAGAGGGCCAGGCCACCCCATCCACATCCCGCGCCTGGCTGGACGCGTTCCGCAAGGATATGCAGAGCGTGCTCCTGGCCGAGCTTGATGTTCGTTTTCAACCGATCGACGGGTTGCTCGCAGCCCTTCGCCCCCGCTAAGCGGGACAGACACCATTCATGTCCAGACATCACCTGAATCTCATCGTTTTTTCTGTCGGGCTGGCGGCCTTGGGGTGGATTGCCGTCGGCTACGTCGTTGGCGGAAACCTGCTGGCGCTGGCCGTCACGCTCGTGATCGGTGCCGCCTATGTGGCAGGCGCGCTGGAGTTGCGCCGCTATCGTCAGGCCACGGGCACGGTCACGCAGGCCGTGGCGGGGCTGACCGAACCACCGCCCAATCTGGCGGCGTGGCTGGAACCACTGCACCCCAGCGTGCGCAATGCCGTGCGCCTGCGTGTGGAGGGCGAGCGCGTTGCGCTGCCGGCGCCCGCACTGACACCGTATCTGGTGGGCCTGCTGGTGCTGCTTGGCATGCTCGGCACGCTGCTCGGCATGGTGGTGACGCTCAAAGGCACGGGCGCGGCGCTGGAAAGCGCGACGGATCTGCAGGCGATCCGCGCTTCGCTGGCCGCCCCGATCAAGGGTTTGGGATTCTCGTTCGGGACCTCGATTGCCGGTGTGGCAACGTCGGCCATGCTCGGGCTGCTGTCGGCGCTGTGCCGGCGCGAGCGCTTGCAGGCAGTCCAGGCGCTCGACGCGAAGGTCGCCACCACGCTGCGCATCTATTCGCACGCGCATCAGCGTGAAGAGACGTTCAAGCTTCTGCAGCGGCAAGCTGATGTGATGCCCGCATTGGTGGACCGCCTGCAGGCGATGATGGTGTCGCTGGAGCAGCAGGGCGCAGCCAGCAGCGAGCGGCAGATGGCCGCGCAGCAAGCGTTTCTCGACAAGACGGAAGTGGTCTACGACCAGCTCGCGTCGTCGGTCGCCAGTCGTTGAAGGACAGCGCAGCGGAAAGCGCGCGCGTTGCCAGCGCGGCGCTGCAGCCTGTGGTGGAAACGACGATGGCCGGCCTCGCGCGTGAATCGGCCGCGCTGCAGGAGACGGTCACGCATGCCGTGCAGCGTCAATTGGATGGCTTGTCGTCACGCTTTGAGGCGACGGCGGAGGCGGTCTCCGGCATCTGGAACAACGCCTTGTCGGCGCATCAACGCTCGAGTGAGGCGCTGGTGGGGCAGGTCGGCACGTCGCTGGACCGGTTTGCCGAGACATTCGAGCAACGCTCGGCGCGATTGCTCGATGGTGTTGCCGAGCGCCTGGATGCCACCGCAGGCGGCCTGTCCACCGCTTGGCGCGATGCGCTGGCCCGCCAGGAGCACGCCCACGCCGAGCTGGCCACCCAGAACCAGCGCGCGCTGGAAGCGGCTGCCGCCACGTTCGAGCAGCACGCCGTGTCGTTGCAAGAAGCGTCGCGCCAGTCGCATACGGCGCTGCAAGCCGCACTGGAAGCACGAGACGCGCAACGTCTGGCGGCCTGGACCGGGGCGCTCAGCGCAACGGGCGAAAAGCTGAGCCAGGCGTGGGAGAAGGCCGGCTCCGATACGGCGAACCGTCAACAAGACATCTGCGATGCGTTGGCGCAGACCGCGCGCGATATCGCCGCGCAGCAGGACGCATCGCGTCAGTCGCAAGCCGCGTTGCAAGCGGCACTGGAAGCACGAGACGCACAACGTCTGGCCGCCTGGACCGATGCCCTCGGCGCCATGGGCGAGAAGCTGACCCAGGCATGGGAAAAGGCCGGCGCCGATACGGCGAGCCGCCAGCAGCAGATTTGCGACGCACTGGCGCAGACCGCGCGCGACATTTCCGTGCAAACGCAGGCGCACGCCAACGACACGATCGGCGAGATTTCGCGCCTCGTCCAAGCCGCCTCGGAAGCGCCCAAGGCAGCGGCCGAAGTGGTGGCAGAGCTGCGCCAGAAATTGTCCGACAGCATGGTCCGCGATACCGCGATGCTGGACGAGCGTGCGCGCCTGCTGGGCACGCTGGAAACACTGCTCGACGCCGTCAACCATGCGTCGACCGAGCAGCGCACGGCGGTGGATGCGCTGGTGGCGACGTCGGCGGATCTCCTGGAGCGTGTTGGCGTGCGGTTCACCGATCGGGTGGAAGCCGAGACCGGCAAGCTGGGTGCGGTGGCCGCGCAGGTGACCGGCAGCGCGGTGGAGGTGGCGAGCCTGGGCGAGGCGTTTGGCGCGGCCGTGCAGCTGTTTGGCGAGTCGAACGACAAGCTTGCAGCCCAGTTGCAGCGCATCGAAGCCGCGCTCGACAAGTCGCTCACCCGCAGCGACGAACAGCTTGCCTACTACGTGGCCCAGGCGCGTGAGGTGATCGACCTGAGCATGCTGTCCCAAAAGCAGATCCTGGAAGACCTGCAGCGCCTGGGTGACCAGCGCGCGCTGGCCGGGGCCGAAGCGGCATGAACGAGGAGATTGACGGTGGCATCGACGCCACAGCGCCTGTCTGGGCCGCGTTTGGCGACCTGATGTCGGTGCTGCTGGGCGCGTTTGTGCTGATTCTGGTCGGTGTGATCGGCGTGCAGCTGGAGCTGTCGTCCAAGCTGGAGAACGAGGTTAAGCAGCGCGAGGCCGAAGCACAGCGCCGCAAGACGCTGGAGCAGGCGCTGGCCGGCCCGCTGGCGGCCGGGCGCGTGACGCTCGTCAACGGGCGCATCGGCATCAACGGCAATGTGCTGTTCGCAATCAACTCCGATCAGTTGCAGCCGGAAGGCCGCGCGCTGATGAAGAGCCTGGCGGCGCCGCTGGCGGCGTATCTCACGTCGCGTGAAGAGATCCTGATGGTGAGCGGGTTTTCCGACGACCAGCAGGTGCGTGCCGGTAACCGGCTGTTTGCCGATAACTGGGAGCTGTCCGCCAAACGCGCCTTGACGGTGACGCGTGCGCTGATCGACGAGGGCATTCCGGCGTCGAGCGTGTTTGCGGCAGCGTTTGGATCGCAGCAGCCCGTGAGTTCCAACGCAGACGACGTCGGCCGCGCCAAGAACCGGCGTGTGGAGATCGCGCCCGTGCCGAGGCAGGCCGCTTCCAACGGTGGACGTCGTGAGCCGCATTGAGGCGTCCACGCAGGACACGCTCGACAGCTGGCGCGCCAGCGGCGCGGACCAGCTTGACCGCGTGCGCTTTTGCTTCATCGAGGCATTGCATCGGCGTGCGGCCGGACAGACCGGCGAGACGCGGCGCATTCTCGACGCACGGCTGGGCGAACTGATCGCGGCCTACGCGGAAGACGTCGATCGCACGACGGCAACGTCCGACGCGAGCGACGCAAAAGCGCCCGCCGACAGCGCGTTGGCGGCGCTGCTGCGTGACATTGCCGGCCGGCAACGCACGGATGTCGGCAAGGCTGCGGATGGCGGGTCTGCGCCTCATCCGCGGGCATTGCCGGAGCTGAAGATTCTTGAAGACGTGCGGGATACCTGGTCTCGCGTCAGCGCCGAGAAACAGTTGCGGGACGCCCTGGACAAGGTGCCCGTAAATGCCGGTCCGCTGAATTCGAGCAGTCTCGTGCATCGGTCATTGCTGTTGATGCGCGAGGTGTCGCCCGATTATCTGCGGCAGTTTCTGTCGTATGTGGACGCGCTTTCGTGGCTCGAACGCATGAGCGGAGACGGCGCCGCCGGTGGCCAGGAAGCGGCACGCGGCGGCGGAAAGACGGCGCGCAAGGCGCGCTAAACATCACAACACAGCGCCATTCGGCCACGCCGATTGGTCTGCGCCTGCTGCGTCTTCCGACCGGCAAGCACGCAAAAAAGGGAGCCGAGGCTCCCTTTTTCTTTGCGCTGGCGATCAGCCGTTGAGGGCTGCGTCCTTGACCTTTTTCAGGGCGCGGACCTTGACGCGCACGGTTGCCGGTTTGGCTTCGAACCACTGCTCCAGGCCGGTGAAGGGGTTCTTGCCGAAGCGGCGCTTCGTTGCCGGCACCTTGACCGACGTCACCTTGAACAGGCCCGGCAGCGTGAATTCGCCGACGCCCTTCTTGTGCAGCGAAGCCACGATGGTGTTCTCCAGATGGAGCAGCACCGCCTTCACCGCCTTGGCGTCGACGGCAGCCTGTTCAGCCAGATGGCTCACCAGGCTCGCCTTGGTGAACGTGTCCTTCAAGGGCTTGAGAGTCGGCGTCGTTGCAGCAGGCTTCTTTGCTGGCGCGGCCTTCTTTGCCGGCGAGGCCTTCTTTGCAGCGGTCTTGGCAGCGGTCTTGGTTTTGGTGGCCATAGTGAAAATAGATGGTTGGGTAAAGTTGACCATTCAATGGAAGCGACGCCTGTGCAGCGCGCTTCGAGCAAGCATAGCAAAGGTTGAGCGCCGTGGAAGCGTTATCTACGCTGTTTTGAGGCCGCGGAACGCTTATTGCATGCGGTTTGGGGCGTGTATCCCCCCGCTGAGCATCCCAGGTTCAGCACCGACATGCCCCAACAAAAATCGTCGCAGAGCGCGGTGCGCCCCAAAGACCGCGCGCCCGTGCTCGCCCGGCTGCGCCAATCCAAGATGACGCGCTCCACCCATGCGTACGTTCGCGGCAGCACCGTGAAGTTCTACGAGTGGCTGAGCGAGGTGCAGTCGCACACGTTTCCCGAGGGGCCCACCATCTGGATTTGCGGCGATTGCCATGTCGGCAACCTCGGCCCGATCGGCGATGCTTCTGGCGCCACGCGCATACAAATCCGGGATCTGGACCAGACGGTGCTGGGCAATCCGGCGCTCGACCTCATTCGGCTTGGTGTGTCGCTGGCCACGGCCGCGCGGGGGTCCGACCTGCCGGGCATCGTGACGGCAAGAATGGTGGAAGCGCTGATGGCGGGCTACCTCCACGGCGTCGACCCGGATGCCGCCGTGCACTTACCTCCGCGCCCCGCATCGGTGCGCACCGCCATGAAGGCGGCGACCGCGCGTACGTGGAAACAACTGGCCAGGGAGCGGCTTGACGACACGTCTCCCACCATTCCGCTGGGGCGCCATTTCTGGCCGCTCTCAAGAGAGGAACGGCGCGAACTGAAACTGCTGGTGAGCGAGCATGAGGTGCTGGACCTGATCGCACGCCTTTACGAGATGCCCGGCGAAGCGTCTGTCAGCATCGTGGATGCGGCGTACTGGGTCAAAGGCTGCAGCTCGCTCGGGCAGCGGCGCTATGCCGTCTTGCTGGCAGTCGAGCAGGATCGCGGGCCGCGGTATCGTCTGATTGACATCAAGGAGGCAGGAAAGGCCGCAGCGCCCAGTGCGTCTGCCGGCCAGATGCCGAGGATCAACGCCGAGCGCGTGGTCACTGGCGCGCGCCGTCTGTCTCCCGACCTTGGAGACCGAATGGCGTGGGGCCGCATGCTGGGCAGCAGCTTTTTCATGCGTGAGCTGCAACCGCAAGACCTGAAGCTGTCGGTCGACAAGCTGGAGCAGAAAGACGCCACGGTCCTGGCTGCCTACCTCGGCAATATCGTCGGCCTGGCCCATGGCAGCCAGATGCCGCGGGATGTCGCCAGGGCATGGCACCGTGAGCTGAGGGCGCGTCATGGACGTTCCATCGATGCGCCATTCTGGCTCTGGTCGTCGATCGTCGATCTGCTTGGGCTGCACGAGCGGCAGTATCTCGAACACTGCCGCGCGTGGGCCGGCTGATCCGCCGCGTCGCTTGCATCGACGGGCACAAACGCTGCTGGCGAGGCTTCCGGGCCATCGTGAGGCGATGATGGCGGACGGCGCCCGGCTGCCCAGGGGCGCAGTCCAGCCGCGGTCCAGACATCAACAGGAGGCGCGATGTACGTGGTGATGGGTGCAACCGGACATGTGGGGGCTGCCGTTGCGCAGACGCTGCTGGCGACCGGTGAGGACGTAACGATCCTGACGCGGCGGCCCGAGCGAGCAGGTCGCTGGCGGGACAAAGGCGCATCGGTGGCGATGGCCGATGCGGAGGACGTCGACTCGCTGAGGGCGGCGTTCCGACGCGGCCGACGTGCATTCCTCCTCAACCCGCCTGCCGATACTGCCGGTGACACCGACGCGACGGAGCGCCGGACGATCGCCAACATTCTGGCTGCGCTGGAGGACTCCGGCCTAGAGAAAGTGGTGGCCGCATCCACCTATGGGGCGCGCCCGGGACAGGGCATCGGCGACCTTTCCACGCTGTGGGAGCTTGAGGAGGGGTTGCGGCGCCAGCCCATCCCGGCAGCCATCAACCGGGGTGCCTACTACATGACCAACTGGGCAGGCCTGCTGGAAACAGTTGCGCAGACCGGCAAGCTGCCGAGCATGTTTCCCGCCGACATGCCGATGCCGATGGTGGCCCCCGCAGACCTCGGCGAGGCGGCCGCCGCACGGCTTCTCGCGCCGCTCGACGATGTGGGCGTGCGCTACGTGGAGGGCCCGCAGCGCTACACGCCGCAGGATGTTGCGCAGGCCATGTCGCGCACGCTTGGCCGTGGCGTGACGGTGGACGTTGTGCCGCGAGACCGCTGGGAGGCGGTCTACAAAGGTCTCGGCTTCTCCGACGAAGCGGCCCGCGCCTATGTGCGGATGACGGCCGTGACCCTGGACGAGGATTTCGACAAGCCGGGCGACGTTGTGCGCGGCCATGTCTCTCTGGCAGATTTCATTGCAGCGGCGGCGGTACAGGCGGCCTACGCGTGATTGACGCGCCGGCATGCGTGCCCGGCGCGCCGCGCTATGCAATGAGATGGACGAGCAGCGCGCCGTTCAATCCTGCCACCAGCACGGCGCTCACCGTCGCCAGTAGAACCAGGCGGTGACCGGCGGCATGCTGTCCCATCAGGTCGGGCCGGCGTGCCAACCAGATCAATGCCGCCATGGGAAACGGCACCACCATGCTCAGAATCACCTGGCTGAGCACGAGTGCGCGCGTGACATCCATGCCCGCCCCGATGACGACGAACGCCGGCACCATGGTGATCAGCCGGCGCACCCACACCGGCAAGCGCACGCGCAGGAAGCCCTGGAGCACCATCTGCCCCGCCAGTGTGCCGACCACGGAGCTGGACAACCCCGACGCGATCAACCCAACCAGAAACACCAGCCCGGCAGATGCGCCGAACAACGGCGCAACGTGACATAGGCATCCTCAATGCCGGCCACCTCCGCATGTGTGCCGTGAAACGCGCCCGCAGATACCACCACCATGGCGAGGTTGATGCAGCCTGCGGCGGCCAGCGCAGCCACCACCTCTCGGTTGGAATACCGGAGCAGTTGCGACGTCTCCGACGCACTGCGCGGGCGCACACGCCCATTGACCAGCCCCGAGTGCAGAAAGAGCGCATGAGGCATCACCGTGGCCCCGACAATACCGGCCGCCAGCATGAACGCATCGGGCGGCAACGCCGTGGGAATGAAGGTTTGCCGCAGCGCGGCCCCCCACGAGACGGGCAAGATCCACACTTGGATGATGTAAGAGATACCGATAACGGCGACCAGCGCGCCAATCATCAGTTCGATATGGCGGAACCCGCGCGCCTGCAGCATCAGCAGCAGATAGGTCAGTACACCCGCGACGACCATGGCGTACAGCAAGGGCATGCCGGTCAGCAGTGCGATGCCGACGGCGGCACCGACGAACTCCGCAAGGTCGGTAGCCATGGCGGCAAGCTCGCTGATCAGCCACATGCCAAGGCCGGCCGGTGCGGGCAACTGCGTGCGACAGAGTTGCGCGAGATTCTGGCCCGTCACAATGCCCACCCGTGCGGAGAGCATCTGGAACAACATCGCCACCAGGCTCGATGCAAGCACGACCCAGAGCAGCTGATATCCGTACCGCGCGCCGGCTTCAATGCCGGTGGCGATGTTCCCCGGGTCGGTATACGCCACTGAAACCACCACGGCCGGCCCGACAAACGGGAGGAACGTGCGCCAGCCACGTCGCCGGCCTTCCAGCGCTTCACGCGCGTGGGCAACGACGCCGTTCGAAGCAGAGGAGCTGTCGCGGTCAAGCGCGAGACTGTCGTCCATGAAATCTCCGGGAGAGGTGGCGGTGGGGCCCTCCGCAACCCTCGTACCTGATGGCTTGCGGGACAAGCGTGCGGCGCGCGATGGAATGGGTGTTGCGGAGAGGGATGCGCCATGACGGCACACACTCATTCCCGGAGAACACCCATGTTCATGCACAACAAGCGATTGCAGTACACCGTTCGGGTCAGCGAAACCGATCCTGGCCTGGCCAACCTGCTGCTGGAGCAGTTCGGTGGCCCGCAGGGCGAGCTTGCTGCCGCCATGCGTTACTTCACGCAGGCTGTGGCAGAAGAAGATGCAGGCCGCAAGGACATGCTCTACGACATCGCGACCGAAGAGCTGAGCCACCTGGAGATCATCGGCACCATCGTCGCCATGCTCAATCGCGGTGCCAAGGGGGAATTGGCGGAAGCGGTGGATGAGCAGGCGGAGCTGTATCGCAAGCTCAATGGCGCCGGCAACGACAGCCATGTGACGCAGGTGCTCTATGGCGGTGGGCCGTCATTGACGAACTCGGGGGGCGTGCCGTGGACCGCGGCCTACATCGATTCGATCGGCGAGCCGACGGCGGACCTGCGCTCGAACATCGCGGCCGAAGCACGCGCCAAGATCATCTACGAACGATTGATCAACGTGAGCGACGACCCCGGTGTGCGCGATGCGCTGGGATTTCTCATGACGCGCGAAGTCGCGCACCAGAAGTCGTTCGAGAAGGCGCTTTATGCCATTAACGGCAACTTCCCCCCGGGCAAACTGCCGCCGGTGCCTGAGTTCAGCGATGCGTATTTCAAGATGTCGCGCGGTGGTCCGATCGTGCAGGCACCCTGGAATAGCGGCACCGGCCTTGAGCTTGTCTCGGACCCGCCGATGCCCGTTGACGGCGGTGACGGCAACGCGTCGGTCAACCTGACCGACGCCGAACTGGAAACGCTCGAGGCCATGAAGGCGCGTCTGGCTTCGGATCCGGCTGTCGATCCGACCACGGGCGCGGAGCTTGGTGAAACGAAGGCGTGACCACCGCCTCCAGGCCCGGGTGCTGCGCTGCTCGGGCCTGGACATTGCGTCTGCGCCAGGCACCGGCCGTTTCAAGCTCGAACAAAGATGGAGACGCTCATGCATATGCAAGAACTGCTTGCAATCGCGGCGCTCACCCTTGCCGTGATTGCCATGTATTCGCTCGCCCGCGGCGTACCTGCCGGCGTGTTCGGGGCGGGCGCACAACAAGTTGCGCCGATGTATTCAGGGGTCACACCGCCGCATCCTTTCCTGAACGGAAGGCGGTGATGGCAGACGACACAACGCACGAAGGCCCGGCGCGGTTCGAGTGCGCGGGCCATACCGTTACGGTGATCGCAGAACAGGATGCGCAGGGCGTCTGGGTGCCGCGCATCTCTGTGGCCAACGGCGAGCGGCACTTCGAAATTCGCGAAATATCCCAGACGTGGCGCGGCTGGCATACCGAAGGCGAGGCCATTCGAGATGGGATGGAACAGGCGCGCTTGCTGCTCACGCGTGAGCGGCCCTGATTCTGAAGACCGGCGCGACGGCGCTCGGCATGGCTTCGGCGGCGCGTCGGGCCACTACTGAATCCACAAGGAGATGGCGATGAAGGCGCTCTGCTGGCACGGCAAACACGACATCCGCTGCGATACCGTTCCGGACCCGACGATCCAACACGGCCGTGACGCCATCATCAAGGTCACGGCGTGCGCCATCTGCGGTTCGGACTTGCACCTCTTCGACGGTGTCATGCCCGGCATGGAAAGCGGCGATGTGGTCGGCCACGAAACCATGGGCGAAGTCGTGGAAGTGGGGCCCGAAAACACCAAGCTGAAGGTGGGCGACCGCGTTGTCGTGCCGTTCACCATTTCCTGCGGCGAGTGCTTTTTCTGCAAGCGCGGGTTCTATTCCGGATGCGAGCGAACCAACCCTGACCACGCCAAGGCCGCCAAGTTGTGGGGTCATTCGCCGGCGGGTTTGTTCGGCTACTCGCACCTGCTGGGCGGATATGCCGGCGGCCAGGCGGAATATCTGCGCGTGCCGTATGCAGACGTCGGGCCCATTCGCGTGCCGGAGGGTGTGGACGACGAGACCCTGTTGTTCCTGTCCGACATCTTTCCGACCGGCTACATGGCCGCCGAGAACTGCAATATCCAGCCCGGCGACACCATCGCCGTGTGGGGCTGCGGGCCCGTCGGGCAATTCGCGATCCGAAGCGCCTTCCTCCTCGGGGCGGAACGCGTGATTGCCATCGATACGGTGCCCGAGCGCTTGGCCATGGCCCGCGCGGCCGGCGCGCAGACGCTCGATTTCAAAGCCAGCGATGTGCACGAGGCGCTCAACGAAATGACGCAGGGCCGCGGCCCCGATGCCTGCATCGATGCAGTGGGCACGGAGCCCGAGACGACCGCCAGCTTCGACTCCGTGCTCGACCGCATCAAAGTCGCCACCGCGCTCGGTACGGATCGGCCGCACGTGTTGCGGCAGGCCATTCAGTGCTGCCGCAACTTCGGAACGGTCTCGATCGTCGGCGTGTATGGCGGGTTGCTGGACAAGGTGCCGTTTGGGTCAGCCATCAATCGCGGGCTGACGTTCCGGATGGCGCAAACACCGGTTCAGCGGTATCTGCCGATGCTGCTCGAGCGGATCGAGCGCGGGGAGATCGACCCGTCGTTCGTGGTGACGCATCGCGGCACGCTTGCGGATGGGCCCGACCTGTACAAGACCTTCCGCGACAAGCAGGACGGATGCGTGAAGGTGGTGCTGAAACCCTGACGAAGGCGGGGCGGGCACATTTACATTTGCAGGAAGGATGCGCCCTAGCTGCGCAGCGGCCAGACGCAGTTATCGGCGACAGCAAAGAGCGCTTCTCCCGGCGCAGCCGGCGCGGTCCACAAGCCGGTGAACTCACCGAATGCGGGGAGGAGGGCGCCGCTTGTTCCAAACCGGAAACACGGCAGCCGGAGGCGGTCCCGAGCCGGTCCGCTGATGACGACGCCCGGGTGCACGTGACCGGCAATGACGTAGCGACCGGGCACCACCTGCGGCTCATGGCATAGCGCGAAGGGGCCAATCCCCCAAGGCTCTTCGACCACGTTGAAGCGCAGGTCCGCAGATGGGTCGCCCGCGTGGCGGTCGTGGTTGCCGCGGACCAGCGTGCACGCGACATCGGCGTGGCGTGCGCGCCAGGCGGCGAGTGCATCGATGGCCGCGTGCGCCTCGCGCCCGTGCAGGAGGTCGCCCAGCCACGCGATATGCGCGACGGCAATCGGGCGAGCATGGCGTCCAGGCGCGCGACCGCCTGGCTGGTGCTGCGGCCGGC
>NZ_VOSS01000033.1 GCF_007997035.1 Ralstonia sp. TCR112 | reverse complement strand
AAAGAAAGTAAGTCGCCCCCGGCAGGGGGTGAAACAAGGGATGCACCAGCAACGTCAAGCAATAACCGACTCAACAAACAAACCATCGCCCCATCATGACCACCCGCCAACCAAGCTGGCTAGAATCCGCCAACACCCCCGACACCCATTTCCCTCTGGAAAACCTGCCCTTCGGCATCTTCTCCACCAAGGAAAACCCGTCGCCACGCGCAGGCGTGGCCCTGGGCGATCAGGTCATCGATCTCGGCGTGCTGGATGACGCCGGCCTGCTCCCCGCAGCAACACGCGGCACATTCCGCACCGGCAAACTCAACACCTTCATCGCCCTTGGCAAGCCCGTCTGGGCGGAAACGCGCAAGAAGCTGCAAGCGCTGTTCAGCGTGGCCGACACGCACGTGCGCGACAACGCCACACTGCACGCTCGCGCGCTGGTGCCACAAGCGCATGCGGTGATGCATCTGCCGATCGACATCCCCGGCTACACGGATTTCTATTCGTCGAAAGAACACGCCACCAACGTCGGCCGCATGTTCCGCGATTCCGAGAACGCGCTGCTGCCCAACTGGCTGGAAATCCCGATCGGCTACAACGGCCGCGCCAGCTCCGTGGTGGTGAGCGGCACACCGCTGCATCGCCCGATGGGCCAGATCAAGCTGCCCGACCAGCCGCGCCCGATCTTCACGGCCTGCCGCAAGCTGGACTACGAGCTGGAGATGGCCTTTGTAGTCGGCAAGCCCAGTGCGCTGGGTGAGCCGGTTTCCGTGGACGCCGCACCCGACTACATGTTCGGCGTCGTGCTGCTCAACGACTGGAGCGCGCGCGACATCCAGCAATGGGAATACGTGCCGCTCGGCCCGTTCAACTCGAAGGGCTTCGGCACATCGATCTCGCCGTGGATCGTGACGATGGAAGCGCTGGAGCCGTTCCGCGTGGCCAACCCGGCGCAATCGCCCGAGCCGCTGGAGTATCTGCGGCAGAGCCGGCCGAACGCCTACGACATCGCCCTCGAAACCGCGCTGCGTCCGCACGGCGGCGAGCGCACCACGATCGCCCGCACCAACTTCCGCGCGATGTACTGGACGATGGCGCAGCAGCTTGCGCACCACACCGTGTCCGGCTGCAACGTGCGCGTGGGTGACCTGATGGGCTCGGGCACCATCAGCGGAACGACGCCGAATTCCTACGGCAGCCTGCTGGAGCTGACTGTCAACGGCAAGCAGCCGCTGGACCTCGGCAACGGCACCACGCGCGCCTTCCTGGAAGACGGCGACGAAGTCACCATGACCGGCTGGTGCCAGGGCGATGGCTATCGCGTGGGCTTTGGGGAAGTGCGCGGCGAGATTCTGCCGGCACGCAGTGTGAAGTAATGCGGTGTGGAGCGACGGATTAACAGTCCGCCGCTCGCATCATTCCGTCTTTGCAGCCAGCGCGGCGAGCATCGCGTCGCCAACGACATGCGCGCCGCTGGCCTTGAGCGCCTCGCCAGCGCCGCGTGCATCGCGCGCTTCCCGGTTCTGGCCGAGCTTGAGCTTGCCCTCAAGGCGCGTGATCTCGATCTCGAGACCAACAATCACCTTCAGCAACTCATCGATGTAGTCGGCAGGCGCGTCGGACATCTTCCACGGCTTAGGCTGCGAAGCCTCGTGCGCACGCGTCAGGCGAGCCACCACGCCACGCACGAACCGCGCGTCGTCACGCACGGTGATGCGGCCATGCGCATGCACCACGCGGTAGTTCCAGGTCGGCACATCCTTGTGGTGCTCGTGCTTGCTCGGATACCACGTCGGTGAAATGTACGCATCGCCCGCGCGGAAGATCACGAGCACCTCATCGCCGTTGGCGACGTCTTTCCACACCGGATTGGCGCGCGCCACGTGGGCATGCAGCACGCCAAGCTGGCCCTCTTCGGGCAGCAGCAAGAACGGAATGTGGTTGGCATCCAGCCCCCGCTCGCCATGCGTGACGAGCGTCCCGAACGGATTCTGCGCGATCAGGTCGTGCAACGCGTCAGGACGCGATTCTTCAAAGTGGGCGGGGATGTACATGGCGACTCCGGCAACGATCGTGCAATCGAACAGGAAAGCGCCCATTCTGAACCAGAACGTGGCTCCAAAATAGAGCCAGATTCAGGCAAATTATTAGAGCCAGCCTAGTCGCGCAGCAGGTTCTTGGCGATGATGAGCTGCTGGATCTGCGTGGTGCCTTCGTACAGGCGCAGCAGACGCACATCGCGATAGAAGCGCTCTGCCTTGTATTCGGCAATGTAGCCCGCGCCACCGTGAATCTGCACCGCACGATCCGCCACACGGCCGACCATCTCCGTGCAGAACATCTTGGTGCAAGAGGCCAGCATGCTGACTTCGTGATCCTGTTTGCCGATGGGCTTGGCATCGTAGCGGCGCGCGCAGTCGCGCACCATCGACATGCCGGCGTACAGCTCCGCCTGGCTGTCGGCGAGCATGGCCTGGATCAACTGAAAGTCTGCGATGGGCTGGCCGAATTGCTTGCGCTCCTTGGCGTAGGCCACCGCGTCGGTCAGCAGCCGGTGCGCCATGCCGCATGCCAGGGCCGAGATGTGCAGGCGGCCGCGGTCGAGCACCTTCATCGCCGTCTTGAAGCCCTGCCCCGCCACGCCGCCAATGATGTTGGCCGCCGGCACGCGCACGTTATCGAGCATGACATCGCAGGTCTTGGTGCCGCGCTGGCCCATCTTCTTATCAGGCTTGCCGAGCGTGATGCCTGGCGTATCAGCCGGCACGATGAAGGCCGAGATGCCGCCCGCGCCTTCGTTGCCCGTGCGCGCCATCAGCGTGAATGCCCCGGCGCGCGGCGCGTTAGTGATGAAACGCTTGGTGCCGTTGATGACGTAGTGATCGCCGTCCAGCGTGGCGCGCGTCTGCAGCGATGCGGCGTCCGAACCCGCGTTCGGCTCCGTCAGCGCAAACGAGATGATGAGTTCGCCGCTGGCGATGCGCGGCAGGTAATCGGCCTTCTGCGCATCGGTGCCGTCCATCAGGATGCCCTGCGAGCCGATGCCGACGTTGGTGCCGAACACCGAGCGGAAGGCCAGCGCCGTATGCCCGAGGTCGTACACCACCTCGCATTCCTGCGCCATCGCCAGGCCAATGCCGCCGTACTCCTCCGGAATCGACAGGCCGAACAGGCCCATCTCTTTCATGTCGGCAACGATGTCGGCGGGCACGTCGTCCTCTTCCTCGAGGATGTTTTCCGCCGGCACAAGCCGTTCCTGGATGAAGCGCTGCACCGATTGCTGCAGCAGGCCGAAGGATTCGTCGTCGAGCGCCATGTCGCTGGGTTCCGAGGTAGGTTCCGGTCGATGTTACCGGGTTGGCACGTTTTGACAATCCGGGCCGGCATCAACAGAATGTCGAGTCTCATTCACCAATCTGGCGGGCCGTCATGGATCTGAATGCGCTCAAGCTGTTCGTGGAAATCGTCGACGCGGGCAACCTGTCGGCGGCGGCACGCCGGCTGCAGACCACGCGCTCGAACGTAAGCCACCGGCTGAAGGCGTTTGAGCGCGCACTGGGCGTGCAACTGCTGCGCCGGACCACGCGCCGCGTGGAGCCCACGGAGGTCGGCGCCGGCATCTACGAACACGGCCGCAGCATCCTGCGCGAAATGGCCGCCGCCGACGCGCTCGTCTCGTCGCTCGGCAAGTCGCTGCAAGGCAGCGTGCGGCTGTCGGTGCCGACGGGGTTGGGGCATTTGCTGGTGTCGCCGCTGCTGGTGGCCTTCAAGCGGGCGTATCCGGATATCCGCCTGGATGTGCGGTTCGACAACCGCGTGTCCGACCTGATCGGCGAGGACGTCGACGTGGCGCTGCGCATCGTCTCCAACCCGCCGGAATCGCTCGTCGCCACGCTGCTCGATGAAGTCGACTGGGTGCTGTGCGCCGCGCCGGACTACCTGGCCATGCATGGCGTGCCGAAAACGCTCGACGCGCTCGCAGCCCACACCATCGTCAGCGCGCCGGCGGTCGGACAACCGTTGCGGCTATCGGCGCAACTGGACGATGAACGGACACTCGTGACGCTGGACCCGGGCGTCTCGTCCGACAACTACCTGTTCCTTCAAGCCGCCGTGCGTTCGGGCAATGGGCTCGGAATCCTGCCCTATTACGCCGCGGCTGATGATCTGCGCGACGGCCACGTCAAACGCGTGCTGCCCGCGTATCGGTTCAGCGTGTTTGGCAGCCGCCTTTACATGCTGGCAATGCCGAGTCGATACCGGACACTCGCGACGCGGCACTTGCTGGACTTCCTGAAAGACGGTCTGCAAGGCAAGTTGCCGCGCTTGCCCCGCAAGGGGCACGCCTGATTACGCTTCCAGCGGCATCAAGCCCGGCAACTGCGCAAAGCAGATCGACTTGGCCGTCTCGATAAAGTCCTGCGCAAACGGCGCCTGCGCATAGTCGCGCGTCATGGCGGCGTAGAGATCGCTCCACAGGCCTTCCTTGCCGACGCGCTTGGCCACCACGTATTCGTAATCGACGTAATTCTTGATGCCCCAACTCGGCAGCGCGGCCAGCCCGCGGCGGCTGGCAACGAGCTGCAGCACGGCGATGGTCAGCTCCGCCGTGCGGCGGTTGAATGCGATGCCGGCCGGTGTCAGCACCTGGCGGATCAGATCGATGCGCTCTTCGGGCACGGGGTAGGTGATGAGCGTCTGGTCCGTAAAGTCCTTCGCCTCCAGCCACTTCTTGTTGCGCAGCGCGTGATCAACGGGCAGCACGGCGAGGATCTCGAAGCGGAACAGCGGCGCAAACACCACGCCGCGCCGCATCTTGGCGTCGGAGCCGATGATGACGTCGGCGCGGCCGTCCTTGAGCAACGCAAGCGGATCCGTGTGGAAACCCGACACAAGGTCCATCTCCACTTCCGGCCAGCGCTGGCGGAAGGCGTCCATCACGGGCATCAGCCAGTCAAAGCAGGTGTGGCATTCCAGCGCGATGCGAAGCGTGCCGGCCGCGCGGCCCTTGATGCGTTCAAGGTCGCGCTCGGCGGTCTGGATGTCGGCGACGACCTTTTGCGCGAGTTCCAGCATGCGCTCGCCGGCTTCGGTCAATTCCACAGTCTGGCCCTTGCGGCGCACGACGGCCAGCCCATAGTGCGACTCCAGCGCGCGCAATTGATGTGACAGCGCCGATTGCGTGAGGTGCAGCCGCTCGGCGGCGCGCGAGACGGAGCCACCGTCGGCCAGGGCGATCAGCGTACGCAGATGGCGGATTTCGAGCATGTTCGTGCGATTACCAATTTATGAATCTCATTCAACGTTATCAAAAATAATATCATTTGATTCATGACAACGGGTCGCCGATCATCGCTGGACTGAAAACCGAATCGCCTCTCCTGCGACCACTATGACGACCATCCACACCCTCGGCTACCCGCGCATCGGCGCGCAACGCGAGCTGAAGTTCGCGCTCGAATCGTTCTGGAAGGGCGCCTCGTCCGAAGACGACCTGCGTGCCACCGGCCGCGCCCTGCGCGAGCGCCACTGGACTGCCCAGCGCGACGCCGGCCTCGACTTTGTAACCGTGGGCGATTTCGCCTGGTACGACCAGGTGCTGCAAACGGCCGCCCTGCTCGGCGCCATTCCCACGCGCTACGGCTTTGACGCCGCGCAACTGACGCTGGCGCAATCGTTCGTGCTTGCCCGCGGCAATGCCGACCACGCGGCCATGGAAATGACGAAGTGGTTCGACACGAATTACCACTACCTCGTGCCTGAACTCACGCCCGACCTCCTCGATCGGCAATGGGGCCCCGGCACGGAGTGGCTGTTCGAAGAAGTGCGCGAGGCACAGGCTGCCGGGCACCGCGTGAAGGTGGCGCTCATCGGGCCCGTCACGTTCCTGCATCTGGCCAAGGCTCGCAACGGCTTGGCCGACAAGCTCGCGCTGCTGCCGCAAGTGCTTCAGGCTTACGCGGTTGTGCTGCAGCGCCTGGCCGCGCTGAATGTGGAATGGGTGCAGATCGACGAACCGGCGCTGGTGCTGGATCTCCCGCAAGCCTGGGTGGGCGCATTCGGCCCCGCTTACCAGGCGCTGGCCGCTGCCAACGGCCCGAAGCTGCTGCTGGCGACGTACTTCGAAGCCGCGTCTCACCACGCCGCACTGATCAAATCCCTGCCGGTCGATGGCGTGCACCTGGATCTCGTGCGTGCGCCGGAACAGCTTGGCGCGTTCGCACCGTGGCCCGCAGACAAGGTGCTCTCCGTTGGCGTGGTCGACGGCCGCAACATCTGGCGCTCCGATCTTGCGCGCGTGCTCGAACGCGTGGCGCCGCTGGCCGAAGCCTTTGGCGATCGCCTGTGGGTGGCGCCGAGCTGCTCGCTGCTGCATGTGCCGGTGGACCTGTCCGCCGAAACCAAGCTCGACGACGAACTCAAAGGCTGGCTGGCCTTCGCGCGCCAGAAGCTCGACGAACTGGCGATCCTCAAGCTCGCGTTGGTCGAAGGCCAGGCTGCCGTACAGAAGGCGCTGGATGACAACCGCGCTGCCATCGCCTCGCGCACCCAATCCCGCCGCGTGCACAACGCCGGCGTCAAGAAACGTGTGGCCGCGATCCGCGCAGAAGATGCAGAACGCGCCGCACCTTACGCCGACCGCGCAGAAGCGCAGCAAGCCCGCCTGAACCTGCCGCTGCTGCCGACCACCACCATCGGCTCGTTCCCGCAGACGGCCGAGATTCGCCAGGCGCGCGCGCAACACAAGCGCGGCGAACTCCCGGCGCTGGATTACCTGCAGCGCATGCGCGCCGAAATTACCGACGTCGTGCGCCGCCAGGAAGCGCTCGGCCTCGACATGCTCGTGCACGGAGAAGCCGAGCGCAACGACATGGTCGAATACTTCGGCGAACTGCTGTGGGGTTACGCCTTCACCGCCAACGGCTGGGTGCAGAGCTACGGCTCGCGCTGCGTAAAGCCGCCCGTGATCTACGGCGATGTGTATCGCCCGGAAGCGATGACGGTCGAGTGGTCCAAGTACGCACAAAGCCTGACCACCAAGCCGATGAAGGGCATGCTGACCGGCCCTGTGACGATGCTGCAGTGGTCGTTCGTGCGCGACGACCAGCCGCGCGAGCAGACCGCACTGCAGATCGCCCTGGCCTTGCGCGACGAAGTGTGCGATCTGGAAGCCGCCGGCATTGCCGCCATCCAGATCGACGAGCCGGCTTTCCGCGAAGGCCTGCCGTTGCGCGCCGCCGATGTGCCGGGCTACCTGGAATGGGCGGCGCGTGCATTCCGTGTGTCGGCCTCCGGCGTGCGTAACGACACGCAGATCCACACGCACATGTGCTATTCGGAGTTCAACGACATCCTGCCGGCCATCGCATCGATGGACGCCGACGTGATCACGATCGAGACCTCGCGCTCGAACATGGAACTGCTGGACGCGTTTGGGGAGTTTGCGTACCCGAACGAGATTGGGCCGGGCGTGTACGACATCCATTCGCCGCGCGTGCCGCGTGTGGAAGAAATGGAAGCGTTGCTCGACAAGGCCGCGCAGGTCGTGCCCGTGCAACGCCTGTGGGTCAACCCCGACTGCGGCCTGAAGACGCGCGGCTGGCCGGAAGTGGAAGCGGCACTGCAAGGCATGGTGGAAGCCACGCGCCGCTTGCGCGCCAAGCATGCCAATGCGCTGCATGCGGGCAGCAAGGCTACGCAGCGCGAAGGTGCGACGGCTTAAAAGTCGATAGCACCAAATAAAAACGCCAACCGGCTTGCGCTGGTTGGCGTTTTTTCTTGCGGCAGACGGCAGCTTAGTCCGTACCGTACTTCGGCGAGCGCGGACCATACAGCAGTCCGCCCGGTTGCCCGGCCGACAGCAGACGCGCGCTGGTCGTACCGGCCACCTTGTAGCCCTGGTCGGTCACGTTGGCGATGATCTGGTTGACGGCCGCCGACACCAGCATGCCGATCAGGCCGCCGCCGGAGTTGTTTCCGCCTTCGTTGTTGGACGCGCTGGCGTGCCCGGTCCAGAGCGTCTGCCCGCTCTTCAGGTCGACCAGCTTGGCATCGGCCGACACGACGGTGGCACTGCTCACCACCATGTACTTGCTGCCGTACTGCGTGACCGTGATGTACAGCGCCGCATCTGCACCGAAGATGTCATGCAGCTTGGCCACCGGCACGCCGTGGATGTCACCTGCGGTGTTCAGGCCGTTCTGGCGGAACGTTTCATCCACCAGCGCGACCGGCAGTACGTAATAACCCGCCTCTGCCAGCGGCACCGTCACTTGCGACAGCATGCCGTAGGTGGCGCCCACGTCGGGCGATTCATTCAGCGGCGGCAGCACCACGATCGAACGCGGCTTGCTGGCCTTGAAAGCTGCATAGTCGACGTTCTTGGTTGGCACAGCACAACCCGCCATCAGGGTCACCACGCTGGCCGCGGCAAACAGTTTCAGAAAGCGCTTTGCCATCAGTTGGTCCCCTTCTTCACGTTCTTCATCAGGAAATCGATGTACGTCGCCGATTCCGGAAACAGTGCCTTCTCGGTATTGAACTCCTGGACCATCTGGTCGTCCTTGCCCAGGCCCGAATACAGCATGCCCAGCTGGGCGTGATAGCCCGGCGGCACGGCGCCATTCGTCGCCTTGATCTTCTCCAGGCCGCGCTCCAGCTCAGCCACCTGAGCTTCCTTCGCTTCACCCTTGAAGTACTGATACACCTGCGGTTGGTAGCCTTCCCACTGGTACAGCGGCTTCGGACCAGCGCAACCGGCCAGCATTGCACTCCCGACGGCCACACCGGCCGCCACGCGCCACATCGCAAACACCTTGCTCATGACTGTTGTTACCCCTTATTTCGTGTTTTTGTTTTGACTGCGCCTGAGCTTATTGCGCGCCCGGCTTCCAGGCACCGCTTTCGATGCCGTTGACTAGGTTGTTCACCGCCTCGCGCATGGCCAGGTCCAGCACCTTGCCGTTGAGCGTCGAGTCGTAGCTGGCCGTTCCGCCAAAGCCGATCACTTCACGGTTCGACAGCTTGTACTCGCCCGCGCCGCCCACCGAATACACGACTTCCGACGTCGAGATGTTCACCACGTTCAGCGCGACCTTGGCGTAGGCCACCTGCTCCTTGCCGCGGCCGAGGATGCCGAACAGTTGCTGATCGCCGGTTTCCTTGCGGCCGAACTCGGTCACGTCGCCGGTGATGACGTAGTCGGCGCCCTTGAGTTTCTGCGCGGTGTTCTTGATGGCGGCTTCCTGCTTGATCTCGGCCATGTTGTCGCGGTCGAGCACCGAGAAGCGGTTCGTCTGCTGCAGATGCGTGATCAGGATGGTCTTGGCCTGGCCGCCCAAGCGGTCCACGCCATCCGAGAACACGCCGCGCATGTACGCCGAGCGGTTATCGAATTTGCCTACCGCAATCGGGGCCCGCACGCCGGCGTATGGGCGGCTCGCGCTTTCCACCTTGGCAACCGGCAGCGCCTGCGACGATTCGGTCGCGCACCCGCCGAGCATGCCGAGTGCCACCGCTGCGGCGCCGGCAATCATCAATTTCGAGGTTTGCTTCATTCGACTTCTCCCTTAAAAATTCTTAAATCTGATTTTCTAAAATATTATTTCGAGCACTCACGCGAAGCGCACAGGCACTATCGGCACGGGATGGCCCGCGCTTGATTCGAAAACAGAGGAAATTTGGATCGGCCGCACCGCTCCGCGCGAGAGGCAAACCCATCGCGGATGCGCGCGCCGACAGCGTTGGCAACGCTGTATGCCGCGACGAAACTCCCACCTCACCCTTGCATTATCTGGACGTCATTGCGTCCATTATTCTCAGCAAAGCGCGAATTGTAACGGCTGACGCGGTGGATGAAGGCAGCAATCGGTCAACTCAAAGCCCCCTCGGATTTCGGGTTGACTTTTTAAAGGGCAAAACCTGCTCGGCGAGCGATTCGGTTATTGGCCATGCCGGCCAGCACCACCTGCAAATCGCGCGGCGCCCTCCACCCCTTCGGCAAACACCATCGGCGTGCCGCGCGCACCTTCCTGCTGCAGCGCTGCCGCCAACGGCAAATCCCACTGCGCATACGCCGACGCCCGATCGGCCAGCATGCATTGCTGCGGGAAGGCGGCGATGTCTCGGGCAAGCTTCTGCGCCGCGGCAAGCGACTCACCGGGGCCGACCACACGACTGGCAAGCCCCATGGCGAGCGCCTCGTCAGCGGAAACAGCGCGGCCGGTCAGAATCATGTCCAACGCTCGGCCCATGCCGATGATGCGCGGCAAGCGCACCGTACCGCCGTCGATGAGCGGCACACCCCAGCGCCGGCAGAACACGCCGAATACGGCGTCGCGCTCCATGACGCGCAGGTCGGCCAACAGCGCAAGTTCCAGCCCGCCCGCCACGGCATAGCCGCTTACCGCGGCGATGAGCGGCTTGGACAGCGCCATGCGCGAAGGGCCCATCGGGCCGTGCATGCCGCCGTCAGGATCGAGATGATTGCGTCTGGAAGGATCGCCAACGGCCGTCAAGTCGGCGCCGGCACAGAAGTGGCCACCGGTGCCGCCAAGCACGGCAACGCGCAGCGCGTCATTGGCTTCGAAACGCTCGAACGCATTGAGCAGCGCGGCAGCAGTCGGCCCGTCCACCGCGTTGCGGCATTCGGGCCGGTTGAGCAGGATGGTGCAGACCGGGCCATCGGTCTGGAAGAGCACAGCATCGGGCATGGGCGGTCTCCGCAGCGCGGTACGTTGGCAGACCGCCCGATGCTACACCTAGCGCGGACCGTGCTCCGACGCGGCCTCGGCGCGGTGCCCGTGATGGCGCACGCCTCGGAACTTGCGCAGGGCCCACTCCTTGAAGTCGTCGACCTTCTCGAACACCACCGGCACCACGAGCAGGCTCAGCAGCGTGGACGTCAGCAGACCGCCGATCACCGCCACGGCCATCGGTGCGCGGAAGCCGGCATCGCCTTCTAAGCCGAGCGCCATCGGCACCATGCCGGCCGTCATGGCCACCGTGGTCATGACGATGGGGCGGGCGCGCTTGTGGCACGCGTCGATGATCGCCTCGGTGCGCGACATGCCGAGATCGCGCCGCGCAACGATGGCGTATTCGACCAGCAGGATCGAGTTCTTGGTGACGATGCCCATCAGCATCAGCAAGCCGATCAACGCCGGCAACGACAAGCTGAAACCGAACAGCGCCAAGAGCCCGAACGCTCCGCCCACCGACAGCGGCAGCGCCGCCAGAATCGTCACCGGCTGCGTGAAGTCGTGGAACAGCAGCACCAGCACCGCATACACGCACAGCACGCCGGCAAACATGGCGAGGAAGAAACTGCTGAACAGCTCCTGCATGCCCTCCACATCGCCCGAGGCAATGCGGCGCACGCCCGGCGGCAAGTTCTTGATGGACGGCAGCGCCTCCACCGCCATGTTGGTGTCGCCCAGCGCGCGCCCTTCCAGCCCGACGCTGATGGTGACGTTGCGGCTGCGGTCATACCGGTCGATCTGCGCGGGGCCGCTGCCGATGGAAATATCGGCGATATTCTCCAGCGGCACCGCGCCGTTGCGGCCCGGCACGCGCAACTGGCGGATCGTGTCGATCTGGTTGCGTGCCTTCGGATCGAGTTCAACGCGGATGTACACCTGCCGCTCGGGCAGGTTCAGCTTCGGCAGGTTGACGTCGTAGTCGCCTGCGGTGGCCACGCGCACGGCCTGGCCAATCGCCGCGGCGGTCACGCCTTGCTGTGCCGCGCGCGCAAAGTCGGGGCGGATGACGATCTCGGGCCGCAGCAGGCTCGCCGACGACGTGACCGCACCGAGCCCCGGCACGGTACGCAGATCGCGCATCACATCGCGCGCGGCCTGTTGAAGCGTAGCGGGGTCATCGCCAGTCAGCACCACCTGGAGTTGCTCGCCGGAGCCCACCGCGCCAAACGAGATTCGCACGCCCGGCACGCCTTCGAGCATTTCGCGCAACTGGCGCTGGACGTCCTGCTGCTTGACGTGCCGATCATGCCGGTCAGTCAGCGAGATCGTGAGCGTGCCGTTGCGCACCTCGCCGCCGCTGGAGCCCGGCACGCCGGCCATCACGCCCGAACCGATGGCCGTATAGACGTGACGGACTTCCTTGTGCTGCATCACGATCTTGCGCACGCGCTCGGTGTTGTCGCGCGTTTGCGCGATGGTGCTGCCGGGCGGGCTTTCCACCGTCATCTGCAATTGCGCCCAGTCTTCGGGCGGCAGGAACGTTGCGGGAATCAGCCCAATGATGGCGACCGACACAACGAAGAACGCCGCCGCCATGCCGCCCGTCTTCCACGGGTGGACGAGACACCAGCGTGCCGCCTGCAGATAGCGCGTCATGATCCAGCTGTCGCGGTTGGGCTCGTCCTGCGGCTTGAGCATGTACGCGGCCATCATGGGCGTGAGCAGCCGCGCCACCAGCAGCGAGGCCAGCACCGCCAGCGACGCCGTCCATCCGAACTGCTTGAAGAACTTGCCCGAGATACCGCCCATGAAGGCCGTCGGCAGAAACACCGCCACCAGCGTGAGCGATGTCGCCACCACGGCCAGGCCAATCTCCTGCGCCGCTTCCATGGCAGCCTCCAGCGGCTTCTTGCCATTGCGCAGGTGGCGCACGATGTTCTCTACCTCGACGATGGCGTCGTCGACAAGAATCCCGACCACCAGCGTGAGCGCCAGCAGCGTGATGCCGTTGAGCGTGAAGTCGAGCAACTGCATGGCCGCGAAGGTCGGGATGATCGACAACGGCAACGCCACGGCCGACACGAACGTGGCCCGCCAATCGCGCAGGAACAGCCACACGACGATCACCGCCAGGATGGCGCCCTCGTATAGCGCGTGCATCGACGCGGTGTACGCATCGGACACCGGCTTGACCATGTTGTAGACCTCGGTCACATGCACGTTGGGCCGCTCGGCCTGCAGCGCGGCCAGCGCTTCGCGCACGCCCTTGGCCACCGAGATTTCGCTTGCGCCGCGCGAGCGGAACACCTGGAAGCTCACGACAGCCTTGCCGTCGAACAGTGCCATCTGGCGTGGCTCAGCCGCGGTATCGCGCACGTCGGCCACATCCGACAGGCGAATGCGCCGGCCGTCGGACAACGGGATGTCCATCTGCGCCAGTTCGCGCGCGCTCTTCACCGTGCCGAGCGTGCGCACGGCCTGCTCCTGCCCGCCGATGTTGCCGCGCCCACCCGGCGCTTCCTGCTGCATGCCGCGCACTTGCGCGCTGATATCCGCCGCCGACACGTTCAACGCCTGCAGGCGCACGGGGTCAAGCTGCACGCGCACTTCGCGGTCCACACCGCCCTGGCGTGTCACCTTGGCCACGCCATGCACCGACAGCAGCCGCTTGTTGACCGTGTTGTCGACGAACCAGGACAGATCCTCCGCATCCATGTCAGGCGCTTCCACGGCGTACGTCAGCACAGGGAGGCTGGCGAACGTCACGCGCGAGATAACCGGTTCCTGCACGTCGGACGGCAACTGCGCGCGGATGCGGCTGACCGCATCGCGCACGTCGTTCACGGCTTCCTGCACATCCTTCTCGAGCTGGAACTCGACCATCGTGGTCGAGCTGCCGTCGTTGATGGTGGACGTGATGTGCTTGATCGCGCCGATGCTCGCAATGCTGTCTTCGATCTTGCGCGTGACCTCGGTTTCCATCTGCGTGGGCGTGGCGCCCGGCAGGCTGGCCGTCACGGAAACCGCAGGAAAGTCGATGTCCGGAAAGTTCTGGATCGACAGCATCTTGAACGACACCAGCCCGGCCACCGTGATCAGGATGAACAGCAGAATCGACGGGATCGGCTTGCGGATCGCCCAGGCGGAAAAGTTCATGGCTTGGCTCCGGCTGCCGGCGCTGCGGGTGCGGACGCTGCACCGGCGGCCGCCACACGGACCACATCGCCATCGCTCAGGAAGGCAGCGCCCGCGGCGACCACGCCGTCATTCGCGCCGATGCCCTGCACGATTTCAACTTGCCGGTCCTGGCGGCGGCCGACCGTGACCTTGGTCTGGCGCACGCGGCCTTGCTGGCCGATCACCATCACGTAGTCGTAACCATCGCGAGAGAAGACGGCGGTCTCCGGCAAGGTCGCGGCCGGCGCATCGCCCAGCAGCACATCGCCCGAGAGATACATGCCGGCTTTCACGCCGGACGTTGCAGCTTCCGGCGGCAGATCGACATAGACGAGGCCATTGCGCGTGTTGGCGTCCACCGTGGGAGCGACCTGGCGCACGCGGCCGTTCACCACCCCGCCATCCATGCGGCGCACGCGCGCGGCCTGGCCGGGCTGGATGCGAGGCAGGACGTCGCCGTGCATTTCGGCGCGCCATTCCAGGCGATTCTTGCGGAGGAGCTTGAAGAGTTCCGTGCCGGATGACACCACGGCGCCCACGGTGGCCGTGCGTGCGCTGATCACGCCGTCGTCCGGCGCGACCACACGCGTGTAGCGCAAACGCAATTGCTGGCTCTCGAACTGCGCCCGGGCGGCGGCCAGTTTGGCAGCCGACGTCTTGGCCTGCGTGTCGTACTGGATCAAATCCTGTTGGCTGATCGCACCGCTCTTGTCGAGTTCATGCGCACGATGGGCCTCGCCGGCCGCCTGTGCGGCAGATGCCTCCGCCTCGGCCAGGCTGGCGCGCTGCGCGGCCACGTCGGCGCGCACCGTTTCATCCGACAGGCGCGCAAGCAGCTGGCCTTGCTTGACCACATCGCCCACGTTGACGAGCACTTCCGCCAGCTTCAACCCGCTCACCTCGGCGCCGATGCTGGCTTCCTGCCACGGCTGCACCGCACCGCTGGCCGTGGCGACGCGCGGCCACACCTCCTGCGCGAGATGCGCAACGTTGACAGCCAGCGCCGGCTTGGCAGGCGTCTGCTCGTTCTTCTTGTTCTCGGGCGCAGATTTGCCGCACGCCGCCAGCGCGCCGGCCAGCAACACCGCCAACGCGGTCACCCAAACTCGTTGTCCTGTCATGAGGCGGTTCCGGTATGCGCCCCGCCCTGTGCGGCCGGCGCAGTGGTCTTGTTTTCGGGATGAGGATTGGAGCCATCGTCGCGCCAGCCGCCGCCAACGGCCTTGTACAGCGCCACCCAGGCCTGTGCGCGTTCGAGCTTGACGGCCGCCAGCGATTGCGAGGCCTGCAGCGCCGTACGCCGCACGTCTTCCAGCTGCAGCAGGCTGCCGGCGCCCAGGCGGTAGCGCGCATTCGACGCTTCCAGCACCTTTGCGTATTGCGCATCGGCCATCGCAGCAGCATCGACACGGCGGTCCGAAGCATCGAGGCGCACCAGCGCGTCTTCCACTTCCTGCACGGCCTGGCGCACCTTGCCGCGATAGCTGGCCAGCGCCTGGTCGTAACGGGCGCGCGCTGTTTCCACGCGCGCCGCGCCCGAGCCGCCGTCAAAGATCGGCAACGACACCGACGGCCCAAACGACCACGACTTGCTCGTCAACGATTGCCCGCCAAGACGGTACGAATTGATGCCGATGGAACCCGCCAGCGTGATCGAGGGCAAGCGGCTCGCCACCGCCACACCGATATCGGCGCTGGCTCCCGCCACCGCGCGCTCGGCCGACGACACATCTGGCCGTTGCGACAGCACCTGCGCCGGCACATCGGGCACGCCGGCATCGGGCGGCGCCGGAATCTGCGCGTTATCTTTGGACAGCAGCCCGTTCAGCGCCTCATGGTCGAGGCCGGTGAGGGTGACGAGCTTGTCGATACCCTGCGCGCATTGCGCACGCTGGCCCTCCAGCGCATTCACCGCATCGCCCACGGTGGCCTGCGCTTGCGCAAAGTCAGCGGGCGCGACAAAACCGCGCGGAATTTACGTTCGGTCAGTTGCAGCGTTTCTTGTCGGGACGACAGCGTTGCCGCGCCGATATTCACGAGCGCCTCGCACTCGCGTTGCTGCAAGTAGGTATTGGCGACCTCGGCGGCGAGCGATACGCGCGCGTCGTGCCAATCGGCTTCGCTGGCCGTCAACCGCGCGTCGGCACCTTCCAGGCTGCGGCGTTTGCCGCCGAAGAGGTCGATCTCCCACGACGCGTCGGCCTGCGCCGCCAGCGTGGTGATCGTGCCCAGCCCCAGCGTCGGGTTGAGTGCGCCACCAGAAAGGCCGCCCGCGCCGCCGGCAAACTGGCTGCCACCGAACCCGCCCTGCCGCATGGCAGAACCGGAACCCTTCAATTGGGGGAGCAGCGCCGCGCGGCTGGTCGAGACGCTCGCCCGCGCCTCGCGCACGCGACCTACCGCCTGCGCAATCGTCGGACTCGTCGCATCGGCTTGCTCAACCAGTTGGGTGAGCACAGGATCGTGAAACTGCTCCCACCAGCGCGCCAGCGCCATGCGGCTGCCGTGGTGGGGCAGCGTGGCATGCCAGCCTTGCGGGGCTTCGGTGCCGCTCAGGGGCGGCGTGTGGTAATCGGGCCCGACCGCGCAGCCAGCCAGCAGCAGGGCCAGCACCAGCGGCGCGACTCGGGCCCGACTGCCGGGCGCGTAGTTGCCGGCGAGTCGACCTGTCCGACCTGTCTTCATGGGAAGTGTCCTTCTGGAACGCAGCTGGGATTATGCCCAGTCAAGCGTCTGCAAGACACCCGCCCTGCCACGGTGCTCAGCCAACCGTCGACAACTGGTCAGGCGATGCTCAGAAGCCTGCGCGCATCGGCGTCCACCGCGGCGTCAGATATAGCCCAGCAACACGAGAATGACGACGATCACCACGATCAGCCCGAGACCGCCCGTCGGGCCGTAGCCCCAACTCCGGCTGTACGGCCACGACGGCAGTGCGCCGATCAGCAGCAAGATGAGAACGATGATGAGGATGGTGCTCAACATGATGCCTCCTGTTTCTGTGTTGGTATGCCGCCGTTCCGTCGTGGCGCTGCGGCTTACACGGCATCTAGCACGCCCCGTTCCCGTGCTGGCCCCATCTGCGGTTTTCTTGGATTACCGGCAGTTAATTGCGAAATGGCGAACGCATTGAAGGCCTCCATGCGCCCTTTCTTACGTCAGGCGGAAGACTTGGACGAAGACAACGTCTTTGCACGACCACCGCGCGTCGCCAGCCAACATAGGATCGACCCGGCAACCACCATCGACGCGCCCTTCCAGAACGCAAACGACAGCGGTGCATGCAACAGCGCCGCAGCCAGCGCCGCCGAAAACACAGGGATGAAATACGATGCGCCCGCCAGCACGGTGACGTTGCCGTGCAGGATGCCGACGTTCCACGCCGCGTAGCCAAACCCCATTGCGGATGCGGCCAACGCAAGGTAGACGACCGCCGACATGCTGAAATGCATCGCCCCGCCGCCCGTGGCGAAGAACTTGATCCACAGCGCCAGCGCGGTCAGGATGAAAAACAGCGTTGCGCCATTCTTGCCGTTGGCAATGCGGCTGGTCACGGTGCAATACGCCGCCCAGATCACCGCGCCTGCAAAGGCCGATCCGTAACTGAGCGGGTTGTCCTTGACGTTGCCGGCCATGCCGACGATATCAAGCCCCTGGTCCCCACCCAGCACGAAGCAGATTCCGAGGATGGACACGAGGACGCCCGGCACGATCAGCGCATTCGCCCGCTGCTTGTTGAAGGCGATGGCCGCCAGCATCGTGAAGGTCGGCCACAGGTAATTGACCATCCCGACCTCGATCGCCTGCCGCCCGCTGCTGGCATAGCCGATCGACAGCGAGAGACACAGCTCGTACGACACAAACAGCAGGCTGCCCCACAGCAGGTAGCGCCGCGAAAACGTCCTCAGTTGATTGAAGCCGACCGTGAACATCAACAGCACCGACGCGACGGTGTAGATCATGGCGGCGCCGCCCACAGCCCCCAGATGCTGGCTCACGCCGCGGATCAATCCGACGATCGAACTCCACAGCAGCACGGCGATGAGTCCGATGAGTGTTGCCCGACTTTTGCTTTGCATAACACCTGCTTGCACTGACATGTCCGCCTGAAGAAAACCGCTCGCTTGCGCTCGGCCCAGCGCTGCCGGTAAAGCCGTGCAGTTTACCGGCCGCAGTCGCAGCGCGCGCGATAGCCGCATCTTCGTCTACCGATGATCCTTCGCTATAAGATGCTGACGATAAAAATTCGAGGTTTGCTATGACGTCTTTTGCAATCGAAGCGCCCGTTTCCGTGGGCTGGATTGGCACGGGGCGGCTGGCGCGGGCATTGGCCACACGGGCACACGATGCAGGTGTGCGCACCGTGGCGGTTGCAAACCGGTCGGCCGCGCCCGCCGCGTGGCTCGCACAAGCCACGGGCGCAAAGGCTGTCGATGCGCAAGGCGTGGCGGATGCCGCCGATTGGGTCTTCGTGACCGTGCCGGATGACGCCATCCCGGGCGTGGTCGGCAACGTGCGCTGGCGACCGGGCCAGCTTGTCCTCCACTGCAGCGGCGCGGGCGAGCGCAACTTGCTGGATGCCGCCCGCCAGGCCGGCGCGGAGACCGCCAGCTTCCACCCGCTCTTCCTGTTTGCCGGTTTGCCGGATGACGCGGAACGCCTGAGCGGCGCCTCCATCGCCATTGACGCCGACGCCCCACACGATGCGGCGCTCGCCAGCTTTGCGCTGCGGCTCGGCTGCACGCCGCTGAAGGTGCGCGCCGGGCAACGCGCCCTGTATCACGCTGGCGCCAACTACGCGGCCAGCTTCCTGCTGTGCGCGCTGCATGAAGCCGCCACGCTGTGGGAAGCCGCTGGCATCGACCGCGATGCCGCTGTCGCGGCCATGTGGCCGCTGGTGGACGGCACCCTGGCAGCAGCCCGTGCACGCGGCCTGGCTGGAGCGCTCGCCGGTCCGGTCTCGCGCGGAGACGGCGGCGTGATCGACAAACATCTGCAAGCGCTCGATGCCCTTGGCGCCGATCACGCGGCGCTGTACACCGCACTTACACGGCGCGCGCTCGCGTTGGCTGCCGAACGCGGCGCACCCTCCGCAGATGTGCTGAGCGACCTGGCAGCGCGACTCGACCCTACGTAATTCCGGGGTCGGCATCATTGGGATTGGACGACGGCCATGCACCAATCCGGCGCGCGCCCTACAATCGGCAGCTTGCCCGCCAGCCTGTTCTGCCATGTCCCACACACCGCACTCGCCGCCACCTCCTGCTGCACATGACACCACTGGACCACGCTCCTCCGGCGCGCTGATCCTGCTGGTGGTGGGGTTGGTGCTGGTGGGCGTGAACCTGCGCCCGGCGTTGTCGAGCCTGTCGCCCGTGCTTAAACAGGTGACGGCAGGCACCGGGCTGTCTGGCGCCACGGCGGGCTTGCTGACGACCCTGCCGGTGCTGTGCCTCGGGCTGTTTGCGCCGGCCGCCGCGGTGCTGGCTCGGCGGTTTGGCGCAGAACGCGCCGTGGGCGGTTTGCTGATTGCGTTGGCGGCAGGCATTGCCTTGCGCAGCGCGGGTGGCGTTGCCCCGCTCTTCATCGGCACGCTGGCGGCGGGCGCCTGCATTGGCGTGACGGGCATTCTGCTGCCGGGCATCGTCAAGCGTGATTTCGGCCGGCAGGCAGACCTGATGACCGGCGTCTACACCATGGCGCTCTGCTTTGGCGCGGCGGTGGCGGCCGGGGCAAGCGCGCCGCTTTCGGCATGGCTGGGCGGATGGCAACCGGCGCTGGCGTTCTGGGCTCTGCCGGCTCTGCTGGCCTTTGTCGGCTGGTGGCCGCATATGCGGCATGCGCACGGCAAGGGAGCGGCCACGCGGCTGCAGCGTGTGTCGCTGTGGAACAAGCCGATTGCCTGGCAGGTGACGCTCCATATGGGGCTGCAATCGTCCCTGGCGTATTGCGTGTTCGGCTGGCTGCCCGTGATCCTGCAAGACCGCGGGCTGTCTGCCGTGCAGTCGGGTGTGGTGGTGGCGGTGTCGATTCTCGTGCAGCTCATCACCGCGCTGGGCGGGCCGTTTGTGGCACGGCTCGGGCGCGATCAACGCCCCGCCGTCGTTCTGATGATGCTGATGTGCTGGGCCGGCCTGATGGGCTGCCTGTACGCGCCGCTGTCGACGCTGTGGTGGTGGGCGGTCTTGCTGGGGCTCGGCCAGGGCGGCAATTTCAGCGTGGCGCTGTCGTTGATTGTGCTGCGATCGGCCGATGCGCGCGTGGCGGCAAGCCTGTCGGCCATGACGCAGGGCATTGGCTACACCATGGCCGCTGCAGGGCCGTATCTCATGGGCGTGCTGCACGATCTGACCGGCAGCTGGGCCGTGATGGGCTGGCTGTTCAGCGCGATTGCGCTGGCCTCGCTCGTGGCGGGCTCACTCGCCGGACGCAACCGTACGCTGCACGCCGGCGAGTGAGATCGCTATCGCAAGGCTTCGATCAAGCCTTGTGCTTCAACGTCCAGTTGGCCAGCGCCTGCATCTGCTCGGTGATCAGGCCGGCAATGCGCTCGTCCGTCAGATCGCCATCGGCGTTAAAGCCACCGGCAAACGCGTTGGCGAACACTTCCGGCTTGTTCAGCGGATGCAGATCCAGATACACGCAGACCTGACGCAGGTGGTATTGCGCGCGCGACGTGCCCATGCCGCCGCCCGCACCCAGGATCGCGACCGGCTTGCCTGCCAGCAACGCGTTGTTGGGCTCGCGCGAGGCCCAGTCCAAAATGTTCTTCAGCGCCGGCGCCAGCGAATAGTTGTATTCGGGGCAAGCCAGCACCAGCGCATCGGCGCGCCCGATCTGCTCCAGCACGCGCACCACCGAGGCCGGCTTGTCCGTGATGTCGGCGTTGTAGAACGGAATATCCGTCAGGTCGGCCACGTCCATTTCAACGCCGGCGGGCAGGCGGGTGGATGCCGCGCGCAGCAGGCCCTGGTTGGTGGATTTGCGGCGCAGGCTACCGGCAATGCCGAGAAAATTCAGCGACATGAAAAACGACTCCGTCAGTGTTGGGACTGGCGAGAATAACGGAGATTCGTCCGATCAAGAAGCGCCCTTTGAGCGTTATGCCTTGCCGGCGCGAAAGCACCCCGCTTCGTGATCGTCGACCATGCCGGTGGCCTGCATGAAGGCGTAGCAGATGGTCGGACCGACAAACTTGAAACCGCGCTTGATCAGCGCCTTGCTCATCGCCTTGGACGCGTCGGTCGCGGCGGGTGCATCGCGATAGCTGTCCCAGCGGTTGACGATGGTCTTGCCATCGACAAACGACCACAGGAATGCGTCGAGCGAACCCATTTCTTCCTGAAGCTCCAGCACCTTCCGCGCATTGATGACGGCGCCCTCGACCTTGGCGCGATTGCGCACGATGCCCGGATCAGCGAGCAGCTTTTCGATGCGCGCCGGCGTGAAGCGCGCCACGCGTGCCGCATCAAACCCCTCGAACACTTCCTGATAGCGCGCTCGCTTGCGAAGAATGGTCTGCCATGACAGCCCGGCCTGCGCGCCTTCGAGAATGAGCATCTCGTAAAGGTGGCGATCATCGTGCGAGGGCACGCCCCACTCGGTGTCGTGATACTCGATCATCTGCGGGTCTTCGCCCGCCCAGCAGCAACGCGCCATCTCTTGCCTCCTAGATCCAGCCCGATTTGCGCAGCTTGCGATACAGCCACACGCAAGCGGTGGCCGTGCACGCGAGCACGATGGGATACCCCGCCGGATGCTCCAGCTCCGGCATGCCCTTGAAGTTCATGCCGTAGTTGCTGAACACCACGGTCGGAATTGCCAGAATAGCGCCCCACCCCGCCAGCCGCTTCACGATGTCGTTTTGCGTGACCGACACGAGCGCCACGTTCACGGAGATGGCCGTGGTCAGCATTTCGCGAATCACGTCGAGCGCGCCCACCGCGCGGTGCGCATGGTCGGCAATATCGCGAAAATACGCGCGCAGTTCCTTGGGCACCACGTCTTCATGCAGGCGCACGAGCTGCCCGGCGATGTCTTCCACGGGCAGCGCGGCGTTGCGCAGGCGCAGAAGCTGGCGCTTGAGCGTATAGAGCCGCTCGATGGCCGCGCGATCGAACGTGTCGCCAAAGATCTGGCTTTCGATCTGCTCGAACTCTTCCTGCAGGCGTTCCAGCACGGGCTGATAGTTGTCGACCACGAAGTCCATCACCGCGTACAGCGCAAACGGCGCGCCCTTGGCCAGCAATTGCGGCGTGCGCTCGCAACGCTCGCGCACCGGCGAATACGACGCCGACGGCCCATGCCGCACCGAGACGAGAAAGTCCCGGCCGACAAACAGGTGCGTCTCGCCAAAGACGACGTTGCCGTTTTCTATCTGCGCGGTGTTCAGCACGATGAAAAGCACGTCGCCGTACAGCTCGAGCTTGGGCCGCTGGTGCGCGTTGCGGGCGTCTTCAATGGCGAGATCGTGCAGGCCGAATTCCTCCTGCACGCGGTCAAGCATCGCGTTGTCGGGCTCATGCAAACCAAGCCAGACAAAGGAGCCCGGCGTGTGCAGCACGTCGCTGATGGCCTCGACGGACAAGTCACGCTCACGCTTGCCGTTGCGGTACAGCGCGCTGTTGATCACCATGGACATGGTTGTCTCCGGAACGCATTCAGCGCGCATTAACGGTCTGCGGGCTGATCTGCGGATTTGCTATCGGATGCGGTGGAAGCCGCGGTGGCCAGCGCCGGCACTTCGGCCAGACGTGTTTCGATTTGCGCCAGCGCTTCGGACAACGCGTGGACGAGGTCGTCCGGCAGCCCATCGAGCGTGGCATTGATGAAGGCGATGCGGCGCGGCATGCAGTCGAGCACGACTGCCAGGCCGGCATCTGACAGCGACACGTTGGTCAGGCGATTGTCGCGCGCATCGGTCGCGCGTTCGATCCAGCCGAGCTGCTCGAGCACCTTAAGTTGGCGGGTCAGCGCGCCAGGGTCCATCTGCAGGCGCTCGGCCAGTTGCTTCTGGGCCATGCCGCCGCCGGTGTTGTCGTGCAGCGCCAGCAGGATGCGCCAGCGCGGCATCGGCTGGCCCACATGCGCCTCGAAGGCGGCCATGAACGCACGATAGGTGCGGCCGAACTGGTGCATGACGGCGAAGCGTTCGCGTTCAGAGGTCATCGATCAGGGCTGAGATTGCTGGGAAACCGCGCATCCTAACCGCTCCGGCGTGTCTCGCCTATTCCGTATGTTGCACGGGCTCGACATGGTGCAGCACCACGGGCGGTACCCGCCGCACATACCAGAGGCCAATCAGCGCCACCACCGTCGCCACGATCAGGCCGATATGGATGGCACTCACCAGCACATGGCGCGCAGCTTCGAGCAGCGCCGCACCGTCGTGGCCGGCAGCATGCAACTGCGAAAGCAAGGCGGCTTGCGCGTCATGATCGATGAGAATTTCGGGATCGGCAAGCTGATGCAGCCACTGCGTCGCGCTGTCAGCGCGCAGTGCATTGGCCACGCCCGAGGCATAGCGCTCGCTCACCAGCGTGCCGACCAGCGCCGTGCCGACCATACCGCCCACCATGCGCAGCGATTGCAGCAGCGCGGTGGCAATGCCCAGATGCGCACGGCCGGCCGTCTGCTGAGCAAACACGGTCAGATTGGGCAGCACGAAACCGAGCCCCAGACCGGCCAGCAGCATCAGCAACGTCAGCACCGTATGCGGCATGCCCCGGGACGACAACGACATGCCGGCCACCGCCGCCGTCAGCAGCGCAAAGCCGGCATACAGCATGGCGTTGGGATTGGGAATGCGCGTGACGATGCGCCCGTTGATGATGCTGCCCAGCGTGATGCAGACCACCAGCGGCGTGATCACCAGGCCGGCTTCCTGCGGCGACATGCCAAACCCGCCCTGGAACAGCAACGGCGCATAGAACAGCACCGCAAACATCGAAAAACCCGACAGCAACGCCAGCATGAACAGCGCGGCCAGCGCCGGATTGCGCAGCATGTCGAACGGCAGCAGCGGCTGTTCCGCACGCTGCTCCCACCACCACAGCGCCACAAACGCTGCTGCCGACAGCACCAGCCAGCCGAACAACGCCGGCGTCAGCCCATGTCGCGGCAGCCATTCGACGAACAACTGCAACGCCCCCAGCGCCACGGTGATCAGCACCGCACCCTGCCAATCCAGCCGGATACGCCCGGTGTGCATGTTCTGACGCAGGTGCGGCAGGAAGCGCCAGGCAAACCACAGCCCCAGCACACCGAATGGGATGTTTACGTAAAACACCGACCGCCATCCGAATGCCTGCGTCATCCATCCGCCCAGCGTCGGGCCGATGGCGTTGGCAATACCGAAAGAGGCGCTGAGCATGACCTGCCAGCGCAAGCGCACGCGCGCATCGGGAAAGAGATCGGGAATGCATGCGTACGCCGTGCCGACCAGCATGCCGCCGCCAATGCCCTGCAGCGCCCGCGACCACACGAGAAACGTCATGCTGCCTGCCATGCCGCACATGACCGATGCCAGCGTGAACACCACGATGGAGGCAATCACGAACGGCTTGCGGCCGTAAAAGTCGCCCAGGCGCCCGAAGATCGGCACCGTTACCACGGAGGTCAACAGATACGACGTCGCCACCCATGCGTACAGCTCAAAACCCTTGAGTTCGGCCACCACGTCGGTAACGCAGTGCCGACCACGGTCTGATCGAAGGCGACCAGAACGACGACAAAGCAGATGCCGATCATCGCCAGGAGCGATTCCTTGAACGGCAGAACCTGGGTATGGGAGTGGGGAAGCGCGGTGTGAACGGCCATGGCGGAGGAGCGGCAATACAAATGATACATCAACGATTGATGTGTCAACGATATTATAGCGGGATCCGGGATGGCTTGCTGGATGGGCTGATTGGAGAAAATAAAGTCTTGTCGGAGGGGAATAAAGTCTGTCGAAGTGCGCTGAAAGCACCCAAATCGAGTTGACCCGGGCGGAAAAGCTGGGAAAGAGCCGACTTTGTCATCGAAGGTTGGCAGTAGGTTGCCGCAAGCCTACGGACCTCCAATTCCTCGCACAGCCGAGTTTTTGCGCGCACTCTCAGAGAAAAAAACTTGAGGGACTTCTTAAAACGCGTGCTTAACCCCCGCCATAACGCCGAGTTGATTGCCACCAGGCGCCGGGTTGCTCGTCCCTCCACTCCCACCGGCGCTCACCGACAGATTCGACTGTCCGCTGTTATCGATGTACCCGCCGGTGAGATACACCGACGTCCGCTTCGAGAATGCGTAGGTGCCCCGGATGGCGCCCAGCCATGCCTTGTTGGCGCTGTTGTTGAAGTGCAAGTAGTAGACCTGCCCTGCAAGGTTGAATGCCGGTGTGATGTCGTAGGAGGCACCTGCGTAGTACAACTGGCTGTGTGATGGCGCGCCACCTTCGTTGTTGCGGAACGAAGCGCCGATGCCCACCTTTGTCTTGTCGAATAAGGCGTAAGCTCCGAGGAGCAGCCGATCGTCCTTGAGTTTGCTACTGCTGAGGCCGGCCGCTGCGCCGGGGCCGCCTCGCAGCGAGTCGTACGCGGTTGAGATGCCCCAGCTGCCGGTTTCGTACATCAGCAAGGCAGACCATTCGCGGCACGCGCGGCTGTCCGATGCCAGTTCGCCGGCGCAGTTCGTGCCGGCTGGATTCGTGCCTGCGTTGACTGTGTCGCGGCCAAAGCTATACGTGGCGCCCACGGTGAACCCGCCCAACTTGCCCTTGTAAGCGATGGCATTGTCGGCTCGCGCATTCGGGCGATAGCTGTCCAACGCGTTACCGCCATAGACGTTGGGCCCAAGGATGTCCGAGTCGAGAATCGCCCAGAACAGCATGGTGTTCTGCCGACCGAACGTCACCTCCCCCCACGGCCCGCTGAGCCCCACGTTTGCTTGCCGGCCGAACAGCCGTCCGCCCTGATTCGAGACGCCAGAGTCAGGCGCAAAACCCGATTCAAGCGTAAAGACGGCATGCAGACCGCCGCCCAGGTCTTCTTTGCCGCGCACGCCCCACCGCGACGGCACGGTGCCTGTGAGGTTCGGCATGCGCACCAGCCCGCTCTTCGTGGTCCCAACGTTATTGACGTATTCAACGCCGGTATCGATCAGGCCGTAGAGCGTGACGGACTGTGCAGCGGCCATCATCGGGGTGGCGGCACCGATACTCATGCCGATCAGCCAGGACGTGGTTTTCATGGTGAGGTCTCCTCTGTGTTGTACCCGCGCGTGACACCGCGCCGGGTTTTGTCTGTTTTTTTTGGGATGTACGCCGCCGAGAGGCGGTCGCACGTGGCGACCCCTCTTGGGGCAATGCAGGATGGAAGGTAGAGGGATGGCGCGCGGTGGCGCCGTGATGCCTAGGGCGAGATGTCTTCGAGCGCTCGATTGGTGGTCTCGATCATGCGCATGGCCGCCAGCAGGCCGATGACGTTCACCAGCGCAAACATGACAAACACCGAGGCGATGCCGTAGCCGGCAAGAACCACACCGACGATGGCGGGCGCAGCAGCCGATGCGGCACGCAACCATGACGTCGCCAGCCCTGTGCCGATGGCGCGCATGCGGGTTGGATAGATTTCAGGCGTGTACAGATACAGCAGTACGGTGGTCGTCCCCATCACAGCGTAGGCAGAAGACGCCAGGATCATCACGGACAGCGCACTGCCGGCACCGATCGCTGCCAATGCCGCCAGCAAGGCGCCACTGATCAGGAAGCACGCCATGGCCCAGCGCCGACGACCGACGCGATCCACCAGCAGCGCGCACACCAGCACGGCGCAGGTGCTAAGGACGTTCGACACCGACGCCATATGCAGAGACTCTTGCAGGGGCAAGTGATACACAGTCTTGTACAGGCTCGGAAGCCAGTTATTGATGCCGTTGGCGACAAAGTAGGAACTGGCCCACAGCAACCACACGACAAGCGTCCGCCCCCGGTACAGCGGCGAGAACAATTCCTTCCACGAGCCCTTGCGACGTGCGCGGATGCCATCGAGCAGCGTGGCGACTCGCGTGTCGATTTCGGTGCTGTCGCGTTGCGGGTCGAGATTGCGTCGGGGCGTGCTGGCTTCAATGTCCCGGATCACGTGTTCGGCTTCGTCAAAGCGGCCCTTGGATATGAGCCAGCGCGGAGACTCGGGCAAGCGCATGATCAGCAGCGCCACGAGAATGCCAGGAATGCCACCGACCAGAAACATGTATTCCCAGCCAAAGCGCGGCACCAGGAACGCGCCAACCTGAGCCGCCGCCAGCAGCCCCAGCGGAAAGATCAGTTCGTACAGGATGAAGAACCGTCCGCGCCCGTGCGCTTGCGACAGTTCGTTGATGTAGGTCGCCGCCACTGGCACTTCACCACCGACGCCGATGCCCTGCAGGAACCGGCACAGGAACAGCATCTGAAAGTTACCGGCAAACGCGCACACCACGCTCATGACGGACATCAGGCCGACAGTAATGGTGGCGCTCCGCACCCGGCCCAGACGCTCGGCCAGCCAGCCGAACAGCAGCGCGCCGACCACCTGGCCAAGATAACCGGCGGCAATCAACACGCCGATTTCGCTCGGTGAGAGATGCCACAGTCCCACGAGCACCGGCATGACGAAGGCCAGCGAGAGCGCGTCAAACGCGTCGAACAGCGTGGCGCTGCCCATGATGATGCGGGCCTTCGTGTGCCAGCGACTAAAGGGGACGTTCTCGATACGAAAGAGGAGCTGTGCGGCGCGCGAGCCGGAATCGGCTGAGGCGGTGTGCGCGGTCTCCTGCACGCCGTGGTGTGCCAAGGCGGGCGTGGTGATGGTCATGTTGTCTCCAGATGTCATTGTTCTGATGCGAGGCCACGGGTTGCGTCCTGCATCGATGATCTTGTTGTTCTGGTGGCAGCCGTTGGTCGGCTGTGGCGCCGGGCGTGGCGCTTTGATAGCGCTTGTATCACGCCCGGACAGGTGCTGCTTTTGGTGTGCACACGCCGACAACGCGGCAGCGCATACCGTGTGCCACGCCTTCAAGGCGTTGGCCTTGGCCTGCTTGCCTTACGCGGCAAGAGGCTGCGCCACTCCGGCACCCGGCCCAGTCAGCCCGGCCGAGCGCATGGCGTTGGCAATGTCGATCTCCGCCCCGGGTTCGAGCGGCAGCAGCGGAGAACGCACGGTGGCGTGCTCGAGAATGCCCCGGGCGACGAGCGCGTGCTTCAGCGCGACGGTGCCTTCCATGTGCGAGCCACGGTGGTAGACGTTCTTCGTGATCGGCAACAGCTTGTCGTGAAGGGCACGCGCGCGCGAGTAGTCCTTCGCCTTGCCGGCCGCGATCAGTTCGATCAGCAGTTCGGGCGCGATGTTGCCGTATCCAACCAGTGCGCCATCCACGTCGAACATGGTGTGCAGCAGGTATTCATCGTGACAGGTCAGGATCTGAAGGTCGGGATTCTCGCGGCGGATCACGGGAATTTCGGTATCCCAGCGGCGCATGTTGCGTACGCCGTTCTTCATGGCGAACACGCCCGGCTGCGCGGCAATCTCAAGCTGCGTCTCCAGGTTGTACGTCGCCTTGGTCACGTCCGGATACTGGAAGAGGATCAGCGGCAGGCCACTTTCCTCGTAGATGGCGCGATAGCGGTCCTGCGGTGCGCCTTTTTGGTAACCGAAGCGCAACCAGCCGTGCGACGGATAGACGAGACCAGCCGAGGCACCGGCCTTGACGGCACGCTTGGCCTCAGCCGCGGCCACCTGCGTGCCCTCAAGCGTGATGCCGGCGATAACGGGGAGCTTGCCGTCGACCGACTTCACGAAACTCTCGATCACGGCGGTTTGCTCTTCCTGGGACAGGAAGGTGCCTTCCCCGGCGTGCCCGAGCACAACCAGGCCTTTCACACCGTCAAAGCTGCCGAGCCACTTGCCCAGGCGTTGAATGGCCGCGTGGTCGACAGCGCCATCACGGGTGAACGGGGTCACGGGGGCGGGTACGAGGCCGCGCAGATCAATGTCTTTCATGGAGTCTCCTCACGAGTGGATCGATAGGTCTTCCCTGGGCGGCGTCATGCCGGTGCCCGGGGAGCGCTCGTCGCCGGCGAAGCGTTGGAACGCCTGGGTGGTCAACGTGCTTGCGATGCAGTCTAGGGAGGCACAAGGCATGCCGGAAGAATGAATTCCGGCATTTCAGATATACTGAATTGACATATCAAGACCGTGGGGACACCGTGGATTACGCGGGCTGGAAACTGTTCATCGAGGCTGCCGAGCTTGGTAGCCTGAGCAAAGTGGCATTGGCGCACGGCACCACGCAACCCCATATCAGCAGGCAGATTGCCGAGTTGGAGCACGCAGCCGGTGGCCGGCTATTTCAGCGGACGGGTCGCGGCGTTGTGCTGACGGAGTTGGGTCAGCGCATCGCACCGAAGGTGCGGGCATGGCTGGCGGGCACGGAGCAGTTGGCCAACGACATTCAAAGTTCCGCCGGCAAACCAATCGGGACCGTACGCCTGGGCATCATTCCCTCTACGGCGCATCCTTTGGTCAGCACGCTGTACTACCGTTTGCGCGAGCGCTATCCCCTCGTGCAACTCAGCGTGCGAGAAGGTCAAGGCGCGCAGTTGGAAACCTGGCTGGAAGAAGGCAGCGTCGATCTTGCCCTGTTGTTCCGGCACAGCCCGACACCCAAGCACGGGGACATCTATCTCACCGAAGCCGCGACATACCTGGTTGGCAGACCCGGCGATCCGCTTCTGGCCGAGCCCACGGTGCCGTTTGCAGCCGTGAACGATCTACCGCTGGTTTCGTTCTGCCGGCCCAGCAGTTGGCGGGATTGGCTCGACCACCTCGCGACCCAGCGCGGTATCTCTCTGAACGTCGTGGTGGAAGCGGATTCCCTCAGCCTGCAGACGCGCATCGTCGAGGATGGCGGCATGTATGCACTGCTGGGTCCATATGCCATTGCAAACGCCGTGCGCGAAGGACGGCTGCAAGCGGCCAAGGTTGTGGATCCGACGGTTTATCGGTATATCGCGCTGGCGATGTCACGGCATGGTGACCTGACGCTTGCCAGCCGCACGGTGATGCAACTTATCAAAGAGATCGCCCAAACGGGAACCGCGGTTTCCGAGCACGAGTGATAAGACGCTCTCGCTCCAGCGGCCAACTCTTTCGGCGTCCGCTACTGACCGCCGCAAACATCGAAGGGCGAGGGTAGATTGCCGTCCACATATAGAGACCGTACCGTTGAACCCGTGAGCATTGCAGCGCGTTTGCTCCGACCCGTTTTGATGTGAGGCCACGGGTTCCGTCCTGCATTGAAAGCTGCTGGACGGCGCGAGCAGGGCGACCGGGGCGTCGACGACAAGGCCATCGCGTTCCACGGCAAGAAGACAGACCTACAACTGCCTTCGGGAGCGCCCGGCGACTTTGATGACTTCAGCGTGCCCTGGGAGTCTAGTCAGCGACGGCGTCTGCGCGGCGCTGCATGATGTAGGAAAAAGGATCAATACAGGAACTTCACCCCAAATCTGCACGGTTGCCCCTAAGCTCGCCCGTACCCTTTCCCGTCCAACGTTTCAGCGCTCGTCGGAAATTAGCCGTGTCGGTGAACCCGACTAGCATTGCGACGTCGTCTGTACTCAGTTTCGTTGTCTTCAGATACTCGAGAGCAAGTGAGCATCTGACGTCGTCAATAATGGCGACAAACGAAGTCCCTTCAACCTCAAGTTTTCGCCTCAGTGTGCGCGTCGTCATCTTGAGCGCATCTGCGATGCTTTCCATATCGGGAAACACGCCAGGCTTGCTCATGAGCAAACGATAGACCTCACCCGAGACACCCGATGACGTCTTTGCTTGCCCGATGAGTCTGTCGCATGTCTCCTGGATCAGCGCCGCGGAATGTCGGTGAGCGAGATGAGGCTGAATTTCCAGGACTGAACTATCGTAGATAAGCTGACATTCGTCGGCATCGAACTCACACGGGCATCCTAGGTACTCGGGATAGACAGCGGCATATTCAGGGGCTGGATATGCGAATCGAGCGAGCATCGGAGGACAGCTTCGACCAGCCACATCCTGAAGGTGCGTCACGTGCTGCGTGTACTGCTGCTCAAGCAGAAACTGCTGCACCTCGTGTGGGAGGTTCGAGGAGAATGCGTCTGGAAAAGTCCACACCGAACTATCGGCGCGTTCCGTCCACTCGATCGTAAGGGTCGGCGTTGCGAGCCGATGATATTTGACGCCCAGTCGAAAATAGTCTCGTAGCGAAAGACACGACATCAACGCGTAGCCGTACATCCCATATGCCGCGAGATGAAGACGCGCCCCCGTTTTGAACGGCGTGCTTGGGTCGGACGACAGCGCGATAGCATTCCTGCAAACGGCCGCATATTGTCGGACAGATGTCAGCACGGATGCGTCGTAAATCTGATCGGCGGACACGCCGCTGCCTTTTAGACTGTCCTCGGGTGCAATCCCTTGCTCCGCCAACACTTCTACCAGCGCCGCGATCTTATAAGGCGCATAAATCCGTTCGTTCATCAGCGGAAAGGTAGACAACACAACGCCTCCCTTGATGTCCTTTAAGGACATCAGCTTGTCCGATAAAGACCTTCCATGGTCACCGGCATCTTACTACCATCAGTGACACAACTGACAGGTCCATATCAAGGCGTGGGGCCTGAACATATATCGGAGACCAGCATGTCCACCCTCTCTCGTGGGCCCCTTTCGACTAGGCCTCGTTTTCGGACCTCAGAGTCACGAATACGAGCGCGCCAACGCTGAGTGTCAGCTTCCAAGCCGCAGTTAGTCGCTGCGCACACTGTTTGCCAGCCAACCACATTGGCACCCTGCCGACAGTTCTTAACGTCATTGGCCAGATTCGTACGTATGCCATTGCTGGCGACGTGCACGTAGCCCCATAGACAGGATATGGAAATGAGCAACTCCAGCAACAAGGTCATCATCACATGCGCTATCACCGGTTCTGCGCACGTGCCTTCTATGTCGGAATATCTGCCCTTGACGCCCCAGGAGATCAAGGTTCAAGCACTCGAGGCAGCGCAAGCTGGCGCAGCGATCCTTCACCTTCATGCCCGCAATCCAGAAGACGGTCGTCCAACGCCGTCGCCTGATGTTTTTAGCCAGTTCGTGCCTGCAATCGCTGCCGAAACCGACGCCGTCATCAACATCTCGACGGGCGGTAGCACGCGCATGACGCTAGACGAACGGCTGGCGTACGCCCGTGTTGCCAAACCGGAGATGTGTTCGTTAAACATGGGTTCCATGAATTTCTCACTCCATCCAATCGCAGCGAAGATGTCTTCCTGGCGATTCGATTGGGAAAAGGAATACGTCACAGGTATGGAGGACATGATTTTTCGGAACACTTTCCGGGACATCAAGAATATTCTGACCGAATTCCATGAGTATGGAACCCGGTTTGAATTCGAGTGTTATGACGTCGGCCACTTATACAACTTAGCGTACTTCATTGACATCGGCCTAATTAAGCCACCGTTCTTTATCCAGTCTGTCCTCGGCATTCTTGGCGGGATTGGCCCTGACCCCGAAAACCTCGCCATCATGCGTTCCACCGCTGACCGGCTCTTCGGACGCGAGAACTATCAGTTTTCCATCCTTGGCGCCGGACGTCATCAGATGTCGCTGGTCACCATGGGCGCAATCATGGGGGGAAACGTCCGCGTTGGACTGGAAGACAGTGTGTATCTGTCGCGTGGCGTCAAAGCGAAATCAAACTCTGAGCAGGTCGGCAAGATTCGGCGAATCCTCGAAGATCTGTCTTTCGAAATTGCGACACCCGCGGAAGCTCGACAAATGCTAGGTTTGAAAGGCCGAAACAAAGTCTCTTTTTAAATCAGTGATCGGCTTACGACCGACCACAAGTCTAAGCAACTTATTTCAGAACGCCTCCATATCGGTGTAGCTGTCTACGCCGAACATAAGAAAGGAGGCGAGCGATGTATTCTTTGGAGACGCCATGAATACCGTAACCGTGGACCGCAGCCCGGAAGACGTGCATCGCCTTGCAACGCGCAAGGTAATGTGGAGGCTCATCCCACTGATGTGCCTCATCTATTTCCTGTCCTTCATCGACCGAACAAACGTGGCGCTGGCAAAGACTGCTCTGGCAGCAGATCTCGGCATCAGCGCCGCAGCGTATGGACTTGGTGCTGGCATCTTCTTTATCAGCTATGCCCTGCTGGAAGTTCCCAGCAATCTCGCCGCGCATCGCATGGGGCCCCGCCTGTGGATAGCAAGAATCGCGGTCACGTGGGGAACACTATCGACTGCAATGATGTTCGTGCGGGGCGAGTGGTCGTTTTACGTCCTTCGCGTACTGTTAGGCGCCGCTGAGGCCGGGCTTTTCCCTGCCCTTATGTACATGGTGACGCTGTGGTTTGCGCCTAAAGACCGCGCCGTTGCGGTTGGCTGGATCTACACAGCCCCGTCTATCGCGCTCATTATCGGGAATCCTCTGGGCGCCGGCCTGATGGAGTTCGCTGGCATCGGCGGCCTTCGCGGCTGGCAATGGATGTTTCTACTGGAAGGTCTCCCCACTATTGCGCTAGGCGTCATCCTGTTCTTTAAGCTTCCGAACCGCCCATCTGAAGTGGCCTGGCTATCGGAAAAAGAGGCTGAGGCGCTCGAAACTCACGCGGTAATAGACACTCACGGCCACGCTGAATTAACTACCTCAGACTGGCTCGCATCGCTGAAGCGGCCTACGACGGTCCTTATCGCTCTCATCTACTTCCTGAACCAAGTAGCGTTCGTCGGCCTGTACTTCTTTACCCCTTCAATCGTCGCACAGATGCACGTGAGCTCGCCGATTGTCACAGGCATATTGTCGAGTAGCGTCGGGATTGGGTTTCTCGTCGGTGTCTTGACGCTCCCGCGCATTCATCGACGTGTGAACAATGAATGTGGCTTCCTTGGCATCTTGACTGCAGGAGTTGTCGTAAGCGCGTGCACGTTCATCGCAACCGGCAATCAAGCGGCTCAGCTTACGCTCCTTGGCATCACAGGCTTCTTTGCCGGCGGCGTTCTGCCCTCGTACTGGGCTATCGCGATGAAGCGACTGCAAGGTGTGCAAGCAGCTGCCGGCCTCGCTTTCATTAACACCATCGGCTTGTTGGGCGGGTTCGTTGGACCATACCTCTTCGGTTTGGCAGAGACGATGACTGGAAAAAGCGCTTCGGGGTTCAGCGTTATTGTGTTTGCTTCCGTACTGGGCCTGCTGCTGGTGCCACTGCTGGCCAGGGCAATCGGCCAAGCGCAGCGTCCGATCACGGCCAGACTGGAAACAGCACAGAGGTAATGCGTCGTTCCGATGTGTTCAGGCATACGGTGGAGACAAATGAACCCAATCAGTGGTTTTACAGTCGACGTCACTTCTATTCGGACAGTAGGTCAACAGCTGCAACGTCCGGAGTGCATATTGGCGCAGCACGACGGCTCGCTTCTGGCAGCAGATGCCCGCGGCGGCGTCATGCACATCAAAACTTCCGGTGAACAGCAGCTAATCCTGCCGGCGAGTGCAGGGGCGCCTCTGACGGGTGATGGGTTGACAAGAGGCTCTCTGCCGAACGGCCTGGCTTTGGATCCAGAAGGCAACGTGGTCATTGCCAACATTGGGACAGACCGCGTGGAGCTACTCACGCGCACAGGAGAACTTCGTGTTCTGCTCGACGAGATTGATGGCTCGCCGCTGGGGAAGGTCAACTTCGTCTTGCGAGATAGCAAAGACCGTCTTTGGATTACCGTCTCAACACGCGTGAGTCCTTGGCCGGATGCCATCCGCTGCAACCTTGCGGACGGATATGTTGTACTCATTGACGATCGGGGCGCTCGCATTGTCGCTGACGGTCTCGCTTTCACGAATGAAATTCGATTCGACGCCAAAGAAGAGTTCCTGTATGTGGCCGAGACGACAGCGAAAAGGGTGAGCCGCTTTCGCGTTCTCGACAATGGCGAACTAGGTCCAAGGCAGACATATGGACCAAGTTCCTTGGGACCGGGCCTCATTGACGGCCTCGCGTTCGACGCGTACGGAAATCTTTGGTGCGCAATGATCTTCGCTGACCGCCTCGTCGCGATCCTTCCTACGGGCGAAGTACATACGATATTAGAGGATGGCAACAAGGAGGCGACCGCCGCCTTTGAAGCCGCCTTCTCAACTGGCGAGATCGTCCCCATGGGCATCATCGAGAAGACGGGTGGAAAGATTGCGCCATGGATCACCAGCGTGACTTTTGGCGGCCCAGATCTCAGAACCGTTTTTTTGGGTAGCCTCAAACACGATTCAATCCCTTGTTTTCGCTCTCCCGTTGCGGGCCTGCCAATGGCGCATTGGTGAGTCTAGAAGGGGCTCCTTCAGTGAATGGAAATCTCCTCTTTGATACAAATGAACATCTTTGAACTCTTGAAACCCCAGCCAGGATTGCGGGTTCTGATCTCCGGTGGAGCGGCTGGCATCGGCGCGGCGATAGCCGAGGCCTTTGCCCAAGCTGAGGCGACAGTGTATGTCTGCGATGTTGATCCGTCCGCGATCGCGAAAACGCGAGAGCGAAACCCCAAGTTTCACACGGGCGTTGTCGATGTCAGTAATCGCGACCAAGTTGACGCCATCATGGACGATGTCAGCTCGGAACTCGGTGGACTCGACATCCTCGTGAACAATGCGGGTATCGCTGGTCCGACCGGAGACATCGCCTTCATACGACCGGACGAGTGGGAACGAACCATCGCGACCAACCTCAACAGTCAGTACTACTTTCTTCGTAAGGCTGTACCGTTGTTGAAAGCAACATCTACTTCCCCATCAATCATCGCTATGTCGTCGGTTGCCGGACGGCTGGGATACGCGTTTCGGACACCGTACGCGTCTGCGAAATGGGCCATCGTGGGACTCGTGAAGTCTTTGGCGATTGAACTGGGCCCAAGCAACATCCGCGTCAATGCCATCTTGCCAGGGGTCGTTCAGGGGGAGCGGATTGACCGCGTGATTGCGGCAAGGGCCGAAGCGACCGGCGTGTCTTTCGACGAGATGAAAGCACAATATCTTGCCAAAATCTCTCTCCGCCGCATGGTGACCGCAGACGACATTGCAGCTATGACGCTCTTTCTGGCGTCGCCGGCGGCTCATAACATTTCAGGACAAGCCATCAGCGTTGATGGCAATGTCGAGTATCTCTAAGTGTCAGCATACGGCTTCACATATGCGCTGGCGTTGCCTCTCACTGCGCCGGCGTCAGTTGAATTGAGTGCTCTAAAGCGGATCATGGCGCTTTTGTCCCAAAATGACATCATTGAGTCCGAAAGTGACCTTACTTTAAGGCGCATGCAACCCTATTATTAAAATCGATATGCTCCGCGCCACCGCTCAGATTCGCCATGGCGGTATTAATCGTCGCAAAGCGTACTCATGTAAGGCGATATTGCCCGTTGACAACGATCCTTGTTCGCGCCGCAGATGAGAGCGGCAGAATTTTTGGGGTATTCAAAGACGCCGGTCAAGGTCACACAATCTATTTCGAAGGACGCAGATAAAATGAAACTAGGTGGTAAGGTCGCGGTAATTACGGGCGCCGGGCAGGGAATTGGCGCGGCAACGGCGCTCAAGTTTGCTCAGGAGGGCGCAACGGTTGCCATATGCGACCTCAACGCAGAAGCGGTAGCCTCGGTCGTAGAGGCATGCCGCAATGTCGGTGCTACCGCTGTGGGGTTTTCTGTCAACGTTGCCCACCGCGAAGCCGTCGAGGAGATGGTCACGGCGGTGCGCGAGCAGTTCGGTCGAATCGACGTGCTCGTCAACAACGCCGGCATCACGCGAGACGCTCGTCTTCAGAACATGACGCTCGAGCAGTTTGACCAAGTCATTGATGTGAACCTGCGCGGCGTATTCCATACCGCGCAGGCTGTAATTGACTGTATGGTTGAGCAAAAATCCGGTGTGTTGTTGAATGCAAGTTCGGTTGTCGGGATCTACGGCAATTACGGGCAGACAAACTACGCTGCGGCCAAGTTCGGCGTTATTGGATTCACCAAAACTTGGAGCCGGGAACTCGGCCCCAAAGGCATTCGGGTCAACGCTGTCGCCCCTGGCTTCATCGACACCCCTATCCTCTCTACAGTACCGGATGACGTGCTGGAGAAGATGCGCAGCCAAGTTCCGTTGCGTCGATTAGGCAAGCCCGAGGAAATTGCGAACATCTATGCTTTTCTCGCCAGCGATGAAGCTAGCTATATCAACGGTGCCGTCATCGAGGCATCCGGAGGCATGACGCTCTAGCCAGTTTCTGTGCGAGCGCGGCCGCGCTCATGCAAGGGATCGGCCGCATAGTAATTCCGCAGGCAGACTGCAAGCCTCGGCCGCGCCCGCTGGCCGCACAATAGCTCCTAAGCTTTATCGTCGCGCTCTTGCCTGTTGAGTGATAGCTCCTTCGCCGCCTGCTGGAGCAACACGCGAGCGTCATCCAGCGATGGCCCAGCATGCTTGTCGATGCGACGAATATACGGTGACGTCAATACCGCCAAGGCATACCCGTCCGGCCCCAGGACTGGGAACGAAATATCGACCACGCCAAAGGATTGGCGGCTTTCGCACTGTTTGTAGCCCACGGCACGAATGCCCTGCAGTGTTTCATCGAACTGGTCAGCAGGAATAGGCTCCTCGCCTTCCACGGGGATGTGCTCACCGAGCATCTGCGCACGGCGTTCATCGCTCTGGCAGGCCAGGAGCACATGGCCGGACGCGGTGTCGAGCAGGCTCACGCGCGCACCCAGGCGGATCGACAAGCCCCACGGACCCGGACCTGGCACCTGCGCGATCACCAGCACGTTGCCGCGGTCGACCATGCCCAGGTGGCAGGACTGTTCCGCCCGCCGAGCATAGGCGTCCATCACGGGAAGCGCTTGCGTGACCAGGCGATTGACGGGCGGATGTCGATGCGCCAGGGCAAACATCTTCAAACTCAGCGCGTGGCGGTCCCCACCGGCGGACCGCGTCACGTACTGCCGGGCAACGAGCCGCTCCAGCATGCGATAGATCTCGTTGGCACTGCGGCCGAGCGCCTTGACGATCTCGGCGCGCGTCAGGCCATCCGGATACTCGGACAGCAACTCGAGGATATCGAGGCCCTTGTCGAGCGCCGGCGCGCGATAGCGGTCGGCGCCCGCCTCAGCGGAAGAGATGGTGATTGGGTCCATAGGGGGACAAATCTTAAGGTGACGCTGGCCCAAGCACAAATGGCCAAGGACTGCACGCGGATTCAGTAGGGCAAATCCCTAGAGGGCGTTTCTTGACGCTCGTCGACTCAAATATAAATACTATATTCACTGATGGGCGTCGAGAGAGGCAAGGCGCGCGTCGGACATCGATGCAATTCACAAACTTGCACGCCGGAGACAATCCTATGGCAGCTTCTCGCAGTTCGACCGCTATCGGCGGCCGCCGCCCCGTCATTGAGCCATCCCGCTCGGTTCCACGTTTCTTCAATGTCGCCAAGCGCACAACCGACGCTGCACAGCGTTGGCCGGCGCCTGTTTCGGCCTCCAGGTGATGGACGAAGCCGAGATGCGCGCCACATCTTTCTGCTGACCTCTCTGTACAGCCGGCCGTAAGGCCATACGCCGTCGATGGCAAAGAGGCCATCGAGGCTGGCGAGCGCCCCCTGCAGCAGCAACTTCAACAGGTCCATATCGGGCACCTGATGGCCCCCTTGCGTGCCCAAAAAACCGCACAGACAGCGGTTGGATGACCGACCACCCATGGCTGCGCGACATGAAGGAGACATCTGAATGACGATCAAGTACGACCCGCACCGCCGTGCGCTTCTCAAGTTGGGCGGCGCCATCGCGGCGACTCCCCTGCTCCATGCCTGCGGCGGAGACGGCGAAGCCGAATCGGCGAGGCCAGAGAGCACAGCATTGCGCCCGACCGCTCTATCACAGGGCGTTACGCAAGGCACGACAGCCGCACAACCGCTGGGACGAAGCCTTTGGTATGGCAGTGCGGCAACGGACTGGCAGTCCGAAGCCTTGCCTATTGGAAATGCGCGCCTGGGCGCCATGCTGTTCGGAGGCCCGTTGTCCGAGCGCATCCAATTCAACGAGCAAAGCCTGTGGGGCGGGATCAACAACTACGACAATGCCTCGGCTGGCCAGAACGACGAAGCCTTCGACACCAGCGTGACTGGCTTCGGCAGTTATCGTTCGTTCGGAAACGTTGTGCTCGACTTCGTCCCCCGCGCTACGGTGACCGGCTGGTCCGCGCAGGGCAGCAGTAGCGCTGCCGAAGGCGTGGCGCAAAGCGTCGACGGAAACACCGGCACCAAATGGTGCATCGATGGCCCTGGCAACCTTGTGACCTGGCAGGCCGAGTTGTCGACACCGACTGCGGTGGCGACCTATTCGCTCACGAGCGCTAACGACGTACCCGAGCGCGACCCGCAGCAATGGACGCTGAGCGGATCCAATGACGGTTCAAGCTGGGTGACGTTGGACTCGCGCACGCTCGATGCGCCGTTCTCGGGCCGATTTCTGACGCGGTCATTCAACTTCACCAATAACACGGCCTACCGGTTCTATCGCTTCAGCTTCGTACCGAGGGCCGGCGTTAGCCACTTCCAGGTAGCGGAAATCGGGTTGGCCGGCGTGAGCCTGGCTGAGCCGCGTGCGCTGTATCTGTCGTCGCCGACCGGACAAGCCGCGGGCAGCAGCACGGGTGGAGAGGATCTGCTCAAGACGTCGGACCAATCGCCCGATACCAAGTGGTGCATCGAGCAACCGGGTTCTTGGTCATGTGGCAGGCGCGTTTGCCGCGCCCGGCCGCGATCAACTCGTACACATTGACCAGCGCCAACGATGTACCGGAACGCGATCCGCAGCAATGGACACTGTCGGGCTCGAACGACGGCATCAGCTGGACCACGCTGGACTCGCGCGCGCCGAATGCGCCTTTTGCGAGCCGCAAGCTCGCGCAAACGTTCAGCTTTCAAAACACCACCGCCTACAGCTTTTACCGATTCACCTTTACGCCCAAGGCTGGGGTCAGCCACTTCCAGGTGGCGGAAATCGCGCTGACGGGTGACGGTTTTACGACGGCTTCGTGTACCGCAGTCTCGGAATATCGCCGCGCCCTCGACTTAGGGAGCGCAATTCATACCACCACCTTCGGCATCGGCAATCTTCAGATCACGCGAGAAGCCTTCGCCAGCAAGATCGATGACGTGATGGTGTTCCGCTACGTCGCCAGCGGCATGCAAGGTCTCTCCGGACGGATCAATCTGACGTCTGATCAAGGCGCCAGTACGAGCGCGGATGCGAACACGGGGCGGCTGACGTTTTCCGGGACGATGGCCAACGCACTCAAGTACGCATGCGGCATTCAGGTTATCGCAACCGGGGGACAACTCTCTGCGGTGGGCGGCGCACTGGCGTTCAGTGGTTGCACGGGCCTTCTGCTCATTCTCGATGCGCGCACCAACTACAAAATGGATTACGCGTCGGGGTGGCGCGGCGGCGATCCTCTGCCGGCCGTTTCAACCGCGCTGGCCGCAGCCGCGGCGAAGAGCTACGGCGCACTGCATGACGCGCACGTCACCGATTTCAGCGCGATGGTCTCCACCGCCTCTGTCAACTGGGGGAACACCGATCCTGCAACGGCGGCTCTGCCGACCGACCAGCGAAGGGCCGCCTATGCCGTCGGGGCTGCAGACCCATCGCTGGAGCAGACCATGTTCGATTACAGCCGTTACCTGCTCGTCAGCTCGTCGCGGCCGAGTGGACTGCCGGCGAACCTCCAGGGGCTGTGGAATCAGGACAACCAACCTGCATGGGCGAGCGACTACCACACCAACATCAACATACAGATGAACTACTGGGGAGCCGAGAGCACCAACCTGCCCGCCTGCCATCTGCCGCTCGTCAACTTCATCGCCCAGGTTGCCGGGCCCAGCCGCGCCGCATCAAAGGCGGCGCTGGGTGCGAACCGCGGTTGGACAGCAAGAACCAGTCAAAGCATCTACGGCGGGAACGGTTGGGAGTGGAACACGGTCGCCAGCGCCTGGTATGCCCAACACTTGTACGAGCACTTCGCATTCACGCAGGACATCGACTACCTGCGGAACATCGCGTATCCGCTCATCAAGGAAATTTGCCAGTTCTGGGAAGACCGCCTGAAGAGACTGCCCAACGGGACGCTGGTATCGCCGAACGGATGGTCGCCCGAACACGGACCGCGCGAAGACGGGGTGATGTACGACCAGCAGATCATTTGGGATCTGTTCCAGAACTATCAGGATGCCGCTGCCAAGCTAAACGTCGATTCGGCCTACCGAGCGACCGTCGCACAAATGCAAGCGGACCTGGCGCCGAACAAGATCGGCAGTTGGGGCCAGTTGCAGGAATGGCAAACCGACCGTGACGATCCGGCCGACATTCACCGTCATACATCCCACCTCTTCGCGGTATATCCGGGACGCCAAATCAGCCCGTCCAAAACACCTGCGTTCGCTGCAGCCGCGCTTGTCTCGCTGAAGGCCCGTTGCGGTGAGCCACCCGGGAGCAACATCACGTTCACGGCGGGAACGGTGTCGGGCGACAGCCGACGCTCATGGACGTGGCCTTGGCGCTGCGCTCTGTTTGCGCGACTCGGAGACGCCGAGCGCGCCCAGACCATGCTCAGAGGCCTGTTGACTTACAACACGCTATCGAACTTGTTTTGCAATCATCCGCCCTTCCAGATCGACGGCAACCTTGGCATCAGCGGTGCAGTGACCGAAATGCTGCTGCAAAGCCACGAGGGGAAGATCGTGCTGCTGCCAGCGTGCCCGGCCGCATGGAAATCCGCCGGCCGATTCACTGGCCTGCGGGCGCGCGGCGGATATCGGGTGGACTGCGAATGGAGCAACGGGCAAGTCGTCTCGTACAACATCGTGGCCGACAAGGCGCCAAATAAGCAGCCGGTGATCGTCCGCGTCAACGGTCAGGACACCTCCGTCACGCCCAGTTGAGTGATGCCCCTGAGAAACGGCGTCGACTGGCGCCTGAGCGACCCGGTTCTCAGGGACGCCCCATGCGGCCGCGGCTAGTTGAAATGGATGGCCGGCTCAATTAAAAATGCATCCAAGGACCACTGGCGCGATGCCCGCCCCGTTCTCTACCCGGCAGCATGACGACCCTCTGCACAGATGATGTCCGCGCGCTACTGCACGTTGCTACAGAACTGCAGCAGGCGTCTGCACATAGCTTTGTGCACCGCCCGGAGCTCGTCGCAGCGCTGGGCGCGCTTCTACATGTGGACGTTGTCGGGCACCTGGTCTGGCGTGACGAGGGACGCGTGCTGGTGGAGCCCGGCGGCTGGGGGCGGGACGCCAGCATGCATGCGGAATACCGGAACCACTTCCAGGCCGTCGACCCAATCTCACCTTTGCTGCGGGGCTGCCCAGGGCCATTGATTGTGGAAAGTCTGGTAGACGCCCGTGCGCTGGGGCGCACAGAGTACTTTGCTGATTTTCTGACGCGCCATCGGACGTATCCCGGCATCAGCATGTCTGTGGAAGATGGCACCGGCATGCTGCTCGACTACAGGTTCGGCACCAGCGATCCAAAAAAACGCTTTGGCGTGCGCGAGCAAACGCTGCTTCAGTTGCTCCAGCCGTATCTGTTGAACGCGCATCGACTGCGCCAAGCGAGCCGCCCGCAAGGCAATGCCGCCTCAGAAAGCAACCCGCGTTTTGTGCTGAAGCCCGCGCGGCCCCCGGAGCCGAATCGCCGGGCACGCGCGCTGCTCGCAAGTCTGGGAAGAGAAAGGCGAGATGCGCTGTGCGGCCTGCTATCCCTGATCGGTGCAGGGGTCTCGACCCATATGACGTGGAGCGGCTTCGTGCTCTGTGTCGAACGTTGGACGGATGGCGCGAGCCTGATCCCGGGATGCACCACCGTGCACCTCCTGGCGGACACCGTTGGTTCGGCTGCGTGGTTTGTCCAGTACTTCGACATGACCTGGCGAGAAGCTGAAGTCAGCCATCTGATCTTGCAGGGCATGTCTGACAAGCAGATCGCCATGGCGCTGAAGATCAGCTATTGGACAGTGAGAATCTACGTGGCGAAGATCTTCGACAAACTCGGGATCGAATCGAGATCGGCCATCGGACAAGTAGTGGTTCGGATTCAGTCAACGGATCCTATACCTGAGCGCCGCAATGCTCCGGACTGCGGATTGGGCGGCGCCGACGTGTAGCGCAAGCCCTGCAAATGGTCTTATCACCACCTGACGGACTGTGCTGACGTCGGCCCCACGGAGCTGCACTCAGCTCACGCCTTCAGCGGGCTCAGTGGCAGCCCATGCAGGCAGCCGAGCCCCAGATGTCGCCGCCCGAAGACGATTGCATATCCGAAGCGCCGCCCCCTTGCTGACTGGCCATGTCGGCGGCCTGAGCGTACGACGCTTGCGCAAAGATGGTGCTGGTCAAAGCAAGCACCAAGCAGCAGATCACGTTCTTCATGATTTTTCCTGTTTAAGGCATCGAACAAAATAAGATAACGTCTGCCAGACCCGATGAAACCGCCATACGGGAACAACCCTTAGGCACAATCGGTCTGGCTCAAATAGGTTAATTCGGCGCAATTTTATTAATAACGACAACGGCGAAAAGATGCAGCCGAACCCGAAAAATATGGCCCACGCCACAATCAGACCGTCGACCAATTAATTTTCACGCACAAAACAAGCGGTATTTCAGCGCTACGAACCGGAATTTCGCGCCTGTCTTAATATATTCGGAAATCTTGCCCGCACCTTCGGAAACCTGGATTAAATTCCTACCTGGCCAGCCAATTATTCGGTCACTTGATTTATTTAACCAGGATTTAACATGAGCATTTTTAGCAAAATTTCGAACGCACTCGCCGGCCACCACGTTTCCCACCCGCCGAAGATTGCAGGCGGCCCCGACAAGCTTCCGAATCAAAACTTCGAGAATGCAACGCACAAGATGGATGCATTCTTCTCAAACCTCGCCCATAAGATCAAGTCGACGGCTGACGATATTGCCGGCAGCGCAAAAGTACAGAAGCACTAAGACCTTCTCTGTACTTTTTTAATGGCCGAGGGGCGCCCGCAAACTTGAAAAGCGACCGTGCGTCGCCTCGCCATCTTTATTCTGAGAAAGACAAAGGACGATTGAAGCTCGGTAGCAGCTTTGAGCAATGTCGACTGCCCACTCGTCCGCCGCATAGCATCGCCATAACTGAAGCGTCGCAGTTAATTAGGACCGCAAAACAAGGGCGTAAAGCAGTCGGAGTACGCTGAACACACGCTCAAAGGCGGGATCATCCGCCCATGCCGGCACGATGTGGTCTGCCGCCGCGCGCTTATGGCGTGGTGCGCCAGGAGATGGACTCCTTTGGATTGGCGCACCGCACGTTCTCAGCGCCATCAGACGATGGCGCTGGCCGCTCAGTAGTTGTAAAGCATACCCCTGCCCGACATGATCACGCGGCCGTAGACAGTGGTGTCGGCCACGATCCGGGATACGCCGCCGTATCGGTGCGCGTCGTCATCAATGCGGAGCCAGTTCGCCCCCTTGTCGTCGGAGCGGTACACGGCGTCTTTGCCGTTGACCGTTCCCACGAGATAAACGGCTGCCGAATACGTGGCGCCCGTTGCAGGCACACCCAGGGCGACCTTGATGGCGCCGTGCACGTTGGTGGGTTCTGCGCCCACCGTTGCCATACCGGCGAGCTTCGTCCATGTGAGCCCGGAATCGACGGAATGCCAGAGGTTGTTGGCGTCGGCCAGCCAGAGGTCTCCTTCGGCAAAGGGGTTGACCGCCAAGTCCGTCACATTGAAGCCATTGGGCGCCCACGTTTGCGAACTGGCGCTGAAGGTGTGCCCACCGTCGGATGAGTAGTAGAACTTGCCGGAGTTGGACGGATACCACCAGTTGCCGCCATGCTCGTAAGCGTAGACTTTGCGCGGGTTCTTGCGGTCAGCCGCCATGTGATATGCGACAGCGGGAGCCGGCAGATTAGTTGCGGTCCATGTGGCGCCGCTGTCGGTGGTGTAGTACGGCACTGCACCAGCAATTGCCCAGATCACGTTGGCGCCATCCGCCGTGACCACCACGCTGGATTGATCACCCGAGTGGGTGGCTGCCACCGGAGGCACGCTCGCAAAGCTCGTCCAGCTGGCGCCGGCGTCGGTCGAATAGGCCCCCTTAGAGGTACCGAATGTTCCGACTGCGGCGATGTAGGCCGGATTGTTCCAGGCCATGTCGATACCGGTTCCGTTGCCGCCACGGCCAAGAGCCGGCGACGCACCGAGATTGGGTGATCGCGTCGCCGCCGCTGTCAGCGACGTGTGGACGTAGAGGCCGGTATCCCCTTGCCCACTGGCGAGTACGTAGGATGCACCAGGCGGCGGCGCCACCATCGCGAGGTTGATCATCTCCTCGATCCCGTTGACGTCGAAGCTCCAGTGCGGTGTTGACGAGGAGAACGCATCGCGCGTCGACCACACGCCGCCGCCCGTCACATAAGACACATGATCGGGATTGAAGGGATCGATCTGGAGATCGTCCGTCCAGCCCCAATACTCGGGCGACGAAGCACCTGTCGTGCCGGTTGCGTCATGGAAGTTGTGAGTTCCATTCAGATCGCCTGACCGGCCCAACTCCGACCACGTCTGTCCGCCATCGGCCGAGCGCATGGCAACCTGCACCCAGGCTGCGTCGCCCCATGTGCCCGAAACGCCAAACGCGATCTTTGTAGTCGCACCGCTGCCCTGCACCGAAACGCCACCGATACCACCGAAGTACTGACCCTCGCCGGAGGCGATGAGCTTTGTCCACGTCGTGCCGCCGTCAAACTTGTAAAGGAGCGATGGCGCACCGCTGCCCGGGCCCGGCCCAGTCGTGAACGGAACGTACAGCATGCCGTCAGCTGCGCGGGCCAGATGCGGAATGTGGAGCTGGTTGCTCGCAATGGCGCTGGTGACTGCAGTGGGCAGCGAAACGCCCGACCACGTTGATCCGCCATCGGTCGATTTGTAGAGGTACGAGCCCAGTCCCGCCAGGCCCTTGTAGTCCGGCGCCACACCCACGTAGATCGTTGAGGTCGCGTTGCCCGTCGGCGTAAAGCCTGTGGTCGGAACGGTGGCGTCCAGCACGACAAACTCGACGCCAATGGGGCTGCCCTGGTTGGCGTTGGCGATATCGGTTGAGCTCATCACGTAAGACGACAGCGAGCCGACCTGGCTCCAGTGCATGCCGGCATCCGTGCTCTTCCAGAGCCCCGCAGTGCGGGACCCATAGAACATGGTCGAAGGCCGGTTCGGGTCAACCACCAGCCGTTCGCCAATCGCCCGGCCCTGGTTGTTCGAGCCCACGGGAAACGGCAGCGTGACGTAGCTCCACGTGTTGCCCTGATTGGACGAGTAGTAGAAACGCCCGTTTCCGGATGAGGTGTACATGCCCGTTGTCATGTAGACGGCATTGGCATTCGACGGATTGACCGCCAGGCTTTCAACACCCACGTAGCCGCCATCAAGGCGGCTGAAGCCGTCTGTCATTGCGGTCCAGCTGCCGGCAGCGTTGTCCCAGCGGTAGGCTCCGGCCACGTCTGTTCGCGCATAGCGCAGGTTGGCCACGGTCGGGTGGTAGACCACTCCGGGCACGTAGCCGCCGCCGCCCATCTTGACGTTGGCCCAACCGGTGGACGGAGCCACAGCGGGCGTCGGGCCAGAGGTGCTGCCCCCGCCCGAAGACGTGCCGCCAGAACCATCCGTTGGCGTAGGGGTTGGCATTGCACCCGTACCTGGCGAGGTTGATGTCGTGCCCGTAGAGAGCGCGGTTGTTGTGGCATCACTGCCGCCACCCCCGCACGCAGCGAGCAGCAAGGCGGCGGACACGGTTACGAAGAATTGCTTGCTTGTCAGCAACATGGTGGTTTTCACGATAAAGAGAGGCAAGCGCAGCCCGCGAGTGAGTGTCGCGCCTTGCGATAACACGCAAGGCGACGGAGCGCTCCGCCCCTAGCGAGTCACTGCGCTGTCTGGACAGCGCTCAGCGCGCCGCAGTTGATTCGGAGTCTGGGGATGGCCCGTTAAGTCAAAGCGTCGTTCATGAGGCCCGCCCTGAAGACCCTCGTTCGGATCGTGAAGTGGCTGCGCCAATCGTTTGCTCCGCAGCCCGCCAGCGGTGCTGGTGGTCCGTGTTTGTTGCTCATACACCCTCCCAACTTCTTGTTGTCGTCAAATCTGCGGCACTGACACAGGAGCCTGCCCCCCACGGAAGTGGGGTGCCGCGTTTGCACGTGTCGTATCCCACGCCACCTTTGTGCGTGTCAAGAAGCCGACGAGCATGCTGAGATTATTTGAGCATTTCGACACGTACGCCCCCCCGCGTACGCCACGACTCTGTGAGCGGAAAAAGAGCGCTAACAACCCGTTGGCAATGTCGCTGGCAGCCCCCTCGATCGCACACTTTAAATGCCTCCATACGTGCTCAGCGGGAGCTTCGTACTGCCATTGACACCCGTGAAGCGGGAGGCTGAGCTTCAGAGCCGCCTTGCTCCCACTGGTTGCCGAGCAACACCACCTCCAGCACGACGGCGCCAGCACGCCTTCGTTTCGCTCCGCCACGGCGTGTGGGTTCTGAAACGGATAACGGTCTATCGAAAAGAACGTGTCGAAGCCGAAACGCACTATTTCCGATCTAGAAAGCGCGCGATCTTGACCACACGAAATCATATTCATACCATACCGTTCAGTTTAGTTTTAGTCGATCCGAATACTCAGGAACCTGTCATGCGCCCGATCCCATCTGCTATGCCCCCGTTTCTGGCCGCGCTTGCGGCAGCGTCTCTACTTGCTGCGTGCGGCAAGCCCCCCGGTGGCCCGCCCCCCGCAGAAGGCACGCCAACCATGGGCGTGATGACTGTGCAATCCCAGCGCGTGGCACTCAGTACAGAGTTGCCCGGCCGTACCGTTCCGTTTCTGATTGCAGATGTGCGTCCGCAGGTCAACGGCATCATCAAGGCACGCAAGTTCCGTGAAGGCAGCGACGTCAAGGCGGGCGAGCCGCTCTACCAGATCGACCCCGCCACTTACCAGGCCACTTACGACAGCAATGTGGCCGCGCTGGCGAAGGCGCAGGCCAACCTCAAGACCACGCGCCTGAAGGCCGAGCGCTACAAAGAGCTCGTGGCCATCCAGGCAGTGAGCCAGCAGGACTACGACGATGCCGCGGCCGCCCTGGCCCAGGGCGAAGCCGATGTGGCAGCCGCCCGCGCCAACGTAGAGACTAGTCGCATCAACCTGGCTTACGCCCGCGTGGATGCGCCCATTTCCGGGCGCATCGGTAAATCGAGCGTGACACCAGGCGCCTTGGTAACGGCCAACCAGACCACCGCGATGGCCACGATTCAGCAACTCGATCCCATCTACGTTGATGTGACGCAATCCAGCGCCGCACTGCTGCGCCTGAAGCAGGCCATGGCGCGAGGCGACCTCCAAAAGACGGGCGCCACTGCAGCTACAGTGCGGTTGCAGCTGGAAGACGGCAGCACCTATCCGCTGGAAGGCAAGCTCGAGTTTTCCGATGTCACGGTCGACCAGAACACCGGCTCGGTGACCCTGCGCGCCGTGTTCCCCAACCCGAATGCCGTGCTGCTCCCCGGCATGTACGTGCGTGCGGTGCTGGCCGAAGGCGTGAAGGATGAGGCAGTCCTCGTACCACAGCAGGCCGTAGGACGCGACAGCACAGGTAAGCCCTTCGCCTATGTGGTGGGAGCCGACCACAAGCTGCAGCGGCGTGCCTTGGAAACCGACCGCACCGTCGGCGACCAATGGCTCGTACGCACCGGCCTGCGCGCGGGCGATCAACTGGTGGTGGACGGTTTGCCGCGTGCCGTGCCTGGCGCGGAGGTCAAGACAACGCCGTGGACAACGAAGGCGCCTACGCCGGCGACCACCAAGCCGGCGACCGTGGCCGCCAACTGATTCAGGACACCACCATGGCACGCTTCTTTATCGACCGCCCCATCTTTGCGTGGGTGTTGGCCATCATCGTGATGCTGGCGGGTGCGTTGGCCATTGCCACGTTGCCCATCGCGCAGTATCCGAGCATCGCACCGCCGGCGTGTCGATCACGGCCACATACCCGGGCGCATCAGCCAAAACGCTGGAAGACACCGTCACCCAGATCATCGAGCAAAAGATGAAGGGGCTGGATCACCTCAGCTACATGGCGTCCACCAGCGAGTCTTCCGGCACCGCCACCATTACGCTGACGTTCGAAAACGGCACGGATCCGGATACCGCTCAGGTGCAAGTGCAGAACAAGCTCGCGCTGGCCACACCGCTGTTGCCGCAGGAGGTGCAACAGCAAGGTGTGCAGGTCGCCAAATCCGCCACAAACTTCCTGAACGTGCTTGCCTTCACTTCAGAAGACGGCAGCATGAACGGTTCCGACCTGTCCGACTATGTGGCCGCCAACGTGCAGGACGCCATCAGCCGGGTGGAGGGTGTGGGCGACACGACGCTGTTCGGCTCGCAGTACGCCATGCGCATCTGGCTGGACCCCAACAAGCTGTCCAACTTCAGCCTGACGCCGCTGGATGTAAAGAACGCCATCCAGGCGCAAAACGCGCAGATCTCTGCCGGCCAACTGGGTGCCATGCCGGCATCGGCAGGCCAGCAGATCAACGCAACCATCACCTCGCAAACGCGCCTCAAGACCGTAGATGAGTTCGGCAACATCCTGCTGCGCACGCAGACCGATGGCTCTCAGGTGCGCCTGCGCGACGTCGCGCGCATTGAGCTGGGAAGCGAGAGCTACAACACGGTCGGGCGCTACAACGGCAAGCCGGCCGCCGGCCTGGCGATCAAGCTGGCGACGGGCGCCAACGCACTCGATACCGTCAAGGCGGTCGACGCCCGCGTGGCCGAACTTGAGCGCTTCTTCCCGCCAGGCATGAAGGTGCAGAAGCCATACGACACCACGCCATTCGTCCGCATCTCGATCGAAGAGGTGGTGCGCACGCTGATTGAGGCCATCGTGCTGGTGTTCCTGGTGATGTACCTGTTCCTGCAGAACTTCCGCGCCACGGTGATCCCGACCATCGCAGTGCCGGTGGTGTTGCTTGGCACGTTTGGCGTGCTCGCTGCGTGCGGTTTCACCATCAACACGCTGACTATGTTTGCCATGGTGCTGGCCATCGGCCTGTTGGTCGACGATGCCATCGTGGTGGTGGAGAACGTCGAGCGTGTGATGAGTGAGGAAGGACTCTCACCCAAGGAGGCAACGCGCAAGTCGATGGGGCAGATCACGGGCGCGCTGGTCGGCGTTGCACTCGTGCTGGCCGCAGTGTTCGTACCGATGGCGTTCTTCAAGGGCTCGACCGGTGTGATCTACCGGCAGTTCTCGATCACCATCGTGTCGGCGATGACGCTGTCGGTGCTGGTCGCGCTGGTGCTCACCCCTGCCTTATGTGCCACCCTGCTCAAGCCCGTTGAGAAAGGCCACGTCCAGGCCACCACCGGCTTCTTCGGCTGGTTCAACCGGACCTTCGACCGCGGCAATCAGCGGTATCAGGGCATCGTGCGCCACATGCTGGGCAAGGGCTGGCGCTACATGATGATCTACGGCGTGTTGCTCGCGATGGTCGTGGTTGGCTTCATGAAGCTGCCCGTCGGCTTCCTGCCGGATGAGGACCAGGGCTCGCTGTTCGTCCTGGCGCAACTGCCGCCGGGCGCAACCAACGCGCGCACCGAAGACGTGCTGCGCCAAGTGGAACACCACTTCCTGGTTGACCAGAAAGAAGCGGTTTCAGGCGTGTTCTCCGTGGCGGGTTTCAGCTTTGCCGGCAGTGGCCAGAACATGGGCTTTGCCTTCGTCAAGCTGCGCCCGTGGAACGAGCGCAAGGGCGAGGCGCTCAGCGTCAACGGTGTCGTGGACAAGGCGTTCGGTTTCTTTGCCACGCTGCGCGATGCCCGGGTGTTCGCTTTTGCGCCGCCCGCCGTGGCAGAACTGGGCAACGCCACCGGCTTTGATCTGATGCTGCAAGACCGCGCAAACCTCGGCCACGACGCGCTGATGCAGGCGCGTAACCAGTTGCTAGGTACGCTATCCAAAGACCCACGCCTGGTAGCCGTACGCCCCAACGGGCAGGAAGACACGCCCGAGTTTCAACTGAAGATCGATGCCCACAAGGCCGAAACGCTCGGTGTTTCCATCTCCGACATCAACACGACCCTCGCCACAGCTTGGGGCAGTAGCTACGTGAACGACTTCATCGACCGGGGCCGTGTCAAGAAAGTCATGCTGCAAGCCGATGCGCCCTACCGCATGAACCCGGGCGATATCGATAAGTGGTACGTGCGCAATAGCGCCGGCACCATGGTCCCGTTCACGGCGTTCGCCAAGGTGGACTGGACGTCGGGTTCCCCGCGCCTGGAGCGCTACAACGGCGTGCCGTCCATGGAAATCCTGGGCATGGGCATGCCAAGCAAAGCCTCCAGCGGCGAAGCGCTGGCCATCGTCGAAGATGCCGTCGCAAAACTGCCGGCCGGCATCGGCTATTCGTGGACGGGTCTGTCGATGCAAGAGAAGGCCTCCACTGGGCAAACCACCCTGCTTTATACGCTGTCGATTCTCATCGTGTTCCTGTGTCTGGCCGCGCTGTACGAAAGCTGGGCGATCCCCTTCTCGGTGATCATGGTGGTGCCACTGGGCGTGTTCGGTGCGCTGCTGGGTGCCGTGCTCACCTGGAAGATGAACGACGTGTATTTCCAGGTTGGCCTGCTGACCACCATCGGACTGGCGTGCAAGAACGCCATCCTCATCGTTGAATTCGCCAAGGAGCTCAACGAGCACGGCAGGAGCCTGGTCGATGCCGCTATCGCCGCTGTGCGCATGCGCCTGAGGCCGATTCTGATGACATCCCTAGCGTTCATCCTCGGTGTGGTGCCAATGGTGACGGGCACGGGTGCCGGTGCTGGTGCACAGCACGCGCTCGGTGTCGCCGTCATCGGCGGCATGTTGTCCGGCACAGTGCTTGCCATCTTTTTCGTGCCGCTGTTCTTTGTGCTGGTGCGGGGACTGTTCAAGGGCGGCTCGGCTACGGCGCCAGCGCATGCCCAACCGGCCGACGCCGCTGCCTCGTAAGGACGTTCGAGATGATCCGCTTTCCGTTTTCCTCCACGCTGCTCCCGTTGGCTGCCATGCTGACTAGCTGCACGCTGATGCCGGCCTACCAACAGCCGGCGTCCCCTGTGCCCGCCGCCTTTGCCGATGTCGCCAGTGCAACGCCTTCTGCAGACAACCCCGACGACAAGACTGCCTCGCCGGTAGCCCAGATCGGCTGGCGCCAAGTCTTTACCGATCCACAGCTGCAACGGGTCATTGAGCTGTCCTTGGCGAATAACCGGGATCTGCGCGTCGCTGTGCTCAATATCGAGAAAGCCCGCGCGCAGTATCGTGTGCAGGACGCTGCGCTCTTTCCTTCCGTCAAGGCCAGTGGCAGCGAGAGTGCCAGCCGTACACCTGCCGATCTCTCTGGCATCGGACAGCCGCTGGTGGCACACAGCTACAGCGCCACGTTGGGTTTCAGCGCCTACGAGCTGGACTTCTTTGGGCGCGTACGCAGCCTCAGCGCGCAGGCGCTGGAGCAGTACCTTTCCACCGCAGAGGCGCGTCGCAGCAGCCAGATCAGCCTGATTGCGGAGGTCGCCACCGCGTATCTGACCCTTGCCGCAGACCAGGACCAGCTCAAGTTAGCGCAGGACACCCTTGCCAGCCAAAGCAACACTTACCAGCTCAACCAGCGCAGTTATGAACTGGGCACCGTGTCCAAGCTGACGCTGCGCCAGTCGCAGACAAGCGTGGACAGCGCTCGCGTGGACGTAGAGCGCTATACGGCTCAGGTCGAGCAGGACCGCAACGCACTGGTGCTGCTGGTGGGTGCCGATGTGCCCGTGGAGTTGCTGCCGACATCGCTGCCCGATGCATCGGCGGCTGCCGGCAGCGTACTGGCCACCATTCCGCCCGGCTTGTCGTCTGACCTGCTGCAGCGACGGCCTGACATCCTGCAGGCCGAGCATGACTTGAAGGCAGCCAATGCAAACATCGGTGCTGCACGGGCGGCGTTCTTCCCCAGCATCAGTCTCACAGCATCGGCAGGCACTTCCAGCGCCAGCCTGGGAAGCCTGTTCAAGGCAGGCTCGGGAGCGTGGAGCTTCGGGCCGCAGATCTCGTTGCCCATCTTTGACGGCGGAGCCAATCGCGCCAATCTGGACATCGCCAAGACAAACCGCGACATTGCTGTGGCGCAGTACGAGAAGGCCATCCAGACTGCCTTCCGCGAAGTGTCCGATGCGCTGGCGCAGCGCAGCACGCTGGGCCGGCAGCTCGATGCGCAGCAATCGCTGGTAGACGCCACAGCGGAGAGCTACGTCCTTGCCACCGCACGCTTCAAGCGCGGCGTCGACAGTTACCTCAACGTGTTGGATGCCCAGCGCTCGCTCTATACGGCGCAGCAAAACTTGATCAGCACACGGCTGTCGCGCTTCACCAACCTGGCTACGTTCTATAAGACACTTGGCGGCGGCTGGGTAGAGAACACCGGTACACCCGCATCGGCTGCAACCACAACGCCACGGGCCTCAGGCGTCTGAGGCATCGCATCGATGGTGAGACGAACTGTGGCTGGCGCAGCGCAGACCCGCCAGCGCGTGATCGATGCCGCCATTGCGGTGTTCTGCCAGCACGGTGTCCATGCCACCACCCTGGAAGATGTTGCGGTGCGAGCGGGCGTCACACGCGGAGCGGTGTACGGGCATTTCCGCGGCAAGCCGGCGCTTGTGGCAGCCGTCCTTGTTGGCCTGCGCTGGCCGTTGGACCCCGGCGACCGTCTGTGGGGCTATGCCGTGCATCCGCGGCCCTTGCAGCACCTTCATGCACAACTGCTTGCACAGTTGACGCAATCCGCGCGGGACAGCAGGCAGTGGCCAGTGTTGCGCCTTGTCCTGCGGCAACCGGATTGCGCCCCCTGGCCTCAGCCAGCGATCGACCACATCGCTCGCATCAAGGCGCGCGCCATCGCAAACCTAGACTACGTGATGCGCGCCGCATGCAGGCGCAATCAACTCCGTGCCGACATGACACCGGAGGCAGCCGCACGCTGCCTGCATGCCGTTGGCATCGGACTGTTGTGGGACCACGCCGGCGCGGTTGCCGATGGCGAGCACATTGATATCCAGCCATGTCTGCAGGCGTTCTTTGACGGCATAGAGAACACCCATCAGACCGCGCCTGGGGAAGCCGGCTGACGCTGGTCTTTGCATCATTGCGGCGTGGTCGATGGCATACACTCTCGTTTTCGCTGCGGTGATGCGGCACAGGATCAGGAAAACATGCATGCGCAAAAAGACAGAAGAGAAACGGCAAGCCATTGTTGACGCCGCTTTTCGCGTGTTCATGGAGGTCGGTTTCGATCAGGCCTCGATGTCAGATATCGCGGCCCGCTCGGGCGCATCCAAGGCGACGCTGTACAACTATTTCAGCTCAAAAGAAGAGATGTTCGCGGAGATCATGAGTGGCACCGCCGCCGACGAGATTCGCGACGCCTTTGCGCAGTTGAAAGCGACTGGTCCGATCGCCGACACGCTTATCGTGTTTGGCGAGCACTACCTGAATGCGATCTTACAGCCGTCCATTCTTGCGATCCGCCGTCTGGCCATCGGCGAAGGCAATCGATCCGACCTGGGGTGCGCCTTCTATGAACGCGGCCCCAAGATCGGCTGGGGTATGTTGACCGAGTTCATCGCCGAGGCCATGGAAGCCGGCAAGCTAAAGCGTGCCAACCCGGACGTCGCCGCAGCGCATCTACATGCTCTGTATGAGGCGGAATGCGTGGAACTGTGCCTGTTCGGCATGCCTGTGGACATCAGCCGCGCCCGCATATCGGAGATCATCGCGCGTGCAGTCGAGGTGTTCATGGCGGCATATGGAACCGCCAAATCCGGAACCAGGGCCAAACGAGGGCGGTCGGCACAAACCAAAGAAAGACGCACTCTGGCCGATTGAATCGCCCTGCCCTAAGAGACGGTTTCAAAACGCCCGAAAGGGGCTGTTTTCAACAATGAAGGCGGGCTGCGCGTCGTAGCGCGCTTGCAATGCCGGGGTCACGTCGTCCCAGCGCTCGAGTGCATCGATGAGCGACCGGGCAATGTGGGCGACATCCACCGCGTGGTGCAGGTCAAGCGACACGAGTACCAGTCGGCCGTCGGTCGCCGTATGCGCAAGCGTGGCGAATTTCATGCTTCCTCCGCCTGCCGCGCCTGCAATGCCTGGGCGATGGACGGCTCATAAGCTCCGTCGATCAGCACAAACAGCATTCGGCAGGGCCGGTTGAAGCGGTTGGCCCTTTTTTTGCATTGACGCCCTTTATAGATCAATGGGTTGGCAGCACCCTCTCCCACGGACTTTATTTTGTGGATCAGGCCAAAACACGCGACACCGCGCCCTTGCCCCTCCGGGCAAGCGTGCACTCGTCAATGCGCCGCTTGAACTCGCCCGGTGAGTTGCGGCCATGTCATCTCTGTTCGCATCGTGGCACGCGCAGCTTGCGCTACCCGGTGTGACTGAGCGCATTCCGCATGCGGTCTACCAAGCCCGCTTCGAAGTCATGCGATACGTCGTCATTTGCCGGAATGACGGCCATGACCTTCGGCGGGCAAGTTCCATCCGGTGGACGATGCCAGCTCGATGGCTTGCTGGATGTTTTTGCCTCGGAAGCCGGCGCGCTCGATAAAGCGCCTGAAGAGTCCTGGCGCTTTCGCGATGAGGGTATTTCGCTTGGGCACGACCACCATGTCCGCGCGCTGCTCGATGCCGGCCACAATGTCGCGCACGACGGATTCGCGCGAAACCATTTTCCAAAGGCCTTTGTCATTTCCGCCCCACAAGGCACGGCCCGCCGGATCGGCCACGACGTCGTCCATCATCGGTGTGGGGAAAAAGGTCGGATGCACGCTGCCGACGCCGACTCCCAGGTGCTGCAACTCCAGCCGCACGCTATCGCACAGGGCCCAAACGCCTGCCTTGCTGGCGGTGTAGGAGGCTTGGAGCGGCGAATGGACGAAGGCAGCCATCGACGAAATACCCATGAGGTAGCCCTGCCGCTTCTGCACGTAGGGCAGCCCGGCGCGGAAGGTGCGCCAGACGCCGTTGAGGTTGACGTCGATGACGCGTTCGAATGCCTCCGGGTTGAGCGTAGCCATGGGCGCCACGGTGTCGATGCCTGCGTTGGCGATGACCACGTCGATATTGCCGAAATGCGCCGCGGCTTCCGCCATGGCTGCCTCCAGGCTCTCCATGCTGCGCACGTTGGTGGCCCAGCCGCGGGCTCGGGAGACATCGCCCAAGGTCTTTGCTTGCGCCTCGACCTGGGCCAGGTCCAGGTCGAACAATGCGAGGCGGGCGCCCTTGGCGCGCAACGCCGCCGCAAGCGCGGATCCCAAGCCGCCAGTGGAGCCGGTGATGGCCACGACTCGATCGGTCAAATCATATTTCGGCATGGTTTATCCGTGCTTTGATTCCGCCTCGAGTTCCTGGATCAGGGCGTGCATTTCTCTGTGTCGACTCAGCATGGCATCGGTCAATACACCGAAGACCCCGCGCAAGAGCGAGAACGGAACCCACCGCCACGGCGCATAGATGCGCGGCCGGCGGCATTGCAGACCTTTCGCGATTGCACGTGCTACCTGCTCGGGAGGAATGGCCCGACGCAGCGACCCTGGAAATCCGACCTCATTCATCTTTGTCACGGTTGCGTTTCCGCCGAAGGCCACCTTGGCGATGGCTGTCGCCGTCCAACCGGGGTAAACGACGCTGGCCGTTGCGCCGGTATATGCGAACTCCGCTCTCAGGCAGCGCGTGAGCATTTCCACCCCTGCCTTCGACGCGGCATAAGGTGCATTCGCCATGCCATTGACAAAGGCGTATGCGGATGACGTGACAAGGACTTGGCCCTTGTTGCGAATGATCTCGGGCAGCGCCGCGCGAACCGTGCGCCAGACGCCAAGCAAATCCACTTCTACGATTTTTTCGAACTCGGCCTCGTCGCAATTGGCAATGGTCGAGGCACCGCTACGCCACGAAATGCCAGCGTTGGCAAAAACCACATCGAGGCGCTCGAAGCGTTGGATCGTCTGCTGGACGACAGCCTTCGCCGCCGCGGCGTTGGTGACGTCAAGCGCCACAGGTAGCACGCGGGATGGGGTGAACTCTTCTGCAAGTTTGTCCACCGCGGTTTGCTGCATATCGGTCAGCACCAAGCTCGCACCACGGGCATAGAGCTCACGTGCGGTCGCGGCGCCGATGCCGCCCGCCGCACCGGTGATCAGCACCACCTTGTCGTTCAAGTCGTAAGTCATCATGTGGTCTCCTTTTTCGACATGGCTCGTCCTTTTACGGGGACATGGCGCTTGAGAAAATCGAGCTGGTCAGCCACCACCCGTTCGAAGGCTTCGCCGACGTAGATGTCGAAATGGCCAGCCCGATACAGACGGACTTCGCCGCGCGGCGCCTTTTTGGCATAGCGCCGGGTTGGGCCGGCGGGCGCGACGGAGTCGGTCTCGCAGATGCAGAACAGAATCGGGCAGGACACCTTTGCCGCGCGCGGCCGGGACGGTACCGCAGGATGTTCAGCGCGAAGCGCGCTGCGACGTGGTTGCGGAAGGACACTCCGCTCGGCACCAGGGCCAGATAGCCGCCATGGGCGTCGGGCGCGGTCATGAGCGCAGCGGAATGTGGTGGGCCGGACGTGGCCACCATCAAAGGCGTCATGCCGACCAGGCCGCGCAGCATGTCGACCATGGCCATCGCCGTCACTTTGAAGCTGCTGCGCAAATCCATCGCAAGGGCCGAGGCGATGCCGTCAGTGAAAGGACATTGAGCAATGGCCGCCGCCACATTCTGGTCGCGCGCGGCGGAGGCAATGACATGGCCGCCGCCGAAGGACGTACCCCACAGGACGATCTTGCTGCGCATCAGGCTGGGCTGCAGCCGTGCAAAGGCGATTGCACTGGACCAGTCTTCCAGCTGTTGGCCGATGTCCAGCAACTGCCGGGGGGCCCCCTCGCTCGCCCCGAAATTGCGGTAGTCGAAGACCAGGCATGCATAGCCGGCGTCGGAAAAGCGTTCGGCAAAGGCATCCAGGCGCATCTCTTTGACGCCGCCCAGGCCGTGGGCCATGACGATGACGGGGAACGGCCCATTCCCCTCAGGTTCATAAAGCCAGCCCCGGCACCGCTCTCCTCGCTGGCCAGAAGAGAACTCTACGTTCGCTCGTTGCGTCATTGCTGCTCCAATAAGTCGATGTATGAACATTGCCCCGCAGGCATCGTCTGGCGATCTCTCAGGAACGGCTGTAGCAATGCAAGTATCTGGTCACGGGCCGCGTGAACCGAGCGCGCCATGACGTTCCGATCATTGAATTGCCTGGCGTTCTGCAAGAACTGGAATGACAGCCAATACGTCGCGACGATGGCCGCGCAGCGGCAAGCGGTTTCCCGTTGCATCAAGCGCTGTCCGTTCTGATGCTCGGATCGATCTGAGCAGAGCGCGGCATTCAGGGCCCGCATGCTCTGGTCGACCAGTTCCTTGAACCCCTGCTCGAGCGTCCGGCTTGATGCAATCAGCCTGTTCATGTCGCGGTAAAGAAAACGGTATTCCCACACGCAATCGAGCACGTTCAGAAGGCGCTCGGATAGGCGTTCGGACAGGCGTTCGCCGGACAGGGCGCCGCCCAAACGACCACGGAGTTGTGCCTGCATGTCGCGCTCGAAGCGATCGAAGAGGTGCTGCACGACGGCTTCCTTACCGCGGAAGTAGTAGTAAAAATGGCCGGGGCTCATGTCGAGCCCCGCACAGAGGCCGGTTGTTGTGACGTTCGCCACACCGATCTCGTTGAAGGCCTTCAACGCGTAAGCCACGATGCGGTCGCGCGTCTGGCTTGCCTGGTCGCCGGAAATCGGACCGCCATGTCTCGGCTTGGGTGTAATACGCCTCATGTGCGGTCATCCAAGCGGCGGCACGTCGGCCCGGACAGCGCTTGCCCCGCTCGCTATCCGCTCGCGGGCAAAATCGGCAAGCGTGCGGAGGGCGTCGACTGCGGAGCGCAGATAAAACGACTGAAGGTGGAACACATGCCAGCGCGCAGCATGCACCTCGATGCGGCACGGCACGCCGCAGGCCGCAGCGTGGTCGGCCAGCCGGGTGGCATCCGAGCCCAGCACTTCATCTTCGCCAACTTGGATCAGCATGGGCGGCAGCCCACGTAAGTCGACCTTGAGCGGCATGTGCTCGGCCGCTGCGGCGGGTGCCTGATACCAGCGCAGTCCTTGTTCGAGCCAACCGCGGCGGATCATCGGATCGTGGGTCCGCTGAGACACGAGCGTGTCGCCGCTCAGCGTGGCGTCGGTCACGGGTGAGATCAACAGCAGGCCAGCAGGAGCGGTATCGCCGCGCTCCCGGAGTGAAAGCGCCAATGCCAGGGCCAGCGCCCCGCCGGCCGAATCGCCTGCGACGACGATCTTCTCCGCGGCATAGCCCTGGCTGCGCAGCGCGTCGTAGCACGCCAGCGCATCGTGCAGCGCGGCAGGGTACCGATGCTCGGGCGCGAGCCGGTAGTCGGGAACGAACACCGGCATGCCCGATTCGACCGCCAGGCGCGTCGTGATGCTGCGGTGCGTGCCCGGGCCTCCGAGGCAGAAGGCGCCTCCATGCAGGTAGAGCATGGCGCCGTCGGTCTCGCCGCGCTTGGGCGCAACGACTTCCACCGGCACGTTGCCGGCCAAGTCCCGGTAGCGGATCACTCCGCTCACGCCCGGCATGAGCGGAGACAGCACGCGCACGACGCTGCGCTGAACGGCAACACCGAAAGGCGGCCCGATGAGCGAGCGAAAACCGATGCGCAGGAAGTTGCGCAGGAACCATGCGTTGGCCGCCTCCCACCACCCCTGCGGTTCGGCCACGACAACGCCGGCGGTTGGCCCCACCTGCCCTGGCAGCGCTCTGGTCAGGCGGTATGCCTGCAGGCTCGAAAACAGGGTCAGCCGGCGATAGGTCAACGTGAAGCCAGGCCAATTGGTGCTGTTGTGCCCGCTCGCATCCACGTACCAGCTCTTGCATCCGCTCCAGACGGATTTGGCCAGGCGCTGCTGAATGTGTGCGTTGAAACGCCGATAGCGGCGTGCATCCGTTTCGATGCTGGTCGTATGGGTGGCGGCCATCGCCTTGCAACAGCGGATGACGTGGGCGATCTGGCTCTCCAGCATGTAAACGATGGAGTTGTGCCCAAGATTCGTATTCGGGCCGTACAGCATGAAGAAGTTGGGGAAACCCGGCACGGTCAAGCCAAGGTAGGCCTCTGCACCACGCCGCCACGCATCGTTCAGGTCCAGACCCGCGCGGCCGGTGATGTGCATGGGCGAGAGAAATTCGGTGGCGGCAAAGCCTGTGCCGTAGATGATGGCGTCGACCTGATGGTGCGTGCCATCAACGGTTTCGATGCCGTTTGGGGTCACCCTGCCGATGCCTTCGGTCACAAGGTGAACGTTCGGCTTGCTCATGGCGGCGAGGTATTCGCTTGAAAGCAGAATGCGCTTGCAACCGATGGGGTAGTCGGGCTTGAGCTTGGCGCGCAGCGCGGCGTCGGGAACCTGCTTTGAGAGCAGCCGTTGGAACGGCACGCCCACCGCCAGCCGCATCAGCCCCTTGAAGCGCGTAAACGCCAGCGCGCGAGACTCATAGCGCGTGTAGATCATTGCGCGATGCAACTTCATCGCCCATGGCAGCGCGCGGAACACTGCCTTCTCCCACGGCCGATAAGCACGATCCGGGCGCGGCATGATGTAGGCCGGTGAGCGCTGGAACACCGTGAGGTGCTGCACCGCATCGGCGATGGCCGGCACGAACTGGATGGCCGAAGCGCCCGTTCCCACCACCGCCACGCGCTTGCCCGGCAGCGCGTAGTCGTGATCCCAGTGCGCGGAGTGGAAGGTGTGCCCCTTGAAGGTTTCCATGCCCGGCAGTCGCGGGAATGCGGGGCGGCTCAACTGGCCGGTGCCGCTGATGAGCAGCGTCGCGCTGAGCGTTGTCCCGTCCTGTAGCGTGACCCGCCAGACCGAACGCTGTTCGTCATACTGCGCACGCGCGACGTCTGCGCCAAACCTGATGTGCGGCTCGACGGCGTATTTGCGCGCGCAATGCCGCAGGTACGCATGGATTTCCGCTTGGGGAGCGAACGTGCGAGACCAGTTCGGGTTGGGCTCGAAAGAGAAGGAATACAAGTGTGAGGGCACGTCACACGCGGCCCCCGGATAACTGTTGTCGCGCCAGACGCCGCCAACGTCATGTGCCCGTTCCAGGATGACGAAGTCGTGCAGCCCGGCTCGCTTGAACGCCACGGCCATGCCAATGCCGGCAAAGCCCGATCCGATGATGATGGCTGCGTGCGGAGTGGCCGCGTCGGAAGCGCGGCTCGGGTTAGCTGAATACATGGCGGGCTTCCTCCAAGGCATCGACCTTCAATTGCGTGGACATGGAGCGAACTTCCTGGAGCACCGGCTGCACCCGGCTGCGGCCCCGCATCATGTCGACCGCCTTCTCGGCAATCATGATCGTCGGCGCATTGGTGTTTCCGCCGATGAGCGTGGGCATGACGGAGGCGTCGACGATGCGCAGGCCCTGCAGACCGCGCACGCGCAGTTGAGGGTCCACGACGGCGTGAGCGTCGTTACCCATCCGGCATGTGCCGACCGGGTGATAGACGGTGTCGGTGCGCTGCCGCAGGACCTCGCGAATCTCGTCGTCGGTGTTCACATTGGCGGTGAATACATCCTTCGTGATCCACTCCGCCAGCGCTGGCGCCTGCATCAGCCTGCGCGTGAGCTTGAAGCCCGCCACCATGTCTTCGAGATCCTGCGGGTCCTGAAAGAACGCGGGGTCGATCAGCGGTGCATCCTGGGCGTTGTTGCTCTGCAGGGTGACGGAGCCGCGGCTGCGGGGACGCAGCAGGCAGACATGGCAAGACAGCCCATGGCCCAGGTGAAACGACCGCGCATGGTCGTCCACCAGCGCGACGACAAAATGAAGCTGGATATCGGGCATCGCGAGCCCGGCGCGTGTCTTCAGAAAGCCGCCGCCTTCGGCGAAGTTCGACGTGAGCGCGCCTCGCCGTTCGCGACGGAATCGTCGGATCGCCTTCAGCATGCGCAGGCCGCCACCGATCGACACGCCCATCGTGTCGAGGCTGCGCGCCCGGTACCCGAAGATGAAGTCCGGATGGTCTTGCAGGTTCTGGCCCACTCCCGGCAGGTGCGCACGCGTCTGGATGCCGAGGCGATCCAGTTCATGGGAGGGGCCGATGCCGGAGAGCATCAACAACTGGGGCGTCTGAAACGCCCCGGCGGCCAGCACCACTTCGCGGCGTGCTCGCACCGTGTGAAGCTGGCCGCCTTGCAGCATTTCAACGGCCACGGCGCGGTTGCCCTCGAACAGGATGCGCTGGACGTGGGCATGCGTTTTCACGCTCAGGTTGTCGCGCCGCCCGATGTGCGGCAGCAGGTAGGCGCGTGCTGCGCTCCACCGCTCGCCGTGCTTTTGCGTCACCTGGTAAATGCCGACGCCTTCCTGGTCTGCCCCGTTGAAGTCATCCGTCAGCGGCAGCCCCGCTTGGCGGGCGGCTTCCAGGTAGCGCGCTTGAAAGGGGTTGTCCGAGCGCAGGTCGCTGACCCAGAGCGGGCCGTCGCGGCCATGCCATGCGTTGTCGAGCCGCTCGTTGTGCTCGCTGAGCCGGAAATACGGCAGCACGTCGTCATAGGACCAACCGACATTGCCGCGCGCAGCCCAGTCGTCGTAGTCATTGCGGTGCCCGCGTATGTAGACCATCGCGTTGATCGCCGATGAGCCTCCCAGTGCCCTGCCACGCGGTTGGTATCCCCTGCGCCCGCCCAGTCCGGGCTGGGGCACGGTCTCGAATGCCCAGTTGTTGAGCTTGGTGGGCAGCATCGCCACGGCGCCGGTCGGGACATTGATGACGGGTTCACTCCCGCTCCCGCCGGCCTCCAGAACGCACACCGTCACCTGCCGGTCTTCGGTGAGTCGCCCTGCCACGACGCTGCCGGCGGACCCGCCGCCCACAATGACGTAGTCGAAGATGTTGCCCATGTTGTTGTCTCCACACTGTTTTTTTGAGCCAGGCGCTGTAAGCCGACAGCTGCTTGGCGATCCGACGTGCAAGGCCGGCGCCCCGCGCTCGGGAAGATCTGCGGCTTCCTCGGAGCGGATGGCGCAACACTGCTGGGGCGACCTATCGGATGCGGTTGATGTTGCTTCCGTCATGGGAAAACACCAATGGCGCGCGGGGACAACTGTTTTAGTATTTGGGCCAAATAGCACGTCCCAAGGGTTTCTCCGTATGCGTTTCTGGGAGTTCACTCGGAGCCCGGCCAGCGCGCGCTTGCTGGTCGACTTTGGCCAGGAGCGCGGTCTTTCGCCGGCAAAGCTGCTGGCCGGCACGCAGCTGTCGCTGGCCCAACTGTCCGACCCGAATATGGAAGTGACAGCCACGCAGGAGCTTCGCGTGGTCAGCAATCTGCTGCGCCTGTTGAAGCATCCGCCGGGGCTGGGGTTGGAGCTTGGGCTGCGCTACCACTTTTCGGCGTATGGGGTGTGGGGTTACGGCCTGATCAGCAGCGCCACGGCCGGCGATGCCATGGCGTTGGCGTTGCGTTTCCTGCCGCTCACCTACGCATTTACCGTGATCACGTATCACGAAGAAGGCCATCTCGCCGTGCTGAGTTTTGGCGAGCCGGAACTGGCCGATGAGGTGAAGCGGTTCGTTGTCGAGCGGGACATGGTCGCCGCTGCCGTCTTGCTGCAGGAAATCGGGGGAGATGATTTCGCACTGTCCCGTTTCACGCTCAGGGCCAGCCCCCCGCCGGCGCGCGGGCCTTCTCCGGTACGCCGGAAGCTGTTCGCTGCGGAGCCGGAATACTCGGCGCACGTCAACAGTCTTGCGTTCGACCGATCATTCCTGAGCCGGCCGCTGCCACACGCCAACCCCCTCACGGCTTCGATGTGCGAGCAGATGTGCAGCCGTCTCATCGAAGCGCGGCGCTTGCGCGTGGGCACGACGGCGATGATCCGCCACTACTTGAGCGCTGCGCCCGGCACCACGCTCTCCACGCTAAGCAGCATGGCGCGCCTGATGAACACCAGCGAACGCACGCTCAAGCGTCGGCTGCATGATGAAGGCACCACCTTCAGGGCGTTGGTGGCCGAATCGCGCTGTGCGATGGCCAAGGCGCTGCTCATCGAGGGTGAACTGGCACTGGGAGAGATCGCGGAGCGCCTCGGCTTCGCCGACTTGTCCACCTTCTCGCAGGCTTTCAAGCGCTGGAACGGCGTGGCGCCCAGCACATTCCGCAGCCAGGGCGCGGCTATCGACAAAGAGCCGGATTGAATTTGGCCCGACACCGGAATTGGCGAGCGAGCCGGCAGCATCGGTCGTTGGTCAAGCTGCATCCGAAACGAGCAGCTTGAGCGTTCAATCTCCGTCCACGCGCGCTGCCGACACCTTGCTAAGCCATTGAGGAGCCCGGCGAGCCGTTGCTGCCGACACGCGCAGCGACGGCGGTGCTGCCAGTTTGCATGGCCAGGTAGCGACCGGGCCGATGGTTCAACGCAATGCTAAGGTTCAACGCCACCGCCCCCACCAGCGACGCCGCCAGCGCCATCGGGCTGACCACGACCAGCGAGGCCAGCACGATGCCGACATCCACCACCATCTGCAGCTTGCCGGCGCGAATGCCGTACTTGTCCTGCAGATACAGCGCGACGATGTTGACGCCACCCAGGCTGGCCTGGTGCCGGAACAGGACGATGAAGCCCACGCCCATCAACGTGCCGCCAATGACGCCCGCATACAGCGGATTGAGCGACCCCAGCTGTACGAAATGCGCGTGCACCTCGCTCAGCCACGACACCAGTGCCACTGCACAGAACGTCTTGAGCGTGAAGCGCCATCCCATGTGCCGCACCGCCAAGTAATAGAACGGCAGATTGATGGTGAAGAACACCACGCCAAAGGGCAGCGATGTGGCGTAGTGGATCAGAAAGGCCACGCCGGCCGTCCCGCCTGACAGCAGACCGCCCTGCTTGAACAGCGTGATGCCGAGCGACACGAACAGCGTGCCGGTAACGATGGCAAGCACATCCTCAAGCAGGCTATGCCGGGTGACACCGGGGACATTGTCGGGGGCATTCATGGGGGGCTCCTTACGGACACCGTGGGACACGGCGCCGACTATGCCGCCGGTACGGCCATCGGTTCTTTGATCCAAGCCAACCGTGCGCGAATCAGATCCTCACCAGATACACGCGTTGTGCGCGCGCCGCAGCCGCCCGGTGTTGTCCTTCAGGCGCAGGCCCAGATGACGATGTGGCGCGAAGCTCTCAAAACCATGGGAGCCGCAGCCTCATGGGGACCCATCAGCCGCCCCCCCCAGAGAAGGCGCAACGCCACAACCACGCGCACAACCAGGAAACCGCCACTGAATCCCGTAGTCCGCGGCGGGCGGCGGCCCGTCTCGCGCGCTTTTCTACGAATTTTCCGAATAGGCGTGCTTGGCAGGCGCGGCAATCATGGGCGAGTGCCCGTAGTCTGCCCAGGAGAATCGTTATGCTCAGAGCCATCGACGGCGGTGGTGGCGTCCCGACGCCCCCCAAGCCCATCCAGCCACCGCCGCCGCCCAGCGCGCGCGATGTGTCTGATGCCGAGACGGCCCTGAAGAATGCGCTCCAGGGCAAGGCTCCCGACGATACGGCGGCGCTGAAGGCTGCCATCGAGAAAATCCAGCAGACGCAGCCCGCGGTCAGCCGAGAGGCGCTTGCGCGGGCTGCCATCCTGCTGCAGGCCGCGCACAACGGCCCGGCACGCACCACGGCGCAACCCAAGGTCGACGCGCTTGACCAGGCCGCCAGTCAGGTCGGCCTCACGCACGTGTTCGACAACACCACGCTGGACAGCGCCACGCAGTCGCTGTCCGACAAGCCGCTCGCCACCGACCAGGCGCCGCCCACGCAAGCCGTGACGCTGCAGGACGCGCGGGCGCCATTCAGGCGGGGCTCGACGGCGGCATGACCGAGGCCGAAGCCGTCAACGCAGCGCGTGCCCAGCTTGGCGGCAGCGAGCAGAACGAGACGCTGCTGGGCGAAGCCGCCCTGACCATCGCAGCCGAAAAAGCCGTGGCAGACGGCAAGGTCCCGGCCGATGCCGACCCCATTGCGAATGCCGCCAAGCAGGAGGTCTGGCTCGGCATTTTCTCCAAGCCCACCATCGACAACGTGGTGAAGACGCTGCACGTCGAGCTCAAGCCGGCCGCCAACCTGGACGACACCGTCAAGGCCACCCAGACCGCCTTCGAGACCTGGCAGAAGGACAAGGCTGCCAATGCCGACGCCGCCACGCTGGCGCGCGACAAGCAGGCGTACCACACCGCCCTTTCCGATGAACTGAACGCCGCGGCCGGCCAGCCCGACAGCCAGTGGCGTGCCGATCCGCTGCAGACCGAGCGGCGCCTGCTTGCCGAGCGTCTTGTCGCGCAACGCAACAGCGCCACAAGTGGCGCGCAAGGTACGCAAAGCGTGCCGTCGACGGCCGACGTGCTGAACGACCTGCACGCCGCGGAGATCGTCGACGCTGCCCAGGCCGCGCGCGCGTCGGGCGGCGCAGACGGCAACCTCAAGGCTGCACAGACGCTCACCCAGCAGCTGCGCGGCGTGGCCAGCACCGACCCGCTGTATGCAAGCGTCATGGGCGACGCACGCACGCAGGACCTCCAGTCGGGCGCGCTGCAGGACATCACCCACGCCAGCGGCAAGACCCCGCACGACACGCTGGTGGCCGAAGGCAACGCGCTATCGCGCTACAAGGACACGGTGCTGTACAAGGACCTGGTCCCCGCGGTGCTGAACGCCGGCATCACGCACGACAACATCACCAAGGTAGGCACGCCCGGCGACCTGCGCGACATCGCGGCGCTGCTGGAAGACGTGCAGCGCGCCTCGCCGGAACTGGCGCAGGCGCTCTACACGCAAAACCTGCAGGGCAAGATCGACAGCAAGATCAAGGCGGGCGACCCCGAGGTCTACGCCCCCAGCATGCAGACGCTGGACAAGCGCGACGACTACTACGGCCCCATCAGCCGCATCGTCAACGCGCTGGGCGGCCCGAAGAGCGACGGCGCAGCGCACGTCATGGGCAGTCTGCGGGCCTTCCTCTCCAACGCACAGGCCGATCAGGACCGCTACAAGGAAAACGGCTACACACCGCCCAACACACCGTTCGACACGCTGGGGCTGGCCAAGGCCAACAATGCGTCGATGGCGCCGTACCAAGCGATCATCATGAAGACCCGAACGGTGCGCTGTCGAAAACGCTGCAGAAGCACACCGGCCTGAAGCCGTCGCCGCCCCCGGTGCAGACCGGGCCGGACGATGCGGGCCACCTGTCCAAGGCCCAGGCAGCGCTGAACAAGGCACTGGGCGGCGGCACGGCCGACGCGCCCGGCCTGCAGAAGGCGCTCGATGCCGCGCGCAACGACAAGGACAACGCCGACATCAGCAACCGGACATGGGCCCAGGCAGCGGTGCTGGCACGTGCCCAGGCCGTGACCGTGGCGCGGCAGCAGGACAACACCGGCGACAAGTCAGGCGACAAGGCCGCGCAGCCCCCCAGCGACCCCATCGACCAGGCCACCAAGGATGTCGACGGCGCCCAGTTGTTTACCGAACAGGACCTGCAGGACGGCGTGAACGCCCTGCGCAAGGGCAACCTGGCGGCAACGCCCGATGCCAAGACGCCCGACACGCAGCGCGACGGCGCCCAGCCCGACACCACCGCCCATCTGGGCCAGCTCGTGGCCAGCGGCATGACACTGCCCGAGGCGATTGCCGCCACACGAGCCTGGCTCGGCGGCAACGAACAGAACGAGGCGATGCTGACGCAATCCGCATTGACGGTGGCTGCGCAGCAGCATCTGGAGGACTACTACCAGGACCCGACCAAGGACCCCGTCGAGGCCGGAGCCAAGGACCTCGCCAAGCTGAACGTGCTGGACCCGGACGTGCTGCGCGTGACGGCCGGCATCATGAAGCAGGACATCAAGCCCGACCAGAAGGCGCTCGACGGCGCGGTAAAGCAGGCCCGCACCGATTACGCGGCGTGGCAGGACGCTAAGGCCAAGTCTGACAAGGCGCCCGACAACGCCGACCTCAAAGCCGCCGCCGCACGCGCCCTGCAGTCGTATCACAACGACCTGGACCAGGCGCTGAACGTAGCCGCCGGCCGCAAGCCCGAGGATGGCGATTGGCAGCTCAACCCCGACAACGTCGACACCCTCTGGAAAGCGCAGAACGCCGTCACCATGGCCGGCATCGCGCCCGAGATGGAGGCAGCGCGCGGCACCGGCAAGGACTCGCCCGAATTCAAGCAACTGCTGACGAGCTTCCAGCAATGGCAGACGGGGCTTGGCGCACAACAGGTGCTACACATCACCGCGCATGCCCTGCAAACCAACGGCGGCCCAGGCAAGGGCGACGCGGCGGCAGCCAAACGGCTAACAGGCTTGCTCGCCGGCATGCAGTCCGGTGACCCGCTGTTCGACCAGGTCATGGGAGACGCGAGCATCTCGGGATTGCAGCAGCGCGCGCTGCAATCCATCCTCGACCATGCGCCCATGATGTGCACCGCCGCCAACGACGGCAAGGATTCGCCCCAGGGCCGGCTCACCGCCATGGGCACGTCGCTGGATGTCTACAAGGGCACGATCTTCTACGCGCAACTGCTGGACGACACGATCCAGGCCCCGCAAACCCAGTCGCTGTTTCAGCAGAGCGGCGCGCAGGTCTTCGGCAAGGACAAGTCAGACCAGGCCAACGCCGCAGCCGACCAGATGAACGGCGTCGCGCCGGACCTGGCCGCTGCGCTGTACCACAGCCAGTTCCAGGGCAAGCTGGACGTGACCGACCTGAAAGCCATGTCGCGCATCTACGCGGCCGCGGGCGGTGCACGCAACCAGGACATGACCGACCTGCGCAAGCAGATCGAAGGCCTGATGCTCAAGCCCATCGACAAGGGCGGGCTGGGCACCGAATCGGTCGATTCGCGGCTGAACACGACGTACTTCGTCGGCGGCGGTGGCATGGCCGTGGTCACCGGGCAGGATTTCGGGCTGGAGGATGTGAAGGACGACAACGTCCCGATGCAGCTCACGCAGGACATCCTCGGCGACAACATCGGCGACGAGGTCAGCAAGGAGATCCGGCGCGAGACCGGCTACAAGGATTCCCCCAAGCCGCCGGCGCCGGTCGGCACCGCTCCCAATGCGCCCAACGCGAGTCCACGGCTGCAGAACGACCTGAAGTGGACGCCCGACACCGCAGGCGTGAGCTCAGGCAGCACCGCCGGTGTCACGGCCAGCGGCAACACCGTCGGGCTGCCCTGGCAGGACGGCATGCACACCGTCACCAGCCAGGCCCAGGTGTACAACGCCGTAGGCCAGGCATACGGGTTGGACCCGACGTACACGGCGCGCTCTCTGGACGAACAGCAGGCCATGGCCGACGGCCAGTTCGCTGAGTACAGCGGCAACGAAGTCGTCTACGACCACAAGGGCCACAAGACCACGCTGGCCCAGGTGGCCAGCCAGCTCATGCACGGCGAAGGCGTGAACACGCCCAGCGGCGCCACGCCCGTGGCACTCACCTCGCTGTCGATGCAGTGGTGGGACAACCGCGAGGCCAAGGGCGACGCCAAGCGCCTGGCCATCATGGAGGGCATCGGCACCGACGGGCGCTACATCGACGTGGGCCCCGCCGATACTACCGTGCGCAACGGCTATGGCGACTGGGAATCGCACAGCGGGCTGGACCGCGGCCTGCTCATCGCCCAGCCGCACTGGGTGGTCGATGCCAACGGCAACCTGATGACCGACGACGGTTACTGGAAGAGCTACAAGCCCGACGACCACTGGTACAACTGGGAGCACCTGAAGACCGACCTGGAGATCGGCCTGACGGTGGCGGCCGGCATCATCACCACCGTCGTGCAGCCCGAGACCGCTGCGCTGTGGGCCATAGTGCTGTCGAACCTGGCCGATGCGTATTTTGCGGTGACGGCCGTGGCAGGCGCGGCGCACTCGATCAATGCGCTCTCCACCGCCAAGGGTCGTGAAGACCCGTGGAACTGGGTGGGCCTTGGGGCCAACGTGCTGGGCGGCGCGGCCGGCGTCGGTGGGCTCGTCAACCGCACGGCCGTGGCCGCAGCGCGCGTGGGCGCCTACAACGCTGATCTCATGGAGGCGATCAACGCGGTGCGCATCACGCGCGGCGCCAGCGCGGAAGACGCCGCGCGCATCAGCCTGCTCAATGACAACCGCTGGGCGCTGCGCCCGTTCCAGAACAACCTCACCAATGCCGTGCTCAGCCATGCGCTGTATGGATCCCCTGCGGCAACCGCCAACGCGGCGCAACGGCTGAATGCCGTGTTTGGCGTCACGCGCAACCCGGGTGTCGTCGCCGATCTCACGCTGGGCACGACGCGCCTGCAGCGGCTGAACGATGCCATCCCGCTGCTCAACCGGGCGGACGTGCTCGCCCGGCTGCCCGCGCGCCTGCGCCGGCTGGTGGGGCTGCAGTTCCTGGGCGGCGGCGCCCTCGCCTATCGGTTGATGGGCACCGGCGCGCTCAACACCAACCTCGCGGCCATGCTGCACCAGGGGCAATCGCTGGCGACATCGAACGGGCAGGCCACGGGCGAAGACTGGGTGCAGTTCTTCACCTCGGCCGGGCTCATGGGCGCCGGCATGGGCGTGGCGCGCCAGCATGGCGCGTCGCAACGGCGCGCCTACGAGGCGGCGGTGGCCGACCTGGCCGCATCGGGCGTGCGCACGCCGGGCGTGGCGCCCGCCCCGGGCAGCACGCCGGCGCAACGCGTGCTGCCCGAGCTGGGGCCGCGTGGCGCCGAATCGGCACTCG
>NZ_VOSS01000032.1 GCF_007997035.1 Ralstonia sp. TCR112 | reverse complement strand
GTGAAGATCGGCATGCGCATCAGCGTCATGCCCGGCGCGCGCATCTTGAAGATGGTCGCGACGAAGTTCACGCCGGTCAGCAATGTCCCGAGGCCCGATATCTGCAACGCCCAGATGTAGTAATCGACCCCCACGCCCGGGCTGTAGGCCAGCTCCGACAGCGGCGGGTACGCCAGCCAGCCGGTGCGAGCGAATTCGCCCACGCCCAGCGACACGTTGATCAGCACCACACCAGCAGCAGCCAGCCAGAACGACAGCGTGTTCAGGAACGGGAATGCCACGTCGCGCGCGCCAATTTGCAGCGGCACGATCAGGTTGATCAGGCCCGTCATCAGCGGCATGGCCATGAAGAAGATCATGATCACGCCGTGCGCGGTAAAGATCTGGTCGTAGTGCTCAGGCGGCAGATAGCCGGCACCGCCGCCCGAGGCGACCGCCAGTTGCGAGCGCATCATGATGGCGTCGGCAAAACCGCGCAGCAGCATCACGATGGCCAGAATGCAGTACATCACGCCGATCTTCTTGTGATCGACCGAGGTGATCCACTCATTCCAGAGGTAGGTCCACTTCTTGAGATAGGTGATCAGGCCGAACAGGCCCGCGCCACCCAGCAGAATGGCCGACACCGTCACGACCACGATCGGCTCGTGCAGCGGAATGGCCTCCAGACTCAACTTGCCAAACATCGTCAACTCCTAGGAATTCTTGGCCGCGCTCTTGGGCGCAGGCAGGGCGGACTGCACCGGCAGCGGACGCGTTGCCGCTTCAGCCGTGGCCGTCGTGCAGTTGGCGCCTTCGAGCGCCTCGTCGAGCGTCAGGACCTTCTCGCCCTCGCCCATCTTGTCCATGTATTTGTGCAGGATGCTGTGATACAGCGTCGGGTCGACCGATGCATACGCCGCCGGCGGCACCTTCTCGCTCGGCTTGGACAGCTCGGCGTAGCCTTCCTTGGTCAGGTTCTGCGACGAGGCACGAACCTGCTTGACCCAGGCGTCGAACTCTTCGTTCGTCATCGCCGTGGCCTTGAACTTCATGCCCGTGAAGCCCGAGCCGCTGTAGTTCGACGACATGCCGTCAAACACGCCGGTCTCGTTCGCGATCAGGTGCAGCTTGGTCTGCATGCCCGCCATGGCGTACACCTGGCTGCCGAGCTGCGGGATGAAGAACGCGTTCATCACCGTGTCGGACGTGATCTTGAAGTTGATCGGGGTGTTGGCCGGGAATGCGAGCTGGTTGACCGTCGCGATCTTCAGTTCCGGATAGATGAACAGCCACTTCCAGTCGAGCGAGACAGCCTCGACCGTGATGGGCTTCACATCCGATTCGATCGGCTTGTACGGATCGAGCGCGTGCGTGGACTTGTAGGTGATCACGCCCAGCACGATGATGATCAGGCACGGGATCAGCCACACCACGGCTTCGATGGCGTTGGAGTGCGACCAGTCCGGCTCGTAGCGGGCCTTGGTGTTGGACGCACGGTATTTCCACGCGAACACCAGCGTCAGCACGATCACGGGGATGACCACCAGCAGCATCAGGCCGGTCGCCACCAGGATCAGCGTCTTTTCTTCAGCCGCAATCATCCCCTTCGGGTCCAGGACCGTCAGGTTGCAGCCCGCCAGCAGGAGCGGGAGGCTTGCGGCGAGAAGCCGCTTCATATGTGGAACGAGTGTGTTCTTCATGTCTTGCACAATTGCGCCGGCGATGCTTCCGGACATCACGGGAGCCCAGCGGCCCGGACAGCGGCCACAAGGGGAAAAACGCGGGAAATGAGAGAAGACCGAACTACCGGCGCCCCGAGTACAGCTGAGGTGCGGCAGCGGATCTTCGATCACATCAGGCGCCGGTCAGGGAGAAGCTGAACCCAACGCCCTCAGTTGGCGAGGCGGGCTTCGCTCATGCCGGGCATGGGCGAAGTCGAGCGCCGCCGCGTCGCACAAAGCGGCGGACGACAGATCGGGGGCGTAAAAGGTCGGAGCAGGCACTACGTCATGCGCCCGTTGGGGGAGCGCGGTTGGGAGTGGAATGCGGGCGCGATCTTACCGCCAGACGGCGCTCCGGATCGCGCTATCTGCTCAGGCAAATAGAAAGCGCCGTCGATTGACAAGTGATGTCCTGGCTGCAGGGCTAGGGTTTACGTGGCTTTGCGGGAAAGCAAATCGAAAGTGGATGTTGTTGCACTGCGACAATCGGCCACAGTGGTGCGCAGCCGACGTTGTCGCCAAATGTGCGCTCCAAGTTGATATTAGTAATAAGAAACATTCTCGTTTGACGGACCCGAAGTCGCCGAGCACGCTGCGAATTCATCCATGCGGCCGTCGTCCAGCGCGACATGACGCGCGGGCCCGCCATTGCGTTACCAGTAGGTGCGCGACAGCCGGATGGCGGCTGCCGCGTAACCATGGTTGGAGAGCATTTGGCCGCTGTCACCGGCACGCCGCATCGACGTGATCGATGCAGCACCAGCAGGCTCCGACGCTCCGGCCCGGGGGTGCACAAACGGTGAGCTGAACGGCAGTGCGATCGCCGAAAAGCGGCGGGCGGGAATCTTGAATTTGCGCATGACACACTCCTCGCCGCGTGCACATACGCACGGCACGCGGCCATCGCCGCACGCGTCGCACACACGCGGCGGCATAGTTGAAACGATCAAGGAGCGATGCAGACACCGCAGCCTTGCCAGGGCGGCAAGTCAGCAGCAGGGAACAACCGTGCGGCGGACTCGCCTAATGGGAAAAAGACGTTGGGTAAGGTCGACTCGGACTGTCCATATGGGTCCTCCTACGGTTAGAACTCGGCGTGGACGCGCACGCCCACGAACTTGGCCGGACCGCGATCGTGGTTGTAGCCCGGGTTCTGAATAAGCTGAAAATCTGGACTGATCGCCGGCGCCTTGGTCACCTGCAGGCTGTAGAAGACTTCCAGCACGCGCTCGTGGCCATAGTTCAAGCCGCCATCACCAAGAAACGCGCCGCTGCCGCCGCCCCCAACCAGCAGAGGAACCCCAACCAGCGGACGCACTGCCACCCAGACGTACTGCAACAACGAGAAGAACAGCATGAGACCTCCCCGCCCGTTTCCGCGACGGACGTAGGCAAACGCCGGCCGCGCCTTGCGATGGCGCGCGCAAACACACGCAGCCACGTGGCTGTGCCCGATACAACAATCGAATTCAGGAAGGGACTTACGCAGAGAACCCACGCAAGCGCCACTACCCGCCGTGCAATACGGCTAGGCAGTGGTGAGGCGCGAAAACGGTGCGCCGAGACTGTCTAGCCGTTCAATGTGCGATCGAAGATCGACTAGAACAACTGTCCATGGAGGTGAACTCCGTAGCTATGACGGGGCGCAGAGTAACAAAGTCTCGCTGATGGCGGCAAGCGGTTTTCTCGGGCCTCGCGAAGCCCATTGCGCGGTGGCAACACCGCTGCATGAGGCATCTCGCAAGCGTGCGTCGGTACACTGCTGCGACCATCGAGCGCCTGGTCGAGGCGCTCACCACTGCGATATCACACGGAGGTTTTATGACGCGCTTGGCAACGCTTCTCACCACGATTGCGGCCACCTTCGGCATGGCGGCCTGCTCAACACCGGGCCCGAACAACCCGGAAACGCAGGGGTATCCAAGATGACTGAGCCCACCACTCAAGCCGCCACCTGTCAGGCGGCCGCCATTCCCGACGACGCCTTGATCGGCAAATCCGAACAGGACGCCACGGCCTTGTTGAACGGCTGCCTCTGGCGCATCAGCGAACGCGACGGCAAAGCCCTGCCCGGCACCATGGACTACCGCGAAGAACGTCGCAACCTCGGCATCCAGGGCGGCAAGGTGATTTGGGTTCGGCGCGGGTGAAGCCCGTGAAATTGAACGGGCGCGACAAAAGAAAACGGCCTCCGCAAGGGAGACCGTTTTCGTGATGCTGGTGCCGGCTGCAGGACTCGAACCCGCCACCTGATGATTACAAATCAACTGCTCTACCAGATGAGCTAAGCCGGCAAAGAAACGCGATTCTAACCTAACACGCGTTACTTGACGACTTTTAGCGCGGGCTTTCCACCGATGCGCGGCACATTTGGCGGCGTCGGGTCGTCTTCCGGGCCCGTTTCCGCCTCGGCAGCGACCGGCGCAGACGCCGATTCGGAGTCCACCGCAGCCAGCTTGGGCGGCGGATTGTTCTCGCGTTCGGTCGCGGCCTGTGTCGTCGGTGTGCTGCGCTCCACCGGGAATGCCATACCTTGACCGTTCTCGCGCGCATACACGGCAAGCACGTTTTCGATCGGCACCTCGATCTTGCGCGACACGCCGGAGAAGCGCGCATGGAACGTGATCCACTCGTTGCCCATGTCGAGCTGGCTGGTCGCGTCAAAGCTCACGTTCAGCACGATCTCGTCGTTCTTGACGAATTCGCGCGGCACGTTGGTGCTGTTGTCGACGAAGACAGCGATGTACGGCGTGAAGCCGTTGTCCGTGCACCACTCGTAGATGGCGCGGATCAGATAGGGCTTGGTGGATGTTTCCGACATGATGAAATCAGTGACCGTTGGGCGCGGCCGCGCGCAGGCTCAGCCCGGGCACGGCCAGCGACCCGGCGGCGATCAGCGGCGCATGACCTTTTCGGACGGCGTCAGCGCTTCAATATACGCCGGACGGCTGAAGATACGCTCAGCGTATTTCATCAGCGGGGCAGCATTCTTCGAGACCTCAATGCCGTAGTGGTCCAGGCGCCACAGCAGCGGCGCAATCGCCACGTCCAGCATCGAGAACTCTTCGCCGAGCATGTACTTGTTCTTCAGGAAGATCGGCGCCAGTTGCGTGAGGCGATCGCGGATGGCCGCGCGGGCCTTCTCGTGGTTTTTCTCGGCGGCCTTGCCCTTTTCGTTCTCGAGCACGGAGACGTGCGTGAACAGTTCCTTCTCGAAGTTGAACAGGAACAGGCGGGCGCGAGCGCGTTGCACCGGATCGGCCGGCATCAGCTGCGGGTGCGGGAAGCGCTCGTCGATGTATTCGTTGATGATGTTCGACTCGTACAAGATCAGGTCGCGTTCAACCAGGATGGGCACCTGGCCGTACGGGTTCATCACCGCGATGTCTTCCGGCTTGTTGAAGAGATCGACGTCGCGAATCTCGAAATCCATGCCCTTTTCGAACAGGACGAGGCGGCAACGCTGCGAGAACGGGCAAGTGGTGCCCGAGTACAAGACCATCATGGTTGTAGTTCCTTGGCGCATGGGCCGGGGGCGGCCCGATGACGGTACAACCGTGACGACAAATGACATCGCCACGGCACAAAAAGCGAAAAGGCAAAGGGCTAGAGCCAGTTCTCCACCGGCCTAGCCCTTGCCCGGAAAACACGGATTTTACTTGATGTCCTTCCAATAGGCCGCATTCAGACGCCAGGCCAGCACGAAGAACACACCAATGAACAACAATACCCAGACGCCGAGACGCTTGCGCAGGTTGCCGGCGGGTTCAGCCATCCAGTCCAGATAGCTCACCAGATCGGCCACGGCCTGGTCATATTCGACCTTGTTCATCTTGCCCGGGACCGCGACCTCAAGGGCAACGAGCTTCTTCTCGGCCTCGCCGTGCTCGGACTTCACTTCGGCGTACTTCGGCACTTGTTGGCCCTGCAGCTCCCACAGCACATGCGGCATGCCGACCTTGTCGAAGACCAGATTGTTCCAGCCGGTCGGACGCGTGTCGTCGCGGTAGAACGTGCGCAGGTAGGTGTAGAGCCAGTCGCTGCCGCGCGCGCGCGCAATGACCGACAGGTCCGGCGGTACGGCACCAAACCACTTCTTGGCGTCCTCGCGATCCATGGCGATGTGCATCGTGTCGCCGACCTTGTCCGACGAGAACAGCAGGTTCTGCTTGATCTGCTCCTCGCTCAAACCGATGTCGCGCAGACGGTTGTAGCGCATGGCGCTGGCGCCGTGGCAGTTCAGGCAGTAGTTGACGAACAGCTTGGCGCCGCGCTGCAGCGCAGACGTGTCGCTGGACTGGTTGGGCGCCGGATCGAGCGGCACGCCGCCCTCATTGGCCATCACAGGCGCGGCAAACACTAGACCGGCCAAGGCGAAAATCGCAAGCAGCTTTTTCATTCTTGTGTCCTTCATGGGTCCTTGTGCGCGGGCTCTATCAGTGCGGCGTGAACGTGACGCGCTCAGGCACTGGCTTGAAGGTCCCGATCTGGCTCCAGATCGGCATCGCGAGGAAGAACGCGAAGTACAGAATGGTGCCGATCTGCGAAACGATCGAACCGACCGGGCTCGGCGGCTGGATACCCAGGTAGCCCAGCACCGCAAAGGCGATCACGAAGACGATCAGCAGCGTCTTGTGGAAGCCCGGGCGATAACGGATCGACTTGACCGGCGACTGGTCCAGCCACGGCAGGAAGAAGAAGATCACCACCGAGCCGCCCATCACGACCACGCCCCAGAACTTCGCGTCGATGAACGCGAAGCCCAGCGCCAGAATCACGGCCACAGCCACCGCCACGCCCTTGACCTTCATGCTCTTGGAGCGCACGAAGAGCAGCCCCAGCATGATTGCGATGAAGCCCCACAGCCACGGCAGGAAGTCCGACGTGGTCGCGCGCAGCATCGAGTAGAACGGCGTGAAGTACCAGACCGGCGCAATGTGCGGCGGCGTCTTCAGCGAGTCTGCCGGGATGAAGTTGTTGGCTTCCAGGAAGTAGCCGCCCATTTCCGGCGCGAAGAACACGATCGCGCTGAAGATGAACAGGAACACCGCCACGCCGACGATGTCGTGCACCGAGTAATACGGGTGGAACGGAATGCCGTCGAGCGGAATGCCGCGCTCGTCCTTCTTGGCCTTGATCTCGACGCCGTCCGGGTTGTTCGAACCCACTTCGTGCAGCGCGATGATGTGCGCCACCACCAGGCCCAGCAGCACCAGCGGTACAGCGATGACGTGGAACGAGAAGAAGCGGTTCAGCGTCGCGTCCGACACCACGTAGTCACCGCGGATCCACAACGACAGGTCCGGGCCGATCAGCGGAATGGCGGAGAACAGGTTCACGATGACCTGCGCGCCCCAATACGACATCTGGCCCCACGGCAGCAGATAGCCCATGAAGGCTTCGGCCATCAGGCACAGGAAGATCAGGCAGCCGAAGATCCAGACCAGCTCGCGCGGCTTACGGTACGAGCCGTACAGCATGCCGCGGAACATGTGCAGATACACGACGATGAAGAACGCCGACGCGCCGGTCGAGTGCATATACCGTACCAGCCAGCCCCACGGCACCTCGCGCATGATGAACTCCACGCTCGCATAGGCGACGGGGATGCCGGCGGCGTTGAGCGTGCCGTCGGGCTTGTAGTTCATCACCAGGAAGATGCCGGTGACGATTTGGATCACCAGCACCAGCAGCGCCAGCGACCCGAAGAAATACCAGAAGTTGAAATTCTTCGGCGCGTAGTACTCGGACAGATGCGCCTTCCACAGCTCCGATGCCGGGAAGCGTGCATCGATCCAGCCCAGCAGCCCGGTTGTCTCCACCTTCTTCTCGGCCATGATCAAGCCTCTCCTTTCTCGTCTTTACCGATCACCAGCTTCGTGTCGGACAGGAACATGTACGGCGGAACGTCGAGGTTCTGCGGCGCGGGCTTGTTCTTGAACACGCGCCCAGCCAGGTCGAACGTGGAGCCATGGCACGGGCAGACGAAGCCGGGGTCTCCGGCAAGCTGCACGTTGGCGCCTGCGGGAAACGGACCGGACGGGGAGCAGCCAAGATGGGAGCAGATGCCGACCACGACCAGCAGGTCTTTATGCTCGGCACGGGAGCGGGTTTCGTTCTTGCAGTAGTCCGGCGTCTTCATGGTGAAGGGCACGTCGGACTTGGGGTCGGCGACTTCGTTATCGGTCTTCTTGAGCGATTCCAGCATGTCGGGCGTGCGTTTGAGCAGCCAGACCGGCTTGCCGCGCCATTCCACCACCTTCATCTGGCCCGGGGCCAGGTCGCTCACGTCCGCCTCTACGGGCGCGCCCGCTGCACGGGCTTTTTCAGATGGTGCGAATGTGCAAACGAAAGGGGCCGCAACTGCAACCCCTCCCACACCACCAGCCACGGACGTCGCAATCAATAGATTGCGGCGACCCTTGTCCACGTTTTGCTGGTCACTCATTCAAGACCCCAGGGTGAGAAATCAAGATAGATTCGCGTCAACCAAAAATTATACCCGAGCGTACCGAGCGAACGATAGCGGTCGCCGGGCGTAGCGGTTACGGATATAGTGAACACGCCGATCGCCCGCCAGCCCAATGCTGACAAGGCTTTGGCATGGCTCTTGCAGCCTCGCTTTCAACAATTCAGGTCAACCGTTCGCTAGCTTGACCGTTTGTCTCGAATCAAACAATCCGGAGAAAACCGATGGCACTGATGCAAGACTTCAAGAAATTCGCGATGCGCGGCAACGTGATCGACCTCGCAGTGGGCGTGATCATCGGTGCGGCGTTCGGCAAAATTGTCGATTCGCTCGTCAATGATCTGATCATGCCGCTGATCGGCCGCATTGTTGGCAAGCTCGATTTCTCGAACCTGTTCATTCAGCTGGCAGAGGCGCCCGCCGGTGTGCCGCATACCCTGGCCGATCTGAAGAAGGCAGGCGTGCCGGTCTTCGCCTACGGCAACTTCATCACCGTGGCGGTCAATTTCTTGATTCTGGCGTTTATCGTGTTTCTGATGGTGCGCGCCATCACGCGCGTAATCGACGCCAACCCGCCGGCAGCACCCGCCGAAACGCCGGAAAACATCCTGCTGCTGCGCGAGATCCGCGACAGCCTGAAGAACAAGCCGTAATCGGACGTCGAATCACACCGGATTCGGGATATCGATGAAGGTGTGACGCACGCCGAAGCGCTCGGCCAGATGGGTGCCCAGCGCCCGAACGCCGCCGCGCTCCGTGGCGTGGTGGCCCGCACCGATATAGGCGACACCCGATTCGCGCGCGAGATGCGTCGTCTGCTCCGACGCTTCACCGCTGATATACACGTCCGCGCCGGCGGCCACGGCGGCATCGAACCAGCCCTGAGCGCCACCGGTGCACCAGCCCACGGTGCGCACCGGGCGATTGTCATCGCCGATCACGAGCGGCGCCCGGTTCAGCTTTGCCGATACCGTCTGCGCGAAATTGCTCAGGGTGGTCGCCTCGGGAAGCGTCCCGATCAGACCCAGCTCATCGTCGCCGAACCGGCCTTGGGGCGCGATGCCCAGCAAGGCACCCAGCTGCGCGTTGTTGCCCAGCTCAGGGTGGGCATCCAGCGGCAGGTGGTACGCGAACAGGTTCAGATCGTGTGCCAGGAGTTGCTTCAGGCGCGCATGCTTTTGGCCCACGACCCGACCATCTTCGCCCTTCCAAAAGTAACCATGATGCACGAGGATGGCGTCGGCGCGCGCTTCGATAGCAGCTTCGATCAATGCCAGGCTGGCGGTGACTCCCGTCACGATGTGCTCAATGGTTTCGCGGCCCTGCACCTGCAGACCGTTGGGGCAATAGTCCCGAAAACGGGCCGCCTGCAACAGGTCGTTCAAGTACAATTCAAGTTCTTTTCGATCCATTTGGACTCAATTTCGCTCTATGTTGCGCCGCTTTTGGCTGTTTTTCGCGCAAGCCGTCACGGTCGTCCTGGCCGTCTGGTTTGTGATCGCCACGCTCAAGCCTGACTGGCTGCAGCGCGGCAAGGTCGCAGTGCAATCCGGCTCGCCCATCGTCGCGCTCAAGGAAGTCGCGCCGATCGGCCACGGCGGCACCTCCAGCAACTCCTACGCGGAAGCCGCCAAGGTGGCGATGCCCGCGGTGGTCAACATCTTCAGCAGCAAGAATGCGCCGAAGCGCAGCAACAATCCGCAAGCCAGCGCAGACCCGTGGTTCCGCTTCTTCTTCGGCGACCGCGCCCCTGAGCAGCGCCAGGAGCCGACGGCCAGCCTGGGCTCCGGCGTGATCGTCAGCTCGGAAGGCTACATTCTAACGAACCACCATGTGGTAGACGGGGCGGACGAAATCGAAGTCGCCCTGACCGACGGCCGCAAGGCCAACGCGAAGGTCGTCGGCTCCGATCCGGAAACCGACCTCGCCGTCCTCAAGATCAACCTGCCGAATCTGCCCGCCATTACGCTGGGCCGGCTGGAGAATGTGCGCGTCGGCGACGTGGTGCTTGCGATCGGCAACCCCTTCGGCGTGGGCCAGACAGTGACGATGGGCATTGTCTCCGCGCTGGGCCGCAGCCATCTGGGCATCAACACCTTCGAGAACTTCATCCAGACCGACGCCGCGATCAACCCCGGCAACTCGGGCGGTGCGCTCGTCGACGCTGACGGCAACCTCCTCGGGATCAACACGGCGATCTACTCGCGCTCGGGCGGCTCGCTGGGCATCGGCTTCGCGATTCCGGTCTCGCTGGCCAAGCAGGTGATGGAGTCGATTATCTCGACGGGCAGCGTGGTGCGGGGCTGGATCGGCGTTGAACCGCAGGATGTGACGCCGGAAATTGCCGAGTCGTTTGGCTTGTCACGCAAGGATGGGGCATTGATTGCCGCCGTGGTCCAAGGCGGACCAGCGGACAAGGCAGGCCTGCGCCCGGGGGACATTCTCACCAGCGTGAATGGTGAGCCGATACTGGATACGACGGCGTTGCTCAATAGCATCGCGCAGCTGAAACCCGGCGCGGAAGCCAAGGTGACCGTGTCGCGCAAGGGCAAGGCAGTGGAACTGACCATCGTTGTCGGCAAGCGTCCCGCGCCCACGCGTCGCAATGTGCCGATGCCCTCGCAGGACGACGAAGAGCAACAGTAAGCGACTGGTTCAGGAAAACACAAACGGCGGCCGATGTGCCGCCGTTTTTCATGCGCGTACGCTGGCAATCGCACCGGCACGTTGACGAGGGGCGAACAACCCTGACGCAGCTTTCCACTCAACGATCGACCCGGCGCACCGACAACTGCGCTGCTGCGTCGATACGAGGGCCTTTCGTCCGGCGCTGCAAAGTCGCAACGCGGCGCCGGCCGTATGGCGGGGCAAAACAGCAAGCGCGGCGACATGCTCCAGCGTCGCCTTCAATTCCCACCAGGGACCGACGCTTGCACGCCGGCCAACGCCACGCCACCCTTGGCGGCGCTTCAGCCATGCAGCTGCGCCGCGCATCGTACGCACAAAGAAAAACGCCGACCCCTTTCGGGATCGGCGTTTAACCGTTTAATTCGATGCGCTCTTACGAGCGCGTCAAATTAGAACTTGTGACGCAGGCCAACGGTAGCACCGAACTGGTTGTTGCTGTTACCCGAGCCCGAGAACACTTGTTCGCCGTTCGTCAGCGTGGTACCCGTGTAACCGCTGGCGTTCAGGCCCATAACGCCCAGACCCGAACCACCGCTGTTCTTAGCATAGGCCACGTTGAAGTAAGCGTCGGTGCGCTTCGACAGAGCGTAGTCGGTGCCGACCACGAACAGCCACGGGTTGCCCGTACCGCTGTTCTTGAACTGTTGGTAGTAAGCCGTACCCGTCAGCGACAGAGCCGGAGTAGCTTGGTAACCCAGGCCAGCCCAGTACAGGTTCGAACGCAGGTTGCCGTTGCCAGCAACAGTTGCGAAGTTGGCCTTGTACCAACGGTAGCCAGCGTACAGCTTGGCCGGGCCGAAGGCGTACGTGCCAGCGATCGTGGCGCGTTGTTCCTTGTTATCAGCCAAGGCGCTTTGTGCAGCAAACGTCGTTGCCGAACCTGCGACACCGTTCGACTGGTCATACACAGCGCCGATACCCAGCGGGCCGCCAGCGTAGTTCACGCCCAGGCTCCACTCGCGGCCGAGCTTGCTGAGACCAGCTTGCTCGTTACCATCACGGTTGAACGCGTACAGAGCCGAGACGCTCAGGCCGCCGAACGTGCCGATGTACTTGACCGAGTTATCAGCACGACCAGCGAAGTACTGGTCTTGCGAGGCCAGCGAGTAACGCGTGGCGATTGCCATCGGGTCATAGATCAGCGAGAAGTCATACAGCAGGTTTTGCTGACGACCCAGGGTCAGTTGACCCCACTGGCCTTGCAGACCGACGTAAGCGTTACGACCGAACAGGCGGTTGTTTTGAGCCGACGTACCGTTGTCCAGGTTGAAGCCGCTTTCCAGGTTGAAGATACCCTTCAGGCCACCGCCCAGGTCTTCAACGCCACGCAGGCCCCAGCGCGAGCCCGACAGGCCGCCCGAATCCAGGCCAACACGCGAGCTACCGCCGCCGTTGCCGTTCGGCACCTTGTTTGCGTAGGTCAGACCAGCGTCGACCACGCCGTACAGGGTCACGGAGGATTGTGCATAGGCGCCACCGGCGGCCAGAGCTGCAACAGCAGCTGCAAACAGTTTCATCTTCATATCGACACTTTCCTTGTCAACTGATTGGGAAATCTTGACTGTCCTTATGGACGACGCAGATACCTCACGTCTGACCGCATTATGTGCCAGCGTTGACGGATTCCGGAAACCCTTTCTGGCTCTGGGCCGCGATTTGCGGCCAAGTTGTTGCTCATGGGCAACACGCGCCGAGCCCCTTTGGGAGGGGGGCGCAACCCGCTTTTTGCGCGGTAGCACAGGGGTTGGCGGGCGATTGCGACCCCGTTCCTGCGCAACAAATTTGGCGGTTGGTGACAGTTCCGAATTGTCGCCTTCGCACCACGTTGCGGCAGAAAGTGCGTCTTTATTCTCTTTTTATCGAACGAGTGCGGCGCGCCATCGCTTTAGGAAATCGGCACGGCGGAGTTGATCTTGATGGGCGAGTAAACCCGGTCCGACAGGAATGGGCCGATGCGTGTTGCCCAGTTCGGCGAGCAGGCGCTTGGCAGTGAGTCCAGTCTCGACATCCTGGCGCAGGGAAAACAGGAACGCGCGGTCCGCCATCACGCTTTGGCCATCGCGCGAAAGCATGAAGTCGAGCCAGAGGCGCGCAGCGTTCGGGCGGGCCGCGCGCCGGGCGATGAAGGCGACGCGCGTAGCTACCAGCGTGTAGTCGGTCGGCATCTTGATGGCGAGCGCCGGATTGCGATCGACGTAGCGCGCCGCGTAGGAGCCGATCACGTTGTAGGCGAGCAGGCTTTCGCCGGAGGCGACGCGCTCGAGCATCGCGGCCGTGGTGATGTACAGATTGACGTTGACGCCACCTAATGCCTTGGCAACATCCCAGAACACCGGCGTGGTGCGTGCGTCTTCGGCGGCGAAGAGGAAAGCCGAGCCGGAATGCTCGATGTCGTACGAGGCGACGCGACCGCGCAGCAAGTCACGATGGCCATTCAGAATACGTGCGAAGTCCGCATGGGTGGAGGGGATCAAATCCGCCGGCAGCTGGCGCGTGTTGTAGACGAAGACGACCGGCTCGTAGCTCGTGCCGTACGCCTCATTCTTCCAGATGGCCCACGACGGCAGGTACGGCCGCTCCGGCGACGCGTATGAGAGTGCGTGGCCGTCGTTCACCAGCTTGAACTGCTCCGGCATGGCCGAACTCCAGACCACATCGGCGCCCGGCAACTTGGCGGCGAATTCAGCAAGGAAGCGGCGGTAGATGTCGTCGCTGTTCTGCTCGCGGTAGTCGACGGTGATGCCCGGATAGCGCGTTTCGAAGGCACGGATGAGTGGATACGCGGCGGAGAAATCCGTCGTGGAGTACACCGTGACACGGCCTTCGCGGCGCGCGGCGTCGACCATCGCGCCGTAGTCGCGCGGATAGTACGACGGCAGCTCCGGCGCCGGACGCGCCAACCACTGAGCCTGGGCCCCTCGCGCAACCACGCCACTTGCGGCCAGCAATGCGGCGGTCTGACAGAGCCAGCGGCGACGGGAATTTGGGATGGACGACATGCCGGTTGAAGCGAACGGGAGCGCATCACGCGGACAGGGAGGTCGAGATGCGGGCGCCACGCATTATCATGAAAAAGTAGCCAGAACGATATTGAGAGACACCCGATGCGGATTTTGCTGGTGGAGGATGAGGACGAATTGGCCGCATGGCTGGCGCGCGCGCTGGCGCAAAGCGGCTTCGTGATCGAGCGCGCCGCCGATGGCGTCATCGCCGAAGCGTTCCTCGGCTCCGGAGAATTTGATGCGGTGGTGCTGGACCTGCGCTTGCCGCGCAAGGATGGCTTTGCCGTGCTGGCCGACATGCGCGCGCGCGACGACCGCACGCCGGTGTTGATCCTCACCGCGCAGGGCGCGCTGGATGAGCGCGTACGCGGCCTCAATGCCGGCGCCGATGATTTCCTCACCAAGCCGTTCGCGTTGTCCGAGCTGGAGGCGCGGTTGATGGCGCTGATCCGCCGCAGCCGCGGCCGGGCGTTCCCGCGTCTGCGTTGCGGGCCGCTGGAGTTCGACACCGGGCGCAAGGCATTTCTGCTGTCAGGCGAGCCGCTGTCGCTCACGCCGCGCGAGCACGCCGCGCTGTCGGCGCTGCTGCACAAGACCGGCCAGCCGATCAGCAAGGTGCATTTGTTCGACAAGGTCTTCAACCTGGACAGCGATTCGAGCCCAGACGCCGTGGAGGTGGTCGTGCACCGCCTCCGCAAGAAGCTGGCGGGCACGGGCGTGCAGATCGTCACCGTACGCGGGCTGGGCTACCTGCTCGAAACGGGCGATGGCGAAACGCCCGCCGCCGGCGACAGCAACGCATGATGCAGCGGCTCGCCAGGCTCCGGCTGCCGCGCAGCCTGAAACTCACGCTGCTCTGGTTGCTGCTGCCGGGGCTGGTGGGTGTGCTGGCCATCGACATCGTTTCGGCGTACCAGGCGCTGCGCGGCGCGACCGATCGCGCGTATGACCGCGCCCTGCTCGGCTCGGTGCGTGCCATTGAGAACGGCGTGACGATCGAGCGCGGGCAGGTCCAGGTCAACGTGCCGTATGTGGCGCTGTCCATGTTCGAATCGACGGCGCAGAGCAACGTCTATTACCGCGTCGCTTTCGAACCGTTGCCCGGCAAAGCCCCTGAAGCCGCGCTGACGGGCTACGACGATCTGCCGCTGCCCGCCAAGCGGCTGGAAAACGACACCCCTCTCTTCTACGACGCGACGTACCACGACGAACCCGTACGCGTGGCCGCCGTGGCCAAGCCGCTCTATCAACCGGGGCTGCCGGCGCGCATCGTCATTCAGGTGGCGGAAACCATCGAGACGCGGCGCGCGCTGCAGCAGGCGGTGTGGCGCGGCACGCTGCTGCGCGATGCTGCGCTGGTGGCGGTCAGCGCGGCGCTGCTGTGGCTCGGCGTGACCGTCGCGCTCAAGCCGCTCAATCGTCTGGCACGCAGCATCGGCGTGCGCGCATCGGACGACCTCCGCCCGCTCGACGCCACCGATGTGCCCGCCGAGGTACGCCCGCTGGTGAACGCGATCAACCACCACATTCATCGCTACGCCGAACTTGCGGATGCGCAAAGCCAGTTTCTTGCCGATGCGTCGCACCAGCTGCGCACGCCGCTGGCCGTGCTGCTCACGCAAGCCGAATACGCGCTGCGCGAGACCGACCCGGCGCGCGTGCGCGAAAGCCTGTCCGCCATCATCGCGCGCCTGCAGTCGACAAACCGGCTGACCACGCAACTGCTCGCCCTCGCCCGCGCGCGGCATGCGGGACAGGACGCGCCCGCAGAAACCTTCGACCTGGGTGAATTGGCACGCGACGTGGTGGTCGATGCGCTGCCGTTGGCACGCGAAAAACAGCAGGATCTCGGCTGGGACGACGGCGGCCTCGTCATGACGCTGCCCGTCATCGGCTATCCGGCGTTCCTGCGCGAGGCGCTTTCCAACCTCGTGCACAACGCGATCCGGTACACGCCGGCCGGCGGCCGCATCACCGTACGGGCCACGGCTGAAGGCGACGCCGCGCTGGTCTGCGTGGACGACACCGGGCCGGGCATGAGCGCTGACGAGCGCGCGCACGCGTTCGAGCGCTTCCGCCGGGCGCACGAGGGCGGAAGTCGCTCGGGTAAACCCAAGGTCGCGCCCAAAGACGTTCGCTATGCCGCCGAAGGCTCAGGCCTCGGCCTGGCCATCGCGCGTGCCTATGCGGCGCGCAGCGGCGGGCAAATCGAACTGGCCGACGGCGAGCCGAACGCGCACGGCGGCGTTGGTTTGTCGGCGCGGATCCGCGTGCCGCTGGCCGCCACAGCCCCCTCCCCGGAGCATGCTGCGACGCAGCAGCCGCAATGAAAGCGTGGCGAAAGCGCGCGATTTCTATAATCGGCCGCACTTGGGGCCATCCGCCCGAGCTACACGCACCACGCCATAAGTAGCCAGCCCCACGCCATCACAAGCAAACAGGAGACAAACCCATGCTTCGTGGACGCTTTACGCCTGCGCACGCCGCTCTCGCTTCAATTGCCGCTGCCGCACTGACCCTCAGCACCGCCGCCGTCGCGCAAGTCCCGGCCGGCTATCCCGCCAACTACGCCGACACCATCGCCGCCGCCAAGAAGGAAGGCAAAGTGGTGGTCTACGCGACCACCGACACCAAGGCCGCCGATCCGCTGATCAAGGATTTCGAGTCGCTCTACCCCGGCGTGAAGGTCGAGTACAACGACATGAACAGCAGCGAGCTGTACAACCGCTTCATCAGCGAGCAGGCCGCCGGCGGCGCCTCGGCTGACATGATGTGGAACTCGTCGATGGACTCGCAGCTCAAGCTCGCGCAGAGCTACGCGATGAAGTACGACTCGCCGGAAGTGCAGAACCTGCCGAAGTGGGCTGTCTACAAGGGCCTGGCTTACGGCACCACGTACGAGCCGGCCGTGTTCCTGTACAACAAGCGCCTGATCAAGGACAGCGAAGTCCCGCAGACGCACGCCGACTTCGCCAAGCTGGTCGCCAGCCAGCCCGAACGCTTCAAGAACAAGGTCACGACGTACGACATCGAGAAGTCCGCCGTCGGCTTCATGATGGCCGCGCAGGACAACGTCGACTCGCCGCAGTACTTCGACTTCGTCAAGGCGGTGGGCCCGAACCTGGTGCTGCAGTCCTCCACCGGCACGATGATGGAGCGCGTGGCCTCGGGCGAAAACCTGGTGGCATACAACATCCTCGGCTCGTACGCGATTGCACGCGCCAAGAAAGATCCGTCGATCGGCATCGTCTATCCGAAGGACTACACGCTCGTGGTGTCGCGCGTGGCGATGATCGCCAAGAAGGCGAAGAACCCGAACGCGGCCAAGCTGTGGCTGGACTACATCCTGTCCAAGCGCGGCCAGGAAATCCTCGCCAACAAGTCGGATCTGCACTCGCTGCGTGAAGACGTGACAGGCGAAGCGACCGCCGCCGGCCTGAAGAAGATTCTCGGCAACAGCATCAAGCCGATTCCCGTTGACGAATCGATCCTGGCGTTCCTGGAACCCAAGAAGCGCTTGGACTTCATCAAGCAATGGCGTACCGCCGCCGGCCGTTGATCTGATCCGCTGATCACCGGCACTCCACTCATCTGACCGACCTGCCGGCGCCATCCGTTCTGGCGCCGGTTCCTCCTGGAGGCACCATGCGTTCTCTAGCGCAAGACCGTGCCGCCGCTCGCCAAGTCACCCTCAAGCGCTCGCCCTGGACGCGTGTGGGACAGGCTTTGCCGCGCGGCGTGGTCATTCTGCTTACCGCGCTGGCGATTTTCACGCCGCTGGCGCTGATCTTCTACCAGAGCTTTCTGTCCGCGCCGTTCTTCATGCCCGACGCGCTGGCGGGGCTCGATGCGTATCGCTTCATCTTTACGGATTCGGACTTCTGGCACGCCTTCGAGAAATCCGCCGCGCTGGCGTTCGGCCTGGCAGTCATCTCGGTGCCGCTGGGCGGCATCCTGGCGTTCCTGATGGTGCGTTCGGACCTGCCCGGCCGCCGCGTTCTCGAACCGCTGCTGATGATTCCGGTGTTCGTCTCGCCGATGGTGCTGGCGTTCGGCTATGTGGTGTCCGCCGGCCCCGTGGGCTTCTACACGGTCTGGTTCAAGAACCTGTTCGGCGGTGCGCCGTGGAATGTGTATTCGTTTACGAGCATCATCATCATTGCCGGCCTGACGCACGTCCCTCACGTGTATCTGTATGTCTCGTCGGCGCTGCGCAGCCTCGGTTCGGACGTGGAAGAAGCCGCGCGTATCGCGGGCGCATCGCCGCTGTCGGTGGCACTGAATGTAAGCCTGCCGATGGTGCGCCCCGCCTTGCTTTACGCAGCCGTGCTGGTGACGTTCCTGGGCTTCGAGGTGTTCGGCCTGGTGCTCGTGCTGGGCGATCCGGAAGGTCACCTGGTGCTGGCAACGTATCTGTACAAGCTGACGAACAAGCTCGGTACGCCGGCGTATCACCTGATGGCCGCCGTGGCGGTCTGCCTGGTGATGGTGACCTTCCCCCTGGTGCTGCTGCAGCGCTACATGCTGAAGTCGGCCAACCGCTTCGTCACCGTCAAGGGCAAGGTCACGCGCAGCCGCCCGCTGCCGCTGGGCAGCTGGCGCTGGCCTGCCTGGGCTGTCGTGGTGCTGTGGTTCTTCGTGACAGTGGTGGTGCCGCTCTCGGGTATCGCGCTGCGCGCGTTCGTCTCGAACTGGGGTGAAGGCGTCTCGCTGGTGGAGGCTTTCTCGACCACGGCATTCCAGCAGATCTTCGCGCAGCCGCAGTTTCTGCGGGCGATGGTCAACACGGTGCTGATCGGCGTGATCGGCGGCGCGCTGGCGGTGGGCTGCTACACCTGCATCGGCCTGGCCATGCATCGCAAGCCGGATGGCTGGACGCGCTTCCTCGATTACAGCGTGCTGGTGCCCCGCGCCATTCCGGGTCTGCTGGCCGGCCTGGCGTTCCTGTGGGTGTTCCTGTTCGTGCCGAACTGGATCGAGACCGGCCTGACCGACAGCGGCCTGCCCTTCGCCAACTGGATCATCGAAAACGTCGTGCCGAGCCTGCGGGACCTGCGCAGCACGATCTTCAGCGTGTGGATCGCCTACACGGTGGTGTGGCTGGCCTATGGGCTGCGATTGATCTCGGCCGCGCTGCTGCAAGTCGGTCCGGAACTGGAAGAAGCCGCACGCTCGGTCGGCGCCACCCGCGCCCGCACCACGCGCGACGTGACGGTGCCGCTCACGCGCTACGGGCTGCTCGGCGCATGGCTGCTGATCTTCCTGATTTTCGAGCGCGAGTACTCGACCGGTGTGTACCTGTTGTCGCCGGGCACCGAGACGATCGGCTCGATGCTGGTTTCCCTGTGGGCGGGCGGCGCCATCGATATCGTCGCCGCGCTGTCCTTCGTCAATATCGTGCTGGTGGCCGTCGGCCTCGGCATCGCACTGCGTTTCGGAGTGAAGCTCCATGATTGAACTCACTGTCAACGACCTGCACCTGCAATACGGCAACAACCCGGTTCTCAAGGGTGTCTCGATGCAGCTGCAGAAGGGCGAGGTCGTCTCGCTGCTGGGCCCGTCAGGTTCGGGCAAGACCACGCTGCTGCGCGCTGTCGCCGGCCTCGAACAGGCCAGCCAGGGCACCGTCAAGATCGGCGATCGGGTCATGTTTGACGGCGCCAAGAAGCTCGACGTGCCGGCTGAAGGGCGCAACCTGGGCCTGGTCTTCCAGTCCTACGCGCTGTGGCCGCACAAGACCGTGGCCGAGAACGTCGCCTACCCGCTCAAGCTGCGCAAGACGCCTGCCGCGCAGATCAAGGAGCGCGTGCAAGCCGTGCTGCAGCAACTGGGCCTGGGCCATCTCGGCGAGCGCTTCCCGAGCCAGCTGTCCGGCGGACAGCAGCAGCGCGTAGCCATCGCCCGCGCGCTGGTCTACAACCCGCCTGTGATCCTGCTCGACGAGCCGCTCTCGAACCTCGACGCCAAGCTGCGCGAAGAAGCGCGTGCCTTCCTGCGCGAGCTGATCGTCCGCCTGGGTCTGTCGGCGCTGATGGTCACGCACGACCAAAGCGAGGCGATGGCCATGTCCGATCGCATCCTGCTGCTGAACAACGGCGTGATCGAGCAGCAAGGCACGCCCGAAGAAATGTACGGTGCGCCGCAGACGCTGTTTACCGCAGAGTTCATGGGCAGCAATAACCGCATCAACGGCAAGATCGCCGAAGTGCGCGACGGCATGGCCCGGCTGGTGGACGAGACCGGAGGTTGGTCGCTGTGGGGCGTGGCGCGCGGCGATCTGAAGCCGGGCGCATCGGCGCACGGCGTGATCCGCCTGGAACAGGTGCGCGTGGGCGTCGACAACGCCGACAACACCATCCACCTGCCGCTCGCAACGCGCATGTACCTTGGCGACCGCTGGGAGTGCCTGTTCCGTGCCACCGACGACAGCGGCGCAACGGGCACAGGCCTGCGCGCCTACTCCTCCAGCGCCCCGAGCGACGGCAAGTACGCGCTGACGTTCCCGCGCGAGCAGTTCTGGCTGTACGCCGCCTAAACGCAGCGGCAACAGCAGATTCATCGGCAACAAAAAAGGCAGCCTCGGCTGCCTTTTTCTTTGGCTGATGCTTGGATCGCCGTCAGTCCTTCACCACCGGCAAATGCTCCGGATTGTTCTCCGGCGCCGTGGTGTTACGGATGAAGATGGCCGCCAAGATCAACCCCAGCTCATACAGCAGCCACAGCGGCACCGCCAGCAACAGCTGCGACATCACGTCGGGCGGCGTCACAACGGCAGCGATCACGAAGGCGCCCACCACGACGTACGGGCGGGCCTGTCGCAGCTTCTCCAGACTCACGATGCCAAAGCGCACCAGCACCATCACGACCACCGGCACCTCGAAGGTGATGCCGAAAGCCAGGAACGTGGTCATGGCGAAGCTCAGGTACTTGTCGATGTCGGTGGACATCTCGGCACCCAGCGGCGCGTTGTAGTGCGCCATCACCTTGAACACTGTCGGGAACACAAGAAAATACGCAAACGCCACACCGCACAGGAACAGCACGTAGGTGCTCACCACCAGCGGCATGATCATCCGCTTCTCGTGCGTATAGAGCCCCGGCGCCACGAAGCGCCAGATCTGGTACAGGACCCACGGCAGTGCGATCAGGAATGCGGCCAGCAGCGTCACCTTCATCGGCACGAAGAACGAACCGGTGACGTCCGTCACGATCATGTGGCCGTTCTTGGGCAACGCCTGGATCAGCGGCCGCGAGAACAGGTTGAAAATATCCGGCGCCCAGTAGACCAGGCCCAGAAAGACCAGCAGCACGCCCGCACCGGCCTTGACGATGCGCTCACGCAACTCGACCAGGTGCGAAATGAAGGTTTCCTGCGCGCCGTCCTCGGGCGACTCTTGCGGATCGAGCGGAGCGGCACTCATGTCGGGTGGGAAAGGGGGAAGTCAGGACGCGGCACCGCAGACACGGCTCGCGCCCGGAAGATCATTCGAAGAAGGAGCGCGCACGCGACTGCGCGGCAACGATGGGCGGACGATGGCGCTTGACGCGTGCCGCACCCGATTGCGCCCACATGCGCACGCCCTGCTTCTGGCGGTACCACTTGGGCATCGAAAGCTGCTTGTTGCGCCAGCTGTTGCGGCCGTTGCGCGACTTGCCAGGTGCGGGGCGCCAGTCGGGAGCGGAGGTCGCAGTCTGCGCGGGATCGCCAAGCGCCTCGTTCAGGCGCTCGTTGAGCTCGGTCGTGTGCTTGCTGACCTCCTGATGGATGGTCTGCTCGACATTGCGCGCGGCCTGCTCGAAGTCGGTGCGCATCTTGCGCAACTCCTCAAGCTCGATTTCGCGGCTGACCTCAGCCTTCACGTCGGCGATGTAGCGCTGTGCGCGGCCAAGCAGGGCGCCAGCGGTGCGCGCCACCTTGGGCAGACGCTCCGGCCCAATGACGACGAGCGCCACCATGCCAATCAGCGCCAGCTTGGAAATGCCGAGATCGATCATCGGTCAGCGCGCGTCGGTGCTCAGCCTTGCTTGGACTTGTCGCGCGCTTCGACGTCGATCGTCGTCGAATCGTGCAGCTCGCGCGGTGGCTGGCTGGCCGTCTGCTGCGGTGCTGCGGGCTTGTCTTCCGCCCCTTCCTTCATGCCGTCCTTGAAGCCCTTCACGGCGCTGCCAAGATCCGAACCGATGTTGCGCAGCTTCTTCGTGCCGAAGACCATCATGATGATGACCAGCACGATCAGCCAGTGCCAAATGCTAAAGGAACCCATGTCCTACTCCCACGTAAATACGGCTGTTGGCGTCGCAACGGTGGCAACGCCATTGGTTGATTTTACGGATTTGCGTACATCGGCTTGCTGTCATTCAGATACAGCCAACCTTTCACAATACGATACAGCATCCAGATGCCCAGAGCCCACAGAACGGCAAAGCCGATGAAGGCCGCGGGAATGAGCAGCACGCCAATCACACCCCAGAGTACGCACCACCAGAACGAACGGATTTGCCAACGAAAGTGCGACTCATACAGCGTGCCGCGCACATCGTCGCGCTTAACATACCCGACGATGATGGCAATCAATGCAGTGATACCGCCGGTCAGCCAAAAAATGGCGTAGAGCGCATACAGGATATGCGTCAGGCGACGCAGCCCGGCCAAGCGCTCCGACCCGTCTGTCACGACCACTGCCGCTCCGTATTTGTCCACGCTGCCTCCCTGCGACGATTCGTCACCGTAATCAGTCCCCGGCTGCGTCGCGTGCCTGCGACTTGCGCAGCGCCTTCTCTTCCAGACCCGAAAGCCCTTCGCGGCGCGCCAGTTCGCTCACAACGTCATCCGGCGTGAGGTTGAAATGCGACAGCAGCACCATCGTGTGGAACCACAGGTCGGCCACTTCGTAGACGACCTTGCTGCGCGCCTCGTCGGTCATGCCTGCGGCGCGGGCGTCCTTGGCGGCCATGACCGTCTCGGTGGCTTCTTCGCCGATCTTTTTGAGGATGGCATCGTCGCCCTTGTTGAAGAGGCGCGCGATGTAGCTCTTTTCCGGGTCGCCGCCGTTGGCGAGCTTGCGGGATTCGAGCACCTCGCCCAGGCGGCGCAGGGTGTCACTCATGATTGTGGCCGGGCTTGCCGGCGTAGATGTCGTCGGGGTTCTTGAGCACCGGCTCGACGGTGTGCCAATCGCCGTCTTCCACATTGCCTTCGAACTTCTGGAAAAAGCACGCGTGGCGGCCAGTATGGCAGGCGATACCGCCGATTTGTGTGACGCGGAGCAAGACTACGTCTTCGTCGCAGTCGAGGCGGATTTCGTGCACCTTCTGGATGTGGCCCGACTCCTCGCCCTTATGCCACAGACGCTTGCGCGAGCGCGACCAGAACACGGCCTCGCCCGTTTCGACGGTCTTCTGGAGCGCCTCGCGGTTCATGAAGGCAAACATCAGAACGTCATTGCTGCCCTGCTCCTGCACGATTACCGGCACTAGGCCGTTATCGTCCCAGTGGACCTTGTTCAGCCACTTCTTGCTCATAGTCCGATCCGTACTGGAATGCCTTGCTCTGCCATGAATTGCTTGGCCTGGCCGACGGTGTATTCGCCGTAATGGAAGATGCTGGCGGCGAGCACCGCATCGGCATGCCCTTGCTGGATGCCTTCAGCCAGATGCTGCAGGTTGCCGACACCGCCCGAGGCGATGACCGGCACCGGCACTGCGTCCGACACGGCGCGCGTGAGTTCCAGGTCGAAGCCGGCTTTGGTGCCGTCGCGGTCCATGCTCGTGAGGAGGATTTCACCCGCGCCACGCTGCGCCATTTCACGTGCCCATGCCACGGCGTCGAGGCCCGTGCCTTTCCGGCCGCCGTGCGTGAAGACTTCCCAGCGCGGTGCCTCGCCTTCGCCCGACACCTTCTTGGCGTCGATGGCCACGACAATGCATTGCGCGCCATGGCGGGCGCTGGCGTCCGAAACCAGTTGCGGATTCGCCACCGCCGACGAGTTCATGCTGATCTTGTCCGCACCCGCATTGAGCAGTCGGCGCACGTCTTCCAGCGCCCGCACACCGCCGCCCACCGTCAGCGGAATGAACACCTGCGAAGCCACCGCTTCGATGATGCCCAGCATCAGGTCGCGCCCGTCGGACGTGGCCGTGATGTCGAGGAAGGTGATTTCGTCGGCGCCCTGCTCGTCGTAGCGGCGTGCGATTTCGACAGGGTCGCCGGCGTCGCGCAACTCGACGAAGTTGACGCCCTTGACCACCCGGCCGTTGGTGACGTCCAGGCAGGGGATGATTCGTTTGGCTAGCATGATGAGTCGGGCGCCGGAGCGCCCGTTGAGCACGGCTGGATCAACGATCAGGCCGCGCCGAGTTTGTCCGCAAGGGCTTGCGCTTCCTTGAAGTTCAGGTCGCCGGAGTAGATCGCGCGACCACAGATCACGCCTTCCACGCCATGCTCTTCGACCGCGCACAGGTGGTCGATGTCCTTGAGGTTCGACAGGCCGCCGCTGGCAATGACCGGAATCTTCACCGACTGCGCCAACTTGACGGTGGCATCGATGTTGATGCCCTGCAGCATGCCGTCGCGGCCGATGTCGGTGTAAATGATGCCTTCGACGCCGTAGTCTTCGTACTTCTTGGCGAGGTCCACGACTTCATGGCCAGACAGCTTGCTCCAGCCGTCGGTCGCCACCTTGCCGTCCTTGGCATCGAGCCCGACGATGATATGGCCGCCGAATGCCGTGCATGCGTCTCGCAGGAAACCCGGGTCCTTGACCGCCGCCGTGCCGATGATCACGTACGACAGGCCGTCGTCGAGCCAGCGCTCGATGGTGCCCAGGTCGCGGATGCCGCCGCCCAATTGCACGGGGATCTCGTCGCCCACCTCGGCGAGGATGGCCTTGACGGCCGCCTCGTTACGAGGCTTGCCGGCGAAAGCGCCGTTCAGATCGACCAGATGCAACCGGCGCGCGCCTTGTTCGACCCAGTGCCGCGCCATGGCGGCCGGGTCTTCCGAGAACACGGTGGCTTGATCCATATCGCCTTGTTTGAGGCGCACACACTGACCGTCCTTCAGGTCGATGGCCGGGATGAGCAACATAAGCGTGACGACAGAGTTGAGGGGGAAAAAATTTAAAAGGACGAAAAATGGATTCGATTGCGACGCCACGGCGGGCGTCACGGATTCCAGTGCACGAAGTTCCGGTAGATCTGCAGGCCGGCTTGCGCACTTTTTTCCGGGTGAAACTGTGTTGCAAAAATATTATCCCGGGCGATGGCGGAGGTAAACCGCACGCCGTATTCGGTCTCTCCGACGGATTCGTCGGCATTGGCCGGCCGCGCGTAGTAGCTATGCACGAAATAGAAGTAGCTCTGGTCTGGCACCCCTTCCCAGAGGGCGTGGGCACGACTCTGGTGCACGCGGTTCCAGCCCATCTGAGGCACTTTGTATCGTGAGCCGTCCGGCTGCAACTGGCCATCCAGATCAAAGCGGACCACATCGCCTTTGATGAGGCCCAGCCCTTCGGTGTATTGCTGGCCAGGGCGCGCCTCGGTGCTGCGCTCCAGCAACATCTGCTCGCCGACGCATACGCCGAGCATCGGCTTGCTGCGCGATGCTTCGAGCACTGCGTCGCGCAGGCCGGATTGGTCGAACGCCGCCATGCAGTCGGGCATGGCGCCCTGGCCTGGCAGCACCACGCGATCGGCGGCGCGGATCTCATCCGCTTGCGCGCTGATGCGCACATCGGCCTGGGGAGCAACGGCCATCAGGGCTTGCGCCACCGAGCGCAGATTGCCCATGCCGTAATCGACGATTGCGATCTTAGTCATGACTTAATTTAGGCCCTAAGCACGGGCAACAGGGTTTTCAGCCCATCAACGATGAATTCCACGGCCAACGCCGCCAGGATCAGGCCCATCAAACGCGTACCGACGTTGATGCCGGTGCGACCGATCACACGGGCGATCGGCTCGGCCGCGCGCAACACGATCCAGACCACGGCTGCAATCGCCACACCGACGCCCGCCAGGAGAAACAGGTCCCACCAGTGCTTGGTCTTGCCCGCATAGACGATGACCGTGCTGATCGAGCCGGGGCCCGTAAGCAGCGGAATCGCCAGCGGCACGACCGCAATGCTGGCCTTGGCGCCGGCCTCGTCCTCTTCTTCGGGCGTGGCCTTGGTGCGGCTGGTCTGCGCATTGAGCATGTTCAGCGCGATCATGATCATGATGATCCCGCCGCCCACCTGCAGCGAACCCACCGAAAACCCGAAAAAGCCGATGATCTGCTCGCCCAGCAACGCCGACAGGCCGATCACGATCGCCACCGAAATCGACGCGACCTTGATGGTGCGGCGCTTCTCCTCATCCGTCTGGCTCTCGGTCAGGCTGATGAAGAACGGGATCGCGCCGATCGGGTTGATCAGCGCGAGCAGCGAGAAAAAGCTTTTGGTGAGATCCATCGGATCGGCGGCCGGTTTTGAAGTCGGGTAGGCGCGGCCAGGCCGACGCAGTGATTTACAGGGCGCCCTTCGTCGACGGAATCGTGCCGGCTGCGCGCGGATCGATCTCGACCGCCATGCGCAACGCGCGGCCGAAGGCCTTGAACACGGTTTCGATCTGGTGGTGCGCGTTGACGCCGCGCAGGTTGTCGATATGCAGCGTCACGCCGGCATGGTTGACGAACCCGCGGAAGAATTCGATGGACAGGTCCACGTCAAAGTTGCCGACGCGCGCGCGCGTGAATGGCACGTGGAACTCCAGGCCCGGACGGCCGGAGAAATCGATGACCACGCGCGACAGGGCTTCGTCCAGCGGCACGTAGCTGTGGCCGTAACGCACGATGCCTTTCTTGTCGCCGATGGCTTTGGCGACGGCCTGGCCCAGCGTGATGCCGACGTCTTCCACGGTGTGGTGATCGTCGATATGGGTGTCGCCGGTGGCCGAGACGTCCAGGTCGACCATGCCATGACGGGCGATCTGGTCGAGCATGTGGTCGAGGAAGGGAACGCCGGTATTCAGCGTCTGCTTGCCCGTGCCGTCCAAATCAAGGGCGACGCGGATCTGCGTTTCAGAGGTGTTGCGAGTGACCTCGGCACGGCGGCTCATGGGGCTTCCTGCATCGATGCGACAAAGGCATCGATAAATTGCGCGTTTTCTTCGGGATTGCTGACCGTCACGCGCAGACAGTTGGCCAGCAACGGGTGCATTTTACTGACGTTTTTAATCAGAATCCGCCGATTGAGCAGGCGCTCGAACAAGGTGGCGGCATTCGGTACGCGCAGCAGGATGAAATTCGCCGCGCTGGGGAACACGGTCACGCCCGGCTGCGCGGACAGCACATCGATCAGCTTGGTGCGCTCAGCGCGCAGGGTGGCTGCCTGGGCATCGAGCACGTCCACGTGTTCGAGCATGAACTGGGCGGTCGCCTCGGTCAGCACATTCACGTTATACGGCGGGCGCACCTTGTCCAGCTCGGCGATCCACTTCGGGTGGCCGGCCACGTAGCCGAGCCGGATGCCGGCCAGGCCCAGCTTGGAGACGGTGCGCATCACCAGAAGGTGATCGAAATCGCGCAGGCGCGGCATCCAGCTATGTTGCGCGAACGGCTGGTAGGCCTCGTCGACCACCACCAGGCTCTGGCACACCGGGCCGCGTGCGGCGCGGATGATCGCGTCCATGTCGGCCGCGTCGAACAGGTTGCCCGTCGGGTTGTTCGGATACGCCAGGTAGATGACGGCGGGCTGGTGTTCGGCCATGGCCGCCAGCATCGCTTCACGGTCCAGCGTCAGGTCCGCCTTGAGCGGTACGCCGACAAAGTTCAGGCCCAGCAGCTGCGCCGACATCGCGTACATCACGAAGCCCGGCACCGGCGCCAGCACGGTCGCGCCCGGCTTGGCCGCCGCAATGGCGATCAGGCTGATGATCTCGTCCGAACCGTTGCCCAGCAGCACCTCGGCGCCGACCGGCACGTGCATTACCTGCTTGAGCTGCGCCTTCAGTGCGTCGGCGGTCGGCACCGGGTAGCGGTTGAGCGCGACTTCGGCCAGGCGCTTGCCCAACGCGTCGCGCAGCATCGCCGGCAACGGATACGGGTTTTCCATCGCGTCCAGCTTGACCATGCCGGTCGCGTCGGGCACGTGGTACGCGCCCATGGCGCGAACGTCGTCACGCACGATGCGGGCGAGCAGATCATCCAGAGAGGCTTGGGCCGGAGCGGTGGCGGTCATCGTCGTGCGGCGGAGGTTATTCGGACGTGGGGCGTTGCAGGCGATATTCGGCGCTGCGGGCATGCGCCTGCAGGCCTTCGCCGTAGGCCAGCTCGGCAGCAATCTCGCCCAGCATCTGCGCGCCGGCCTCGCTCACCTCGATCAGGCTCGAGCGCTTGATGAAGTCGTACACGCCCAGCGGTGACGAGAAGCGCGCCGTGCGCGACGTGGGCAGCACGTGGTTCGGGCCTGCGCAGTAGTCGCCCAGCGATTCGCTGGTGTACTTGCCGAGGAAGATCGCGCCGGCGTGGCGGATGCGCTCGGCCCACTGGCGCGGGTTTTCTGCCGAAATCTCCAGATGCTCCGGCGCGATGTCGTTGGCGATGTCGCACGCCTCTTCCATGTCGCGCACCTTGATGAGCGCACCACGGCCCGACAGCGACTCGGCAATCACACTCCGGCGCGGCATGTCTTCGAGCTGGCGGTTGATGCTGGCTTCCACCTGCGCGATGAACTCGGCGTTCGGGCACAGCAGAATCGACTGGGCCAGCTCATCGTGCTCGGCTTGCGAGAACAGGTCCATCGCCACCCAGTCCGGATCGGTCGTGCCATCGCAGATGACGAGGATTTCCGACGGACCGGCAATCATGTCGATGCCCACCGTGCCGAACACGCGGCGCTTGGCAGCGGCCACATAGGCGTTGCCCGGGCCAACGATCTTGTCGACGGCGGGGACGGTGTCCGTGCCATAAGCCAGCGCACCGACGGCCTGCGCGCCGCCGATGGTGAACACGCGGTCCACACCCGCGATGCAGGCGGCGGCCAGCACGAGGTCATTGCGCACGCCACCGGGCGTGGGCACCACCATGATGATTTCCTTGACGCCGGCCACGCGTGCCGGGATCGCGTTCATCAGCACCGACGACGGGTATGCCGCCTTGCCGCCCGGCACGTAGATGCCCACGCGGTCGAGCGGCGTGACCTTCTGGCCGAGCACCGTGCCATCGGCCTCAGCGTATTCCCAGCTGTGCGTGCCGCACTCGATCTTCTGCTTCTCGTGATACGCACGTACGCGGGCCGCGGCGGCTTCCAGCGCCGCGCGGCGCTTGGGCTCCAGGCCGTCCAGCGCAGCCTGCAGCACGGTCGGCGACAGTTCCAGCGCGGCTACGCTGTCGGCCTCGATGCGGTCGAAGCGGTGCGTGGCTTCCAGCACGGCAGCATCGCCGCGCGCCTTCACGTCGGCCAGGATCTGCGCAGCGGCGCGGTCGATGGCTTCGTCTTCGCTCGCCTCGAAAGCGAGCACCTGGCGCAGTTGCGCCGCGAATCCGGCGTCGGCCGAATCCAGCTTACGAATGGTCAGGCTCATGCGGGTTCCCCAGCGCGCTCGTCCTGGGCGGAGGCGCGCTCGAAAGCGTCGAGGATGGGCGCCAGCCGGTCACGCTTGAGTTTCAGCGCAGCCTGGTTGACGACGAGTCGGGACGAGATCTGCACGATCTCCTCCACCTCGACGAGGTTGTTCGCGCGCAGCGTGCCGCCCGTGCTGACGAGGTCGACGATGGCGTCGGCCAGGCCCACCAGCGGGCCCAGTTCCATCGAGCCGTACAGCTTGATCAGGTCGACGTGCACGCCCTTCTTGGCGAAGTGCTCGCGCGCGGTATTCAGATACTTCGTCGCCACCGACAGGCGCGCACCCTGGCGCACCGCGTTGGCGTAATCGAAGCCCTTGGGCACCGCCACCGACATGCGGCAGCGGGCGATGTTCAGGTCGATGGGCGCATACAGGCCCGCCATGCCGTGCTCCATCAGCACGTCGCGGCCGGCCACGCCGAAGTCCGCCGCGCCGTATTGTACGTAGGTCGGCACGTCGGAAGCGCGCACGATGATCACGCGCAGCGCGGGGTCGGAGGTCGGCAGAATCAGCTTGCGCGAGGTTTCCGGATCTTCGGTCACCTCGATGCCGGCGGCCTTCAGCAGCGGCAGCGTCTCTTCAAAGATGCGCCCTTTGGACAGCGCCAGCGTGAGCTGGTTGGAGGCGGACTGGAATGCGTTCATGGCCGGCTTATCCCTGGATGCGGCGGATCTTGGCGCCGACGGCGGAGAGCTTGTCTTCAATGCGGTCGTAGCCGCGATCAAGGTGATAGATGCGGTCGACCAGCGTCTCGCCCTGCGCGATCAGCCCAGCGATGACGAGGCTGGCCGAGGCACGCAGGTCAGTCGCCATGACGGTCGCGCCAGACAATTGTTCGACGCCCGTCACCACGGCCGTCTTGCCGTCGATCACGATATTGGCGCCCAGGCGGTTGAGTTCCTGCACGTGCATGAAGCGGTTTTCGAAGATGGTCTCCGTCACCGTGGCAGAGCCTTCGGCAATGGCGTTGAGCATCATGAACTGCGCCTGCATGTCGGTCGGGAACGCCGGGTATTCCGACGTGCGGAAGCTCACCGCCTTGGGGCGGCCCGTCATCTGCACGCGGATCCAGTCGTCGCCCATGGTGAGCGTTACGCCGGCTTCGCGCAGCTTGTCGAGCACGGCATCAAGGATGCCCGGCGGCACGCCGCGCAGCGTCACGTCGCCGCCAGCTGCCGCCACGGCGCACAGGAAGGTGCCGGCTTCAATGCGATCGGCAATCACGGTGTGCGCGGCGCCATGCAGCGCTTCCACGCCTTGGATGACCAGGCGGTCGGTGCCGATGCCGTCGATGCGCGCGCCCATCTTCACGAGCAGATTGGCGAGGTCGGTGACTTCCGGCTCGCGCGCGGCGTTTTCGAGCACGGTTTCGCCGTCGGCCAGTGCGGCCGCCATCAGCAGGTTTTCGGTGCCCGTGACCGTCACCATGTCGGTGACGATGCGCGCCCCGCGCAGGCGCTTGGCGCCATCAGCAAGCTTGGCTTCGATGTAGCCGTGCTCGATCACGATCTCGGCGCCCATCAGTTGCAGGCCCTTGATGTGCTGATCGACCGGCCGCGCACCGATGCCGCAACCGCCCGGCAGCGACACACGCGCATGGCCGAAACGCGCCAGCAGCGGGCCCAGCACGAGGATCGACGCACGCATCGTCTTCACCAGGTCGTACGAAGCTTCGGGCGTGTGGATGGTGGCAGCGTCGAGCGTGAGGTTGTGGCCGTCGAGCACGCCTTCCACGCCCATCTGGCGCAGCAGTTTGAGCATCGTCCGTACGTCCTGCAGGTTCGGCACGTTGCTCAGCACCAGCGGCTCGGCCGTCAGCAGCGCAGCGCACATGATGGGCAGCGCGGCGTTCTTGGCGCCAGACACGCGGATTTCGCCCGACAACGGGCCATTGCCTTCGATCAGCAGTTTGTCCATGAGCGAGACGTCTCGTCGATCACTGTGGGAGGGGCGCTCGGCGAGCGCAAGGTCGGAATCGGTTGAAACGGTAACCGGGGTGGGATCAAGCTCGGCCATCAGGACTGCCACTCCGCCGGGGTGAGCGTCTTCATGGACAGCGCGTGGATTTCGGCGCGCATCCGCTCACCCAGCGCGGCGTAGACGAGCTGGTGACGCTGGATCAACCGCTTGCCTTCAAACTGCGCGCTGACGATGGTGGCAAAAAAGTGCTGGCCGTCGCCCTCGACTTCGAGGTGCTCGCACGGCAGGCCGGTTTCGATGTACTGCTTGACTTGTTCGGGTGTGGGCAACATAGCCGTCCCTTCTCCTGCAAAACGTTAGGGTGAGCGTCGTTCGTTTTGTTATCGACGCATCAATGGCGCAGCTTGTAGCCCGTGCGCAGCATCTGCAGGGCCACCCCCCCCACCACGACCAGCGCGATCAGCATCACCCCGAGGCTCGTCGCCACCGGCACATCGGACACGCCGAAGAAGCCGTAGCGGAAGCCGTCGATCATGTAGAAGAACGGGTTGGCGTGGGACACCGCCTGCCAGAACGGCGGCAGTGAATGAATCGAATAGAACACGCCCGCCAGGAAGGTGGCCGGCACGATCAGAAAATTCTGGAACGCCGCGAGCTGGTCGAACTTCTCAGCCCAGATACCGGCGATCAGCCCCAAGGTGCCCAGCACGCTCGCGCCCAGCACGGCAAAGACGATGATCCACAGCGGCTGCGCGAAGTGCAGGTGCGCAAACAAGGTCGTCACGACGAGCACGCCGGTACCCACGGCCAGACCCCGAATGATGGAAGCGCACACATACGCGCCGAACATCTCCCAGTGCGACAGCGGCGGCAGCATGATGAACACCAGGTTGCCGGTGATCTTCGACTGGATGAGCGACGACGAGCTGTTCGCGAACGCGTTCTGCAGCACGCTCATCATCACCAGGCCCGGCACCAGGAAGGCGGTGTAGCTCAACTGGTCGAACACCTTGACGCGATCTTCCAGCACGTGGCCGAAGATCAGCAGATACAGCAGCGCGGTCAGCACCGGCGCGGCCACGGTCTGGAAGCTCACCTTCCAGAAGCGCAGGACTTCCTTGTACAGCAGCGTGCGGAAACCGACCCAACGGCCCGGCAAGCTCTCGGGAATGGCGTTCATGCAGCGGGCTCCAGCGCAGAATCAGGAATGGCAGGCGTTTGGGGCCCGACGGGCAATCCGCCTTCGCGGCGCATGATCTGCACGAACACGTCTTCCAGATCGGCCTTGGCGACTTCCATGTCGTCGATCTCACAGCCGGCGAGGCGGCACGTGGCGAGAATCTGCTCGACCTCGCCGTAGCCCGACAGGCGCAGGCGCACGCCGCGCTCACCGTGGTTGCCCGGCAGGCGCAGACTTTCGAGCGATGCCGGCAGCGCGCCCTTCGCAAAGCTCAGCACCAGTTGCAGCCCGGCAAATTGCGACAGCAGATTCGCCGTGCGATCGAGCGCCACCACCTCGCCAAACTTCAGCATGGCAATGCGGTCGCACAGGGATTCGGCCTCTTCGAGATAGTGCGTGGTCAGCACGACGGTGTGGCCCTCGCGATTCAGGCGCGAGATGAATTTCCACAGCGTCTGGCGCAACTCGACGTCCACCCCGGCGGTCGGCTCGTCCAGCACGATCACGGGCGGGCGGTGTACCAGCGCCTGCGCCACGAGCACGCGGCGCTTCATGCCGCCCGACAGCGCGCGCATGTTGGCGTCGGCCTTGTTGGTCAGGTCCAGGTTGGCCATGACCTCGTCGATCCAGTCATCGTTCTTGGTCAAGCCGAAGTAGCCCGACTGAAGGCGCAGTGTTTCGCGCACCGTGAAGAACGGATCGAACACCAGTTCCTGGGGCACCACACCGAGCTTGCGACGCGCCGTGCGGTAGTCGGAAACGACATCATGACCGAGCACGCGCACGTGGCCCGAATCGGCGCGATTCAGGCCCGCGAGGATGGAGATCAGCGTGGTCTTGCCCGCGCCGTTGGGGCCCAACAGGCCGAAAAACTCGCCCTGCTCGACGGACAGGCTCACGCCCTTGAGCGCTTGCAACGACTTGTAGCGCTTGCGGACGTCAGCGATTTCGATGGCTTTCATGGCCGACAAAGTGAACTACCCTGCGCATCTCGTGGCCATGGATCGACAAGATCATGACGGCCGCGGACGCCGCACACGGCGGCGGCAGAGCGACAAACCCAGAATTATAGGGGAACTGCACCAACTCACGGCGCCGCACCGTGCGACGCCGAACCGCGAATGCCAGAGCCGCGCGCGGCGTTCTGGCCGGAGCGCGGCATCGCGATGACAGGTTCGGAGCATTCACCCCGCGCCCAACACCGGACGCCGCCTCAATGTCGAGCGTGAGGGTGGGCTGCAGGGGCCGGCGCGATGGCCAGCAGGGACTCCACGCCGTACAGCGTGGCGAGATTGGACAGCGCTTGCGGAGCGCCTCCGATATCGAGCGCGATACCGGCATCCTGGGCCGTGCGCTGCCACGACAGCAGCACCGCCAGCGCAGACGAATCCACCTGCGACAAGCCGGCGCAATCGACGTGCAGCGCCGCAATGCCGGCTTCGCGCGCTTGGCCGAGCTGAGCCTCGCCCTCGCGCAGAAGGCGCGGCGCTTCGCGGTGAGTCAGCGGGCCAGACAAGGTCAACATGGTGGAGATGGATGCGTCAGAAAAAGAAACAGCGGCCAAACTTGACCGCTGTGTCGATTCTACCGGAAGGCCGCTTACTTTGCCGGGCCCTTCTCGAGCTGCGCGTTGCGCTCGTTCAGGAAGCTCACCAGGCCGGCCACGCCGCCACGCTTGCTGATGACATCGGCAAACTGGTTCTTGTACGTTTCCGACAGCCACAAGCCGCTGATGTTGATGTCATACACCTTCCAGCCGCCGGCCGTCTTTTCCAGACGGTAGTCCAGAGCCACCGGCTCGCCGTTGTTGTTCACGGTCGAACGCACCACCACGTCGGTGTCATCGGCCGCCGCGCGGAACGGCTTGTACGAAACGGTCTGGTTCTTCACATTCGACAGCGCGCCGGCGTAAGTGCGAATCAGCAGCGTTTTGAAGCCTTCCTGAATCTGTTGCTGCTGCTCCGGCGAGGCCTGATTCCAGAAGCGGCCCATGGCGATCTGCGTGGTGCGCCTGAAATCGGCGCGAGGCACGATCTTCTGGTCGACCAGCTGGAATACCTTCGCCATGTTGCCGCTGCGCAGTTCCGGATCGCTCTTGATGGTGGTGAGCACGTCGTCCACGGCCGTCTTGACGGTGGCCTGGGCATCGGCTTCCTGGGCGTGGACCGGCGCAACTGCCACGGCAGCCGTCAGCGCGAGACCAGCGAACAGGGAGCGGAGAAGCGTCTTCAACATATCGCGTCCTTATAGTGTGATTTTGGGGTCGCTTGCGGCACATTCGCCGCAATCTTGTTGGCGATTAGAACAGACCGGCCGCAGCCAAGTTCGGGCGGGACGGCCAGTTTTACGCCTTGTCACCTTTGAGGCGACCTTGTTACGTGTACCAGTCAGCGGCGGAAGACCGGCCAGTTGGGCGTAAAGCGATGGTATGGAGAGACCGTCGTGTCACCCGTATCCGGCGAAGTCTTGTTGTCCTGATCTTCCGGCAGGTTGCCGTCATAGATCAGGTAGCGGCGGCGCTGCAGATAGGCGTCGCGCAGGAAGGTGTACTTGTCGACCGCGGCCTGTTCGAACACATTGCTGGCCCCAAGCAGGTTTGCGCGCACGTCAACCACGCGCAGCGCGGCCAGCGAGTAGGTGATCGCGCTGTCATGCCAGTACGTGAGCGGGTCCATCTGCCAGTCGACCAGGAAACCCACGGTGTCACGTGCGGTGCTCGGGCCGAGCAACGGCCAGACGATGTACGGACCCGACGGCACGCCCCACACGCCGAGCGTCTGGCCGAAGTCTTCCTTGTGCTTGGGCAGGCCGGCGTCCGACGCAATGTCGATCAGCCCACCCAGCCCCAGCACGGTATTGATCGCGACGCGCATGGTGTCTTCCAGCGCGGCCGTGCCCTTCAACTGCAGCAGGTTGTTGACGGCCGAATAGACGTCGCCCGCATTGGAGAAGAAGTTCGACACCGCCGTGCGCGCCGGCGACGGCACCACATCGACATACGTTTGCGCAACCGGCTTCAGCACGCCCTTGTCGAGGTCTTCGTTGATGCGGAAGACTTCGCGGTTGAACGGCTCGATCGGATCCGCCGGATTGGCATTCGGCCCCGTCGCACAGCCGGCCAGCAACGTGGCGCCTGCAGCAACGGCCAGCGCAAAGCCGCGCAGCGAAAGGATGGATGTTGTTGTTTTCATGGTTTATTTGCTCCCACTGCCCTCAGCCGGCTTGGCTCCGCCGGCACTTCCGTTGGCGTTGCCGGCACCGGCATCCGCAGCCTTGCTGTAGAGGAACTGGCTGATCAGGTTTTCCAGCACCACCGCCGACTGTGTCATGGTGATCTTGCTGCCGCTGGCGAGCATCGCCGAGTCACCGCCCGGTTCAATGCCAATGTATTGCTCACCGAGCAGACCCGAGGTCAGGACCTTGGCCGAACTGTCTTTCGGAAACTGATAGCGCTGATCCATGTCCAGCACCGCGATGGCCTGGTAGCTCTTGTCATCGAACAGGATCTGCGACACACGGCCGACCACCACCCCCGAGCTCTTGACCGGAGCCCGCACCTTCAACCCACCGATATTGTCGAAGGCCGCCTTCACCTGGTAAGTCTTGGCAAACGAGAACGAGCTCATATTGCCCGCTTTGAGCGCCAGGAACAGCAGCGCAATGATGCCTACCAGAACGAACAGGCCGACCCAGAAATCGAGGACGCTTTTACGCATGATCTTTTCTCGTTGAACGCTAACGACAACCGGCGGCTCAGCTGAACATCAGCGCCGTGAGTACGAAATCCAGCGCCAGCACGGTCAGCGACGCGATCACCACCGTCCGGGTAGTCGCGCGCGAGACGCCTTCCGGCGTGGCTTTGGCCTCATAGCCCTGATACAGCGCAATGAAGGTGACCGCCACACCAAACACGACACTCTTGATGACGCCGTTGAGCACGTCGTCCATGACATCCACGCCGGCCTGCATCTGCGACCAGAACGCGCCGGGGTCCACACCAATCAGCCCCACGCCGACGAAGTATCCGCCCAGGATACCGACCGCACTGAAAATCGCCGCCAGCAGCGGCATGGCAATGAAGCCCGCCCAGAAGCGCGGCGCCAGCACGCGGGCCAGCGGATCGACGGCCATCATCTCCATGGCGATCAGCTGCTCGCCGGCTTTCATCAGACCAATCTCGGCCGTGAGCGAGGTACCGGCGCGACCGGCAAACAGTAGCGCCGTCACCACCGGCCCCAGTTCGCGCACCAACGACAGCGCAACCAGCAGGCCCAACGCCTGTTCGGAGCCGTAGCGATTGAGCGTGTTGTACCCCTGCAAGCCAAGCACGAAGCCAACGAACAGGCCCGACACAGCGATGATGATGAACGAATCATTGCCGACGAAGCGCAGCTGCTCGATCACCAGGCGCGGGCGGCGCAGCACGTCGCCGGAAGCACCAATGAGCGAAATCAGCGTGCGTGCGGCATAGCCGAAGCGGCTGATCAGCACCAGAACGAAGCGGCCGATGGCGGAAATCATTGCGCGCCTCCGCTCTTGCCCAGACCGAAGTCATCGGCCAGCGGCGCCCCGGGATAATGGAACGGCACAGGGCCGTCCGCCTCGCCGTGCACGAACTGGCGGACGAACGGATCGGTCGACGCGGTCAGCTCAGCCGGCGTGCCCTGGGCTGCAATGCCGCCGTTGGCAATGAAATAGACGTAATCGGCGATGTGGAACGTCTCCTGCACGTCGTGCGAGACGATGATGCTGGTCGCGCCCAGCGCGTCGTTCAGCTTGCGGATGAGCGACGCGGTCAGGCCCAGCGAGATCGGGTCCAGCCCAGCAAACGGCTCGTCGTAGAGGATGAGCGACGGGTCCAGCGCAATCGCTCGGGCGAGCGCCACGCGCCGCGCCATGCCGCCGGAAATCTCCGAGGGCATCAGGTCGCGGGCCCCACGCAGGCCGACGGCGTTCAGCTTCATCAACACCAGATCGCGGATGAGCGGCTCGGGCAGCTCGGTATGTTCGCGCAACGGAAACGCCACGTTGTCGAAGACGGACAGATCGGTAAACAGCGCCCCGAACTGGAACAGCATGCCCATCTGGCGGCGCGCGTCGTACAGCGCGCGCTTGTCCATGGCGCCGATGTCCTGACCGTGTACGCGCACGGTGCCGGCGGCGGCGCTCACCTGGCCGCCGATCAACCGCAGAATCGTTGTCTTGCCACAGCCCGAACCGCCCATGACGGCCACCACGCTGCCCTTGGGCACGCGCATGCACAGGCCGGACAGGATGCGCCGCGCACCTGGCTGGTAGGCGAAATCGACCTGATCGAGTTCGACAACGGCGTTGGAAGGCTGGGTGGACACGGTGGAGTTCGGTGCAGAGGGCTCGGCAGGTTGGCGGCTTCATGCTGCCGCATCTCGTTGTCTTGACTACCGCGGGCTGGCCAACGGAGGCGGGTTCGCGCGGCCCGCCATTATAGGTGGAAACCCGCGTAGCCCGTCAGTCACGCCATGCTTACCGACAGGTTGTGTGGCTTGTTCGCCGCGCTGTGGGTTTTCGTGTCTTGCGGGATGCTGAAAGTGGTGCGCTTGCGAGGTTGGAGGATGGCGCGACAGCCCGCACCGAAAGTGGATTATTCGCCACTATCCAGCCGTAGATCAGCTTGGCGAATCACCCCCTGCCAGTGCGTCGCGTCGCGGCGCACTGCTTGGGCGAACGTGTCGGGCGCGTCCCATTCCGGCTCGAACCCACCGGCGAGCAACGTGGCATGGACATCGCCCGAAGCGACGGCGCGGCGCAGCTCGACAGCCGCGCGCATCGAGAGGGGGCGGGGGGTGCGCGCCGGCATGAAGGTACCGATCCAGGCGCTGCGATCGAATCCGGCGAGACCGCCTTCGCGCAGCGTCGGCACAGCGGGCGCGAAACGGGAGCGCGCGCCGCCCGTCACCCCGAGCAACCGCAACTGGCCGTTGGCCGCCGCCGCCGCGACGCTCGGATAACACGCAAAACACGCCGTCATGCGGCCAGCCAGGATTTGCTGCACGAGCCCCGCTTCACCGCGAACGGCCACATGCGGCGCATGGAAAGCGTAGTCGCGCACAAACTGCTCGGCGACGAGGTGCGACCACGTGCCGACGATATCCGAGCCGCAATTGACCGTGACGGACTCACCACGCGCCTGCGCAAGCAGATCGGTGACGGAATGGATCGGCAAGCGCGCATCGACGGCGAGAAACAGCGGCAGCGTGGCCACCATCGCCACCGGTTGGAAATCGCGCAGCGGGTCATACGACGCCGATTCCAGCGCGGGCTGGGCGACGAACGTGGTCTGTTGGAGCAGCAGCGTATGGCCATCGGACGGCGCGCGTGCGACGGCCTCGCCGGCGGCCATGCCATTGGCCGCGGGGCGATCTTCGACGCCCACTTCGCGGCCGACCTGCTGCTGCAACTGCGTCGCCAGCGCCCGGGCGAGTGCATCAAAGGCGCTGCCTTCCGCCGCCGGCACGACGAGGCGCAGCGGTTGCGAGGGATACCCTTGCAGCAACGCACGCGCAGGCGACGCCAGCATCGCCGGCAGCACGCCCAGCCACGCAAGCGTGCGGCGCCGCTGCCGATCCGGCACATCGGGCACGTCGGGCGCAGGAGGCACATCTGCACGCACATTGCGGGTGCGAGGTCGCATGAGGCAGTCGGGGATCACGGGGAAATCTCATTCTAGAAATCCGCCTGTCCGCCCTGCACTCATGTAAACCATGTCGACGTAAACCATGAGGCATGACCCTGCCGCCACCGCACCTGCGTCACAAACAAAAAAGCCCGCCGAGGCAGGCGGGCTTGAGTCAAACGGTCAACCGCGTGGTCAGCGCGGCAGTTCCGAATGGCCCATGAGAAACGCATCAACCGAACGGGCAGCCTGGCGGCCTTCCCGGATCGCCCACACAACCAGCGACTGCCCGCGGCGCACATCGCCGGCGGCGAAGACCTTCGGCACGTTGGTGGCGTAGGCGTTGTCGCCTTCGGTGGCCGCACGCGCGTTGTTGCGCGCATCCTTCGTCACGCCAAAGGCGTCCAGCACGCCGCCGACCGGGTTGGTAAAGCCCATCGCCAGCAGCACGAGATCGGCCTTGAGCGTGAACTCGCTGCCTGGCACTTCGGTCATCTTGCCGTCCTTCCACTCCAGACGCACGGCGGTGAGACCCGTCACACGGCCGTTCTCGCCAATCAGCGCCTTGGTGGCGACCGACCAGTCACGCTCGCAGCCTTCGTCATGCGACGACGACGTGCGCAGCTTGATCGGCCAATACGGCCACACCAGCGGCTTGTTCTCTTCTTCAGGCGGACGCGGCAGCAGTTCGAACTGCGTGACCGATGCGGCGCCATGGCGGTTGGACGTGCCAACGCAGTCCGAACCCGTGTCGCCGCCGCCAATCACGATGACGTGCTTGCCGTCAGCGCGGATCGGGTTCGGTGCATCGCCGGCCACTTCCTTGTTCTGCGGGATGAGGAATTCGAGCGCGTAATGCACGCCGTCCAGATCACGGCCCGGCACCGGCAGATCGCGCGGCACTTCCGACCCGCCCGTCAGCACGACGGCGTCGAATTGCTTGAGGATGTCTTCCGCGGCGATGGTCTCGCGAGCGTCGTTGGCGATGCCGGCGGGAACCGTCTTGTCGCCTACCATCACACCGGTGCGGAACGTCACGCCTTCAGCTTCCATCTGCTGCATGCGGCGGTCGATCTGCGCCTTTTCCAGCTTGAAGTCGGGGATGCCGTAGCGCAGCAGGCCGCCGATGCGATCGTTCTTTTCGAACAGCGTCACGTCGTGACCAGCGCGCGCCAGTTGCTGCGCTGCGGCCATGCCAGCCGGGCCCGAGCCGACCACGGCCACGGTCTTGCCGGTCTTGTGCTTCGGCACTTGCGGCGCGACCCAGCCTTCTTTCCAGGCCTTGTCGATGATGGCGTGCTCGATCGACTTGATGCCCACCGGCAGTTCGTTGATGCCCAGCGTGCAAGCCGCTTCGCACGGTGCCGGGCAGATGCGGCCCGTGAACTCGGGGAAGTTGTTGGTCGAGTGCAGCACCTCAATCGCGGTCTTCCAGTCCTGGCGATACACCAGGTCGTTGAAGTCCGGGATGATGTTGTTGACGGGGCAGCCGTTGTTGCAGAACGGAATGCCGCAGTCCATGCAGCGCGCGCCCTGGATCTTGGCTTCGTTGTCCGCCAGCGCGAACACGAATTCCTTGTAATGCTTCACGCGCGCTTCGGGCGCTTCGTATGCCTCGTTCTGGCGGGGAAATTCGAGAAAACCGGTCGCCTTGCCCATGGTGTCCTTCCTGGCCCGATGCTGCTCTGCCGGCACAGTCGCGCCAGCCAGGCAGTCGAGCCTATCTTGTGAGGTTGCGTTGTATTCGGTGGTGGCGAACGGCCGATCAGCGGATCAGCCATTCGCCCAGTCGGCGGAAATCAGGCTGCGATCTGTTCGCGGCCGGCTTCCTGTTCGCGTTCGTACATCTCGGCCAGCGCACGCTTGTACTCGGTCGGGAAGACCTTGACGAAGCGGCGGCGCGCGTTGTTCCAGTCGGCCAGCAGTTCCTTGGCACGCTCGGAGCCGGTGTAGCGGAAGTGCTTTTCCACCAGCGCCTTGAGCAGTTGCTCGTCGAGCACGCGCTCGCCGTTCACCTTGTGCCAGGTCGACGGCGTGTGTGCCTTCTCCTGGTCGGTCGCCGACAGCACGGATTCCAGTGCGACCTGCGCCGTGTTGCAACGCTTGTCGAACAGGCCGTCTTCGTCATAGACGTAGGCCACGCCGCCCGACATGCCTGCCGCGAAGTTGCGGCCGGTAGCGCCGAGCACGACGACGGTGCCGCCGGTCATGTATTCGCAGCCGTGGTCGCCTGTGCCTTCCACTACCGTGGTGGCGCCGGAGTTGCGCACTGCAAAACGCTCGCCGGCCACGCCATTGAAGAACGCCTCACCGGCCAGCGCGCCGTACAGCACGGTGTTGCCGACGATGATGTTGTTGGTCGGCTCGCCGCGGAACTCGTGCGGCGGGCGTACGATCACACGGCCACCCGACAGGCCCTTGCCCACGTAGTCGTTGCCGTCGCCCACCAGGTCCAGCGTGATGCCGTGCGCCAGGAACGCGCCGAACGACTGGCCGGCCGTGCCCTGCATCTGCACGTGGATCGAGTCATCGGGCAGACCTTCGTGACCATAGCGCTTGGCCACTTCGCCCGAGAGCATCGCGCCCACGGTACGGTTGACGTTGCGCACCGGCTGGATGAACGAGACACGCTCGCCCTTCTCCAGCGCAGCCTTGGCCTTCTCGATGAGCTGATGATCCAGCGCGCGATCCAGGCCGTGGTCTTGCACATCGACCTGGTAGCACGGCTCGCCTTCCTTCTTGGCCGGTTGATAGAAGATGCGCGCGAAGTCCAGACCGCGGGCCTTCCAGTGTTCGATACCGGCCTTCGTGTCGAGCAGATCCGCGCGGCCGATCAGCTCGTTGAACGTGCGAATGCCAAGCTGCGCCATGATTTCGCGCACTTCTTCGGCCACGAAGAAGAAGTAGTTCACCACGTGCTCGGGCTTGCCCGAGAACTTCTTGCGCAGCACCGGATCCTGCGTCGCCACGCCGACCGGGCAGGTGTTCAGGTGGCACTTGCGCATCATGATGCAGCCTTCAACCACCAGCGGGGCGGTCGCAAAGCCGAATTCGTCGGCGCCCAGCAGCGCACCGATCGCGACATCACGGCCGGTCTTCATCTGGCCGTCGGCCTGCACGCGAATGCGGTTGCGCAGGCCGTTGAGCATCAGCGTCTGCTGCGTCTCGGCCAGGCCCAGTTCCCACGGCGTGCCGGCATGCTTGATCGACGACCACGGCGAAGCGCCGGTGCCGCCGTCATGACCGGCGATCACCACGTGGTCTGCCTTGGCCTTGGCGACACCTGCGGCCACCGTACCCACGCCGACTTCCGACACCAGCTTGACCGACACGTCCGAACGCGGGTTCACGTTCTTCAGGTCGTGGATGAGCTGCGCCAGATCCTCAATCGAATAGATGTCGTGGTGCGGCGGCGGCGAGATCAGCCCCACGCCCGGCACCGCGTAACGCAGCTTGCCGATGTAATCCGTCACCTTGTGGCCTGGCAGCTGACCGCCCTCGCCGGGCTTCGCGCCCTGCGCCATCTTGATCTGGATCTGATCAGCCGACGCCAGGTACTCGGCCGTCACGCCAAAACGGCCCGACGCCACCTGCTTGATCTTTGAGCGCAGCGAATCGCCTTCTTGCAGTTCCAGATCGCGCTCGACCACTTCGCGGCCGATCACGTCCGACAGCTTCGTGCCCTGCTTGATGGGAATGCCGCGCAGTTCGTTGCGGTAACGACGCTCGTCTTCACCGCCTTCGCCCGTGTTCGACTTGCCGCCGATGCGGTTCATCGCCACGGCCAGCGTGGTGTGCGCTTCCGTGCTGATCGAACCCAGCGACATGGCGCCCGTCGCGAAGCGCTTGACGATCTCCTTGGCCGGCTCGACTTCTTCCAGCGGAATCGCGCGGGCCGGGTCCACCTTGAACTCGAACAGACCGCGCAGCGTCATGTGGCGCTTGCTCTGATCGTTGATGAGGTTCGCGTATTCCTTGTACGTCTGGTACGAATTCGCGCGCGTCGCATGTTGCAGCTTGGCGATCGAATCCGGCGTCCACATGTGCTCTTCGCCGCGGACGCGGTAGGCGTATTCGCCGCCGGCATCCAGCATGTTGGCCAGCACCGGCGCATCGCCAAAGGCGTCGCGATGCAGGCGCAGCGCTTCTTCAGCCACCTCGAAGATGCCGATGCCACCCACGTTCGATGCCGTGCCCTGGAAGTACTTGTCGACCAGCTCACGCGACAGGCCGATCGCCTCGAAGATCTGTGCGCCGGTGTACGACATGTACGTCGAGATGCCCATCTTGGACATCACCTTGTGCAGGCCCTTGCCGATCGCCTTGGTGAAGTTGTAGATGGCTTTCTCGGCGGTCAGGCCCAGGCCGGGCGCCAATTCAGCCAGCGTCTCCATTGCCAGGTACGGATGCACGGCTTCCGCGCCGTAGCCGGCCAGCAGGGCGAAGTGATGCACTTCGCGGGCCGAACCGGTCTCGACAACCAGACCCGTGCTCGTGCGCAGGCCCTTGTCCACGAGGTGATGGTGGATGGCAGACGTCGCCAGCAGCGCCGGAATGGCTGCCTGCTTCTCGTCGACCGCGCGGTCGGAGACGATCAGGATGTTGTAGCCCGACTTGACCGCATCGACAGCCTCGGCGCACAGCGAGGCCAGGCGCGCTTCGATGCCTTCCTTGCCCCAGGCCACCGGGTAGCAGATGTCCAGCTCGTAAGCCATGAACTTGCCGCCGGTGTAGTGCTCGATGTTGCGGATCTTCGCCATGTCCTTGAAGTCCAGCACGGGCTGGCTCACTTCAAGGCGCATCGGCGGGTTGATGTTGTTCAGTTCCAGCAGGTTCGGCTTCGGCCCGATGAACGAGACCAGCGACATCACCACGTTTTCGCGGATCGGGTCGATCGGCGGGTTCGTGACCTGCGCGAACAGTTGCTTGAAGTAGTTGTAGAGCGTCTTGTTCTTGGACGACAGGACGGCCAGCGGGCTGTCGTTGCCCATGGAGCCGGCGGCTTCTTCACCGTTGGCGGCCATCGGCGTCATCAGGAACTTGACGTCTTCCTGCGTGTAGGCGAAAGCCTGCTGGCGGTCCAGCAGCTTCGCGGCCGGCTTGGTTTCGGCGGCCACGTCTTCCGGCTTGGCTTCCAGCTCGTCGAGCTTGATGCGCACGGCATCGATCCAGCTCTTGTACGGCTTGGCGTTGGCCAGGTTGTCCTTGAGTTCCTTGTCGTCGATGATGCGGCCTTGCTCCATGTCGATCAGGAACATCTTGCCCGGCTGCAGGCGCCACTTCTTGACGATGCGCGACTCGGGGATCGGCAGCACGCCGGCTTCCGACGCCATCACGACCATGTCGTCGTCGGTGACGTAATAACGCGCCGGACGCAGGCCGTTACGGTCGAGCGTTGCGCCGATCTGGCGGCCGTCGGTAAAGCAGATGGCGGCGGGGCCGTCCCACGGCTCCATCATTGCGGCGTGGTATTCGTAGAAGGCGCGGCGGTTGTCGTCCATCAGCGTGTGCTGTTCCCACGCTTCCGGAATCATCATCATCATCGCCTGGGCCAGCGGATAGCCGGCCATCGTCAGCAGTTCGAGGCAGTTGTCGAACGATGCCGTATCGGATTGGCCCGGATAGATCAGCGGCCAGAGCTTCGGCAGGTCATCGCCCAGCACCGGCGACGAGATGCCGCCCGTACGCGCGTTGATCCAGTTGACGTTGCCCTTGACGGTGTTGATTTCGCCGTTGTGCGCAACCATGCGATACGGGTGCGCCAGTTCCCACGCGGGAAACGTGTTGGTCGAGAAACGCTGGTGCACCAGCGCCAGCGCCGACACCGTGCGCGGGTCTGCGAGATCCTGGTAATAGCGGCCGACCTGTTCGCACAGCAGCAGGCCCTTGTAGACGATCGTGCGCGCCGACATCGACGGTACGAAGTATTCCTTGCCGTGCTTGAGCTTGAGCGCCTGGATGGCGTGGCTGGCGGTCTTGCGGATCACGTACAGCTTCCGCTCCAGCGCGTCGGTAGTCATGATGTCGCGGCCGCGCCCGATGAAGATCTGGCGGATCACCGGCTCGGTCTTCTGCACCGTGGGCGACATCGGCATGGTCTTGTCGACCGGCACGTCGCGCCAACCCAGCACGACTTGGCCCTCCAGGCGCACAGTGCGCTCAAGTTCCTGTTCGCATGCGAGGCGCGAGGCGTGTTCCTTCGGCAGGAAGATCATGCCGACGCCGTATTCGCCGGCCGGCGGCAGGTTGATGCCCTGCTTGGCCATCTCTTCACGGAAGAACTGATCGGGAATCTGCAGCAGGATGCCGGCCCCGTCGCCCATCAGCGGGTCGGCACCAACCGCGCCCCGGTGATCCAGGTTGTGCAGGATGCGCAAGCCTTGCTGGACGATCTCGTGGCTCTTCTTGCCCTTGATGTGGGCGACGAAGCCGACGCCGCAAGCGTCGTGTTCATTGGTCGGGTCGTACAGACCCTGGGCCGACGGCGCTGACGGCGTGATGGGGAAGGAATGTTGTTCCACGGCGATCTTCCGATGTTGTGGGTACAGCGCGCCGTGGAGGGCCCTCGCGATGTGCGGATGCGGTGGCAGACAGGCAATGGCGCGCCGCACCATGAATGCGGGGTGAAACGAATATAAAAGAGTGGCCTGTAACAGGCAAAAGTTTTTAAATGGGGTCGGAGTAAATTAATAAATGCACGACATCAGTGCGGGTTTATTAATGGGGACAGATTAAATTCGACTGCAACGGTGCGGACCATGCATCACTGCGCCACCATCCCTTATTCGGTATGCGCGGCGCTTTCCGATCCCGCTTCTTCGTGTTGGCGCGGCGGCCGACCCTTGGGCAATGGCGCGACGCGACGGCCTCCGGTGCGCGCGAGTGTTGCCAGAAACGCCTCATTGCCAAGCGGCCAGCCGCTGTGCACGTGCTGGCGAATCTGTGCAAGCTGGTCCGAGCCCAGACCTTCATGCCACAAGGTCCGGTAGCGTGATTGGCGCTCGAACGGCGTATTGCCGAGCCGCCAATAGCAATAGTGGTCACTCACCCACGGGATCGATTGGATGCCGACGTGGTGACGGTACGTGCTCCATCGGTCTTCTTCCGGCGTGCTGACGAGGCCCGCGCGCACGGCGTTCGACTCCACATACAGCAGGATCGGCAGCACCCACTCGGCGGGGTCCAGCACGGTCGAGCGGAAACGCCCTTCCCACAGCGTTCCACTCCGATCGGCGGCGGCGTTGAAGTAACGCGTGTAGCGTCGCCCGACCGCCTGCAGCGTGCGCGAAAGGCTTTCCGCCACCTTGGGCGTGCCGACCAGATGGACGTGATTCGGCATCAGCGAGAAACCATGGATCGCGAAGTCATGCTCGCGCGCCGCCATGCGCAACGTGTCGAGGTAGAACGCGTAGTCCTCGTCACCACGAAAGACGGCTTGGCGATTGTTGCCGCGCTGCAACACGTGCACGGGAACGTCGGTTGGACTGAGGCGAGGCAGGCGGGCCATGAAGGAAGCAGCACAATGAAAAACGCCATCGTAGCCTGAACGCCGCGAACCTGTCCCCAATTTTCAGTAGGCAAACGCTTGCATGGCGGCTGTCGCGGAGATGCGACGGCGGAGTTTGCGTGCCGTCAAATCAGCGGCCTTACATGCCACCCACGACAGGTAGAACTTGATCCCGAGCAAATCGGCTGGGCGACTTCCCCGCGAGACTGGCTTCCATCACATCACGAGACAACACGAGAGGGAGCGATTCATGGCTTTTCACCGCCTAGCCGTTGTTGCTGTAGCCGCCGGCATGCTTGCCGCCGGATTCAGCCAGACCGCCTTTGCGCAGAGCGCAGATTTGGCGCCGGCCACCGGCAACTGGATGGTGCGCCTGCGCGCCGTCAACCTGACAGCCGCCAACAAATCCGACGCGGTACCTGCGCTGGCCATTCCGGCTGACGCGATCCAGATCAACAACAAGGTCCTGCCTGAGCTGGACATTTCGTACTTCTTTACACCGCACCTCGCGGCCGAGCTGATCCTGACCTACCCGCAACAGCACGACGTGACCGTCATGCAAAGCGCGCTGGGCGGCCCGACCAAGATCGGCAATTTCCGCCACCTGCCACCGATTTTGACGATGCAGTATCACTTCACGCCCGAGTCGCGCTTCAAGCCGTACGTGGGTGCGGGCATCAACTACACGCGCATTTCGAATGTGAATCTGCAGGTGCCGGGCGTGGGTCCGCTGGATCTCAGCAAGAACAGCTTCGGTCCCGCGCTGCAGGCAGGTTTCGACTACCGCCTGACGGAACGCCTCTACTTCAACGTCGACCTGAAAAAGACCTGGATCAGCGCCGACGTGAAGATGGCCGGCCAGACCATCAGCAAGGTCAAGGTTGACCCGTGGCTGCTGGGCATTGGCCTGGGCTATCGCTTTTAAGGGAGGACGATCAGCGAACTGACACTGTCCTGATCGACTTTTACCGACGTGCCGCAGGGGCCGTCGACGGCGGGGGCGCTCGTCGGCGGTGGTTGGCGCGTTCGGCCCGGCATGCGTTGGGGCGGCCGGGCATTTTTTTTGGGCGCTCGGTTTAGAGCTGCTGATGCCAAATCGTTGGCAAGCTCCGCGCGCGGGTTGCGGCGCGACCGAAGCCGCCGTCGCTCAAACCGCATCCACAGCAAAGATGCGGCGATGCTCCTTGATGGCGTAACGATCCGTCATGCCAGCGATGTAATGCGCAATCCAGCGCGGCTGCTCTTCAGGGTTGGCTTTCGCCTGGTATTGCGGCGGCAGCAGGCGCGGGTCATCCATGAAGGCGCGGAACAGATCGTCGATGATGCGGCGAGCCTTCGCGGCCATGCGCATCACGAGGTAATGCCGATACAGGTTATCGAACAGGAACCGCTTGAGCGCGCGCGCCTCTTCGCGCATCGGATCTGAGAACGCAACGAGCGCCGGCGCGGCACGCACATCGTCGATGCATTGCGGCGCGACTTCAGCGATGCCCGCGCGCGTGGTGCCGATCAGATCGACGATCAGCGCGTTGATCATGCGGCGAATGGTTTCGTTGATCAGGCGTCGGCCACTGACGTCCGGAAACGCCGCCTCGGCTTCGCGCCGGTGGACGGCCCACAGCGGCACGTCTTCGAGTTGCTCCAGCGTGATCAGGCCGGAGCGCAGGCCGTCGTCGATATCATGGTTGTTGTACGCGACCTCATCGGCGAGGTTGGCAAGCTGCGCTTCCAACGAAGGCTGTTGCCGCTCGAGAAAGCGCCGCCCCAGGTCACCCAGCGTCGCCGCGTTATTGCGGGAACAATGTTTGAGGATGCCCTCGCGCGTTTCGAACGTCAGGTTCAGCCCGTCGAAACCGCCGTAGCGCTCTTCCAGCCGGTCGACCACGAGGAGACTTTGCAGGTTGTGCTCGAAGCCGCCGTACGGCTTCATGCAATCGTTGAGCGCATCCTGCCCGGCATGGCCAAACGGCGTGTGGCCCAGATCATGTGCCAACGAAATCGCTTCGACGAGATCCTCGTTCAGACGCAGGCTGCGCGCGATCGAACGGGCAATCTGCGCGACCTCAAGGCTGTGCGTGAGCCGCGTCCGGAACAAGTCGCCCTCGTGGTTCACGAAGACCTGCGTCTTGTATTCAAGCCGGCGGAAAGCGGTGCTGTGGATGATGCGATCGCGGTCACGCTGGAACTCGGTGCGCGACGTGGACGGGGGCTCGACGTGTACGCGGCCGCGCGTCTGCGCCGAATGCGCGGCGTAGGGAGCGAGAGGGCCTTCGAGATCGAACGGCGCGGACGGCACATCAAATCGGTCGTTCATCGGGCCATCTCGTCTTGTCTCAGGCGACGGGCGCTTCGGTGGGTGGTCGCAGCACGGCGTGCTGCAAGGTGGCGCGCAAGTCGGCATCGGGCACCGTGGTCACAAACGCCTGGCCCAGCTTGCGCAGCAGCACGAATTTGATCTCGCCGGCTTCGGCTTTCTTGTCGACGCGCATCAGCTCGATGAAGCGATCAACGCCGAGGTCCGGCGCTACCGTCGGCAGGTCCGCCGCACGCGTGAGCGCAGTGATCCGGTTGCGGGTGTCGATGTCAATGAAGCCCAGACGATGCGAGAGGTCCGCCGCCATCACCATGCCGCAGCCGACCGCCTCGCCGTGCAGCCACTCGCCGTAGCCGAGGCCTGCCTCGATGGCGTGACCAAAGGTATGGCCGAAATTGAGAGTGGCTCGCAGGCCGGTTTCGCGCTCGTCCTGCGCCACGACAGCCGCCTTGATGCGCACCGAGCCGCGCACGGCTTCGGCCATCAGGTCGGTATCGCAGGCATTGAGGCCCTTGATGTTCTGCTCGATCCAGGCGAAGTAACCGGCATCGGCAATCGCACCGTGCTTGATCACCTCGGCCATGCCGGCAGCGAGCTCGCGTGCCGGCAAGGTGAGCAGCGTATCGATATCGGCCAGCACCGCCTGCGGCTGGTGAAACGCGCCGATCATGTTCTTGCCCAGCGGGTGGTTGATGCCCGTCTTGCCGCCCACCGAGGAATCGACCTGCGACAGCAGCGTCGTCGGCACCTGGATGAACGGCACGCCGCGCATGTAGCAGGCAGCGGCAAAGCCGGTCATATCGCCGACCACGCCGCCACCAAGGGCGATGAGCGTGGTCTTGCGGTCCGCGCCTGCCGTCAGCAGCGCATCAAAGATGCGGTTGAGCGTGTCCCACTTCTTGAACGATTCGCCATCAGGCAGCACGACCGTGTCGACCGCTTTGCCAAGGGAACGGATGGCCGCTTCGATCTTCGCCGCATACAACGGTGCGACGGTCTCGTTGGTGACGATCACGGCACGCGCGCCGCGAATGTGTGGAGCGAACAACTCAGCTCTGGACAGCAGCCCCGAGCCGATATGGATCGGATAGGCGCGATCGCCAAGGTCAACATCAACGGTAATCATGACTGAGAGGAGACTTGCGAGGAGGTGGACGAGCCTGCGGGCGGAGCCACAATGCCGGCCACTTCGAGTTGCATCAGGACCATATTAACAAGCTGCGCGACGGTGGGCTTGCCGGTTTCGATGACGAAATGCGCCACGTCACGGTACAGCGGATCGCGGATCGCATGCAGTTCCTCGAGCTTGGCGCGCGGGTTTTCTGTCTGCAGCAGCGGCCGGTTCTTGTCGTGGCGCGTGCGCAAATACAGGTCATGCGGATTGGCGCGCAGGTAGATCACCGTACCGCGTTCGCGCAGGAACGCCCGGTTTTCGGCCCGCAACACGGCGCCGCCGCCCGTGGCGATGACCACGCCATCGCGCGCGGTCAGCTCGTCGATCATGTGGGTTTCGCGGTCGCGGAAACCCACTTCGCCCTCGTGCTCGAAAATGACGGGCACGCGCACGCCGCAGCGTGCTTCGATCTCATGATCGGAGTCGAAGAACGGCAGATCGAGCCGACGCGCCACCGCCCGGCCGACCGTGGTCTTGCCCGCGCCCATCAAGCCGACGAAAAAAACGTTCGAAACAGACAAAATCGCGTGAAATCAGGAATTTGAGCTTGATTGTAGTGGCATTTGGTCACCATCCTGCGCAAACCCGGTCGCAGGACACAAAAAAGCCCGGCGCTCCACTCGGGAGGCCGGGCTTTCAGATGGCGACGCCGCCGCGGCTTACTTCAGCGACAGTTGGTCGGACAGCACGCGCGGGGTCAGGAAGACCAGCAACTCCGTGCGGTTGTTGATCTTGTTGGTGCTCTTGAACAGATTGCCCAGCACCGGAATGTCGCCCAGCAGCGGCACCTTGTTGATGTCGGTCCGCTCATTCTGCGTGTAGATACCACCGATCACGACCGTGCCGCCGTTCTCCACCAACACTTGCGTCTGCACGTGCTTGGTGTCGATGGCGAAACCGTTGGTGGTCTGGATACCCACGCTGTCCTTGTTGACGTCCACATCCAGGAAGATGTTGCCGTCCGGCGTGATCTTGGGCGTCACTTCCAGCTTCAGGTTGGCCTTCTTGAACTGCACCGAAGTCGCACCGGAAGACGTCGCCTGTTGGTACGGAATCTCAGTACCTTGCTCGATCAGCGCCTTGATGTTGTCAGCAGTCACGACACGCGGGCTGGAGACGATCTTGCCGCGGCCGTCAGCCTCCAGCGCAGACAGCTCCAGCGCCAGGAAGCGGCCGGCACCGGCATTGAACAGGCTCACGGCCACGCTGGCCGCGTTCACACCATTAATGCCATTGGCGGGGAAGCTGATCGCGGGGCTGTTGTCCCACGTGGCGTTTTGCGTCACAGGCGACACCACGTTGGTGTAGGTATTGCCATAACCGGCACCGTTGGTCTTGGAGGCAAAGCCCAGTTTCGCGCCGAGGTTGCGGCTGAACGTGTCGTCCGCCTCGACGATGCGCGCCTCGATCATCACCTGACGGACCGGAATGTCGATCTTCAGCAGGAACGCCTGCACTTCCTCCAACTTGCTCGGGATGTCCGAGACGAACAGCTGGTTCGTACGCGTATCCGCCGTGAGCGAGCCGCGCTTGGACAGAATCCGAGAAGTCGTACCGCCAGCAGCACCACCTGCCCCGCCGGCAGCCCCAGTGCCGAGCAGCATGTTTCGCACATCGCCAGCGCTCTGATAGTTCAAGCGGAACACTTGGCTGCGCAGCGGCTCCAGCTCGGTCACTTGCTGCTGCGACTCAAGCTCCGCCTTTTCCTTCGTGGCCAGCTCACCGCGCGGCGCAACCCACAGCACGTTGCCGTTGCGACGCGACGCCAGACCCTTCGAATCCAGCACGATCTGCAGGGCCTGATCCCACGGCACATCCTTCAGACGCAGCGAAAGGGTGCCCGTCACGCTGTCGCTGGTGACGATGTTGAGGTTCGTGAAGTCTGCGAAGACCTGCAGCAACGAACGTACATCGATGTTCTGGAAGTTCAGCGACAGGCGCTCGCCACGGTAGCCCGGGCCGGAAATCAGCTTGTTCGGGTCTTCCTTGGTGGGGCGCACTTCCACGACGAACTGCGTGTCAGTCTGGTAAGAGCTGTACTGCCAGTTGCCGCGCGGCTCGATGATCAGGCGTGCGCCAGTGCCGTTGTCGGTGGCGCGCATGGCCTGCACCGGCGTGCCGAAATCGCTGACGTCATAGCGGCGACGCAGCGACTGCGGCAGCGTCGCACCGACGAAATCGACGACAAGGTTCTGACCTTGCTGGGCGATGTTGATCGCCGAGTTGGCGGTCGACAGGTCGACCACCACACGACCGGCGAGATCCTCGCCGCGGCGGAAATCAACGTTGCGCACCGCCGGACGCTCGGCGCCAGCGACGGGCGTCGGCGCCGAGAACGTCGGCGCCGCGACAGCCGCCGCCACCGGCGCAGCTTCCAGCGTCAGCACGTACTGGTTACCGCGCACTTCCGACTTGTATTGCGTCTGGCGCGACAAGTCGAGCACGACGCGGGTACGGTCGCCGATCTGCACGACGTTCGCCGAGCGCAGCAGCTTGCCGCCGTATTGGTAATTGGCGCGGCCTTGCGCGAAGCTCGCCCCGAAGAAGTCGATGGCGATGCGCGCAGGTTGCTGCGTGCTGAACTCCACCGGCTTCTGCGTCGGCGCGCTCTTGAGCGTGACCGTCACCACGGTGGATTCGCCGGCCGTGGCCTGCTCCACCTTTTCGATCGTGTTGCCGGAGACGGCCACCGCAGGCGCGGCCTGCTGAGCGACAGCCTGACCAGCCACCATGAACAGGCACAGCGAAAGCCATGCCACCGCGCCCCCCCGGGCCACTCGGGCTGCCTGCGAGAGGCCGCCCTTCACAAGACGCATCGTCATTGCGCGCTCTCCTGAACTTTCAGGGTCGTCATTTTTTCTTTCCATTCGGTCGTGCCTTCGCGCACCAGCTCACGCAGGGTGAGTTCCTGGTCTCCGATGCGGACGATGCGACCATAGTTTTGTCCGATGTACTGCCCCACATGCACATGCTGCGTCTTGTCCCCGACAGACAGGACACCTTCCGTCTCGCCATTGCGCTTCATCGTCCCGACCAGCTTGAAGGCTTCCAGCGGATAGTCTTCCAGCGGCTCGCGACGGCGATTCGGTTCCGGCGATTCGTTCTGCGCGCGCGACAGTTCTGCCACCTTCTGCACGCTGAACGGATCAGTCTGCTTGGTGGTCGTGTATTCGCGCGGCGCGTAAGGCTTGGGCTCGGGCAGCGGCGGCACGGTCGTACTGACGCTCTGGCGCGCTTGCTGCATCCATTGCTGCAATTCATCGTCCTCGCTTGCGCCGCAAGCCGTCAGCACGACGGCCAGGCACAGCGGCGACAGACGCAGAACGTGCGACATGCGACGACGGCTCATGGTGCGGCCCCTCATTTGGCGCCTCCCTTGGCGGCTGCATTCGCCTTGCGCTGGGCAGCCTGCTCGTCGGCGTCGAGCGCCCGGTAGGCCTCAGCACGCGTTTCCATCACCATGCCACCATCCTTGGTGCCCGTCAGCGAGATGTTCTGCAGCGTGACGATGCGCGACAGCGCCGCCACATCGGCAGCAAAGAGCGCCATGTCGTGATAGCGACCATTCACCTTCACCGCCACCGGGATCTCGGCGTAGTAGGGCTTGATCACCGCACCAGCGGGACGGAACAGGTCGAAGGTCAGCCCACGGGCGATACCGGCGTGGTTGACATCGGCCAACAGAGCATCCATCTCGGTCTTGTTGGGCAGTTGCAGCTCCAGCTTCGCGACACGCTGCTCCACCTCAGCCTTCTGCTTGCGCAGCGCTTCGAGGTTCACCACCTGCGCAAGCTTGCTCTGGTATGCCGACTTCAGGTTGTCCTGTTCGGTACGCTTGGCGTCGCGCTCGTCAAACTTGCCGCTCCAGTAGAACTGCCAGCCCAGTCCGATCACCAGCACGGCGGAGAGAACCATGAACAGGATGCGCGGCGCCATCGGCCACGTTTCCGGCTCATTCAGGTTCAGGCCGCGGAACTGGCTGACCAAGTCTTCCAGCGAAATTTCGGTCGAGAGCGCCATGGTTATTTCCCCGCCGTGGCCGCACCCGGCTTGGCCGGCGCTGCCGGCTCGGCCTTCCATTGGAAGCGGATCGTGAAGTTGAACAGGCGGCGCTGTTCCTTCAGGTTGTTCGTCATGGTGGTAGCCACCGATTCGCCCAGCTCAGCATGATCAAGCCAGGGCACGGCGCCCAGATTGCGCAGCAGGTCCGACACGCGCTCGTTGGACTGCGCCACACCGGATACGGTGTAACGGTCGCCATCCTGCTTGAGCGACGTGAGGTAGATGCCGTCCGGCACCTGGCGCACGAGCTCTTCGAGCAACTGCACCGGGCGGTTGCGCTGGTTCTGCAGGCTTTCCACCGCTTGCTGCCGCTGCAGCAGGTCGTCGATGTCCTTCTTGAGGGTATTGACTTCGGCGATCTGCTTGTCCATCTCCGCGTTCTTCTGCGTGAGGATGTCGTTGATGCGTTGTGCCTCTTCGGTCTGGTGATCGATCACCATGCCACCCAGAAACACCACCACCGCGCCCGCAACGGCGGCGCCGCCCAGGCTCATGAAGACTTTCTTGCGCTTACCGGCGCGTCGCTCTGCGTGATACGGCAGCAGGTTGACGCTGGGGAGCGCATTCACGGCATTCGCGCTTTCATTGGCCATCGTCAGCTCCTTATTGCAGCCCGCGCAGGGCGAGGCCCGCGCTGACGATGTAGGCCGGCAGATCGCGCTGCAGATAGCGCGCGTTGACGTTCTTGGCCGCGCCCATGTTGGCGAACGGATTGGCCAGCGTCGTGTTGATCTGCGTCTGCTGCTGGATCGCGGTCTGCACACCGAGCAACGATGCGTGGCCGCCCGACAGCACGATCTCGTCGACGCGGCCGACGCTCGAGGTCGACAGGAAGTTCTGGATGGCCTGACCGACTTCCATGGCCAGCGTCTCAAGCGAGGGCTTGAGCAGCTGGCTGCGGTACTCGTCGGGCAGCGTGTTCTTGCGCTTCTTCACCTCGGCCTTGAGCAGATCGAGGGAGAACAGACGGGAAATGCTCTGCGTAAGCTGGTCGCCCGAGCCCGACATCGGCTGCTCGTACAACTCCTTCCAGCCCTGGTAGAACAATGCGTGCGAGCGCGCACCGCCCAGGTGGAACATCGCCACGACGGGCATGTCGCGCGTCTCGGTTTCGGTGGCGTCCGGCTTGACGGCCAGCATGTGTGTCATGGCGCGCTGGATGGCGTTTTCCTCCACGTCCATGACGATCGCTTTCAGACCGGCCATCTCGGCGGCGGTCACACGCTCGGTCACACGCTCGGACACCGTTGCCGTGACGCGCACGCCGATCCCGCCTTCGGTTTCGGACGGACCGATCACGACATAGTCGAAATTGACGTTTTGCGAGGGCGGAAACAGCCGGTTGGCTTCGCTCTCCACCTGCACGAAGAGCTCGTCTTCGGTCAGGTTGTCGGGCAGGCTGACGGTTTGCGATTCCGTCAGGCTGGCCGGAATGGCAAGCACGGCTTCCTTACCGCGAATGCCGGCCTTGGCGATGGCGCGCTTGAGCGCACTCCCCACCGCATCGATATTCACCAGATTGCCGTCAGCGACGGCACTGCGTTCAATCAGCTCGCTGGCGCATTTTTCGAGACGGAAATCTCCCTGCTTGCCGTTGGCGGACAACTCCACCACCTTGACGCTGGAAGACCCGATATCTATCCCGACGATATTGCGGCGCAGCAGGCCGGACAACAAACCCCGTCGCACAGAGACACCCCACCGTTTATAGTTTTTTGAACCCTGGCGCCCGTCGCAAATCCAACGTGCGCCATAGCCTGCTTAGATTTGCTGCTGGATTCTCACAAAATCCTTTAGAACAGGCAAACGCTCAGGCAGACCGCGATGCATTTCGCGCCATGCCCTTCCCAAAGCGTTGTCAAAACCCCACGGTCGGGGGATACCCCTTTCGTCTGACTTGATTTCCGCTCCGTCTACTTCTAACGGCCGATTCTTAGCCGCCTTGAATCAGGGTGCGGCGAGCGCACAATCCGCCCGCGCAACATGCATGACGCGGCGCACAAGTGCGCAGCGGTGCCCTGACGGGACAGTGGTTACGCGTTGTTACGTCCAGTGCGGCCAGACCCCCGAAGCCGCGACGATATAATCGCCGCCACGCTGACTGACACCCCCGGTGCCCACCTGTAATGGCTACTGCCCAAACCACCCCAGCTTCGCCCAAGCCGCCTAAAGCCCGCCGCCCGCTGTGGGCGCGATTGCTTCTCTGGATGCTTGGCCTGTTCGTTGCAATGGGGGTCGTCGGGGCGCTGCTGCTGGGCTATGCCCTGCTCGTCGCCGCGCCCAATCTGCCGTCGCTTGACGCCATCACCGATTACCGCCCGAAGATTCCGCTGCGTGTCTACACCGCCGACAACGTCCTCATTGGGGAATTCGGTGAGGAGCGCCGCAGCTTCGTGCCGATCACGCAGATGCCGGACGTGATGAAACGCGCGGTGCTGGCCATCGAGGATGACCGCTTTTACGAGCACGGCGGCGTCGACTTCATCGGCGTACTGCGCGCTGGCCTGGCGAACCTGCACGGCGGCCTGTCGCAAGGCGCGTCGACGATCACGATGCAGGTGGCGCGCAACTTCTTCCTGTCGAGCGAGAAGACCTACACGCGCAAGATCTACGAGATGCTGCTGTCGTACAAGATCGAGGCGAGCCTGACAAAGGATCAGATCCTCGAGCTCTACATGAACCAGATCTACCTGGGTCAGCGCGCGTACGGCTTCGCCAGCGCCGAGCAGATTTACTTCGGCAAGAACATCAAGGACATCACCCTGGCCGAAGCGGCCATGCTGGCCGGCCTGCCCAAGGCGCCGTCGGCGTACAACCCGGTGGTGAACCCGAAGCGCGCCAAGGTGCGTCAGGAATACATCCTGCAGCGCATGCGCGACCTGCACTACATCACGCCCGAGCAGTACACCCAGGCCATCAATGAGCAACTGCCGGTGCGTGGCGAAGGCCATGAGTTCGACGTGCACGCCGAGTACGTGGCCGAAATGGTGCGCCAACTCATGTATGCGCAATACCGCGAAGAAACCTACACGCGCGGCCTGAACGTCTACACGACGCTGCGCAAGGCCGACCAGGACGTGGCGTATCAATCCGTGCGCCGAGGCATTCTCGACTACGAGCGCCGTCACGGCTATCGCGGCCCGGAAGCCTTCATCGACCTGCCCTCCGATGCCGAAGAGCGCGAGCAGGCCATCGACGACGCCCTGCTCGAACATCCGAACAGCGACGATCTGCAGTCCGCCGTGGTGGTGAGCGTGACGCCCAAGCTGGTGCGCGCGACGATGCTGACCGGTGAGACGATCGATCTGTCCGGCGACGGGCTGCGCTTTGCACAGGCCGCGCTGTCGAACAATGCCCAGCCCAAGATCAAATTGCGCCCAGGCGCGGTGATCCGTGTGATCCAGGACACGAAGACGCAGAAGTGGTCGATCACGCAGCTGCCGGAAGTGGCCTCGGGCTTCGTCTCGCTCGATCCGCAGACGGGCGCGATCTACTCCATGGTTGGCGGCTTCGATTTCAACCGCAGCAAGTTCAACCACGTCACGCAGGCCTGGCGCCAGCCGGGTTCGAGCTTCAAGCCGTTCATCTATTCGGCGGCGGTGGACAAGGGTTTCTCGCCGTCCACGGTCATCAACGACGCGCCGCTCTCCATCCCGACCGGCGACACCGGTGGCCAGGTGTGGGAACCGAAAAACTACGGCGGCGGCTATGACGGCCCGATGACGATGCGCCGCGCGCTGCAGAAGTCGAAGAACCTGGTGTCGGTGCGCATCCTGCGGGCGATTGGTACCCAGTACGCGCAGCAATACATCACCCGCTTCGGCTTCGACGCCGATCGGCACCCGGCCTATCTGCCCATGGCGCTGGGCGCCGGCTCGGTCACGATGTTGCAGATGGCGAGCGGCTACTCGGTGTTTGCCAACGGCGGCTACCGCGTGAACCCGTACATCATCGATCGCGTGGTCGACGCGCGCGGCACGGTCGTGCAGCAAAGCCATCCGATGACCGCCGGCAAGGATGCCGTGCGAGTGATCGATCCGCGCAACGACTTCATCATGGATTCGCTCCTGCGCAGCGTGGTGTCGAACGGCACGGGCTACCAGGCCAAGGTCAAGCTGGGCCGCAACGACATGGCCGGCAAGACCGGTACCACCAACGACTCGTTCGACGCGTGGTTCTGCGGCTACACGCCCAAGCTGGTCGGCGTGGCCTGGATGGGCTACGACAACCCCCGCAGCCTCGGGGATCGTGAAACCGGTGGCGGCCTTGCCCTGCCGATCTGGATCAACTACATGAGCTACGCGCTCAAGGGCGAGCCGCAGACCGAGCGCCAGCCGCCCGAAGGCGTCGTGCAGATGGCCGGCGACTGGGCCTACGAGGAATACGCCAACGGTCAGGGCGTGGCGTCGGTGGGCCTGGGCGATGCGATGCCGGGAGCTTCCGCACCGGGCGGCGACCCGTCACAACAGCCTGGCATCAACCTGGCGCCGACGCAGGAACAGGAGAAACAGAAGATTCTCGACATGTTCCGCGGCAACTGAACGTCGCGCCCATGAAAAAGCCGCCCTTCGGGGCGGCTTTTAATTTGGCATCCGACGAGAACGCTGCGCTCAGCCGGCCGCCAATGTCACATCCACATCGCTTTGCTGGCTGACATAGCGCGAGAGCGCCACATACAGCTCTTCCTTGCTCCGCGTATCGACCCAGCGGCCGTCGTCGCCGCGGCGGAAATGGAAACCGCCCGCACGCGCCGCCACCCACAGCTCCTGCATCGGCGCCTGGCTGTTGATGATGATCTTGGAGCCATCGTCGAATTCGAGGGTGAGCACGTTACCGGTGCGGTTGACCTCGATGTCGGCATCAGCCTCGTCGGCCGCCGTTTCAACGATGCTTTCGATGCGGCTGAGTTCCGCCTCGGCCAGCGCCAGGAACTCCGATTCGCTCAGGGGGGGCATGCTACACTCCAAAATCTTGCGCGGACGTTGCGTGGCGGCCCTTTCCGGCCCGTCCTGACCAGCAGGCGCCTCGTCCCATATGACTCCGATCGCCGCAAGGGCCACACCCCTGGGGCATCCTTTCTGCACCATCATCCGATGATACGAACCGCCGCCATTGTAGCCACTGTCGGCCTGACCCTGACGGTCGCAGGCCTATCCGGCTGCGGGATTCGCGGGCCGCTGTACATGCCCAAGGTGCCGCCGGCGCCGACCGCGCCGCAAACCGCCGACCCCGGTATCGCCGGCCCCAACGCCGTGCCGCAGCCGCCGGTGCCGGGCGCCAAACCCGCAGCCGCAGATGCGGCCAGCGCGGTGCCCGCGAACCGCTGATCCGGTCCTTTTTGCTCAACCGGCACCGCCCTTATCCGGGGCGAGGCCCAGAATGTTCCCACTCATGTCCGAGTCCCTGATTCGCCAGGAAGGCGCGCTGATGATCGAAGGCGTCGCGCTGGATGCGATTGCCGCGCAGTTCGGCACGCCCACCTACGTGTACTCGCGCGCCGCGCTCACGGCCAACTATCGCGCCTACGCCGCCGCGTGCGAGGGCCGCAACGCACATGTGCAGTACGCCATGAAAGCCAACTCCAACTTGGCCGTGCTGCAGGTGTTCGCACAGCTGGGCGCCGGCTTTGACATCGTTTCCGCCGGCGAACTGAAGCGCGTGCTGGCCGCCGGTGCGCCGGCCTCGAAGGTGGTGTTCTCGGGCGTGGGCAAGAGCGCGGACGAAATGCGTTTCGCGCTGGAAGTCGGCGTGGCGTGCTTCAACGTGGAGTCGATTCCCGAGCTGCACCGCCTGAACGACGTGGCCGCCTCGATGGGTAAGGTCGCGCCCGTGTCGCTGCGCATCAACCCGGACGTGGATGCCAAGACGCACCCGTATATCTCGACGGGCCTGAAGGGCAACAAGTTCGGCGTGGCGTTTGACGAAGTGCTGCCGACCTACCGCGCGGCGGCTGCGATGCCGAACCTGCGCGTGGTCGGCATCGACTGCCATATCGGCTCGCAGATCACCGAGGTGTCGCCGTATCTGGATGCGCTCGACAAGGTGCTCGACGTGGTGACGCAGCTCGACGCCGAGGGCATCCGCCTGTCGCACATCGATGTGGGCGGCGGCTTGGGCATCACCTACACGGACGAGACGCCGCCGGACATCACCGCCTTTGCGCGCACGCTGCTGGACCGTGTCGAGCAACGCGGCTTCGGCGATCGCACCGTGCTGTTCGAACCCGGCCGCTCGCTGGTGGGCAACGCCGGCCTGCTGCTCACGCGCGTCGAATACCTCAAGCCCGGCGCGAGCAAGAACTTCTGCATCGTCGATGCGGCGATGAATGACCTCGCCCGCCCTGCGATGTACGAGGCGTATCACCACATCGTGCCGGTGCGCGAAAGCCAGAGCGCGCCGGTCGTGTACGACGTGGTGGGCCCGGTGTGCGAATCCGGCGACTGGCTGGGCCGCGACCGTTCGCTGGCGGTGCAGCCGGGCGACGTGCTGGCGATCCTGTCGGCGGGTGCATACGGCTTCACGATGAGTTCGAACTACAACACGCGCAATCGCGCAGCAGAAGTCATCGTCGATGGCGACAAAGTCCATCTGGCGCGCGAGCGCGAGTGCTTTGAAGACCTGATCCGCGGCGAGCATCTGTTCCCGGCGTAAGCCCGCATCGCAAAGAAAAAGCCGACGCGTCAACGTCGGCTTTTTTGTGGGCGCGACCGGTATCAATCACGCGCCGGCATCGCTCCTCCGGCCATCGCACTGCGCGGCGAGCGCCAAGCCCACCACACCCGCAGCCCGAGCAGCACCGCCATCACTGCGGCGTAGATCGACACCTCGGCAAAGTCATGCTTGCCGGCCTTGTGCCACCAGTAGTGCAGGATGCCGAGCACGCCCGTCACGTAGACAAGCCGGTGCAGCCACTGCCAACGCTTGCCGCCGAGCCTGCGCACCATCGCGTTGGTCGACGTGGCGGCCAGCGGAATCATCAGCACGAAGGCCGCAAAGCCTACGGTGATGAAGGGCCGCTTGACGATGTCCTTCAACATCGACGCTGGGTCGAGCCCGCGATCGACCAGCAACCAGATCAGGAAGTGGATCGTGCCGTAGAAGAACGTGTACAGCCCGAGCATGCGGCGAAGCCGGATCAGCCAGTTCATGCCCGTGATGCGGCGCAGCGGCGTGATGGCCAGCGTGCAGCAGAGCAGCACCAGCGTCCACGTACCGGTCGAGCGCGTGACGAACTCCAGAGGGTTGGCCCCGAACTGGTCTGTCGCGCCCAGGAAGACGATGCGCAGGAACGGCAGCAGCGCCACGATCCATGCGATCGCCTTCACCACACGCAATGGCTTGGGCGCCAACATCGGCGGCAGCAGTGTCATGTCGCCCTCAGAAGTTCTTGCGCAGGTCCATGCCTGCGTAAAGCGGCGCGACCTGCTCATAGCCGTTGAACATCAGCGTCTTGCGCTTGGGCGCGAACAGGCCGCCGAAGCCGCCTTTGTCCTCGCCGATACGGCGCTCGGTGGCCTGGCTCCATCGCGGATGGTCCACGGTCGGGTTCACGTTGGAATAGAAGCCGTATTCGTTGGCCGCGGCAAGGTTCCAGCTCGTCGGGGGCTGCTTGTCGACAAAGCGGATCTTGACGATGGACTTCGCGCTCTTGAAGCCATACTTCCACGGCACGATCACGCGAACCGGCGCACCGTTTTGATTCGGCAACACCTGGCCGTAGAGGCCAAAGGTGAGCAATGCCAAGGGATGCATCGCCTCGTCCAGGCGCAGGCCTTCGCTGTACGGCCACTCCAGCACGGGGCTGCTGATGCCGGGCATCTGGCGCTTGTCGGCCAACGAGATGAATTGGACATACTTGGCGCTGCCCTGAGGTTCCACCCGCTTGATCAGCTCGGCCAGCGGAAAACCCACCCACGGAATGACCATCGACCAGCCCTCGACGCAACGCAGGCGGTAGACGCGCTCTTCCATCGGCGCGAGCTTCATCAGGTCGTCCAGGTCGTAGGTCTTGGGCGTCTTCACCAAGCCTTCCACGCTGACTTGCCAGGGGTGCGGGCGCAGCGTGCCTGCATAGCGCGCCGGATCGGCCTTGTCGGTGCCGAACTCGTAGAAGTTGTTGTACGTGGTGACCTGTTCGTACGGGGTGGCTTTCTCCACGGTCGTGTACGCAGGATTCGGCTTGCCGGGCAACTTGGCCAGCGAAGGGTTGGCGGCAAAGGCCTCGCGCGATGCCCACGGCGCCAGCGTCGCGCCGGCCGCACCCATGGCGGCAGCGGCCAAGAAGCGGCGGCGCTGCTCGAAGATGTGCTGCGGCGTGATCTCGCCAGCGGGGATGTCCTCGCCACGCAGCCAGCGGTCAGTCTTGATCAACATGATTCGTGGTCCTCGTTGTGCGGGCACGCTGTCCCATGTGCGTTGGTCGTGCCAGCGCTGCCGACCTGACAGCGCGCGGCGAAAAAAATGGAGTGCTATTCCCTGCGCCCCGCCGGCCCTGTGAATTCGCTGTATTGTCGAAAGACGACTTGCGCCACTTCCAGCAACTGCGCCCGCGCAAGAGGGCCAGCGACCGCAAACCCCAGGCCGTGGTCAGCCCAGTAGAACGCCATCGGTGGCGGATGGTCGCCCACAGGATGGATCGCCTGCAGCACGCGGTTGTCGGGAGCAAGCTTCTCAAGACGGAAACCGGTATCGCGATTGTTCGGCATGCGCCGCAACTGCACGGAGATACGCGTGCCGCCCGGCCCCTCGTACATCAGCATGGCCGTCGGCGCGTCCGCCACCACCGTCTGCCGGCCGCCGATGAGCCGGTAGCCAAGCGACGTCAGGTCGGGAACGCGCAACTGTGCGTCGAGCCGGCGCGACAACCATGTGACGAGATGCGCCTCTTCATCAGCCGGCACTTCCACCATGTGTTTCGACTCGGGAGAAAAGACGACGTGCGATACGAGTGCATCGTTGGCGAAACGTTGCATGGGCGGGGTGCGCTCAGCCGCTCCTCGGCCAAGCCAGCCGGCGCCCGAGCCAATGGCCAGGCAAGCCACGCCCAGCGCCGCGACACTCCAGCCGCGCATCGCACCAAAACCGGTTGAGGTCGGACGCCGCGCCGCCGCGAGGATTTCCGCCGGAATGCTGCGCCGCGGCACCGGTTCGTTCAGCAGCGGATCAAGCGCGCGATGCAATTCCGCGTCGATCTTGCGCCACCCGGCGACTTCGGCAGCCGCGCCGGGGTGCGCGGCAAGATAAGCCTCCACGGCAGCACGGCGCGCGGCTGGCAAGCGGCCGTCGGCATACGCATGCAGTTCGTCGATATGAATGGAATTGGAGGACATGGCCAGCCTCACTTCACGCGGTGCAGCGTTGCGCTGCCGCCATCGCCGGACGCCGCAAACGCGCTCGATGCGGCGGGCGCTGCCTCGAGCGCGGCACGCATCCGCTCGCGCGCCCGCGACAGCCGCGACATCACCGTGCCCACCGGCACGCCCAGCACGTCGGCGGCGTCCTTATAGGCGAACTGCTCCAGGCCGACCAGCAGCAATACCGCACGCTGATCTTCCGGTAGGGTCGCCAGGGCGCGCAGCAAGTCGCGGCGCAAGCCGGGGTCATCATCAACGGGAATCTCGGGGGGTGCGTCGCTCAGCTCGATCCGATCGGGCCTGCGCACGGCATTCAGGTGCAGCCGATGCATGATGGTCAGCAGCCAGGCAAACAGCCCATCGCTATCGCCCTTGGCGCCGATCTGGCCTAGCGGCCCCAGCCTGGGGCGCAACTGGAAGCGCCAGCGGTAGCGCCACGCGCGCTCCAGCGTGTCCTGGACGAGGTCGTCGGCACCACTGGCGTCACGCACGAGCCCGCGCGCGTGGCGACGCAGGCGTGGCGTGAGCGCAATCAGCCGGCCGGCCAGATCGGACATGTGGGCGCGAGCGAGGGCGGCGTGCTTACGGCTTGGCGACGTGCCAAACGTTCATGAAGCCGTCGCCAGTCTGGTCGCCCGGCATCTTGTCCTTGGTCCAGAGGTAAAGCGGCTTGCCGCGATAGGCCCACTGCTTCTTGCCGTCGTCGCGCGTGATGATGGTGTAGTCGCCGGATGGCTTGTCGGCGTCATTGGCAGCCAGCGGCGGCCAGTTCTCGGCGCACTTGCCGTTGCAGGCGCTCTTGCCGGCCGTGGCGTCACGGTCAAACGTGTAGAGCGCCATGCCGTGTTGATCCGTCAGCGTGCCGTTGGTCACCTTCACGGCGGACGGCGTGGACGATGCCCCCATGCCCATGCCGCTGCAGCCGGCCAAACCGAGGGCGGCGAGCAGCGCGGCGCCGGCCATAGCCGTGCGCGAGTTGAACCACTTCGGGGAAGTTGTGGACTGGCTCATCTTGTTCTCCTTGGATGGAGGGGCACGCCGATCGCGCCCTCACTGAGCAGTAAACACGCCAGGCGCGTCTTTATTCCAGTCCGCTGAGATTTTTTTGTGACTGACGGCTTACAGCTCGCCGTAGCTGTGCAGGCCCGAGAGGAACATGTTCACGCCCAGGAAGGCGAACGTCGTCACAAGCAGGCCGATCAACGCCCACCAGGCGGCCATGCGCCCGCGCAGTCCCTTCATCAGGCGCATGTGCAGCCACGCGGCGTAGTTCAGCCAAACGATCAGCGCCCATGTTTCCTTCGGGTCCCAGCTCCAGTAGCCGCCCCAGGCGTCGGCCGCCCACAGCGCACCGAGGATCGTGGCGATCGTGAAGAACGCAAAGCCGACGGTGATGGCCTTGTACATCACATCGTCCAACACCTCGAGCGAGGGGAGACGATCGGCCAGCACGCCGCGCTCCTTCAACAGATAAGCCGCACCCACCATGGCCGACAGGGCGAACGTGCCGTAACCGATGAAATTGGCGGGGACGTGAATCTTCATCCACCAGCTCTGCAACGCCGGCACCAGCGGCTGTATCTCCTGCGCGCCGCGCGACACCGTGTACCACAGCAGAAAGCCCACCGCCGCCGAGACCACCAGCATCACGAACGGACCCAGCGCACGCGTCTTATAGCGTTGCTCGTAGTACAGATAGAACAGCGAGGTGATCAGCGTGAAGAGGATGAACACCTCGTACAGATTCGAGATGGGGATGTGGCCGATGTCGGCACCGACAAGGTACGACTCGTACCACCGCACAAGCATGCCGGTCAGGCCCAGCACCGCCGCTGCCCAGCACAGCTTGCTGCCGATGGCCCCGCCCGCTTCCCAGCGCAGCGCCAGCCCAGTCCAGAAAAACAGCGTGGACAGGAAGATCAGCGCACTCATCCACAGGATGGCCGACTGGCTGGCGAGGAAGTACTTCAGGAAGAAGGCGTGCTCGGCGCGGGCGAGGTCCGGGCCATTGGCGCCAGCGTATTGCGAGATGCCGAACAGCGACAACACGGCGATGCCGATCATGAGCACGCGCACCGGCTTCCACGTCCAGCCAAGCCATGCGAACGCGGGCACGGCGGCAACGAGAATGCCGCGCTCGTAGCCGTCCATATAGGCGCCGTAGCGCGAGAAGGCGTAACCGGCGCCTGCGGCCAGCATTGCAGCAAACAGCCAGTCAAACCAGCCCAGGCGGCGGAAATACGACGGGCGCTCAAGCGCACCCAGATCAGCGCTCGCCACGGTCGTTTGGGGATTGGTCGCTTCCATCACCTGCTCACTTCGTTGGTTTGGGGTCGACGCTCGCTGCAGTGGCGGCATCGGGTGCGGCTGGGGCGCCTGCCGCGGCACGGATATCGTGCTTGAGGCGCTCGAACTCGCGGTCGAAGTCGAGCGTGCGGCGCATGGTCGACATGGCGGTCAGCACATGTGCGCCGGAAGCGCTTTCGTTGGCTTGGCCGGATTGCGGCCGAATCCACAGCCACCAGCGGCGCTCACGCACGTAGAACATCGAAAACACGCCCAGCACCAGCAGCAACGACCCAAGATACACGATGTTTTTGCCCGGCGCACGTGTGAGCTGGAACACGCTGGCCTGTACCTGCTGGAAGTCGTTCAACTGCAGATAGACCGGTGCGCCGTAGAAGACGTTGTCCGACAGCGCGTTGATGGCGCTCTGCAACCACTGGCTGCTGGCGGCGTCCACGGTGGGTGCCGGCAAGCCATCCTGCGCGCGGGCGAGTTGCCACAGCTCCCACATGGAGCTGTTGATGATCTTCATCAGCACATCGGCAGCTTTCTCGCGCTCGCCTTCGGGCACCGATTTCTGCAGGAACGTGGCGACCGCCGCAAAACCACCCTGCGCACCGGCGGAGGCGCCGTCCTTGGCATCGGCAGCGCCGGCAAAGAGGTCGAGCGCGCGACGGGCGCTTTCCATCAGCTGGTTGCGCAACTCCGCGCGCTGCTCGCCGGGCATGGAGAGCAGCGCAAACCGGCGTGCCGCTTCGCCGCGCATCGCCGGATTCTGCAGCGCCGCGCGCAGGCGCATCCAGTCGGCGACGGTGCCTTGCGCATCGGCAGGAATGCGCAGATAGCGGAACGGCTCGTCCGGCTGCGAACGCATGCCGCCAGGAACACCGATTGCCCATCGAGCGTGACGGGCAGCATGTAGTTGCTGAATTCGTGTGCCTGGCCATTGGCGTCGCGCAGCTTGTACTGCACGGAGGGGCCGACGTTGCGCAGATCGCGGTCGCGCGTCATCTTGGTGACGTTGCCCAGCTCCGCGCGCAGACCATTTTCCGCACCGCCCTTCTTGCCGACACCGCGCGCGTCCTGCTTGCCCGAGGCGTCGGTCACCGTTTCCACATTCATCAGGCGGAAGTCGGAAAACTCGACCGTGTAGTCGCCGCCTTTGCCGGTGAGTTTCGAGCTTTCGCCCACGACGCCCGACATGTCGAATGTCTTGGGGTTGTCGCCGCGCATCGGGTAGCCGGTCAGCTTGAGTTTCGAGCCACCATCTTCAAAGCTCGACTGGTAGATCGCCACGCCGTCATAGACGAACGGCTTGTTGACCTCCACACGCGCTGCGGTGTGCTTGCCGGTGCGGCGGTCGGTCACGACGATGTCGCTGGCGAATAGCTTAGGCATGCCGGTCGAGTAATGCTCGACGTGAACTTCTTGAGCGTGATCATGAACGGCAGGTCCTGGATCAGCGCGCCGTCGGCGATGTTCAGAATCGCCGTGCTGACGGTCGAGCCTTCCGGCACGAAGGCGTTGCCGCGGAATCCTGGGTTCGATGTCGACAGCCGATGCTCCGGGCCGATATCGCTGATGACCGCATTGCCCTTGATGGGCGATTTGCCGCCAAACCACATCTGCGCGCGGATCATCATGTCGCCGTCGAGCAAGCCGCCGATGCAGATCACGACGATGGCCGTGTGCGCCAGGATGTAGCCGATCTTGTTGCCTGCCCCCGCCTTTGCCGTAATGAGCGTGGCGCCACCCTCGCGCGCGAACGCCTTGATGCGGAAACCGCGGTTCTGCGCGAGTGCGGCCAGACGCGCGGTCACGGTCGCCGTATCCACGGACGAATCGAATTCGTCCCGATGATGGAACGCCCGCAGGCTGCCTTCGCGCACGTTCTCGCGCCAGGAGCGCATGTCGGCGAGCATTTTGGGGGCATTGCGCACGATGCACAGCGACGTCGACACCACCAGGAACGCCAGGATCAGAAGAAACCACCACGCGCTGTAAACGGTGGGCAGCGTCAGAGAGCGGAACACATCGGCCCAGAACGGCCCGAACTGGTTGACGTAGTTCGGGTACGGATCGTTCTGCTTGAGCACCGTGCCGATCACGCTGGCAATGGCAATCACCGTCAGCAGGCTGATCGCGAAGCGCATCGACGACAGCAGCTCAACCGTTTCACGCAGCGCGCGACGGCGAGAGCGGATCTGGACGCCGGAAGTGGAGACCGAAGACATGCGGGGAAACAACCTGTTCAAAAACGAAAACAGGGTGGCGATGCCAGGCGCATTGCCACCCTGTTCTTCTTGTTGATTGTGCGACCGTCAGTAGACGGCCGGGTGCGGCAGATTAGCGCAGGCCGGCAATGTAATCGGCCACCGCCTTGATCTGCTGGGCCGTCATGCGACCGGCCAAGTCGTGCATCTGTACGCTGTTCTTGCGAGCGCCGCTCTGGAATGCAACCAGTTGAGCCTCGGTGTATTCAGAGAACTGACCTGCGATACGCGGATACTGCGCCGGGATGCCGGCGCCCGTCGGGCCGTGGCAGCCTGCGCACGCTGCGATACCGCGCTTGGCGTCACCGCCGCGATACAGCTTCTGGCCCAGTTCGATGGTGTCCTTGCTCTTGGCCGAACCGGGCTTCCAAGCCGGTTGCTTGCCCAGATAGGCGCCAATGTCCTTCATGTCCTGGTCCGACAGCGCCCCGGCGTACAACGACATGACCGGCTGGTTACGGTCGGTCTTGGCCTTGAAATCTTTGAGCTGCTTTTCGATGTATTCGGCGTGCTGGCCGGCCAGTTTCGGGTTGACGTTCATGGCGCTGTTGCCGCCGGCGCCGTGACAACTGGTACACGCCGGCACGCCATTGGCGGGCACACCGGTGTTGAAGATCGTTTCGCCGCGCGCGGCGTCGGCCTTGGCGACTTTTTGCTCTTCGGCATGGGCCATGGAGAAGACCGATGCCAGGGACAGCGCTGCGACAGCAAAAACGTTCGCGATGCGGTTCATTCGCACACCTTGTTTAGATTGTTTTCGAATGCTGCGTGCGCCGCCCAATGCGGGACCCTGCGGCGCCGGGCATCCCCTTCTCCTCGTGCCAGATCAGCGCATGAAAACGGACCGGCCCGGGCCTCGGGGCGGTCCTGCGACGGATCTGGTGGGGACGTCCGTAAACCGGCGTATTGTACAATAACACCTCTGCAATGCGACCTCGCGGCGCAGCAACCACGCAGTTCTGAACTGCAGTTTACAGGTACTGCCGCGCATGTCGCTCCTGCATCAAGCCCGTTTCTTCATCACCGTCAATCATCTGCGTGATTTACCGGCGACCGCCGTGCCGGAAGTCGCGTTTGCGGGCCGCTCCAACGCAGGCAAGTCCACCGCGATCAACATCCTGTGCAACCAGAAGCGGCTGGCCTTCTCCAGTAAGACGCCGGGCCGCACGCAGCACATCAACTATTTCTCGGTGATGCCCGCCAAGGCGGAAGATCCGCTTGGCTTCCTGGTCGACCTCCCCGGTTACGGCTATGCCGAAGCACCTGGCGAGACCAAATCGCACTGGGTTCACCTGCTGGGCGACTACGTCCAGGCGCGCCAGCAACTCGCCGGGCTCGTCATCATGATGGACGCGCGCCGTCCGTTTACCGACCTCGATTGCCAGATGGTCGAGTGGTTCCTGCCAACGGGCAAGCCGATCCACGTGCTGCTCACGAAGGCGGACAAGCTGACCAACAACGACGCCTCGCGCGCGCTCATGGCGGCACGCAAGGTGCTGGCCGATTACCGTGCGCAGATTGACGGGGATGTGTCGCTGACGGTGCAGTTGTTCTCGAGCCTGAAGCGTCGCGGCATTGAAGAGGCGCAGCGAATTGTTGCAGGCTGGCTGTGCCTGCCCGAGGCGCTGGAGCCCCAGCCGCAAGTCGAACAGGCAAAAAAAACCCCGTCGCCAAACGCGCAACGGGGGTAACGACCCCATCGAGCCGTCGATGGGAACCCGCGTCAGGGAGGAGCCGCGGGGAACGCTGCATCAGCGTCGCTGGCGCATTGTCCGTGCATAGGATGGATAATCGCGACAAAGGTTTCGAAACTTCACAGTGTGTTCTTAGGGTCTGCTGAAATGATCGCGAGCTTCCCCGACCATCGTCCGCGCCGCATGCGCCGCGACGATTTCTCCCGCCGCATGATGCGCGAATCGCGCCTCACCCCCGACGACCTCATCTACCCGGTCTTCATTCTCGAAGGCACCAATGTGCGGCAGGCCGTGCCGTCAATGCCGGGCGTCGAACGTGTGTCGGTCGATGTGTTGTTGACCGTGGCCGAGCAGTGTGTGCAGCTTGGCATTCCGGTGCTGGCGCTGTTCCCCGTCATCGAACCGTCGCTCAAGACGCCGGATGGCATCGAGGCCGCCAATGCGGATGGGCTGATTCCGCGTGCGGTGAAGGCGCTCAAGGCGCGCTTCCCTGAGTTGGGCATCCTGACCGATGTGGCGCTCGACCCGTACACGAGCCACGGCCAGGACGGCGTGCTCGACGCCAATGGCTACGTGCTCAACGAAGAGACCGTCGACATCCTGATGCGCCAGGCACTGGTACAAGCGGAGGCCGGCGTGGACATCGTCGCACCGTCGGACATGATGGACGGCCGCATCGGCGCGATCCGCCTGGCGCTGGAGAACGACGATCACATCTACACGCGAATCATGGCCTACGCGGCAAAGTACGCCTCTGCGTTCTACGGCCCGTTCCGTGATGCGGTGGGCTCGGCGGCCAATCTGGGCAAGAGCAACAAGATGACTTACCAGATGGACCCGGCCAACTCGGATGAGGCGCTGCGCGAAGTGGCACTCGACATCGCCGAAGGCGCCGACATGGTGATGGTCAAGCCCGGCATGCCGTATCTCGATATCGTGCGACGCGTGAAAGATGAGTTCCGCTTCCCCACGTACGTCTATCAGGTCAGCGGCGAATACGCGATGCTGAAAGCCGCCGCGCAGAACGGCTGGCTGGATCACGACAAGGTCGTGCTGGAATCGCTGCTGGCGTTCAAGCGCGCCGGCGCGAATGGCATCCTGACGTACTTCGCATTGGACGCCGCCCGCCTGCTGCGCGCGTAATCAGGCCGTCGGCTTGACTGCCTGCGTCGTGCCGAGCGCGCGGCGCAGGCTCTCCAAAAACGTGTCGGCGCGCTCAAAGCCGACCACGCGAGCCTTCAGCTCACGCCCCTGCGTATCGAAGAAGATTGTGCCGGGCGGGCCGAACAGGCCGAAGCGCTTGAGCAGCGCCTGGTCGTCCGCATTATTGGCCGTTACGTCGGCCTGCAGCAGCACCACGTCGGAGAGCGCCTTGCGCACCCGCGCATCAGTAAAGGTCAGGCGCTCCATCTCCTTGCAGCTCACACACCAGTCGGCGTAGAAATCCAGCATCACCGCACGGCCAGACGCGCTTGCGTTGCGCACTTCGGCATCGAGTTCAGCGATGCTCTTCACCCGCTTGAATGTCACACCGTGTGCCTCAGCTTGCGCAGATGCGCCCGCCGATGCGCGAATCAGTCCGGACAGCGGCTGTAGCGGATCGCGGCCGCCGGCAGCGACCCCCACCAGTTGCGCTGAGCCCGCCAGCGCAAGCAGTACACCCGCAACCTTGCCCAAACGCTGTACGTTGCCGGCGCCGTCGGGCAAGGAATCGAAGGTCCGCAGAAACACGGCCGCACCGATCAGCAAACCGCCCCACGCAATCATCACGGCCCACGCCGGCAACACCGGCTGCACGATCCACAGCGCCACAGCCAGCAGGATGAAACCGAAGACCGCCTTGGTGACAATCAGCCAATGACCAGCGCGCGGCAGCAAGTTGCCGGCGCCGACACCCACGAGCACAAGCGGCACGCCCATGCCGATCGACATCGCAAACAGCGCCATACCGCCGATCGCAGCGTTGCCGGTCTGCGCGATATAGGCCAGCGCCCCGGCCAACGCCGGCGTGACACACGGCGACACGATCAATGCCGAAAGCGCGCCCATCACGATCGCGCCAACAATCTCGCCGCCGCCATGCTTGCTGGAGGCCTTGGTCAGGTGATCGCGCCAGGCCGCCGGCAGCTGCAATTCATACAGCCCGAACATCGACAGCGACAGCGCCACCATCAATACAGCAAACGCACCCAGCACCCACGCGTTCTGCAGCGCAGCTTGCAGGCCCTGCCCAGCCAAGCCGGCTGCCACACCTACGGCGGTATAGACAACGGCCATACCGAGCACGTAGGCCACCGACACGATCGCTGCGCGTGAACGCGTCGCGTGCTCGCCGACCACGATCGCCGACAGGATCGGCAGCATCGGCAGCACACAGGGCGTGAAGGTGAGCAACAGACCGAGCCCGAAAAACAACGCCGCAATCGCACCGAGGTTGCCGCTGCCCAGCGTGCTGGCAATGCGGCCGAGTGCGTCGCCAGAGCTCGCTTCGCCACCACCGGCAGGCGCTGCTGGCGAAGCCGCTGCGGGCTCCACATGGAACCGGCTCTTCATCGGCGGGTAACACAGGCCCTGATCCGCGCACCCCTGGGACGTGACGATCAGGGTGAATGGCGCCGTCGCGTTCTGCGCCTTTACGTGGAATGCGACTTCATGGCGATAGGTTTCGACGTCCTTATTGAACGTCTCGTCGAACTTAACCTTGCCCGCCGGCATGTCGGACAGCGCCAGCGTGGTAGTTGCCGGATCCGCCGCCACCGCGAAACGCTCGCGGTACATGTAGTAACCATCGGCAATCGCAAACTTGACTTCGACGGTCTGGCCGTCCACCTGCGTGGCGGAGAAGCGGAACGCCTGCTCGGGCGGCAGAAAGTCGTCAGCAGCATGCGCGGGCATCTGCAGCGTCGCCACCGCGACGAGCAGCATCACCAACTGCATTACACGTCGCACGGACACGAACGAAGAGAAGGTCATATCAACAACAATCGAACATCAATTGGAAGGCGGGCGCGTTTCATCGGCCACCCACGCAAGATACGCCGGCAAGCCGGCCGCCACCGGCACGGCGATGATCTCGGGCACTTCGTACGGATGCGTCTTTCGTAGCGCGGCTTCCAGTGCAGGGTAGGCCGCGCGCGTGGTCTTGATCAGCAGCGGAATCTCGGCGGCGTGCTCGATCGCGCCCTTCCACCAATACGTCGACGCGCAAGCTGGCAAGCGATTGACGCACGCCGCTGCGCGAGATTCCAGCACAGCCGTCGTCACGCGATCCGCGCTATCGGCATCGGGTAAATTGGTCAGCACCAGCAGCACTTCGGTTCCTGCGGACATAGACACTCCACTGATGCTCCGTGACAGACAGAACGCCGGAAACGGACAACAAAAAAGCCAGGATGCGAATCCTGGCTTCATTGTAATGCGCACGGCTGCACGCATTCCGGGGCTGGCCAGCGCGACGCCATGTCGCACGGGCAAACTCGGCTGACCTTACTCGGCAGCGCCGTCGACTTCCACGGCCTCGGCAACTTCCGGACGGTCGAGCAGCTCAACCAGTGCCATCGGCGCATTGTCGCCTTGGCGGAAGCCGAACTTCAGGATGCGGGTGTAGCCGCCCGGGCGGGTGGCGAAACGCGGGCCCAGTTCGTTGAACAGCTTGGTAACCATGTCGCGGTCGCGCAGACGGGCGAATGCCAGACGGCGGTTGGCAACGGTGTCCTTCTTGGCCAGCGTGATCAGCGGCTCGACAACCTTGCGCAGTTCCTTGGCCTTCGGCAGGGTGGTCTTGATCAGCTCGTGCTGCAGCAGAGAATTGGACATGTTGCGCAGCATCGCGAGACGGTGCGACGAGGTGCGGTTCAGTTTCCGCAAACCATGACGGTGACGCATGATGATTCCTTCTTAAGAGTGTTTGACCAGCTCTTCTATCGCCGCCGCCCATACAACATGGCGTGGCGCGGGCCGGTAGCCTTAACAATATGCCACCCAAACGGCGATGGCGGAAAACCGGCCGATGCTCTCGCATCGGCGACAATGACAACTTACTTCTCGAGACCTGCCGGCGGCCAGTTCTCGAGCTTCATGCCGAGCGTCAGGCCACGCGATGCGAGGACTTCCTTGATCTCGTTGAGCGACTTGCGACCCAGGTTCGGGGTCTTGAGCAGTTCGTTCTCGGTACGCTGAATCAGGTCGCCGATGTAGTAGATGTTTTCGGCCTTCAGGCAGTTGGCCGAACGCACGGTCAGTTCGAGATCGTCGACCGGGCGCAGCAGGATCGGATCGATCTGCGGTGCGCGGGCGGCGGCGGCCTCGGCAGCGCTCTCGGTACCTTCCAGTGCAGCAAACACCGACAGTTGATCAACCAGAATGCGAGCCGACTGGCGAATCGCTTCTTCCGGCGAGATCACACCGTTGGTCTCGATGTTCATCACCAGCTTGTCGAGGTCAGTACGCTGCTCCACACGGGCAGACTCAACTGCGTACGACACGCGCCGCACGGGTGCGAACGAGGCGTCCAGCACGATGCGGCCGATGACCTTGCTCGACTCGTCACCGAACTTGCGCACGTTACCCGGCACGTAGCCGCGGCCTTGCTCGACCTTCAGTTGCAGGTCCAGCTTGCCGCCAGCCGACAGGTTGGCGATCACGTGACCCGGATTGATGATTTCGACATCGTGCGGCAGCTCGATATCGGCGGCGGTCACCACACCTTCGCCTTCCTTGCGCAGCGACACCGTGACTTCATCACGGTTGTGCAGCTTGAACACCACGCCCTTCAGGTTCAGCAGCAGGTTGACGACGTCTTCCTGCACGCCATCGATGGTGGAATATTCGTGGACGACCCCAGCGATCGTGACCTCGGTCGGGGCATAGCCGACCATCGACGACAGCAGCACGCGGCGCAGCGCGTTACCGAGCGTGTGGCCGTAGCCGCGCTCGAACGGTTCCATGACGACCTTCGCGTGATGATCGCCAAGCGGCTCAACCGCAATAATTTTGGGCTTCAGGAGTGCTGTTTGCATTAGGTTGTCCTATTTCAATACCCTCGGCTCGTTACACCGATAAGGCTGACGGATTGGACTGGAAAGGTTCCATCACAAACATTGCGATGGAAGACGCACATGCCGCAATCACGTTGCGGCACGTAACGATTCGGATTGCATCGACACCGAAATACGGCTGGCGCTCGAACACAATGTCGTTGACGATGAGCGTCCCCAAAAAGGCGCACGAGCCCGCACCTTACGGTACGGGCGTCGTCATTAACGCGAATACAGTTCGACGATCAGGCTTTCGTTGATGTCGCCAGCGATATCCGCGCGATCCGGAGCTTGCTTGAAGGTGCCTTCCATCTTCTTGGCATCCACAGAAACCCAGATCGGGAAGCCGGTCTGCTCAGCCAGCGACAGCGATTCAGCAATACGCACTTGCTTCTTCGACTTTTCGCGGACGGCGATCACGTCGCCCGACTTGACCTGAGCCGACGGAACGTTCAAAGCTTGGCCGTTCACCAGGATCGCCTTGTGCGACACCAGTTGACGGGCTTCTGCGCGCGTCGAGCCGAAGCCCATGCGGTAAACGACGTTGTCCAGACGCGACTCCAGCAGTTGCAGCAGGGTTTCACCCGTGTTGCCCTTGCGGCGATCGGCTTCTGCGAAGTAGCGGCGGAATTGACGCTCCAGCACGCCATAGATGCGCTTGACCTTCTGCTTTTCGCGCAGCTGGTTGCCGTAGTCGGAGGTGCGGGCGCCGGAAGTGCGGCCGTGCTGACCAGGCTTGCTGTCCAGCTTGCACTTGTCGGCGAGCGAGCGACGTGCGCTCTTCAAGAAAAGGTCAGTACCTTCACGGCGAGACAGTTTCGCCTTGGGGCCGGTATAGCGTGCCACGTTGTGTTCCTTCGTTATCAGTCATCCGTGGCACACGGCCTCGGATGGTCCGCCGCTCAGCCCCAATAAGAGGGCCGCTGCGAACAGTGGGCTTATGAAAAGACGAAACCCGCCTTCCGGAGAACCGGAAGACAGGCAAGCGGGCAAGTATAGCACCCGCAGACCGACCCCGCCAACAGCAGGCGAGGCCGGCCGAATCGCTTAGATGCGACGGCGCTTCGGCGGACGGCAGCCGTTGTGCGGCACCGGCGTCACGTCTTCGATCAACTGGATCTTGATACCCAGGTTATTCAGCGCACGGACAGCCGATTCACGACCCGGGCCCGGCCCTTGATGCGCACTTCCAGGTTCTTGATGCCTTGGTCCTGCGCCACGCGGCCAGCACTCTCGGCTGCCACCTGAGCAGCGAAAGGCGTCGACTTGCGCGAGCCCTTGAAGCCTTGGCCACCCGAAGTCGCCCACGACAGAGCGTTGCCCTGACGGTCGGTGATCGTGATGATCGTGTTGTTGAACGACGCGTGAACGTGCGCGATGCCGTCGGCGACGTTCTTGCGAACCTTCTTGCGCGCGCGCTGGGCGGCGGTATTCGCTGCTTTTGCCATAGTTCCTATCCTTTACCCGACGGATTACTTCTTGAGCGCGACGCCGGCCTTGCGCGGACCCTTACGGGTACGGGCATTGGTGCGGGTACGCTGACCACGCATCGGCAGGCCCTTACGATGGCGCACGCCACGGTAGCAGCCCAGATCCATCAGGCGCTTGATGTTCATCGTCGTTTCGCGGCGCAGGTCGCCTTCGACGAGGAACTTCTCGATTTCCTTACGGAGCGCGTCCTGGTCCGGATCCGTCAGGTCCTTGACCTTCTTGTCGGTCGGGATACCAGTAGCCTCGCAAATCTTCTGAGCGCGCGAGCGGCCAATACCGTAGATCGCCGTCAGGCCAATCACGGTATGTTTGTGGTTGGGGATGTTGACCCCTGCGATACGTGCCATTCGTCAATCCTCTTTGCGAAATTAGCCTTGGCGCTGCTTATGACGCGGGTCCGACGAGCAGATCACACGCACCACGCCCTTGCGCTTGATGATTTTGCAGTTGCGGCAAATGCGCTTAACAGAAGCCAGCACTTTCATGATTTTCCTCTTCCTTCAATTCCAGTCCGCTCACTTCGCCCGGAATACGATGCGCGCGCGGGACAGATCATACGGGGTCAATTCGACCGTCACCTTGTCCCCGGGCAAGATGCGGATGTAATGCATACGCATCTTGCCGGAAATATGGCCTAACACTACGTGGCCGTTCTCTAGCTTGACGCGAAACGTTGCGTTGGGGAGGTTTTCCAGCACCTCGCCCTGCATCTGGATCACGTCATCTTTAGCCATGTCCCTTCAGGTTCGTGCGATCACTCCTAGCGGAGCGTCAGGTTTCCCTTGAAATTCGCCTTCTTCATCAAAGACTCGTACTGCTGAGACATCACGTAGGACTGCACTTGTGCCATGAAGTCCATCGTGACAACCACGATGATCAACAGAGACGTCCCACCGAAGTAGAACGGCACATTCCAGCGCAGCACCAAGAACTCCGGCAACAGACACACCAGCGTGATGTAGATCGCACCTGCCAGGGTCAAACGCACCAGAATCTTGTCGATATACCGCGTGGTTTGCTCGCCCGGACGGATGCCCGGAATGAACGCCCCACTCTTCTTCAGGTTATCCGCCACTTCGCGGCTGTTATAGACCAGCGCGGTGTAGAAGAAACAGAAGAAAATGATCGCCGCCGCATACAGCAAGATGTACACCGGCTGACCCGGCGACAGCGTTGCTGCCAGATCCTTGACGAACCGTGCAACCGGATTCGTCGAGTTGCCGGCTGTAAACCAGCCCGCGATCGTGGCCGGGAACAGAATGATCGACGATGCAAAGATCGGCGGAATCACCCCAGCCATATTCAACTTCAGCGGCAGATGCGACGACTGTCCGCCATAAATCTTGTTACCAACCTGCCGCTTGGCGTAGTTGACGAGGATCTTGCGCTGGCCGCGTTCAATGAACACGACCACAAACGTCACCGCACCAATAATTGCCACCACCAGGATCGCAGAGAAGATCCCCATCGATCCCGTACGCACCAGCTCAAACAGACCGCCGATCGCGTTGGGCAGCCCTGCAGCGATCCCGCCGAAAATGATGATCGAGATCCCGTTGCCCAGACCGCGCTCGGTGATCTGCTCACCCAGCCACATCAGGAACATCGTGCCCGTCACCAGCGTAATCACCGCGGTTGCCCGGAACATCAGGCCCGGATCCAACACCAGACCCGGCTGCGCTTCAAGTGCCACTGCAATCCCCAGCGCCTGGAACGTTGCCAGGACGACCGTACCGTAGCGCGTGTACTGCGTAATCTTGCGCTGGCCGGCTTGGCCTTCCTTCTTCAACGATTCCAGCTGCGGCAACACGATCGTCAGCAGTTGCATGATGATCGACGCCGAAATGTACGGCATGATCCCCAGCGCAAACACCGTGAAACGCGACAGCGCGCCGCCGGAGAACAGGTTGAACATCCCGAGGATGCCGCCCGACTGCCGTTGGAAAAGCTGCGCCAGTTGATCCGGATCGATACCCGGCACAGGAATGTGCGCGCCGATCCGGTACACCAGCAATGCCAGAACCAGGAACACCAGCCGACGGCGAAGATCGCCGTACTTGGCCGTGTTCTTGGCCTGGGCCATCACATTAGGTTTCGCCGTGGCCAAACGGATGCTCCGTCAGTGTAAAACAGCAGGCTATTAGGCCAGCGAGCCACCAGCCGCTTCGATTGCGGCTTTCGCCCCAGCCGTCGCGCCGATACCCTTCAGAGTTACCTTCTTGTCGATTTCGCCCGACAGGATCACCTTGGCGCTCTTGACCATCTCGCCAACGAGGCCGGCTTGCTTGAGGGACAGCAGATCGATTTCTTCGATCGGCAGGCCCGCCAGGTCGCCCAGACGCACTTCAGCGGTGAATTCCTTGGTCAGCGAGGTGAAACCGCGCTTGGGCAGACGACGATGCAGGGGCATCTGGCCGCCTTCGAAGCCGACCTTGTGGAAACCACCCGAACGCGACTTCTGACCCTTGTGACCACGACCAGCCGTCTTGCCCAGGCCCGAACCAATACCGCGACCAACGCGGCGCTTGGCGTGCTTGGAGCCGGCTGCCGGCTTCAGGTTATTCAGTTGCATGCTCTTCTCCGTCTTGCCTTAGCCGATGACCTTGACCAGGTAGGACACCTTGTTGATCATGCCGCGCACTGCGGGCGTGTCCTGCAATTCGGACACCGAGTTCATGCGGCGCAGGCCCAGGCCGCGCACCGTGGCGCGGTGGTCTTCGCGCGTACCGATCAGGCTGCGCACGAGTTGGACTTTCACGGTTTTCTGCGACATATCGTTCACCTATCCCTTCGGCTTAGCCGAGGATCTCTTCGACCGACTTGCCACGCTTGGCAGCAACTTCGGCCGGGGTGCTCATCTTGCGCAGGCCATCCAGCGTTGCGCGCACCATGTTGTAAGGATTGGTCGAACCGTGCGACTTGGTCACGATGTTCGTCACGCCCATCACTTCGAAGATGGCGCGCATCGGACCGCCGGCGATCACGCCAGTACCGTCCTTCGCGGGCATCATCTGCACCTTTGCGGCGCCATGCTTGCCAACCACTTCGTGCTGCAGCGTACCGTTCTTCAGCGGGACCTTGACCATCTTACGACGGGCTTCGTCCATTGCCTTCTGCACGGCCACCGGGACTTCCTTAGCCTTACCCTTGCCCATGCCGATACGGCCGTCGCCGTCGCCGACCACAGTCAGAGCGGCGAAACCGAGAATCCGGCCGCCCTTGACCACCTTGGTCACACGGTTGACCGCGATCATCTTCTCGCGAAGACCGTCGTCGCGTTCGTCCCCTTGGACCTTAGGTTGAATTTTTGCCATGACGATATCCTCTATGCCGGCTTAGAACTTCAGGCCAGCTTCGCGTGCCGCGTCGGCCAGAGCCTTCACGCGACCGTGATAACGGAAACCCGAGCGATCGAACGCCACGGCTTCGATGCCGGCAGCCTTCGCCTTCTCAGCGATACGCTTACCCACCAGGGTGGCAGCAGCGGTGTTGCCACCGTTGCCGTTCAGTTCCTTGCGGACTTCGGCTTCCGCAGTCGAGGCCGAAGCCAGGACCTTGGTGCCATCTTCCGAGAAGACCTGCGCATAAATGTGCAGGTTCGTACGGTGCACAGCCAGACGGGCGACGCTCAGTTCCGCAATTTTCAGGCGGGTCTGACGTGCACGGCGCAGACGCGAGTCATTTTTGTTCATGATGTGCACCCTTACTTCTTCTTGGTTTCCTTCAGGATCACACGCTCGTCGGCGTAGCGCACACCCTTGCCCTTGTAGGGCTCCGGCGGACGATAACCACGCACTTCGGCGGCGACCTGACCAACTTTTTGCTTGTCCGAACCCTTGATGATGATTTCGGTCTGCGTCGGCGTTTCCGCCTTCACGCCTTCCGGCATCTCATGGATCACGTCGTGCGAGAAACCGAGTTGCAGCTTCAGAGCGGTGCCCTGAACCGATGCACGGTAACCCACGCCGACCAGGTTCAGCTTGCGCTCGAAGCCCGTCGTCACACCCTTGACCATGTTGGCCGTCAGGGCGCGCATCGTACCTTGCAGCGCATTGGCTTCACGCGACTCATCTGCCGGCGCGAACGTGATCGTGCCGTTGTCGGTGGTGACCTTTACCAGCGAGTGGATCGGCTGCGTCAGGGTGCCCAGCGGGCCCTTGACGGTCAGCAGACCACCAGCGAAATTGACTTCGGCGCCCTTGGGCAGCGCGATGGGAGCCTTACCTACGCGAGACATGGTTCCCCTCCCTTAGGCGACGTAGCAAATGACTTCGCCACCGACACCGGTTGCGCGGGCGCGGCGGTCCGTCATCAGACCCTGCGGGGTCGAGATGATGGCGACACCCAGGCCGTTCATCACTTGCGGGATTTCGTTACGGCCCTTGTACACACGCAGACCAGGCTTCGAGACGCGCTCCAGGCGCTCGATGACCGGGCGGCCAGCGTAGTACTTCAGACCAATCGTCAGCGTGGACTTGCCACCCTGCTCGGTCACGGCGAATTCGTCGATGTAGCCTTCGTCCTTCAGGACTTTGGCGATTGCCACCTTCAGCTTCGACGACGGCATGACCACCGACGCTTTTTCCACCGCTTGCGCGTTGCGGATACGCGTCAGCATATCGGCGATCGGATCGCTCATGCTCATACTGTTTCTCCTGTAGCCTGTGCGTGATTACCAGCTGGCTTTCGTCAGACCCGGGATCTCGCCCTTGAAGGCGATCTCGCGGAGCTTGTTACGCGCCAGGCCGAACTTACGGAACGTACCGCGGGGACGACCGGTGATCGAGCAGCGGTTGCGCTGACGAGTCGGATTTGCATTGCGCGGCAGCGCTTGCAGCTTCAGACGCGCTTCATAGCGCTCTTCTTCCGACTTGCTTTGGTCGGCCACGATGGCTTCGAGAGCGGCGCGCTTCTCAGCGTACTTGGCCACGAGCTTGGCACGCTTCTTCTCGCGTTCGATCAGAGACAATTTAGCCACGGTAACCCCTTAATTACGGAACGGGAACTTGAACGCGTTGAGGAGCGCCTTCGCTTCCTCATCGTTCTTCGCAGTCGTCGTGATGCTGATGTTCAGACCACGGAGTGCGTCGATCTTGTCGTACTCGATCTCGGGGAAAATGATCTGCTCTTTCACACCGATGTTGTAGTTGCCACGACCATCGAACGCCTTGCCCGACACACCACGGAAGTCGCGCACGCGGGGCAGCGACACGGTGATGAAGCGGTCCAGGAATTCATACATACGTTGGCCACGCAGCGTGACCATCGTACCGATCGGGTAACCCTGGCGAATCTTGAAGCCGGCGATAGCCTTGCGGGCCTTCGTCACGATGGGCTTCTGGCCAGCTATCTTGATCAGGTCGCCGGTGGCGTGCTCAATGACTTTCTTGTCATTGATGGCTTCGCCAAGACCCATGTTCAGGGTGATCTTGGTGATGCGCGGCACTTCCATCACGGACTTGTAACCGAACTGCTTGATCAGCTCGGGCACAACCTTCTCTTTGTAAAACTCTTGCAGACGTGCAGTCATGCTCAACTCCTCTCTATTGCCCAGAATCAAGCGCCGACGGCAGCACCAGTGGTCTTCAGCACGCGCGTCTTCACGCCGCCTTCAACCTTGATGCCGACGCGCGACGGCTTGCCATTGGCATCCACGAGCGCAACGTTCGAAATATGGATGGGCATGACCTTGTCGACCACACCACCCGTGGTACCCAGCATCGGGTTCGGGCGCACGTGCTTCTTGGCAACGTTCACGCCTTCAACCGTCACATGCTCGGCGAGCACGGCCAGCACAGTACCTTGCTTGCCCTTGTCTTTACCGGTACGGACGATGACGCGATCGCCCTTGCGAATCTTGTTCATGCGGCCTCCGATTACAGCACTTCCGGCGCGAGCGACACGATCTTCATGAAGCGCTCGGTACGGAGTTCGCGAGTGACCGGCCCGAAAATACGGGTGCCGATCGGCTCAAGCTTGGTGTTCAGCAGCACGGCGGCATTGCCGTCGAACTTGATGAGCGAGCCGTCGGGACGGCGCACGCCCTTGGCGGTACGCACCACCACGGCGTTGTAGATATCGCCCTTCTTCACGCGACCACGCGGGGCAGCATCCTTGACGCTGACCTTGATGATGTCGCCGACGCTGGCGTAGCGGCGCTTCGAACCGCCCAGCACCTTGATGCACATGACTTCACGCGCACCCGTGTTATCGGCCACTTCGAGCCGGCTTTCTGTCTGAATCATGGTGTTCTCGTCCCAACTTAATTCGCCAGACGCACAATGCGCAGAGGCGATCAGTCTTGGTCCCGCCGGCTGCTGGCATTGCGCCAACTGCGATTGGGTTGATCAACTTGAAGTCGGTAGCTGCCCGACGGCGATTGCCGCCTGGCCCATTCGCTTTTCCCCTTCACCCGAGCCACCAGCATATCTACCGGCCACCCTCACAAAGGGAAAGACCGAGACTATATCACATAATCTCGGTCTTGCAACAGCAAACTGCTCGCTGTTGTTTTAGATCACGCGTGCAGCTTCGAGCAGACGCGACACCACCCACGACTTGGTGCGGGAGAGAGGACGCGATTCCGTGATCTCGACCTTGTCGCCTTCGTTGTACTGGTTGGCTTCGTCGTGCGCATGGTACTTCTTCGAGCGCACCACGTACTTGCCGTACAGCGGATGCTTGACGCGGTTTTCGATCAGGACCGTGACGGTCTTGTCCATCTTGTTGCTGACAACGCGACCGACGAGCGTGCGCTTCAGGGACGTTGCGGCTTCAGTCATTTCTGGTTCCCCTTCTGGCCCAGCACGGTGCGGACACGCGCGATGTCACGACGCACCTTCTTCAGCTGGCTGGTGTTCTGCAGCTGTTGCGTCGCTTTTTGCATGCGCAGGCCAAATTGGGCCTTCAGCAGCTCGGAGAGCTCCTGGTTCAGCCCGGCGACATCTTTGTCGCGCAGTTCGGATGCTTTCATGGTGTGTGCTCCTTACGTTCCGACCTGACGCACCACGAAGCTGGTCGCGATCGGCAGCTTGGCAGCGGCCAGGCGGAATGCCTCGCGTGCCAGTTCTTCGCCAACGCCGTCCATTTCGTACAGCATCTTGCCCGGCTGAATTTCAGCCACGTAGTATTCCGGGTTGCCCTTACCGTTACCCATACGGACTTCGGCAGGCTTCTTCGAGATCGGCTTGTCCGGGAAAATCCGGATCCAAATGCGGCCGCCACGCTTGATGTGACGGGTCATCGCACGACGGGCCGACTCAATCTGACGCGCGGTCAGACGGCCGCGGCCCATCGCCTTCAGACCGAACTCGCCGAACGAGACTGCGTTGCCGCGCGTCGCGATACCGGTGTTGCGGCCCTTCTGCTCCTTGCGGTACTTCCTGCGCTTAGGTTGCAGCATGTTTATTCTCCAGTCTTGGCGTCGGCGCCACGACGGGCACCTGCACCAGCACCGCGGCGCTGACCGGCCGGGCGACCTTCGCCCTCACGGCGACGACCTTCCGGGCGACCCGGACGCTTGCGACGCTCTTCTTGCGGCTCTTCCACGACAGGTGCGTCGTTGCGACCGAGGTGGTCGCCCTTGTACACCCACACCTTGACACCGATGATGCCGTAGGTGGTTTCCGCTTCGGAGAATCCGTAGTCGATATCGGCGCGCAGCGTGTGCAGGGGCACACGGCCTTCGCGGTACCACTCGGTACGGGCGATTTCGATGCCGTTCAGACGGCCCGAGCTCATGATCTTGATGCCTTGGGCACCCAGACGCATCGCGTTCTGCATCGCGCGCTTCATTGCGCGACGGAACATGATGCGGCGCTCGAGCTGCTGCGTGATCGAATCGGCGATCAGCTGTGCATCGACTTCCGGCTTGCGGATTTCCTCGATGTTCACGTGCACGGGCACGCCCATGCGACGCTGCAGCTCAGCCTTCAGCAGTTCGATGTCCTCGCCCTTCTTGCCGATCACCACGCCCGGACGCGAGCTGTAAATGGTGATACGGGCATTCTTGGCCGGACGCTCGATGACCACGCGGCCCACCGACGCGTTCTTCAGCTTCTTCTTCAGAAACTCGCGAACCTCGATGTCTTCCTTGAGCATGCCGGCAAACTGGGTGTTGCTCGCGTACCAACGCGATGCCCAGTTACGGCTGACAGCCAGACGGAAGCCAGTCGGATGAATCTTCTGTCCCATCGTGACCCCTTAGTTGCCCAGCGTCACAGTGATGTGACAGGTTTGTTTCTCGATGCGGTTGCCACGGCCCTTCGCACGCGCCGTGAAGCGCTTGAGCGACGTGGCCTTGTCGATGTAGATCGACTTGACCTTCAGCTCGTCGATATCGGCGCCTTCATTGTGCTCGGCGTTCGCGATGGCGGACTCAACCACCTTCTTCACGATGCCAGCCGCCTTCTTCGGGCTGAACGTCAGCACGTTGAGCGCGCGCTCGATCGACAGGCCGCGGATCTGGTCAGCAACCAGGCGCGTCTTCTGTGCGGAGATACGGGCGCCGCGATGAATCGCTTTAACTTCCATGATTGCCCCTTATCGCTTCGCTTTCTTGTCGGCAGCGTGGCCCTTGAACGTACGCGTGAGCGCAAATTCGCCGAGCTTGTGGCCAACCATGTTTTCCGTGACATACACGGGCACGTGCTGACGACCGTTATGAACGGCGATCGTCAGGCCGATGAAGTCCGGCAGAATGGTCGAACGACGCGACCAAGTCTTGATGGGCTTCTTGTCCTTCGTTTGCACTGCCGCCTCAACCTTCTTCAGCAGGTGGGCGTCAATGAAAGGACCCTTTTTTACGGAACGAGTCATATCTAAGCTCCTACCTACCGATTAACGCTTGTGACGGCGCTGAACGATCATGCTGTCAGTGCGCTTGTTACGACGGGTGCGGTAGCCCTTGGTCGGCGTGCCCCACGGGGACACCGGATCACGGCCAGCAGCAGTCTTACCTTCACCACCACCATGCGGGTGATCGACCGGGTTCATCACCACACCGCGAACGGTCGGGCGAATGCCGCGCCAACGGGTTGCACCGGCCTTACCGATCTGGCGCAGGCTGTGCTCTTCGTTGCCAACTTCACCAATGGTCGCGCGGCACTCGATGTGCACACGGCGCACTTCACCCGAGCGCAGACGCACTTGAGCGTAGATGCCTTCGCGAGCCAGCAGCACAGCGGACGTACCGGCCGAACGGGCGACTTGAGCGCCCTTGCCCGGCAGGATTTCCACGCAGTGGATCGTCGTACCGACCGGGATGTTGCGGATCGGCAGGTTGTTACCGGCCTTGATCGGCGCTTCCGAGCCGTTGGCGATGGCTTGGCCAACCACAGCGCCCTTCGGGGCGATGATGTAGCGGCGCTCGCCATCAGCGAACAGCACGAGCGCGATGTTGGCGCTACGGTTCGGATCGTATTCCAGGCGTTCGATCTTGGCCGGGATACCGTCCTTGTCGTTACGCTTGAAGTCGACGATGCGATAGTGATGCTTGTGACCACCACCCTTGTGACGGGTGGTGATGTGGCCGTTGTTGTTACGACCCGACTTCTGGATTTGCTTTTCCAGCAGCGGGGCGTGCGGCGCGCCCTTGTGAAGGTCGGGGTTAACGACCTTCACCATCGAGCGGCGGCCCGGCGATGTCGGCTTGGTTTTGACGAGTGCCATGATTACTTGGCCTCCGCTTCAAAATTGATTTCCTGGCCCGGCTTCAGCGAGACATAGGCCTTCTTCACGTGGTCACGACGACCCATGAAGCGACCGAAGCGCTTTTGCTTGCCCTTCTGGTTCAGGATCTGGACGGACTCGACTTCGACCTTGAACAGCAGCTCGACAGCAGCCTTCACTTCGCCCTTGTTGGCGTCGCGAGCCACTTCGAACACGACCTGTTCGTTCTTCTCGGCCACCAGGGTTGCCTTTTCAGACACCACAGGCGCCAGCAGCACCTGCATCAGGCGATGGTCGTTCTTGGCAACTTGCGTCATTTCAGCAACTCCTCGATCTGCGCGACGGCTGCCTTGGTCACGAGCACCTTCTTGTAGTGCACGAGCGACAGCGGGTCGGCGTGACGCGGCTCAACCACGAGCACATGCGCCAGGTTGCGCGATGCCAGGAAGAGGTTTTCGTCCAGGTTATCGGTAATCACGAGCACCGAATCCAGGCCCATGGCGCGGAACTTGTCGGCCAGCAGCTTGGTTTTGGGCGCGTCGACGGACAGGCTGTCAACGACGTTGATGCGACCTTCACGGGCGAGCTGCGAATAAATCGAGCGCATGCCGGCGCGGTACATCTTCTTGTTGACCTTCTGCGAGAAGTTTTCTTCCGGGCTGTTCGGGAAGATACGACCACCCCCGCGCCACAGCGGGGAGGAGCTCATACCTGCACGGGCGCGGCCCGTACCCTTTTGACGCCACGGCTTCTTGGTCGTGTGCTTGACCTCTTCACGGTCCTTCTGCTTACGGTTACCGCTGCGAGCGTTGGCCTGGTAAGCGACGACGACTTGGTGAACGAGGGCTTCGTTGTAGTCACGGCCGAACACTTCCGGCGAGGCAGCAACGCCGGCGCCGAGTTGACCGTTGTCCTGGAGCAGCTTCAGTTCCATGCGTTTGCTCCTTATGCCTTCTTGGCGCGGGCCTTCACGGCCGGCGTGACGATGACTTGACCGCCCTTGGCGCCCGGAATCGCGCCCTTGACCAGCAGCAGCTTGCGCTCTGCGTCGATCTTGGCGATTTCCAGATTCTGAACGGTACGGGTGACGTCACCCATGTGACCGGTCATGCGCTTACCCGGGAACACGCGACCCGGATCCTGCGCCATACCGATCGAGCCCGGCACGTTGTGCGAGCGCGAGTTACCGTGCGAGGCGCGGCCCGACGAGAAGTTGTAACGCTTGATGGTACCGGCGTAGCCCTTACCAATCGTCACACCCTGAACATCGATCTTCTGACCGACTTCGAACAGGTCGACGCTGATGTTCGCGCCAGGCTGGAATTCAGCGGCACGAGCGGCATCCACTCGGAATTCTTTGATGACTTCGCCCGCTTCCACGCCGGCTTTGGCGAGATGACCCGCCAGCGGCTTGGTGACGCGGCTGGCGCGTCGGGTGCCGAAGGTGACTTGAACCGCGGTATAACCGTCGGTCTCGTCCGTCTTGATTTGCGTCACGCGGTTGTCGCCGACCTCGAGCACGGTGACGGGAATCGAATCGCCGTCGTCCGTGAAAATACGGGTCATGCCAACCTTGCGACCTACAAGGCCAAGGCTCATGGTTTGCTCCATTCCCAGCTGCGATTGGCCGGGGCTGATTGATACTACGAATCTTGAACTGGACTGCGCCTAAAGAGACGGCGCGAGGCCAAATGGCCAGCCCACTCCCCTGACTAAAGGGGTAGCCCTACAATATATCCCGGTTACGAACAATATGCAAGGCCGATTGCCGGATAGCGCCCGAACGTCGTGTGCAATGCAACATCCGCCACCTCAAAAGCAAAACGGCGAGCACTTGGCTCGCCGCTTGCCCGTTACCGGAGTGACCGGCAGCGTTGTCTTGCTTATTGCAGCTTGATCTCGACGTCCACGCCAGCCGGCAGATCCAGCTTCATCAGCGCATCGACGGTCTTGTCCGTCGGATCGACGATGTCCATCAGGCGCTGGTGCGTGCGGATTTCGAACTGGTCGCGGCTGGTCTTGTTGACGTGCGGCGAACGCAGAACGTCGAAACGCTGGATGCGGGTCGGCAGGGGCACCGGGCCCTTGACGATCGCGCCGGTGCGCTTGGCGGTTTCAACGATTTCAGCGGCCGACTGGTCGATCAGGCGATAGTCGAAAGCCTTCAGGCGGATACGGATCTTCTGGTTCTGCATGATGTTTCCTTAAAGAGCATGGCGGCCAGGCCGCCGGTAGATTGAAAGAGCGATGCTACAGGCGATGCGCCGCACCCCTTACGAGGAACAGCGCATCGATCCGCCTTTTACTTCAGGATCTTGGCAACGACGCCAGCACCCACGGTACGGCCGCCTTCACGGATAGCGAAGCGCAGGCCTTCTTCCATGGCGATCGGGGCGATCAGCTTGACGGTGATCGACACGTTGTCGCCCGGCATGACCATTTCCTTGCCTTCCGGCAGGGCGATCGAGCCAGTCACGTCCGTCGTACGGAAGTAGAACTGCGGACGGTAGTTGTTGAAGAACGGCGTGTGACGGCCGCCTTCGTCCTTCGACAGGATGTAGACCTCGCCCGTGAATTCGGTGTGCGGCTTGATCGAGCCCGGCTTGGCCAGCACTTGGCCGCGCTGAACGTCTTCGCGCTTCGTGCCGCGCAGCAGAATACCGACGTTGTCGCCTGCTTGACCTTGGTCCAGCAGCTTGCGGAACATTTCCACGCCCGTGCAGGTCGTCTTGTCGATCTTCGGCTTGTCGCCGTCCATGGCGATACCGACGATTTCGATTTCTTCGCCGACCTTGATGATGCCGCGCTCGATACGGCCGGTCACCACGGTGCCGCGACCCGAGATCGAGAACACGTCTTCCACCGGCATTCCACCGGTTCGTGCTCGTCGACCCGGTGACCGGCGCCCGATGCCAACGCGCGCTACCGCCTGTTCCTGCCCGACCACACCATCGCCGGCAAGCCGCCGCGCGAGGGCGAAACCAACAGCGTGATCTTCGGCACCACTGACAGCGCCGGGCGCACCGCCAAGGTCCGGCTGCCGAAGCGCTATGCGGCGGCACGCTGGGTGCTCATCCGGTGGGTCGGCCATGGTGAGCTTGGCGAATCGTTCCGCTTGGTCGATTCCCTCGGCGGCA
>NZ_VOSS01000031.1 GCF_007997035.1 Ralstonia sp. TCR112 | reverse complement strand
CGCCAAGGCGGGTCTTGAGATCTTGAGACATGGGGGTTTCCGAGGGATGAGTCGACCAGCGCCACACACCGGCGCCATCGTGATCCCGCGAGAATAGGCAAGGCGCATCAGTCATGCAACTTGTGTTAAGCCCGTTAACACAAGCGGCAAACCCGACGCAGATTAGCGCCCTTCTTCGATCTGGATGCCGAGCTCATTGAGCACCTCGCGCGCCGATCGAAATGCTTCGATGGCCGCTGGCGCACCCGCATAGATGGCGCTATGCAGCAGCACTTCGCGGATCTCCACCACCGTTGCGCCGTTATTGATGGCGCCGCGCACATGACCTTTGAGTTCGGTGCTGCGGCCCAGCGCGGCGAGCATCGCGCAAGTGCACAGGCTGCGCGTCTTGAGGTCGATGCCGTCCCGCTGCCACGTGCTGCCCCAGGCGTGTTCGTTGAGCCAATCCTGCAGCGGCGCGGAGAACGCATCCAGCCCGCTCATCGCGCGTTCGACGAATGCGTCGCCCATCACCTGCGCGCGGCGTGCACGCCCCGCCTGCTTGTCTTGTTCCGACACGATGCCCTCCTTCGTTTTGAAAACCAGGTCGATCAGGCTGGCTTGACCAGCAACATCATCAGCGCCGTACCAAGCAGCACGGCGCAGAACGCCAGCCGCAGACGTCGCGCTGAAAACCGATACGCCAGCGCCACGCCCCACGACACGCTCGCAATACCACCGGCCGCCAGCGGAATGCCCGTTGCCCAATCCACATGGCCCGTATGCGCATACGTCGCAAGTGCGATCAGCGAGCCGGGCACCACCAGCGCGAGCGCCATGCCCTGGGCGCGTGTCTGCGGCATACCGAAGAACGTCACCAACGCCGGCACTACCACCAGGCCGCCGCCCACCGTGAAGATGCCCGACATCGCCCCGCTTGCAATGCCCATCAATGGCAGCGCGGCGGCCGGCATGGCATGCGGAGCGGCGGGCGCAGGATCAGCAGCATTCGGCTTCTCTTTGATCTGTGAAGCGAAGTACAGCGCCAGGACGATCAGGAATACGGCAAACGCCGTATGCAGGAGGTGCGCGTCCAGCCCCGCTGCAAAGCGCGCGGCAACGTAGGTCGCCGCCATCGAGAACACGCAGATCAGCGCGACGGAACGCAGATGCACCGGATGCCGCTGGTGATACCGCCAGAAACCGATCAGCACATTGGGCGCAATCATCACCAGCGCGGTGCCCTGCGCCAGATGCTGGTCCATTCCGTACAGGTAGCCGAGCACAGGAATGGCGATCAGCCCGCCGCCAATGCCGAGCAAACCGCCTGCAACGCCAAGGCCCATGCCGAGCAGCAAATTGACCAGACCCGTGAGAACCGCGTGAGACGCCATGCCGACAAGAAAGGAGGGACGAGAAACAAACGCGCGCGCGCTGTATCCGCTACAGCGCGCCGCCGGAAGTGAAGCTCGAATTGTAGCGCCCGCCGTTACGCCGGGGTTTAGGCAAGATGCGCAGCGAAGCCTGATTTTCCCGGCGCGATCTCCGCCCGCAGCGTGAGCGCCGGAATCTCGTAATCACCGGCGTTCTGCCGACGGAACGGGATCGGCGCAGTGGTGAACAAGGTGTCGAGTCGCTCACCCAGTGCGCGCGTGGTCTGCGCAAAGCGCGCCTCGTCCATGCGGCCGGTGCGGTAGCTCACGAACGGCGGCACCACATCGAAACCGGGGTAGTACAGGATGCCGTGCTGGATCGGAAACAGGATGTCGTCGATCGGGCCGTTGATGCCGCGCGGGCTGTAGTGCGACTCCCAACCGCCGGTCGTCACGATCAGCATGGCGCGTTTACCGGCAAGTGTGCCTTCACCGTAGCGGTCGCCCCAGTGGGTGTCGGAGTGCTCGCCAACGCCATAGGCGAAGCCATATGCATAGACGCGCTCGACCCAGCCCTTGAGGATGGCGGGCATCGAAAACCACCACAGCGGAAACTGCAGGATCACAGCGTCTGCCCAGCGCAGCTTGGCTTGCTCCGCGGCGATGTCCGGGGACTGCAGGCCGTTCTCGAAGGCGTACTTGGAATCCAGCGACGGGTGGAAATGGGGACCCACCGGCGCGACAGTGCTGTCGCTGGCATCAAGCACGGCCTTCCAGTGCATGGCGTACAGATCCGACACCTGCACGGTGTGGCCGGCGGCCTGCAGACGCTCGACGGCAAAGTGCTTGAGGGCACCGTTGAGCGACTTGGGTTCGGGATGGGCGTAAACAATCAGAACATTCATGGTGGCAGCTCCAAATGAGGAATTGGCTCCAGAATGCGGTCCGGCCAGGTATATTGGAAATGAATTGTTCATATTCCAGGCATAGCCATGAATAATCTCAGACGGTTGGACCTGAACCTGCTGGTGACGCTCGATGTGCTGCTGACCGAGCACAACGTCACGCGTGCGGCGGAGCGGCTGAACTTCTCGCAGCCTTCCGTGAGCGTGCATCTGGCCAAGCTGCGGGCCATCTTCGGCGACCCGCTTTTGCTGCCGGGCCCGCGCGGCATGCGCCCCACGGCGCGCGCTGAAAGCCTGCGCGAACCGCTGCGGCTGGCGCTGGAAGCACTGGAGCGGGCGGTCGCGCCCGCCAGCCCGTTCGACCCGGCACACGCCACCAACACATGGCGCGTAGCCGCCACGGATTACGGCGAATCCACCATCGCGTTGCCGGCGCTGAACACGCTGCGATCAAGCGCGCCGGGCACGCGGCTCGCCATCTTGGAACTGGTGCCCACGCGTATTGAAAAGCAGGCCGAGCAAGGGGAGATCGATCTCGCGTTCCACACCACAGACGGCGCACCACCGGGCCTGCGCCGCCGTACGCTGTTCACTGAACGCTATGTGCTGATCGGCCGTGCCGGGCACCCGCGCCTGAAGCGCAAGCCGACGCTGGCACAGTTCTGCACACTGGATCACGTGATCGTGTCGCCCGATGGCGGTGGCTTCTTCGGCGTGACAGACGAAGCATTGCAGGCGGCCGGTGCCACGCGACGCGTCGTGCTGTCGGTGCCGCACTTCCTCTTTGTGATGACGGCAGTCGCCAGCACAGACTTGGTTGCCATGCTGCCGGAGCGGCTCGTGCGCGGCGCCACCGCGCTGCAGGTGGTCGAACCACCGGTGGAAGTGCCCGGGTACGAGATGTCGATGCTGTGGCATGAGCGCGTGCACCGAGACCCCGGGCATCAGTGGTTGCGGGATGTGATTGCAGGCGCGGTCTGAAGAACCGCGCCGCCACCGTTCCCCTACTTGCACTGCTGTTTCTTGATGGACACGTCAGTCAAGTCGGCGGCGGTGTAGAGCGCCGGCACGTTCGGGTCGCCGGCAATCGTCATTGCCGCGTTCAGGTTCGCCAAGGCCTGGAGGTGGCCAGCCTCGCCGCTTGCAAAGCGCTGCTGCTCCGATTTCGATGCGCCGTACATGCCGTTGCACAGCAGCGCCTTGCGGAAGATTTCCAACACCGCAATCCGGGCAAAGTAAGTCTCGCGCCGCTCGGCCGCTGTGGCGGGCGCGTGGTTGATCTTGGCGTAGTGGTGGGTGCACTGGGCGCCGAGAATCGGGTACGCCTCCTTGATGCCGTCACATGTTGCGACGGTCGCGGGCGGCGCAGCCAATGCGGCGGCAGCCGCCAGCGATGCAATCAGGGACACCAACGCCAACAGCGCGATGCGGATGACGGGCACATTCGAGCGGATGTTCATTGCAGGTTCTCCTCAGTCAGATACGTGAACAAGAAACACAGCGGCAACCGATAGCGCTGCGTGAACTGACGATACGGGGGAGCTCTGTGGCGGCGGAATGCACCAGACGTTCTGGCGCAGGCCAGGGGAAACGTGACATGGGAGAAACGGGCCAAGCCGCCCGAGGTGCATTTGGCGTCGACGGTTGATTGCCATGGCAATGCGCAACGTGGGCTGCAGACAACGCTTCACGCGGCAGCCGGCCCGTTTGCGCAATCTCCGTTTGCCCGCTCCGCGCGGCCCCGGTAGAGTCTTCCCCCAATGGGTTCACACCCAGAGGTCTGGGCAAAACCGGAGTGATCCGGCGACGCAAAGCTATAGGGACTTCGCTGGACGAAGTCAGCCAGTTGCCCGCCAACCCGCAACGGGAGCGGGCCTGATGACATACGCAACGAACTGCGTGGTCGGGGGCACATAATGAAAACGATACAAACGGGGGGGCGTTCGCCCGCATTCGCCACGCTGGCCGTGGCATCGCAAATGGGCAACGCAAAGCGCAGGTTCGCCCGCGCCGCATATGCAGCATTCGCGCTGGTGTCGGGCGCGCTGATGGGCGCATCGCATGCCAGCGCTGAAGGGCTGCTGGTGCCGTCCTACATCTATCCGTCGGGCACGGGCGCCACGCAATGGAATACGTTGGCGACAACCGCGACGTCGGTGCCGACCACGGTCATCCTCAACCCGAACAGCGGCCCGGGAACGACACAAGACCCCAACTACGTTGCCGCCGTCGCCAAGGTGCACGCATCGGGCGGCAAGGTCATCGGGTACGTATCCAGCTCGTACACAAACCGGTCGTTGTCGGCCGTGGTGCAGGACATCAACACCTACCAGGCGCTGTACCAGGTCGACGGCTTCTTCATCGACGAGATGACCGCCGACAGCACCACCGCGCACATCCAGTTCTACCAATCCGTCTACAACTACATCAAGGGCCTGTCGCCCAACTACACGGTCACGGGCAACCCGGGCACCAACGTGCCGGAGATCTACGCCAGCCTGCCGGTTGCAGACCAGCTCGTCGTGTTTGAAGACAGCGCCAAGCACTACGCCAGCTATGCGCCGCTGGCGTGGCAGGCCAACTATCCGACGGCGCGGTTTGCGCACATCGTCTACGCGGCCTCGGCCACGCAGATGCAGGCGTTCGTCCGCAACGCCTCCAGCAAGGGCGCTGCCGCCGTGTTCATCACCAACAAGACGCTGCCGAATCCGTACGGCACGCTGCCGACTTACTGGAGCCAGGAGGTGTCTGCCGTAGCCGTTGCCCCGTGACGGCATTGGCGTGACGCACGGCGCATGTGCGGGCTGATGCTCCGCACATGCTTTATATTCGGGCCACATTGAATCCCCTTCGCCGCATGCCGGCGATGAGGCAACAACAAGGAGAACTCCGTGGCCCTGTCTTCCAACAAGCTGCCCCCCTGGACCGTCGCTGCCCCGCTGCTCGCGTGGGTGGTGCTGGTCGGCGGCTCATTCATGACGCCCCCCGGCTGGCTCATCGCACTGATGGCGCTGGCACTGGCGGGGGCCGTCTTCGCTGCCGTCCACCATGCCGAAGTCGTCGCGCACAAGGTGGGCGAGCCCTTCGGCACGCTGGTCCTGGCAATTGCCGTGACCGTGATCGAAGTCGCGCTGATCGTGTCCGTCATGCTCTCGTCCGGGCCAGAGAAAGCAGGCCTAGCGCGCGACACGGTGTTTGCCGCCGTCATGCTGATCTGCAACGGCATCGTGGGCGTGTGCCTGTTCGTGGGCGGCCTGCGCCACCGCGAGCAAGCGTTTCAGGCGCCGGGCGCCACCGCCGCGTTGGCCGTGCTGGCTGCGCTGGTCACGCTGACCATGGTGCTGCCCAACTACACCAGTTCCACGCCGGGCCCCGTCTTGTCTTCGTCGCAGTTGGCCTTTGCCGGCGTGACTTCGCTCGTGCTGTACGGCTGCTTCGTCATCGTGCAGACCATCCGCCACCGCGACTACTTCCTCGTCGACAGCGCCAATGAAGACGTACACGCACCGCCGCCGCCCGCACGTGTGGCGGCGCTCAGCGCGGTGTTGCTGATGGTGTCGCTGGTGGCCGTCGTCGGGCTGGCGAAGGTGCTGTCGCCTTCGGTGGAAGCCGCCATCCTGAATGCCGGCGCGCCGCCCGCCACGGTCGGCATCGTCATCGCCGCGCTGGTGTTGCTGCCGGAGTGCCTGGCCGCCCTGCGCGCCGCCAATGCAGACCGCATTCAGACCAGCCTGAACCTCGCGCTGGGCTCCGCGCTGGCCAGTATCGGCCTGACCATCCCCACCGTAGCCGCCGTGTTCATCTGGATCGGCCGCCCGCTCGAACTGGGCCTGGGCCCCAAGGAGATGGTCCTGCTGTTCCTCACGCTGATCGTGTCGTCGCTCACGCTGGGCAAGGGCCGCACGACCATCCTGCAAGGCGTCGTGCATCTGGCGATCTTTGCGGCGTACCTGTTTCTCTCGATCGTGCCCTGAGCAGCGCGCACGGTAGCGAGTCGAAGTGTTGGGCGCCCTGGGCGCCCTTCTTTTTTGGCGCCACGCCCGGCGCTACTCCACCGGCTCCATGCTCTGCAGCAACGTGGGAATCAACTCCGACACCGTCGGGTGAATGTGCATGGCGCGGCTGATGGTCGTGTAAGGCGCCTTGGCATACATCACGTCCAGAATCGAATGCACCGCCTCGTCGCCGCCCACACCCAGGATCGACGCGCCCAGGATGTCGTGCGTCTGCGCATCGACCACGACGCGCATGAAACCCTGGCTCTCGCCCTTCTCCACCGCACGGCCGACGCGCGTCATCGGGCGGTTGCCGACCAGCAGCTTGCGCCCTGATTGCTTCGCCTCCGAGAGCGACATGCCGACGCGCGCAAGCGGCGGGTCGATGTACATGGCGTACGCCTGGATGCGGTCCGACACCTTGCGCGGATCGTCGTCGAGCAGATTGGCCGCCACGATCTCGTAATCGTTGTAGGCCGTGTGGGTGAAGGCGCCGCGGCCGTTGCAATCGCCCAGGGCCCAGATGCCGGGCACGTTGGTACGCAACTGATCGTCCACGCGGATATTGCCGCGCTTGTCGGTTTCCACGCCGGCCTTGTCGAGGCCCAGATCGTCGGTATTGGGCACGCGCCCGACAGCCATCAGCAGATGCGAGCCCGACACCTCGCGCGCGCCGCTACCGCACTCCAGGCCGACCACGACGTTGGCGCCGTCGCGTCGCACGCTCAGGCAATCGGCGTTGACCTGCACGTCAATGCCTTCCGCTTCCAGAATCTCGCGCACTGCCTGCGATACGTCTTCGTCTTCGCGCGCGATCAGGCGGGGGCCTTTCTCGACAATCGTCACGCGCGAACCGAAGCGCCGGAACATCTGGCCGAACTCCAGCCCGACGTAACTCCCGCCGATCACGACGAGGTGCTCGGGCAGGAAATCGACGTCCATCATGGTGGAGTTGGTGAGAAACAGTACTTGATCGAGCCCGGGCATGGGCGGCACCAACGCCCGACCGCCGACGTTGATGAAGATGCGCTCGGCTTCGAGCAGCTCGTCGCCAACGCGCACGGTGCGCGCGCTTTCGAAACGGGCATGGGCCTGGAAGACCGTGCAGTGCTCCAGGCCTCGCACCCATTGCTCTACGCCATGGCTGGAGCGGCCGGAAATCTCATCCTTACGGGCCTTCACGCGTTGCATGTCGACGGTGACACCGCCGTCGATCATCACGCCGTATTCGGCCGCACGCTGGGCCATGCGCGCTGCATAGGCGCTGGCCACCATGGCTTTCGTGGGGATGCAGCCGGTGTTGACGCACGTACCGCCAAAGCGGCCGCGCTCGACGATGGCGACCTTCATGCCGGCGCCCGACAGGCGCGCCGCCAGCGGGGGGCCGGCCTGGCCGGTGCCGATGATGATGGCGTCGAAGCGTTGCGTCATGGCGCTCTCCTTCGTGTGGTTGCCGACGGCAGCCGTCTCGCTATGGTAGGCGCCGCACGTGGCAACGGCGAGTCGCGACGACAGGTTTTGCCGACCGCGCCGTCGCCGGAAGGAAAGCAAGAAAGCGGCCGGTGCGCTCAGTGGCGAGCGCACCGGCGCATCAGATCAGTGGTGGTGATGGTGCTTGCCGTGGCGACGGTAGCCGCGGCCGCGGTCGTCGCGGTCGGAGTACGAATTGCGCTGCACGTTGCCGCCCAGTGCTGCACCCGCGCCGCCACCCAGGCCGGCGCCCACGATGCGCCCGTATGGCCGCCCATGGCATTGCCTGCAGCCGCCCCCACGCCGCCGCCCAATGCGCCGCCCACGATGGCGCCCTTGCGCTCGCGGCCGTTGGCCGTCAATGCGCCGCCCGCGCCGCCGCCGATCGCCCCGCCGATCACCGAGCCTGTCTGCCCGCCGAGTGCGCCGCCCACGGCTGCGCCGCCGGCGCCACCCAGCGCGCCGCCCAGGGCATTGCGCAGGTCATCCGCCGCTGCGGGCAACGCCGTCAGGCCGGCGAGCGTTGCCACAATCAGGGCCGGTGCAATTTTCTTCAACATGGTGTTCTCCTTATGCGCAAATGCAGGATGCGGCACTCGCCTCAATGAGGGGCCGATCCGGGCTCGATGAGTTCGGGGCGCAGAATACAAGTCGCGCGACGGGGCGGGTTAAACACATTCGTCAATCTCGTAACAGAATGTTGCCGGTTTGAGCCCATCCGTAAGCCGTTGATAAGACAGACAGAACAGGAGAACCCATGCCCAGCTACATCGCCTTCCTCCGCGCCGTCAATGTGGGCGGCACCGGCAAACTGCCCATGGCCGAGTTACGCGCAATGTGTGAATGGATCGGGCTGACCGGCGTACGCACCTACATTGCCAGCGGCAACGTGGTTTTTCAGAGCCGGCTGGCGGAAGCGACCATCAAGGCGAAGCTGGAACGCTGCCTGGAGGACTACGCCGGCAAACCCGTGGGCGTGCTTGTGCGCACGGGCGCCGAACTGGCGGCGGTGCTGGAAGGCAATCCGTTCAAGACGGCGGCGCCCAACCGGACAGTCGCGATCTTCCTGGATACCCCACCGCCGCCCGATGCATTGGCCGCCGCCACCGGCGTTCGGACGGAAGAGATGGCCCTGGGCACGCGCGAAATCTACGTGCACTACGGCGACGGCATGGCCGATTCCAAACTGAAGATCCCCGCGGCCAAGGCGGGGACGGCGCGCAACATGAACACCATCGCCACGCTGGTCGACTGGGCGGCCGAATAGTGGCGCTCAGCGCCCGTCATTGCGCTGCCGACTTGCGCTTGGTCATGTG
>NZ_VOSS01000030.1 GCF_007997035.1 Ralstonia sp. TCR112 | reverse complement strand
CCGATGCGTGGATCGTCGAAGACGATTACGACAGCGAATTCCGCTACGGCAGCCGCCCGCTGCCCTCACTGCAAGGGCTGGATGAAGGGGGGCGCGTCCTCTACATGGGCACGTTCTCGAAAGTGCTGTTCCCGAGCTTGCGGATCGGCTATCTGGTCGTGCCGCCCGCGCTGGCCGATGCATTTACGACGGGCTTGTCGGAGATGTTCCGCGGCGGCCAGATTCTCACGCAGGCGGTGCTGGCGGACTTCATTGCGGAGGGCCATTTCGTCTCGCACATCCGGCGCATGCGCGGTGTGTATGCGGAACGGCGTGAAACGCTGCTGGCTTCCATCAACCGCGAGTTTGGCGACGCGCTGCCCGTGCACGATGGCGCGTCCGGCCTGCATCTCGTGCTGGGCTTGCCGGCCGGCACCGACGATGTGGCCGTGGCGGATCTGGCGCTCGCCAACGACGTCGTCACGCGGCCGCTCTCACGGTATTACCAGGACGATGCGCGCCGTCTGCCTGGGCTGCTGCTGGGCTATGGCCACGTGGAAACGGAGCAGATTGCCGCGCGGTTTCATACCTTGGCGGAAGCGATACGCACCGTGGGCTGACCTACGGCGCGCGCAACAAAAAGCCCCGCATTGCGGGGCTTTCTTTTAGATGATGCGGCTCAGGCCAACAGCACGCGCAACTGCGCATCCGCACCTTCCACCGGAGACTTCCGGAAACCGCTCTTTGCATACCGATGCCAGCGCCCCAGCACCGCGCAGACGAGCAGGTTGGCACGCGACGCGATGTCGGTATCCGCCGGCCAGGCGCCCTGCGTGACCGCCATGCGCAGGCTCTGCTTGAGCGATGCCTCGATGCGATCCAGGCATTGCGCCATGCGCTCGGGCAGGCGCTCGTCTTCGCCGACCAGCGCATCGCCCACCAGCACGCGCGTCATGCCCGGATTCTTGTCGGCAAACGACAGCAGCATGTGCGCGATGGCATGCGCCTGCCGCAGGCCATGTTCTTCACGTAGCGTGATCTGATTGATGAGGCCGAAGACGGTCTGCTCGATGAATTCGATCAGCCCTTCAAACATCTGCGCCTTGCTGGCGAAGTGGCGGTACAGCGCCGCTTCGGACACATCCAGCCGTGCAGCCAGCCCAGCCGTTGTGATCTTTTCACCACGCGGATGCTCGAGCATGCCGGCGAGCGTCTGCAGAATCTGCACGCGGCGCTCGCCTGGGCGGGGCCGTTTGCGTACTGGCGGTGCTTCTATGGCGACGTCCGCGACCGGCTCGGCGGTCGGAAACTCCGTTTGCGCGTTGCTCATGACTTCCTGGCCCCTCTCCCGTTCTGAGCGCGGAGTTACCACTGCCTAGCCGCGTCGAACAAGCCTTCGTTTTAGTTGAAGCACCGATTTTACTTTCACGCTCACATAGCCGGGCCGGTTGGCGAACAAAATCGGTGTGGCGGCCGGTTGATGTGGTGAATTTGCACGCGCGCCAACGGCCGCAGCTTGCATTGGATGCAATGCGTCGGCAGCGGACGTCGGCTGCACGCCGGGCGGCACCCGCCGCAGGTAGCCCGTCACCCACACCGTGCCGATCCCCAGGCGCCGATAGCGTTTGAGGTGAGAAAGCGTGTCTTCGACGAGGATGGCGCGCGATGGCGCAATACGCTCGCGGGCGAGCAAGCGGCGCAGCATCAGCGGATCGGGTTTCGGGCGCAGGCGCCGGTGCACCCACATGTGCTCGACGGCAATTTCGCGCAGGAACGCGCGTTTCAGGCCGATCAGCCGCAGCACCTCGCGCGCGTAGGCAACCGGGGCGTTGGTCAGCAGGATCTTGCGACCGGGCAGGGCGCGCAGCAGTTGGGCGAGGCCGCGTTCGGCGCGCACCATGGCGCGCAGGTCTTCAAAGCGGTGTGCCTCGGCCAGGAAATCATCGGGGTCGACGCCGTGATGGCGGACCATGCCGAGAATCGTGGCGCCGTAGCGGCGCCAATAGTCCACACGCACCTGGCTGGCCGTGGCGTCATCCGTGCCGAGCACGCGCGCCACGTACGCCGTCATCAGCCGGTTGATCTGCGGAAAGATCGCGTGGGAAGCGTGGTGGAGGGTGTTGTCGAGGTCGAACAGCCAGACCGGCTGCCGGGCGGGCGCGGAGCCCGCCGGCACCTCGCGCGGGAAGGTGCGCGCAGCATGACGCACCCGCACCGCCCGGGTGGTTCGCATCAGTGCGAGCGGATCATCGTGCCGAACGCCTGTTCGGTGAGGATTTCCAGCAGCAGCGAATGCTCGATGCGGCCATCGACGATGTGCACGGAGTTCACGCCGCTCTTGGCAGCATCCAGCGCCGACGAAATCTTCGGCAGCATGCCGCCCGAGATCGTGCCGTCGGCAAACAGCTCGTCGATCTCGCGCGCCGACAGATCGGTCAGCAGGTTGCCCTGCTTGTCCATCACGCCCGGAATGTTGGTCATCATGACCAGCTTCTCGGCCTTCAGGATCTCGGCCATCTTGCCGGCCACGACGTCGGCGTTGATGTTGTAGGCCTGGCCTTCGTCAGAGAAACCGATGGGCGAAATGACCGGAATGAACGCGTCGTCCTGCAGCGCCTTGACCACGGCCGGGTTGATCGTCTCGATATCGCCCACGAAGCCGATGTCGATGAACTCGCCCGGCTTCTCCCGGTCCGGCATCTTCAGCCTCTTGGCGCGGATCAGCCCGCCGTCCTTGCCGGTCAGGCCGACCGCCTGGCCGCCGTATTGGTTGATCAGCATGACGATGTCCTGCTGGACTTCGCCGCCGAGCACCCACTCGACCACTTCCATGGTCTCTTCGTCGGTCACGCGCATGCCCTGGATGAAGGTGCCTTGCTTGCCGACCTTCTTCAGGGCTTCGTCAATCTGCGGGCCGCCGCCGTGCACCACCACCGGGTTCATGCCGACCAGTTTGAGCAGGATCACGTCGCGCGCGAAACCGTGCTTCAGCTTCTCCTCCGTCATGGCGTTGCCACCGTACTTGATGACGATGGTCTTGCCATGGAACTTGCGAATGTAAGGCAGGGCCTGCGCAAGAATTTCAGCCTTCAACGCCGGCGCAATGTGTGCGAGTTCGGGGGCGAGGCCAGCAGGGTCGGGGGCAGCAGAAGCGGTCATGACGGTGACATCCGGGAATGGGCGGATTGAGGCGGGTATGATGGAGCGCCGAATGTCGCGTGCCGCACAAAATGCAGCAGCCCATTTTCGGCAGGCGCGATTTTACAAGAAAAGCTAGCGCGGTCCTGGCCGCAGCTTGCGTGCCTGACAAACCGTTGCGGACAAAGAACACCCTGGGGAAACATGGCCATCGCACCCGACCAACTCGACGCGCTGCGCCCTCACCTGCTGCGGTTTGCGCAACTGCAATTGCGCGACACGGCCCTGGCAGAAGACACGGTGGCCGACACCATCCTGGCCGTGCTTGAGCACCCGGAGCGCTTTGCCGGCAACGCCTCGCTCAAGACTTACGTCATCGGCATCCTCAAGCACAAGATCATCGATGCGATTCGCTCGGGGCGCCGCGAAGTGCGCGTCTCGCTGCTTGCGGGCGGTGAATCCGACGAGGCCGGCATGCGGTCCGACGAGGCTGTCTTCGACAGCCTGTTCGCCGCCGACGGCCACTACACCAGCCCGCCGTCCGACTGGGGCGACCCGGATGCCGCGCTGTCGCGGCGCGAGTTCTTCGACGTGCTGCAGATGTGCGTTGATCGGCTGCCGCCACGTGTTGGCCGCGTCTTCATGATGCGCGAGTGGCTGGAGCTCGAAACCGACGAAATCTGTCAGGAATTGCAGATCACCGCGACCAATGCCTGGGCACTGCTTTACCGTGCCCGCATGCGCCTGCGCGAGTGCCTTGATCTGCACTGGTTCGGCAATCAGCCCGCCGCCGCCTGAATCGCCCGTAGGCGCACCTAAGCCGCATCACAGAGAACAACCATGCCGAACCGCTGGGGATTGCCCACCTGCAAAGAAGCCCACCGCATGCTGGTGTCGAAGATGGACCGCGACCTCTCCACAGGCGAGCGGCTGCGCCTGCGCGTGCATCTGTTTGCCTGCGATGCGTGCACGCGGTTCTCGCATCAGATGGGTTTTTTGCGCCAGGCGATGCACAAGCTTGGGCAAGACGAAGACGGGAGCAGCCAAGGGTGACCTCGTCTGCCGCCAACACGGTATGCGCGGTCTGCGGCGCACAGATGCGCTGCGGAGCGATCGGCGACGGTAAGCAGCCCGACGCGACGTGCTGGTGCATGACCGAAGAAACGCTGCCGGCCAGCGCGCGGCGCCCCGGGCAGGGCTGTCGCTGCCAGCGTTGCCTGCGCGAAGCGATTGCGCAGGCGCGGGCAGCGTCTGAAGCGACCTGATCAGTCTTTGTCTTGGCTGTCGTCGTCCAGCGTGCGGAGGGCGCGGCGGACCTCGGCCCGGCCGCGCTGGCGCTCTGCGTGACCGCCTTCGGTGTGGGCGCCGGCCTTGCGGCCGCGCGCGAGCGGCACGAGAACGTTGCGCGGGCGCGCAGTGCCGGCCTTCGTTGAAGGCTCGATGCGGAACGTCAGTCTCTGGCGAGTGCCCAGTGTCTTGTTAGCCATGGGAATGCTTCCTTGCTTGGCTTGAAGCGACACTCGCCGCAAGCCATCAATGTTTGTGTTCGCCGCCGTGGTTCATGGCGGGCATGTTGCCGGCGGTCAGGTCGCGCACACGCGCCTCGACCTTCTGCTCGACGACGCGCTTGTCGGCCAGCTCCACCTTCAGCGTGAGCGGCACGGTGGCGTCCTTGGCGAGCGGCTGCTTGAGGTCCATGAGCATGACGTGGTAGCCGCCCGGCTTGAGCTGCACCGTCTGGCCCTTCGGCAGCTCCAGCGACTGGACGGCGCGCATGCGCATGACGTTGCCTTCCATCTTCATCTCGTGAATCTCGGCCGTGCCGGCCACGGGCGTCGACACGCCCACCACCTTGGCACCGTCGGCCGATTGCAGCGTCATGAACGCGCCGCTGGACGTCTGGCCCGGCACCGTGCCGCGCACCCAGGCGTCCTGCACCGTGACCTGTGCGAAAGCGGCGGCGCTGGCAAGCAGGCCAGCAGCAAGCACAGTCAGGCGAGCGGAAGAACGGATCGATCGGGACGTCATCATCAAGGGCTCCTGTCGGGACAAACGTGCTGCGCATTAAAGCACAGCGTTTGTGGGGAGATAGGTTGGGTGCACAATTGTGCGGCTGATTGACGCATCGCCGCACGGAGAACCGCGCGGTGCGCACGTTTACACTTGTCCACCATGCTTTCCACCCTGTCTCTTGCCGCGCCACTGCTGGACGCATCCAGTCTGCGCCGCCTCTTCTGGCTGCGATGGAGCCTGCTGGCCACGCAGTTGGTCCTGATGCTGCTCGCACCGCTGGTATTTGGCGTGCAACTGCCGGTGGTGCCGCTGCTGAGCGTGATGGGCCTGCATGCGCTGTTCAACCTGCTCACCGGATGGCGGGTGCGGCGCAACCGGCCCGTGCAGCATATCGAGATCACCGTTCAGCTGCTGGTGGACCTGACCGCGCTGTCCGCCCTGCTGTATTTCACGGGGGGCGCGACCAACCCGTTCGTCTCGTTCTATCTGCCGGCGCTGGCGATTGCTGCGGCCATGCTGCCGATCGCGCATGTGGTGGGCCTGACGCTCTACGCGCTGGCCGCCTACAGCATGATGCTCGGCAACTACATCCCGCTGAAACTGGCAAACCAGGCCGATGCGGTGGCGTATCACCTGGCCGGCATGTGGATCGATTTCGTGGCCAGCAGCGCGATGATCGCCGGCTTTACGGCGCGCCTGTCCGCCGCGCTGCGCGAGAGCGAGGCGCAGCTGACCGAAGCACGCGAGCGACTGCTGCGCGAGCAACGCATCGAAGCCTTGATGTCGCAAGGCGCGAGCGTGGCGCACGAGATGGGCACGCCGCTGTCTACGGTGGCCGTCATCACCGGCGAGCTGCAGCACGACGCGAAGCAGCCCGATTCTCCGCTCGGCCCGTACCGCGAAGACCTGCGCGCCATCGAACAGCAGCTCGAACTGTGCCGCGCCGCCCTGGCGCGCCTGCAGCGCAAACCCAGCGACGGCGGGCCCGAACCGCTTGGCCAATGGCTTCCGGATTTCACGCAGACATGGCAGTTGCGGCATCCGGACATCCGCCTTCACACTGAGACGTCGCCTGCCGCGCAAGCGGTGGCGTTGGATGCAGTGAACGTCGGCCAGATCCTGACCATCCTGTTGGACAACGCCGCCCGCAGCCAGCACCACGCCGGGCGCGACCTCGTGCCGCTGCTGCTGACCGCCAAGATCGACGCCAACCCGGACGTGCTCCGCGATATGCCGCCGCAGATCGTGCTGTCGATCGTGGATACGGGGTTGGGTCTGCCGGAAGACCTGCGGACGTCGCTCGGCCGCACACCGGTGCCCAGCCGCCACGGCGGTCACGGCATCGGACTGTACCTGGCCTCGACCACCGCGCGCCGCCTGGGTGGTACCGTGGTGCTGCGTCCGAACCCGCCGCAAGGCGCCATTGCCGAACTCCGACTGCCGGTCGGCGGTCCGATGGAACACGCGGCCGCGCCCATCATGGGCGCGCCCACCCTCTTCACATAACGAGACGGCCTGACGCAGCCCCGTGCGCGTACGGCCCCGGAGAACACCATGCAGCAGCCCGCCCCCTTTCTGATCCTCGACGACGACGATGTCTTTGCGCAGACACTGGCGCGCGCGCTCACGCGGCGCGGCTTTGCTCCGCAGATCGCCCACACCGGCGGCGAGGCGTTGGCCCTGGCGCGCCAGACGCGGTTCTCGTATGTCACCGTCGATCTGCATTTGGCCGCCAGCGACAAGGGCCTGATGCCCCATGGCGGCACGGATTCCGGCCTGCATTGGATTGCCCCGCTGCGCCAGGCGCTACCCGACGCGCGCATGCTGATCCTCACGGGCTACGCGAGCATTGCCACGGCCGTGCAGGCGGTCAAGCTCGGGGCTGACGAATACCTGGCCAAGCCGGCCAATGTCGATTCGATTCTGCTTGCGCTGCAGGTGGGCGTGTCTGAAGCCGTGGCCGAGCAGACCATGGAAAACCCAGCACCGCTGTCCGTCGCGCGCCTGGAGTGGGAGCACATCCAACGCGTGCTGGCTGAACACGGCGGCAATATCTCCGCCACGGCGCGGGCGCTGAACATGCACCGGCGCACGCTGCAGCGCAAGCTGGGCAAGCGACCGGTCGCCAAATAAGCGCCGGCCGCGAGGCTACATCAGCGCGGCATCACCAGCGGGTGTCGCGCTCCCACGCCTTGAGTTCGTCTTCGGCGCGCTCCTTCGTGTAGCCGTAACGTTCCTGGATCTTGCCGGCAAGCTGGTCGCGCTTGCCGCGGATCACGGTCAGGTCATCGTCGGTGAGCTGGCCCCACTTCTCCTTGACCTTGCCCTTGGCTTGATCCCATTTACCTTCGATCTGGTCCCAGTTCATACGTCCTCCGTTGCGAGTGAGAGATTGAAACAAAACATGGGCGACCCGCAGGCCGCCCGTGTCGACCTTTCAGGGTGGCTTACTTCTTGAACTTGGCAGCCACGTCGTTCTGGCACTTCGTCTTGGCATCGCCCGACATGGCGTCGCAGCGCTCCTTCGCGGCCTTGTAATTGGCGTCGTTGGTGTCCTTGACGGCATCGCGGCGCGCTTCGCTGACGTCCTTGGCGTCGCCGGTGGCCTTGGCATGGCTCACTTCGTCGCCGGCCTTGGCACGCGTGTAGGCAGCCTTCGCGTCCTTCACACAGGTGTCCTTTTCGTTGCCCTTCATGGCATCGCACTTCGTCTTGGCGACGTCGTAGTCGGCCTCCGCCTTTTCCTTGGCGGCGCGGTTGCGGGCGGCTTCAGTGCCATCGCGCTCCACCATCGCGTTGGCTTTGGCGACGTTGTAATCGCCCTTGGCCTGCGCGCGGCAGACGTCGCGGTCATTGCCCTTCATCGCATCGCACTTGTCCTTGGCGGCCTTGTAATTGGCATCGGCTTGTTTGACGGCACTGTCGTAAGCGGCGCGCTTGGCATCGTTCGGTGCGGAGGCACCGGCGGGGCCGGTCGGCGCGGGAGTGAGTTGGGCGTGGGCAATGCCCAACGGGGCGCAGGCGAGCACGCAACACAGGGCCAGGCGTTGGATCGGTTTCATACGCTTCTCTCCTTGTCGTGATTGGAATCGCGCACGCCAGGTGCGCGGCGCGCATTGTCTGTGCGGCACCACCTTCTTCAGCAGATAACGGACCCGACCCCGGGTGATTCTGAGCAAACCCTTGCTGCGCCTAGGTTTGCGGCCTCCAAAGAAAACGCCGCATCGTCTCCGATGCGGCCCGAAATGCATATGGAATGCGTTGCTTACATGCTTACAGCACGTAGCGCGACAGATCTTCGTTGCCCGACAGCTCGTTCAAGCGCTCGTCGACGTACGCGGCGTCGATGGTCACGGTCTCGCCTGACGATTTGTGCGCATGGAACGACAGGTCTTCAAGCAGCCGCTCCATCACCGTGTACAAGCGGCGAGCGCCGATGTTTTCGACCTTCTCGTTGACCGAGCAGGCGATCTCGGCCAGGCGGTGGATACCGTCTTCGGCAAACACAAGGTCGACACCTTCCGTCTTCAGCAGTGCCTGATATTGCTTGGTCAGGCTCGCGTCCGTCTGCGTGAGAATCGCCCGGAAATCCTCAACCGACAGCGAATCCAGCTCCACGCGAATCGGGAAACGGCCCTGCAGTTCGGGAATCAGATCGCTCGGCTTGGACAGATGAAACGCGCCCGACGCGATGAACAGGATGTGATCGGTCTTGATCATCCCGTACTTCGTGTTGACGGTCGTACCTTCCACCAGCGGCAGCAAGTCACGCTGCACGCCCTGGCGCGATACCTCGCCGCCGCCGTATTCGCTGCGGCTCGCGATCTTGTCGATCTCGTCCAGGAACACGATGCCGTTCTGCTCGACGTTGGCGACCGCCTTCTGCTTCAGCTCATCTTCGTTCACGAGCTTCGCGGCCTCTTCGTCGATCAGCAGCTTGAAGGCTTCCTTCACCTTCATCTTGCGACGGTTCTTTTTGCCCTGGCCCAGGCCCGCGAACATCGAGCGGATCTGCTCGGTCATGTCTTCCATGCCCGGCGGTCCCATGATGTCCATGCTGGGCACGCCGGCCGACACTTCCAGTTCGATTTCCTTGTCGTCGAGCTGGCCCTCGCGCAGCTTCTTGCGAAAGGTCTGGCGCGCGGTCGAATCCTTTTCTTCCGGCTGCGCAAAGCCGATGTCGCGGGGCGGCGGGATCAGCACGTCAAGGATGCGATCCTCGGCCGCATCTTCGGCCTTGGCGCGCACCTTCTTCATCTCGGATTCGCGCGTCTGTTTGACCGCCATCTCGGCGAGATCGCGCACGATGGTGTCAACGTCACGGCCGACGTAGCCGACCTCCGTGAACTTCGTCGCCTCGATCTTGATGAACGGTGCGTCGGCCAGCTTGGCGAGGCGCCGCGCGATCTCGGTCTTGCCCACGCCGGTCGGCCCGATCATCAGGATGTTCTTGGGCGTGATTTCCTGGCGCAGCGGGTCTCCCACCTGCTGGCGGCGCCAACGGTTGCGCAGCGCCACGGCCACAGCCTTCTTGGCCTTGTGCTGGCCGATGATGTGCTTGTCGAGTTCGGAGACGATTTCCGACGGCGTCATGGTTTCAGACATGGGAATCCTGTCGATGGGGGCGTTCGTTATTCGAGCGTCTCGATCACGAAATTGGTGTTGGTATAGATGCAGAGTTCGCCGGCGATCCGCAGCGATTTTTCCACCACATCGCGCGGGGCGAGGTCGGTGTTCTCCATCAGGGCCTTGGCGGCCGATTGGGCATACGAGCCGCCCGAGCCAATGGCAGCAATGCCGCCTTCGGGGTCCAGCACGTCGCCGTTGCCGGTGATGATGAGCGTGGCTTCGCGGTCGGCGACGATCAGCATCGCCTCAAGGTGGCGCAAGGCGCGGTCGGTGCGCCAGTCCTTGGCGAGATCGACGGCGGAGCGCAGCAGGTTACCCTGATGCTTCTGCAGCTTGGCTTCAAAACGGTCGAGCAGGGAGAAAGCGTCGGCGGTGGCGCCGGCGAAGCCGACCAGCACCTTGCCGTCGTAGATGGCGCGCACCTTGCGGGCCGAGCCCTTCATGACGATGTTGCCGAGCGTGACCTGCCCGTCGCCGCCGAGCGCAACCTGGTTGCCGCGCCGCACGCTGACGATGGTGGTGCCGTGATACTGTTCCATGCGCTTGTTCCTAGGGTCCGGCTTGGCGCGGCCCCCAGCGGGCCGGCCAAAGAACTTCATACTTGACGCCAGCCCGGAGGATTTCAAGCCTGATTTCCGCCACAACGCACACTTTTTGTGCGCCGGAAATCGCTTCTTACGCCGTTTGCTCCCCGCTTAGCGCGTGACGTCGAAGGCGTAAGTGCGCTCATCAAGACGCGGCATCACCGTGTAGCCCTTGCGCGCCGCCCACACGTTGATGTTGAAGTAGAGCGGAATCACACCGTAATCGCGCATGCCGATTTCCGTGGCTTCCTGCAGGAGCCGCTCTCGCTTGCTGTCGTCCAGGGTCTGCAGCGCTTCGGTCAGCTTGGCGTCGAGTGCTGGGTTCGAATAGCGCCCGCGATTGGACGCACCCCAGCCACGCGCCGGGTCGTACGTCGCCAGCAGCGCTTTCAGGCTGGAACTGGCTTCACCCGTATCCGCGCCCCAGCCGGCCTGCAGGAACGAAAAGTCCAGCTTGTTCGCCCGCGTGAAGAATGACGCCGACGGCAGCGTCTCCACCTTGGTGGCAATGCCAACCCGGGAAAGCATCGATGCGACCACCTGCGCGACGCGGTCATCGTTCGGATAACGGTTGTTGGTGGCGTGCAGCGTGATGGCAAAACCATCGGGGTAGCCGGCCTGGGCGAGCAGCTTCTTCGCTGCGGCCGGGTCTGCCGCGGGTGCCTTCAGGCCAGGCACGTGGCCAAACAACGCGCTGTTGACGAGTTGCCCGGTCGGCTCGGCCGCGCCTTCCATCACGCGGTCGACGATGGCCTGGCGCGAGATCGCCAGCGAGATCGCCTCGCGCACGCGTGCGTCCTTGAGCGGATTCTTCGGCAGTGGCTTGCCTGCCTTGTCGGTCACGAACGGCGACACATCGCGGTTCGAATCCATATGCAGATACATCATGCGGAACACCGGCATCTTGAACACCGTCACCGCCGGGTTGGTCGACAGCTTCTTGATGTCGGAACTCGGCACGTTCTCGATGACCTGCACGTCGCCAGCCAGCAGCGCCGCCACGCGCGGTGCGTCCGCCGTCAGAATGCGCAGCGTCACGTGCTGCCATTGCGGCTTCTTGCCCCAGTAACCGTCGAAGCGCGCGAGTTCCACGCGATCGCCCCGGCTAAAGGAGACGAACTTGTACGGCCCGGTCCCGACCATGGCGCGGCCATTGTTGAAGTCGTCCGGGCCAGCTTTTTCAACGGCTTTTTTCGACACCATGTAGATAGTCGACAGGTCGTTCGGCACCAGTGGGTACGGGCCGTTCGTGGTGATGCGCACGGTCAGCTTGTCGACGGCCGTCACCTCCTTGAAGCCCCGCGTGTAGATCGTAAACGGCGACGGGCTGTTCTTGATGGTGGCCGGGCGCGCCAACGAATAGACGACGTCGGCCGAGGTGAACTCGCTGCCGTCATGGAAGTGCACGCCCGGACGCAGCTTCACCTCCCACACCGTATCGCTCAGGGCTTTCCACGACATGGCGAGGCCGGGCTTCATGCGCATCTTCTCGTCCTTGGCGATCAGCGCCTCGAACATATGCTCGGCAACGTTCGAATTGGGCGTGACGTTGTGGAAGTGCGGATCGAGCGATGTGATGTCGCTCGACAGCCCAATCACCAGCGTGGAGGCCGGCTGGGCATGCGACGCGATCGGCGTGAGCGCCGAAAGCGCCGTGGCAAAAGACAGCGCTGCGACCAGGTTTGCGGCGCGCAGCAGACGCAGGACCGGCATGACGACTCCCCGATGGTTCGTGACGAAAGCAAAACGTTCGGGGATTGTCAGGACCGGACGACGCCGGTGTCAACGTCGATGAAGCAGGGGGTCTGCGTGCTCAGTGATGGTGCCCGCAGTCGCAGTCGTCACCGTGTTGGTGATCGTGATCGTCGTCGCCGTCGTCATCGTCGTGGTCGTCGTAGGCCCACGCCGGGAATGGATCGGGCAGCGCGGCCCACGCTTCGGGCCCGGCGGCCAATTCAGCGTCGGTCAGCAGGCAGGTGTCGAGTTGCGCGATGAGCGCAGCTTCGTCCAGGTCCGTGCCGATAAACACGAGCTCCTGACGGCGGTCGCCCCACTGCGCGAGCGCACCGTTGTCGTGCATCTTGTCCGCGATGTCTGCACGGGCTTCTTCCTCGTCGGGCCACTCGGCTTCATCGACCGCAGCCCACCAGGCGCCCGCGCCGCCGTGGCGCATGACGCCGCCCGCCTGCCCCCAGCTGCCCGCCGTGTCCATCCGCGAAGCGAGCCAGAAATAGCCCTTCGAACGCAACACGCGGCCGTGTTCGCGCAGCCACTCGGTATGCATCAGGTCCCACAGGCGCTGCGGATGAAACGGCACCCGGCGGCGATAGACAAAACTGCCGATGCCGAGCGCTTCAGTTTCGGGCACATGTTCGCCGCGCAGCTCGGCCAGCCACGCAGGCGCCGCCGATGCGGCATCGAAATCGAAACGATGCGTATTGAGGATTTCGTCCAACGGCACCTTGCCGAACGATGCCGGCACGATGCGCGCCCGCGGGTTCAATGAATGCAGAATGCCGGCGAGGCGTTCGCGCTCGGCGTCGCTCACGAGGTCGATCTTGTTGAGCACGATCACGTCGCAAAACTCCACCTGTTCGATCAGCAAGTCGACGACGGTGCGGTCGTCGTCTTCGTCGCGTGCCTGGCCGCGATCGGACAGAAAATCAGCGGCGTCGTAGTCGGCCAGGAAGTGCTGCGCATCAACGACGGTGACCATGGTGTCCAGCCGCGCGAGGTCCGACAGCACGTCGCCTTCAGCATCTTCAAACGTAAACGTCTCGGCAATCGGCAGCGGCTCGGCCACGCCGGTCGATTCGATGAGCAGATAGTCAAAGCGGTCTTCACGGGCCAGGCGCGCGATCTCGTCGAGCAGGTCTTCACGCAGCGTGCAGCAGATGCAGCCGTTGGACAGCTCCACCATGCGCTCGTCGGTGCGCGAAAGCTGCGCACTGGTGGCCGTGCCATCACCGACAAGCTGCGCGTCGATGTTGACGTCCGACAGGTCGTTGACGATCACGGCCACGCGCTTGCCCTCACGGTTGGCGAGCACGTGGTTGAGCAGCGTGGTCTTGCCGGCGCCCAAAAAGCCGGACAGCACGGTAACGGGAAGCGGACGGGACATGATCAGCGGCCTCGGTTCGTGGCCAAACAAAGCAAACAGCCCGGTGAGTTACCGGGCTGCCAAATCAAATGAATGCGTCAGACAAATGCGACGCGTGCGTCAGTCACCCATCAACTTCTGGCGCTTTTCGCGGCGCTCCTGCGCCTCCAGCGTCAGCGTGGCCGTCGGGCGAGCCAGCAAGCGCGGAATGCCGATCGGCTCGCCGGTTTCGTCGCAATAGCCGTAGTCGTTGGCATCGATGCGGGCGATCGACTGTTCGACCTTCTTGAGCAGCTTGCGCTCGCGATCGCGCGTGCGCAGCTCCAGCGCGTGCTCCTCTTCGATGGTGGCACGGTCTGCCGGGTCCGGCACGATCACGGTCTCGCGCAGGTGCTCGGTGGTCTGGTTGGCGTTCGCGAGAATTTCGTCGCGCATTTTTACAAGCCGGTCCTTGAAGAAGGCGAGCTGCGCCTCGTTCATGTAATCCTTGTCGCTCATCTTCAGGATTTCGGCTTCGGTGAGTAGTTTCTTGCTGCTCATGGTTGCTGCAGATGATCCTGGTAAATCGCGCGCCGTCTCGGCTGTCGCGTCGTCCTTGCGCGGGGATGCGTCGGACTCATTCTGGCTGGCGGCGGACTTGCCGCCCCGCGCGCCTCCTTTTGCCTCTCCCGCAGCGGCGCCCCCTGCCGCTTTTTTTCGGGTGGCTGGCGCAGCCTGGGCTGCTGCCGACTCCATGATGGACCGCCCGGCACCGCCGTTGGCGCCGCGTCCTTCCTTGGTCTTAGTCACCATCGCCTGCTCTCCTATCGGACGTGCTTCGGACGACGTGCTTCTAAATCGACCTATTGTAGCTGAACGATATTAACTGAACTATCGGAGAAACACGGACAGGAAATCCGGCCCGGATTCTGCCTGAAAGCGCGCGGCGGGGCCACCCAAAAGGAGGGGGAAAGCGGTCGGATCAGGCCAGACAGTTCTCCAATCCTTTCAGAATCGTTTCGCGCGGCAGGTCGACACCGATGAACACCATCCGGTTGGAAGGGGTCTCGCCGTCCCATTTTCCGCCCACATCGCTGCCCATGAGCTGGTGCACGCCCTGGAATACGACCTTGCGGTCGACGCCTTCCATGTAGAGCACGCCCTTGTAGCGCAACAGCTTCTCGCCGTAGATGTTCAGCACGCCGGAGAGAAACTCCTCCAGCTTGGTGTAATTGAACGGCCGTTCGCTGCGGAAGACGAACGAGGCGATGCGGTCGGTATGGTGCGCATGCCCGTGATGGTGGTGATGGCCGTGACCGTGGTGCTCATGATCGTGGTCGTGATCGCAATCGGCCGAGCAGGCGTGGTCATGATCGTGATCGTGGTTGTGATCATGACCGTCTTCGCGCAGGAAGTCGGGGTCGATCTCCAGCTTGGCATTCAGATTGAAGCCGCGCAGATCGAAGATGGTGTCGATCGGCGCGTCGCCAAAATTGGCGGTGCGGATCGGGGCGCGCGGGTTCATGTGCAGCAGGCGGTGGCGCAGCGCGTCAACGTCTTCGGCGGACACCAAGTCGCTCTTGGTGATGAAGATGGCGTCGGCAAAGCCCACCTGGCGCTGCGCCTCTTCCTGCTTGTCGAGCTGCATGTTGCCGTGCTTGGCGTCGACCAGCGTGATGACGGCATCCAGCAGGTAGCGGCTGGCGATCTCGTCGTCCATGAAGAACGTCTGGGCAACGGGGCCGGGGTTCGCAACGCCGGTGGTTTCGATGACGACGCGATCGAACTGGATCTGGCCGTTGTCGCGGCGCGTGAGCAGATCGGACAACCCCTTCACCAGATCGCCGCGGATGGTGCAGCAGATGCAGCCGTTGCTCATCTGCACGATCTGCTCGTTGCCGTCCTGCACGAGGATGTCGTTGTCGATGTTCTCTTCGCCGAACTCGTTTTCGATCACGGCGATCTTCATGCCGTGCTGTTCGGTCAGGATGCGCTTGAGCAGCGTGGTCTTACCGCTGCCGAGAAAGCCCGTCAGGATGGTGACCGGGATCATTTTGGACATGATGCGTTTCCTGTCTTGTGATGAGACGCCAGATGCCCGCAATCCGCGCAAGCGCCCTTGATGGTGAGTTCGGCATGGTCGGCTGCGAAGCCGGCGGGCAGGGCGGCCTTGGGCATGGCCGGCGGCTCGGCACCCTCCAAGCAGAAGTCGCGCCCGCATTGCGTGCAGTGGAAGTGACTGTGCGAGCGGTGCGCCGCTTCGCGCGCGGCGTCGTGCTCGGCCAGGCTGAAGCGGAAGACACGATCGGCCCCGGCCGTCTTGTGGACGATGCCGCCTGCCACGAGCCAGTCGAGCACGCGGTAGACCGTCACGCGGTCGATGCCGGAGTCGTCCGGCAGCGCATCGCATACCGCCTGGTGCGAGAGCGCATCGGCGCCCTGCATCAGCACGGCCAGCACGCGCACGCGGGGCTCGGTCACACGGCTGCCCAGGCCGCGCAAGCGTGCGCGGGCAGCCTCTTCAGGCGAACTGGATTGCGAAGTGGCGAGATCGTCGCGCGGGGCCGGCGTGTTCATGCGCGGGATTGTCCCACGGGGCGCGGGTTGCTGCAATTGAGTTGCAATTGGGCGGCCTTGCACCGCCCAGGGTTTCTTTTCGCGCGGCGGCAGCGCCTATGTCGCAAATGCCAGACACACCGGCGTCGGCACCTTCGCCACCACCGCCGGCTGGTCCAGCTTGCCGGTTTGCCCGTCGATGCGCAGCCGCAGGATGGTGTCGCCCTTCTGGTTGAGCACGTAGAGGTGGCTGCCGTCGGGCGCCATCGTCATCGCCCGCGGAAAGTGCACGCCCTCGCTCCAGTATTGAAGCGGCGCGAGCCTGCCTGAGGCATCGATGCTGAATGCGGCCACGCTGTCGGCCAGCGGGTGGTCGGACTTCAGCTTCCGGTTGCTGGCGTAGAGGAACCGCCCGGACGGGTGCATCAGGATCTCGGCGCCGCTCTTCTGGCCGGTGTAGTCGGCAGGGGTGGTGGAAATGCGCTGACGCTCTTCCTGCACGTGGCCGGTGGCGGGGTCGTAACCGTGACAGGCGACCGAGCCTTCCAGTTCGTTGATGACGTAGAGCAGCTTGCCTTGCGGATGCAATGCCAGGTGGCGCGGGCCGCTGCCGGGCTTGAGTTGCGCACGGTCACGCGGGGCAAGCTTGCCGCCCTCAATGGCAAACACGTTGATGCGGTCGGTGCCCAGGTCGGTGCCAATCACATGCTGGCCGGTGGTGTCGAACAGCATCATGTGCGCGTGCGGCGCCTCCTGTTCGGGGCGGGGGCCGGAGCCGGTGTCCTTGAAGATGCCGGAGACGGTGCCGAGCTTGCCGTCCTCGCCGATCGGCAGGAGGTTGTACGCGCCGCCGCTGTAGATCGACACGCACAGGTGCTTGCCATCCGGCGACACGACCACGTGCGCCGGGTTCGTGCCCGACAGTGACAGCGGCTGGCGGTTCAGCAGCGTCAACCTGCCGTCGCGCGCGTCGATCGCATAGGCCTCGGCGCTGCCGTTCGGCCGGCCTTCGTACACCTCAAGTTCGTTGATGGCGTACAGGAACCGCTGATTCGGGTGCACGGCCAGGAACGACGGATTGGCGCTCTCGACGACCTGCACCTGCGTCCACGCATCGCCGCGCGGTGCCAGCACATAGATGCCGCGCGCGGCCGGGCCACCGGCGGTGCCGCCCGGCGCGTTGAACGTGTACGTACCGACATAGGCAAAGCGGGGAGCGCGTGCATTGCCTGCGGGCTGCGCGCCCGACGCGGCGGGTTGCTCGCCCGCCTGGGCCATGACGGTTTTGGGAAGAGCGCCCAGCAAAGGCAAGCTACCGGTCCACTGCATGAAAGTTCGACGAAGACGATTGGTCATTGGATGGCTCCATCAAACACGCACGGACATGGCGTGGTGGAAGATGTTGTTCGGATCATACCGGCGCTTCACATCCTGCAGAAACGCGTACAGGTCGCCACTGCCGTAGTAGAGCTGCGGCCAGAACGGGTAGGCGAGCATGTCGACGTCGGGGTAGTTGATGTAGCAGCCCTCGTACCGGTCGCCCGGGTACGGCGTGCCGCTGTGCGGCGCGGGCACATCGGGCGCGCCGTAGACGTCGCGATAGAAATCGCTGATCCAGCGCAGGTGGCCGGCGTCATCGGTCGCGGACGTCCAATACGTCTGGTACTGCAGCTTCATGATCGACGCCCGCTGCGGCACGGCGGTGTCGCCAATGCGCTCGGCCTTGTTGACGGCGCCGCCGTATGAATCGACTTGCAGCAACGACTGGCTCAGATCGACGCCCGGCATGGTCCGCGTGAGGTGGGCGTAGATACGCTGCGCCTCGCGCGCCGTGAAGCCGCGCTTCATGTAGGCCGATTTGTACTTGCCGCGCTGATTGGCCCCCGAGCCGTTCAGGTACTGCGTGGCCGTCAGCCAGTCGTATTGCACGATGGTGTGCGGCTTGGAGCAGAGCAGTTGCCCCACGCCCTGCTTGTGCGCAGGGCCGTAGCCGGGCGGGCGCCCCTTGACCGGCGTCGGCGCGCAAGCCTGGAAGCGGCCCAGAAAATCATTGAGGACGGAGAGATCGCGGCACGTGCGTCCGGGTTGCAGAACTGCGTGAGCAGCACGATCTGCCCCGACGATTTGTGCGTGAGTTTGAGCAGCGAGAACATGCCCCACGTGTCCGGATCCTTGCCGCGCGTCTCCCAGTACTCGCCGTAGATGCGCAGCAGTTCGGCAAAGCGCTGCGGCGTCATGGTCGCCCAGTCGAACGCCACGGTGGCGAGCGCCACTTCCTGCGGCGCCTCGGGCAGCTTGGCGAAGGTGTAACCCGTGATGACGCCGAAGTTGCCGCCGCCCGCGCCGCGGCATGCACGAAACAGATCCGGATCGTGCGCCGCGTCGACCGTGCGGGCAGCCGCCTTGCCGGTTTTGTCCACGGTGACGATGTCCACGGCCGAGAGCCAATCCACCGTCAGGCCCTGCAGCCGCGAAAGCAGCCCGTACCCGCCGCCGCAGATATGCCCGCCCGCGCCCACCGAATAGCAGGAGCCGCCGGGCAGCGTCACGTTGCGGCGCTTGTACAGCTCCAGGTAGCCGTTCCAGTTCTGCGTGCCGGCCGGAATGCGCACCGACCCGTCGGCGCGCACTTCGGGCGTGGCGAGCAGGCTCAGGTCGACGATCGTGCCGTCGGGGTTGTTGGAGACGAAATCCTCGTAGCAATGTCCGCCGCTGCGCACGGTCGGGCGCTGGCCCGCGTTGATGATGCGCTGCACGGCGGGCGCCACGTCGTCGGGCTTTTCAATGAGGGCGATGCGGCTCGCGGCCTGCGCGTCCGTCGACGGCCAGCGCAGGTTGAAGCCATGTTTGAGCGTGTTGTAGCGAGGGTCTTTGCGCGTCACATCCAGTGTCATCGACGACTCCCGGTGAGGGCGTTTGCGCAACGCTTGCGCAAACGGAGTTGGATTCGGACGCATGGCGTCCGGCGGTTCCAACTTAGTCGTTCGCGGGCCCGGCTTCCATCAGACGATGTCGAGGCGATCGGCTCATCGCGCCACGTGGGCGAACCAGCCCACACCCGCGTTGCCGTGGCCGCCCACAGCGGCCGCACCAGCCAGCATGCCGCGACCCACGCCAGCGTCACCACGATCAGGTCGCAGCGGCCGCTCTTCCACAGGTTCAGCGAATGGCGCCCCCAGATCCAGGGCACACCCAGCGGATTGGGCCAGTCCGCCAGCAGGTGCATCAGCCCACCGCACGCGAAGCCGAACAGCAGCGGCGCCCACAGGTGCGCATGGCCCAGCGCCTGGTACGACAGAACAAGCACCGCCAGCCAGCCGATGCCCCAATGGGTGGCGGTGCGGTGCGTGATCCAGAGCCGGCGCGCACGGGTCCACCAAGCCACTTCCATCCAGTCGGGCGCGGTGCTGCCGGCCACCGCCGCGCAAAACGCCAGGAGGCTGCCGAGATGTTCGAGGGAAGTGTGCGAAGCCTGTGCGACGAGGGTGGCGGCAATCAGGCCTGCTGCCCAACCCGTCGCGTGATGGGCAGCGTTGGAAGCCATCGACGTGATGCGGAAAGCGAAGGACGGCATCTTCGCAATGGCGGCTTGCCGGGACAAGCCAAAAATTGCGACAAATTGCTAGCCGACTTGCAGCAGCAGGCCCTTGAGGTATTCGCCTTCCGGGAAGCTCGTCAGCAGCGGGTGGTCGACGCCGCCCGCCAGCCGGCGCTGGATGCGCGCCGTCACCTTGGCATCGGCCGCCGCACCCGCGACGATCTTCTGGAACAGGTCTGCGTCGATCGCGCCCGAGCACGAATACGTAAACAGCAGGCCACCCGGGCGCAGCAACTGCATGCCGACAAGGTTGATCTCCTTGTACGCCCGCGCCGCGCGATCAACCTGCTGCGCCGAGGCCGCAAACTTGGGCGGATCGAGCACGATCAGGTCGAACTGGCGGCCTTCCGCGCGGAAGTTGCGCAGCGACTTGAAGACGTCCGCATCCAGCCACTCGGCGCGCGCCGGATCGAAGCCGTTGAGCGTGACGTTGCGCTCTGCCACCGCCAGCGCCTCGCCCGACGAGTCGATCGACACCACCGAGCGCGCCCCGCCCTTGAGCGCCGCCAGCGAAAACCCGCCGGTATAGCAGAAGCAGTTCAGCACATCGCGATCGCGCGCCAGGGCGCCGACGAGCGCGCGGTTGTCGCGCTGGTCCACGTAGAAGCCGGTCTTGTGGCCTTCGCGCACGTCCACGTAATAACGCACGCCGTGCTCGGTGGCGGACAGATCGGCGGGCGGCTCGGCGCCGGCCAGCACACCGGTCATCTGCTCCAGGCCTTCGCGCTCGCGCACGCTCACGTCCGACCGTTCGTAGACGTTCGGGCAACCCGTCTCTTTGATGAGCGCGGCGACGATCGCCTGCTTCCAGTGCTCCACGCCCGCGGCGCTGAACTGGCAGACGAGCTGGCCCGCATCACCTGTGCCGTACTGATCGACGATCAGGCCGGGCAGGCCGTCGGCTTCGCCCATGACGAGGCGCACGGCGTCGGTGTCGTGCACCCACGCGCGGCGGTACGCCACGGCCGCGGCAATGCGGCGCTTGAAGAACGCGTGGTCGATGGGCTCCGATTCATCAAAGCTCCACACGCGCGCGCGAATCTGCGAAACGGGGCTGAACGCGGCGCGCGCCAGAAACTGGCCGTTGTGCGCGCGCACGATGACGGTCGCGCCGGAGGCCGGCTTGCCCTCCACGCGATCGATGGCGTTGGCGAAAATCCACGGGTGCCGGCGCAGCAGCGAGCGCTCCTTGCCGGGCTTCAGAATCAGGGTTTGCATACGACTGGGGATGGGGTGCCCGATGGCTCGGGCAATGCGCTACTTCTTTTTTGCGCGGGGATGCGCCTGATCGTAGATCTTGGCCAGGTGCTGAAAATCGAGCGAAGTATAAACCTGCGTGCTGGCAATGCTGGCGTGGCCGAGCAGTTCCTGTACCGCGCGCAGATCACCGGACGACTGCAGCATGTGCGTGGCAAACGAATGCCGCAGCACGTGCGGATGCACATCCGCCGGAACACCCGCCGCGATGGCGTTGCGCTTCATGCGCAATTGAATCTGCCGCTGCGCCAGCCGCTTGCCGCGCGGCGAGAGAAACAGCGCGTGCGCGTCTTCGGGTGCTGCGTCGGGCTTGGCAAGCTGCTCGCGCACCGCCAGCCATGCAGCCAGCGCCTCCGCCGCCTTGGTGCCCACCGGCACGGTGCGCCGCTTGCTGCCCTTGCCGAGCACCTGTACCTCGCGCGCCTCCAGATCGAGCCAGCTCGCCGATTCATACACGCCGGCCTTCACGTGACGCAGGTCGAGGCTGACCAGCTCAGAGAGCCGCAGGCCGCATGAATAGAACAGCTCGTTGACGGCGCGGTCGCGCACCGTCTCCGCATCGTCGCCGGGCAGTTGCTCCATCAGCGCGACAGCCTGCTCCACGGACAACGCTTTCGGCAGCCGCTTCGGGCTCTTCGGGGCGCGCACGCCATCGACGGGATTGGCGGTGACGGCGGCATCGCGCAGTGCCATCCATTTGAACCAGCCGCGCCACGCCGACAGCGCCCGCGCAATGCTGCGGCCCGACAAACCGTCGCCGTGCAGCTGCGCCATCATGCGGCGGATATGGTGGGACTGCAGTTGCGTGAGATCGACGTTGGCGGCGTGCTGGGCACCGAGGCGCTGCAGCACGGCCAACTCGCGGGTGTAGCTCTCCAGCGTGTGGGGCGAGAGCTGCCGCTCGAACTTCAGCGCGTCAAGGTACGCCGCAATCTGCGGATGCGGCGGCCGAGCGCCATGGTCATCGGCGGATGCAGATTGCGGCATGCGGCGGGCTGCGCTCAGTCGCGCAGGCGGTTGAGCGCGGCAGCGGCCAGTTCGCCGATCTGCGCAAGGTAGGTCGTGCCCATGCCGTCATGGAAGCGACGGGCGTCCGGCGAACCCAACACCAGCAGGCCGAATGCCGGCGCGGCGCTGGCATCGGCATCGCCACGCACCGGCACGCGCAGCGTGACGATCGCGAGCGATTCGATCGGCGCGCCGCCGGTATCCGACGTATCCAGCCAGCCGGCCGCTTCAAAGCCGGCATTGGCGCCGCAATACGGGGCGCGCAGGCCCGCTGCAAACAGGCGCACTTCCTCGCTCACGCCCTGCGCGACTTCCAGGTGTGCAAATTCTTCGCCCACCTGCCACACGCGCAGCGCCACAGCGGGCACGTCAAAGATTTCGCGCAGACCATCCTGCACGGCGTACGGCAGCGCATGCGTGTCAGCCTCGCCGAGCAGGCGCGTCGTCCAGGCGTGCACGCGCTGCTGCGTGCGGTCGTTCTCGTTGCCGTGGCGCATCAGGTCCGACAGCTTGAGTTCGAGGTGCTTGTTCTTGTCGCGCAGGATCTCCATCTGGCGCTCCTGCAGCGACACCGCGCGGTGGCTGTGCGGGCTCGTCAATTGAATGGCGGCCAGCAGCTCGGCGTGCTCTTCAAAGAAGGCCGGATGCGCCTGCAGGTAGTTGGCGACGTCTTGTGCGTTCATCGTGGAGGTGCTCATCAGGCTGCGCCGAGTTTCTTCTTCAGCAGTTCGTTGACTTGTGCGGGGTTGGCCTTGCCGCGCGTGGCCTTCATGGCCTGGCCGACCAGCGCGTTGAATGCCTTCTCCTTGCCGGCGCGGAATTCCTCGACCGACTTGGCATTGGCGGCCAGCACGTCGTCGATGATCTTCTCCAGCTCGCCCGAATCCGACATCTGCTTCAGGCCCTTCTCGGCGATGATCGCGTCGGCATCGGCGCCGTGTTCGCCGGCCCACATGGCGGGGAAGACGTCTTTCTTGGCGGTGTTGTTGCTGATCGTGCCGTCGGCAATGCGCGCCAGCAGCTTGGCGAGCTGCGCAGGCTTGACCGGTGCGGCATCGATTTCCAGGTCGGCGCGGTTCAGGTTCGAGGCGACCTCGCCCATGATCCAGTTGGCCGCGGCCTTGGCGTTGGCAGCGCCGGCATCCGCCACGACGGCTTCGAAATACGCAGCTGTCGCCTTGGTGGCGGTGAGGATGCTCGCGTCGTACTTCGGCAGGCCGTAAGCCGATTCGAAGCGTGCGGCCATGGCGGCCGGCAGTTCGGGCAGCGTGGCGCGCACGCGCTCGATCCAATCGTCGCCAATGACGAGCGGCAGCAGGTCCGGGTCGGGGAAGTAGCGGTAATCCTGCGCGTCTTCCTTGCTGCGCATCGAGCGCGTTTCCTTGCGGTCCGGATCGTACAGGCGCGTTTCCTGCACCACGGTGCCGCCGTCTTCGATCAGTTCGATCTGGCGGCGCACTTCGTAGTTGATCGCCTCTTCCAGGAAGCGGAACGAGTTGAGGTTCTTGATTTCGCAGCGCGTGCCGAACGGCGCATCCGGGCCCGGGCGCACCGACACGTTGGCGTCGCAACGGAAGCTGCCTTCCTGCATGTTGCCGTCGCAGATGCCCAGCCACATCACCAGCGCGTGCAGCGCCTTGGCGTAAGCAACGGCTTCGGCCGCGCTGCGCATGTCGGGCTCGGTCACGATTTCCAGCAGCGGCGTGCCGGCGCGGTTCAGGTCGATGCCGGTCATGCCGGCAAAGTCTTCGTGCAGCGATTTGCCCGCATCTTCTTCCAGGTGGGCGCGCGTGAGCTGCACGGTCTTCTCATAACCGGGCTGGCCGTTCTTGCCTTCCACCTGGATGGTCAGCGTGCCGCCCTGCACCACCGGAATCTCGTACTGGCTGATCTGGTAGCCCTTGGGCAGATCGGGGTAGAAGTAATTCTTGCGCGCAAAGATGCTCTTGGGCGCGATCTTGGCGCCGATGGCCAGGCCGAACACGATGGCGCGCTCGACGGCGCCCTTGTTCAGCACCGGCAGCACGCCGGGCAGCGCCAGGTCAACGGGCGCCGCTTGCGTGTTGGGCGCCGCGCCAAAGGCGGTGGACGCGCCGGAGAAAATCTTCGAGACCGTCGAGAGCTGCGTGTGCGTCTCGAGGCCGATCACCACTTCCCATTGCATGTTGCGTGTGTCCTGTCGATTGTTGTGGTGTGAATGTCTAGGTACTCAGGTGTTCAGGTATTCAGGTGTTCTTGCCTGGCTGCGATCAGGGATGCGCCGCATCGAGCCACGCCGCGAGCTTCGCAAACGCGGCCTCGCGCGCTGCCGGATCGCCGCCGACCGTGACCGTTCCGTAGCGACGTCCCTTTGGGATGCCGTTGCGCTCCTTGACTGCTGCCGTGCCGTCAAAGCCGTGATACGCGCCGCCAAACATGTCCAGCTCGAAACGCGCCTGCGGCTGCCGCGCCAGGACGGCGGTCTGCAGCGCCTGGCAGTGATCGGCCGGCGTCCAGTCGTCGTCGCCGCCAGCCAGCAGCAGCAATGGCGCGTTGAGCCGATAGTCCGGCCGCTTCTGTGCCGACGCACAGCCCGGATAGAACGCCACCGCGCGATTGACGGCAGGCGTATCGGCCGGCCAGGCGCGGCTGGCATCCACCGCCTCCAGCACGGCCTGCGCACCGTTGGACCAGCCGAGCAGCACGATGCGGCGCGCATCCACGCCAGGCTGCCCCGCTACCCAGCGGATCGTGGCCAGCACGTCGGCGCGGCGCACGGCACCGTTGATATCGCGCGTGGCGGTGCGTTCGGTGCAGATGCCGTGCGGTTTGCCGCGCGGGCCGAAACTGTCCGGAAACACCACCGCGTAACCACGCGCGCCAAGCCACTGCGCATAGCCGCGATACCGCGAGCCCAGCGCCTTGGCATCTGCCCCGGCCTGCGTATAGAGGCCGCTGCAGCCGTGCAGCGCGATCACCACCGGCGTGCCGGCCGCTGGCGCCTTGAGCGGCGACGCGACCCAATAGCCGGTCACCGTTTGCGGTGCATCCTCGGCGTCTTTCACAGACGCACGCGGAATCTCCACCGTCTGCACGCCCAGCTCGGCCGACGACGGCGCACGCGCCGCCGGCATATCCGGCAGGGCGCCTTCGGCGTCGGGCGTCGGCTGTGCAGCGGCGTGCAGCGCCAGGGCGCAAGCCAGCGCCGCGACGACGCGAAGCGATAGGCGCATCACCGGGCATTCCGGGCGCATTGGCCCGTTTGCGGGTCGAACATCACCGGCCAGGCTTCTTCATAGATGCCGGGCGTGCAATGCGCTTCGCAGTTGGCATGTGCCAGCGTGACGCGGCGCGGGTCCTGCCAAACCATCAGCGTGCAATTGCCGTAGCGCTCGCGCAGCTCGATGCTGGGGCGGCGCTTGGTCTGCTGGAACGTCGACAGGTCGAATTGACACGAACCGCGCCGGCCGACCCACAACTGCCATTGCATGGCGTTGACGTTGTTGTCGGCCACGGTAAGCGTCGCCTGCTCGCGGAAGCCGTCTTCTTCGGTCTGGCTGCAGTAGCCGTTGATGTCGATGCGGCGGTCGGAAATCGGCGGCGGCTTCGACGGCCGGCTGATGCCCGGAATCGACGGCAGCGGAATCGGCACGCACGCCGCCAGCAGGCCGGCGGCAAGCGCCAGCCCGAGTGCAGTGCGGATGCGGTGGTTCATGCGTGCCTCCTGCGTGGAGCGGTACGTCGGAACTGGCCTCAGGCCGCCGGCTGGCGGTTGTGCCAGTCGGTCGCCTGCTGGAACGCATGCGCGATCTGCAGCATGCGTGCCTCTTCAAAATAGTTGCCGATGATCTGCAAGCCAACCGGCAGAGCGTTTGCGCCGAAACCGGCCGGCACGCTCATGCCCGGCAGGCCCGCCAGGCTGGTCGATAGCGTGAAGATGTCTTCAAGGTACATCTGCACCGGATCATCGCTCTTCTCGCCGATCTTCCAGGCCACGGTCGGGGCGACGGGGCCCATGATCACGTCGCACTGCGCGAATGCGTTCTGGAAATCCTGCGCGATGATTCGGCGGATCTTCTGCGCCTGGAGGTAATACGCGTCGTAATACCCGTGGGACAGCACGTACGTACCCACCAGGATGCGGCGCTTGACCTCCCAGCCGAACCCTTCGGCGCGGGACTTGCGGTACATGTCGGCCAGATCGCGGTATTCCGCCGCGCGGTGGCCGTAACGCACGCCGTCAAAGCGCGACAGGTTGGACGAGGCCTCGGCCGGGGCGATCACGTAATACGTCGGGATCGACAGTTCGGTCTTCGGCAGGCTGATGTCGACCAGCGTGGCGCCGAGCTTTTCCAGTTCGGCCAGCGCGGCGCGCACCGTGGCGCGAACGTCGTCGGCCAGGCCCTCGCCGAAATACTCCTTGGGCAGGCCGATGCGCAGGCCGGCCAGGGGGCGGGTGGCATCCGCGCCTTGCAGGGGCTGGCCGAGCAGGCGGCTGAAATCTTCCACGTCGCCACCGCGGCCGGGTTCCAGGCTGGTGGAATCGCGCGGGTCAAAGCCGGCCATGGCAGACAGCAGCAGCGCGCAATCCTCGGCCGTGCGGGCCATCGGGCCGCCCTGATCCAGCGACGAGGCGAAGGCGATCATGCCGTAGCGCGACACCCGGCCGTACGTCGGCTTGATCCCGGTAATGCCCGAGAACGATGCCGGCTGGCGGATCGAGCCGCCGGTGTCCGTTCCGGTTGCAGCAGGCGCCAGATCGGCCGCCACCGCTGCCGCCGAGCCGCCCGACGAGCCGCCCGGCACGTGCTCGAGGTTCCACGGGTTCTTGACCGCGCCGAACGCCGAGTTCTCGTTGGACGAGCCCATCGCGAATTCGTCCATGTTGGTCTTGCCCAGCGTCACCATGCCGGCCGCGCCCAGGCGTTCGACCACGGTGGCGTCAAACGGGCTGACGTAGTTGCCGAGCATCTTGGAGCCCGCCGTGGCACGCCAGCCGCGGGTGACGAACACGTCCTTGTGCGCGATCGGCACGCCGGTCAGCGGCGCCGCGTTGCCGGCCGCGATGCGCGCGTCGGCGGCCCGCGCCTGGGCAAGCGTCGCCTCGGCGTCGACATGGGTAAAGGCGTTGAGGTGCGCCCCGGCCTCGATGCGCGACAGGTAGTGGCGCGCCAGTTCCTCCGCCGAAACCTCCTTGGCGGCGAGTTGGGCAGACAGGGCTTTGATCGTGGATGCGGTCATCGAATACGTTCGGATGGGCTGCCGGCAGCGGCCGGCGACGTCGAATGGAGTGGGCTCAAGGCGGGCGCAGGCGCGCCGTTTACGCGGATTACCGCGGGTTACTCGATCACCTTGGGCACGAGGTACAGGCCGGCTTCGGTGGCCGGCGCGCATTGCTGGTAGTCGGCGCGGCGGTCGGGCTCGGTGACGGCGTCGTCGCGCAGACGCTGGGCTTGCGCCTGAACCTGCTCGATCGGGTGGGCCATCGGCTCAATGCCGGTGGTATCCACGGCCTGCATCTGCTCGACCAGCGAAAAGAACTGGTTGAGCTGCGTGAGCGTCTGCGCGGCCTCGCCGTCGGAGACTTCGATGCGGGCCAGGTGGGCGATGCGTTTGACGTCGGAGAGTTCGAGTGCCATCGGAGTGGATCAGTGAGTGCAGCGGCGGGCGGGCAGCATGCGCGGCTGCGGCAAGCGACGGGTACTGCGCGCAATGCACGCGCAGCGGGGCCCCGAGTGTGCCGATTGGCCGCAAATTTGGAGGTAAACGCCCGCGAAACGCACGAATTATAAGGTATGATTGCCGACTAAATTTCTAAGTCAGCAGGCGACTTCGTGCAGTCACGGACCCTCTGATTAAGTACCCCGGGAACCTCCCGGCAGTCGCACCGTCAGCATCAGGCGACACTTAATCAAAGGTTCCTTGGGGGCCCCCTCTCCGGGCGGCCCAGCCTCGGCAGGATGGCCAGTGCCACGGCACCCCACCGTCGACCACCACGGAGCCCGCGACATTCCCGGGAGCGCAGTAGCAGGATCGGACCGCATGGCATGCCCTTGCGACGTCCGCGCGTTGGTGCAGCCGTTGCGCCGCAATCCTGCTGCTGGGCCGCCCATGACACGAAAAACAGGATTCATTCGATGTTCGGCTTTTTGCGCAGCTATTTCTCCAACGATCTCGCGATCGACCTCGGCACCGCCAACACCCTGATCTACGTCCGCGACAAGGGCATCGTCCTTGACGAGCCGTCGGTGGTGGCCATTCGCCAGGAAGGCGGCCCGAACGCCAAGAAGACCATCCAGGCGGTCGGTAAGGAAGCCAAGCAGATGCTGGGCAAGGTGCCGGGCAATATCGAGGCGATCCGCCCGATGAAAGACGGCGTGATCGCCGACTTCACCGTCACCGAGCAGATGCTCAAGCAGTTCATCAAGATGGTGCACGACACCAAGCTGCTGCGCCCGAGCCCGCGCATCATCATCTGCGTGCCGTGCGGTTCGACCCAGGTCGAGCGCCGCGCCATCCGCGAATCGGCGCTGGGCGCCGGCGCATCGCAGGTCTACCTGATTGAAGAGCCGATGGCGGCTGCCATTGGTGCCGGCCTGCCGGTGTCGGAGCCGTCTGGCTCGATGGTGGTGGACATTGGCGGCGGCACCACCGAGGTGGGCATCATCTCGCTGGGCGGCATGGTCTACAAGGGCAGCGTGCGCGTGGGCGGCGACAAGTTCGACGAGGCCATCGTCAACTACATCCGCCGCAACTACGGCATGTTGATCGGCGAACAGACCGCCGAAGCCATCAAGAAGGAAATCGGCTCGGCCTTCCCGGGTTCGGAAGTGCGCGAGATGGAAGTGAAGGGCCGCAACCTGTCGGAAGGCATTCCGCGCGCCTTCACGGTGTCGTCCAACGAAATCCTGGAAGCGCTGACCGACCCGCTGAACCAGATCGTGTCGTCGGTGAAGATCGCGCTGGAACAAACCCCGCCGGAACTGGGCGCCGACATTGCCGAACGCGGCATGATGCTCACGGGCGGCGGTGCGCTGCTGCGCGACCTCGACCGTTTGCTGGCCGAAGAAACCGGCCTGCCGGTGCTGGTGGCCGAAGACCCGCTGACCTGCGTGGTGCGCGGCTCGGGCATGGCGCTCGAGCGCATGGACAAGCTCGGCAGCATCTTCTCGTACGAATAACGGGACCATGCGCCACGCCGCTCCGCGTTCCGCTGTTGCGACCGATTTCGTGACCGCCGTTCTGGTCACGCCAGCCGCCTTCGCGGACCGCTGAGATGCGTCTCGCGCCGGTGCGCCGTGCTCCGCCCGTCCAGGGCTCGGGCACCGCACCAGCGCCACACCCAATCTGTTGCCGGCAGGCCGTTGACCTTGACGTTGACCGTCACGCGTCTGCCGTGCCCATTTGAAGCGTCCGGGTCATGGATTACTCCCCGCCGCCCCTCTTCAAGCAGGGCCCGTCCGCCACCGCGCGGCTGGTCGCCTTGCTCGCGCTTGCGCTTGCGTTGCTGGTGATCGATGCCCGCATGTCCGTGCTGGGCGTGGTCCGGCAAGTCGTGTCGGTCATCCTGTACCCGGTCGAGCGCCTGGTGCTGATTCCACGCGATACGGCACGCGCCGCGCTCGATTACACGCAGTCGTCCACCAAGCTGGCCGTCGATAACCGCACTCTGCGCGAATCGGCCGTTGCCCAGGCGCAGCAATCGCTGCGCGCCTCGCAACTCGAAGCCGAGAACCGCAATCTGCGCACGCTACTGAATCTGAAGCAGCACGCGGCGGTGCCGACGGTGGCGGCCGAAGTCCTCTACGAAGCACGTGACCCTTATACGCAGCGCATCGTGATCGATCGCGGCTCGAAGGACGGCGTGCGCGCGGGCTACCCCGTCATCGACGACCGCGGCGTGGTCGGCCAGGTGACGCGCGTGTCGCTGTTCGAATCGCAAGTCACGCTACTGACGGACAAGGACCAGGCGATTCCCGTGGAAGTGGTGCGTAACGGCCTGCGCAGCGTCGCCTTTGGCGGTGCCCGGCCGGGCGCGCTGGACCTGCGCTTCATGGCCGCCTCGGCCGATTTGCAACAGGGCGACCTGCTGGTCACGTCGGGGCTCGACGGCGTCTATCCGGCGGGCCTGCCGGTGGCGCGTATTTCGCAAATCGAGCGCAAGGCCGACACCGCGTTCTCGCGCGTGATCTGCGAGCCGGTGGCCGGCATCCGCAGCAACCGGCATCTGCTGATCGTGAAGTACGAATCGGGCTTCCCGCCGCCGACGGATTTGTCGCCCGCGCCAGCGCCCAAGGGCAAGAACGCTGCCCGCGACGCCCGCGAAGAAAAGGACCGCGCCGCACGCGCCGCCGCCGAAGCCAATGTGCCGGCACCCGCGGCCGCAGCCGAAGAAAACACCCCGCCGCCGCGCCCGACCGACGCCGACGGCAATCCGCTGGACACCGATTCAGCGCAAAAACGTTGAAGCGAGGCCATCGATCATGAACTCGCCTCAATACCTGCTGCGCCCGGTCAACCCCGGCTTCATCGCGTTCAGCTTCGTGCTGGCGTTCCTGTTCAACCTGATGCCGTGGGGCCACATGCAGTGGATTCCCGATCTGGTGGCGCTGGTGCTGGTGTTCTGGAACATCCATCAACCGCGCCGTGTGGGCATGGTGGTGGCTTTCCTGCTGGGCCTCCTGATGGACGTGCACGAAGCGCGTCTGCTGGGCGAACACGCGATGGCCTACACGATGCTGTCGTATTTTGCGATCACGATTCACCGGCGCGTGCTGTGGTTCTCGGTGCTGTCGCAGGCGCTGCACGTGCTGCCGCTGCTGGTGCTGGCGCACGCCGTGCCGATCATCATCCGCCTGCTGATGGGCGCACACCTGCCGGACTGGCAGGTCATCCTGCCGCCGCTGATCGAAGCTGCGCTCTGGCCGTTCGCCAACGCCTTCCTGCTGGCGCCGCAGCGTCGCCCGGAAAGCGTCGACGAAACTCGGCCCATCTAAGGCGGCCGATCTGATGCACCCCGCTATTCGCCTTCACCTGGCATGACCGAAATCCGCAACGTCGAACAGGAGCTGTCACGCTTCCGCCTGCGGCTGGCGGCGGCCGCCCTGTTCGTGCTGATCTGCTTTGGGCTGCTGCTGGCGCGGTTCTTCTGGCTGCAGCAGGTCAAGCACGAGCAGTACTCGGCCAAGGCGGAAGACAACCGCATCTCGGTCGCGCCGATCGAGCCCAACCGCGGCATCATCATGGACCGCAACGGCGTGGTGCTGGCGCGCAACTATTCGGCGTACACGCTGGAGATCACGCCGTCCAAGCTGCAGGACACGCTCGACAACACGATCGACCAGCTTGCCCAGGTGGTCGATATCCAGCCGCGCGACCGCCGCCGCTTCAAGCGCCTGATGGAAGATGCGCGCAGCTTCGAAAGCCTGCCGATCCGCAGCCAGCTGACGGACCAGGAAGTCGCGCGGTTCTCGGCGCAGCGCTTCCGCTTTCCGGGTGTGGACGTGCATGCGCGGCTGTTCCGCCAATACCCGCTGGGCGACTCGGCGTCGCACGTGATTGGCTACATCGGCCGCATCTCCGAGCGCGATCTGGACCGCATCGACAACATGAGCGATGCCAACAGCCAGCCCGGCGTGGCGTACGACCCGCGCAAGGATTCGAACAACTACAGCGGCACGGAATACATCGGCAAGGTCGGCATCGAGCAGAGCTACGAAACCGAACTGCACGGCCTGACGGGTTACGAAGAGGTGGAAGTCAGCGCGGGCGGGCGGCCGATCCGCACGCTGTCGACCTCGCAGGCAACGCCGGGCAACAACCTGATCCTGTCGCTCGACATCAACCTGCAGCGGCTGGCCGAACAGCTCTTCGGCAACCGGCGCGGCGCCCTCGTGGCGATCGAGCCGGAGACGGGCGACATCCTGGCCTTCGTCTCGAAGCCGACGTTCGATCCCAACCTGTTCATTGAAGGGATCGACAGCACGACCTGGAACGAGCTGAACAACTCGCCGGACAAGCCGCTGCTGAACCGCCCGCTGCGCGGCACGTATCCGCCCGGCTCGACGTACAAGCCGTTCATGGCGCTGGGCGCGCTGGAGCTGGGCAAGCGCACGCCGCAGTGGGGCATGGCCGATCCCGGCTCGTTCACGCTGGGCAACCACACCTTCCGCGATGACGTACCGGGCGGGCACGGCTGGGTCGACATGTACCGCTCCATCGTGGCGTCGTGCGACACGTATTACTACCGGCTCGCCAACGACATGGGCGTCAATGCCATCCACGATTTCATGAAGCCGTTCGGCTTCGGGCAGGTCACGGGCATCGACATCGAGGGCGAGCGTACCGGCATCCTGCCGTCCACCGAGTGGAAGCGCAAAGCCTACAAGCGCCCCGAGCAGCAGAAGTGGTACGACGGCGAAACCATCTCGCTGGGCATCGGCCAGGGCTACAACAACTTCACCATCCTGCAGCTCGCGCACGCGATATCGACGCTGGCCAACAATGGCGTGGTGATGAAGCCTCACCTGGTGAAGGCCGTTGAAGATTCGCTGTCCAAGTCGCGCTCGCTGACGGTGCCGACGGAGAGCTACCGGATTCCGCTCAAGCAGGCCAACATCGACGTGATCAAGCGCGCCATGGTGGGCGTGAACCAGGCCGGCACGGCGGCCAAGGCGTTCATCGGTGCGCAGTATGTGTCGGCGGGCAAGACCGGCACGGCGCAGGTGTATTCGCTGGGCAAGAACGAAAAATACAACCACCACGCCATTCCCGAAAACAAGCGCGACCACGCGTTGTTCGAAGCGTTTGCGCCGGCGGACCATCCGAAGATCGCACTCGCGCTGATCGTGGAAAACGCGGGCTTCGGCGCTGCATCGGCCGCGCCGATCGCACGCGCGGTGATGGACTATTACCTGACCGGCAAGTGGCCCGCGGAGCTGGCTGCCACCGCGCCGAAACCGCAGCAGCAACCGCCGGTGGATACGCCGAGCGTGTTCTCGACCGGCAAGACGGCCACCATCGCCAGCGCAACGGCTGCACCGCCGGTGGCGGTTGAGCCGGCATCCGGGGTCGCTGCCGCTTCGGGCGTGGCCGCTTCCGCCGCCGGTGCTGCGACCGCCGCTTCGGCGCCGGCTGCGTCGTCCGTGGCGGCAGGCGGCACGCGCAGTGCGCCGCCGCTGTCGCCGGACCTCGTAGCACCGGCCCTGCGCGAGGCCGGCACCAGCGCCGAGGCCGTCGCCCCGGCCACGCTCGACGCCCAGGTGCTGCAGGCGCTGTCGCATGCGCAACCGGCGCCAGAACTGCCGCCGCGCGGACGAGGCAACGCTGCCGCACCGGCTTCGGCGCCGGCCACCGCCCCCAAGGGGGCGAAGGACGCCAAGCCCGGCAACAAGCCGGCACCGAAGCCCGCGCAGAAACCGGCCTCCAAGCCGGCCGCGCCCTGATATTTGCGCTTGAGGATTTCGCCATGGACAAACTGGACAAGCGCCGCATATTCAACGTCATCAAGTCGCTCTTCACGGGCTTCGATGGCCCGCTGGCGCTGATCGTCTTCCTGCTGCTCGGCACCGGATTGATCGCGCTGTACTCGGCCGCCATCGACATGCCGGGCCGGGTGGAAGACCAAGTCCGCAACATCCTGCTGTCGTTCGTGCTGATGTGGATCATCGCCAACCTGCCGCAGCAGACGCTGATGCGCTTTGCGGTGCCGCTCTACACCGTCGGCGTGGCGTTGTTGATTGGCGTGGCGGCGTTCGGGCTCATCCGCAAGGGCGCGCGGCGGTGGCTCAATATCGGCGTGGTGGTCCAGCCCTCCGAGATCATGAAGATCGCCATGCCGCTGATGCTGGCGTGGTACTTCCAGAAGCGCGAGGGCGTGATCCACTGGTACGACTATCTGGCGGCCGCCTTGCTGCTGCTGATTCCCGTCGGGCTCATCGCGAAGCAGCCGGACTTGGGCACCGCGCTTCTGGTCCTGGCGGCAGGCATCTACGTGATCTACTTCGCCGGGCTGTCGTGGCGGCTGATCGTGCCGGTGCTGGTGGTTGCTGTGACGGCGATCACGCTGGTGGTGTCGTTCGAGTCGCGCATCTGCGCGCCGGGCGTGAACTGGCCGATCCTGCACGACTACCAGCAACACCGCGTCTGTACGCTGCTCGACCCGACCACTGACCCGCTCGGCAAGGGCTTCCACACCATCCAGTCCATCATTGCGATCGGCTCGGGCGGCGTGACGGGCAAGGGATGGCTGAAGGGCACGCAAACCCACCTCGAGTTCATCCCCGAGAAGCACACCGACTTCATCTTCGCGGTGTATTCCGAGGAATTCGGGCTGGTAGGCAACGGTGTGCTGCTGTTCCTGTATCTGCTGCTGATCCTGCGCGGGCTCTTCATTGCCGCCAACGCGGGCACGCTGTTCGGGCGCCTGCTGGCCGGGTCGATCACGCTGATCTTCTTCACCTACGCCTTCGTCAACATGGGCATGGTGAGCGGCATCCTGCCGGTGGTCGGCGTGCCGCTGCCGCTCATCAGTTACGGGGGGACGGCGCTCGTCACGCTGGGCATGGGCATCGGCATCCTGATGAGCATCGCCCGACAGAAACGCTTCGTGCAGACCTGACAAAACGGCCGCCAGAATTTGGCGGCGTTTCGTTTTTCAGGCGGCGATGGCGTCTTCGCGCAGCAACCTTCGCAGCACCTTGCCCGTCGCGGTAGCGGGCAGCGCATCATGGAACTTCACGCGCCGCGGCACCTTGTAGGGCGCCATGTTGTCGCGCGACCAGGCAATCAGCTCGGCTTCCGAGAGCGTCACGCCGCTCATCGGCACCACGTGCGCACAGACGACTTCGCCCTTGTCGGGATCGGGGATGGGCGTCACGGCCACTTGGCGGATGCCCGGGTGGCGCGACAGCAGCGCCTCGACCTCCTCCGGAAACACGCTGTAGCCCGAGACCTTGATCATCTCCTTGATGCGGCCCTGCCATTGAAGGTAGCCGTCGGGCGAGACCTGGCCGATATCGCCGGTCCGCAGGAAACCGTTGTGCAGGACGGCGCGCGTGGCCTCGTCGCGCTGCCAGTAGCCGCGGAAGACGCCGGGGCTGCGGATGGTGATTTCGCCGGCCTGGCCCGGCGGCAGTTCCGCGCCGGTGTGCGGATCGACGATGCGTACCTCGGTCTGCGGGACGATCTTGCCGTGCCAACCCCAGCGCGGGGCATCCGCAGGGGTGATGGCATCGCAGGTGTGCGTTTCCGATAAGCCATAGGCGGCTTCATAGATGCGGCACTGCGGGCCTGCAAAGGCACGCCACCGGTCGGCGATGGCTTCGGTCAGCGTGACACCGAAGCTGGTGCATGGGTTGGCCACCAACGATTCCATGCGGTATTGCGCGGCATCCGGATGCGCCATGACCGCCAGGTTCATTGGCGTCATGCTGTACCAGCGTGTCACGCGATAGCGGTCGATGGCCTGCAGCACAGCCAGGGGATCGAACCGATAAAGCAGGATGGTCGTCGCGCCGGAATACAGCATCACGTTCATGCCCATCAGCATGCCGGCGATATGCGACAGCGGCGCCACCGCCAGCATCACGTCCGATGCGTGGATGCCGCTGACCTGCACCGTGACGGCCGTTTTGTACAGCGCGTTGCGGTGCGTGAGCATGGCGCCCTTCGGGCGTCCGGTGGTACCGGAGGTGTAGACCATCAGCGCAACGTCGTCCAAGTTCACCTGGATGGCGGCCACGGCGTTGCGCTCGGCCACATCCACGGGTTCGGCCATCAGCTGCATGAGGTCGAGCTGCGCGGCGCCCGGCTTGTTCTTGAGCGGCGGCGCAGACGAGGCATCGGCGGCAATCAGCTCGGGCGGCACAGCCAGCGCCTTGCGGCACGCAGGCTGTGAGGGCTGCAGATCGGCATAGCGCGTGGTGATGACGGTCGTGACCGACGTGCCCGGCCGCGCGGCCTCGACAATCGGCATCAGGTCAGCCGCGGCCACCAGAATCTTCGCGCCGCAATCGGCCAGTTGGTCGCGCAGTTCATGCTGACGCGACAGCGGCCCGCACGGCACGACGATGCCGCCCAGCTTGGCCGTGGCCAGATGGGCCACGATGGCTTGCGGACAGTTGTGCAGGAACAGCGCAACGCGATCGCCGCGTGACACGCCCAGCCGCTGCAATTGCACGGCCAGCCGCGTCGACGCCTGATCCAGCTCGCGCCAGCAGATTGTGCGGCCGTACCACAACAGGGCGATGCGCTCGGGCGTTTGCTGCGCATGGTGGGCGCAATACCGGTGCAGAGGCATTTCGCCCGCCAGATAGTGGACCGGTTCGCGATTCTGGATGGTCATGTGGTGTCTCCTCGGCCGTCGGCATCGCGGGGCGATACATCGGCCGTGATGGCTGCCCTCGTTGCGGGGCGCTCATGCGGGTCAGGGTTCGCGGCATCCATCGTTCAAGTATGGCGAGGCCTTCTGACCACCGCCGCACCGATTTGCGCAAGACTGCGTTCCACCCACGATTCGGGCCAAACATGACCTGGCACAAGACGAACCCACGAAAATCTACCGCTCGGTATAGAGTCTCGACGCAAATCTGCTGTTGCGTCAATCGGTGAGAAGTCGGATACGCAGCCTCGGCAACGAAATATCTCAAATGGAGCTGGGGCGGCATTCTCACATGAGCGTGTGCTCACATTCAAGAATTACCCCTAGGCAGTGAATTGCTTCTGACAATATTAAATATTTGCTGTCACGACAGATTTGTTCTATTTTTGACAACAAATTATGTGAGAGGCCGGAATGGATCGTTTGCAGTCGATGCGGGTGTTTTCCAAGGTGGTGGAGCTCGGCAGCTTCGCCCGGGCGGCACAGCATCTGTCAATGAGCAATGCCGTGGTCACGCGTTACGTGGCCGACCTCGAGGCGCATCTCGGCACGCGCCTGCTCAACCGCACCACGCGCAGCCTGTCGCTGACCGACGTGGGCGAAACCTACCTGCAGCGCTGTGCGCAGATCCTGCTCGACATTGACGAGGCGGAATCGCTCGCCACCTCGCGCAGCCAGGCGCTGGTCGGCGGCCTGCGCATCGTCGCCCCCGTCATGTTCGGGCTGCACGTGCTGCCGATGCTGCTCGCGCGTTTCCAGCAGCTCTATCCCGAGGTGACGTTTGACGTGGCGCTGTCCGATCGCCCGATCGACATCGTCGAGGATGGCCGCGACGTCGGCATCATGGTTTCAGAACTCGGCCTCGGCTCGCACCTCGTCGCACGCCGCATGATTTCCGCCGAGATGGTCATGGCCGCCACGCCGGCCTACCTCCGCCAGCATTCCACGCCGCAGCGCGCCGAAGATATTGCCGAGCACCGCGTCATCGCCATGTGGCACCCGCAGCTGCGTCACGAATGGGAGATGAGCACGCCCGACGGTCAGTCGATTTCGGTGCCGGTGCAGCCATCGCTCGTCACGAGCAATGCCGAACTGATGCACCGCGCCGTGCTCGCCGACATGGGCATCGCGATTCTGTCGTCGTACATGGCGCGGCCGGATCTGGAATCCGGACGACTGGTGCGCGTGCTGCCGCAATACAAGCTGCCGCATCGGTCGCTGTCGCTGGTGTACCCGAGCCGCAAGTTCCTGCCGACGAAGGTCCGCACGTTCATCGATTACATGCTGGCCCAGGCGATGGAAGTGAAGCACAGCGAGGCGCGCGCCGGCCGTGGCCTGAGCGAAGCCGCATAAGCCGAGCCGCATCGCCAAAACAAAACGGAGGACAGTGTCCTCCCGTTTGCATTGATGCCTGCGAAACTGCGTTCAGGTTTCGCTGGTGCTTTCCTCGTCGGCCTCGGCTTCAGCGGCTTTCTTGCGCGCCGGGGTCTTCTTGGCGGCCGTCTTGCTTGCGGTCTTGGCGGGCGCCTTCTTGGCAGCGGGCGTCTTGGCAGCGGCCGTGGTCTTCTTCGCCGCGGTCTTGGCGCCGGGCTTGCCCTTGCCTTCGCCACGCGGCTCGAATTCGAAGCCGATCTTGCCGTCCGGCTGCTTGACGAGGAACGCCTTGAAGTTGCGGCCGGTGCGCGCCGACTTGAAGCCTGTCAGCAGGTCGGTCTTGCCTTCGGTCAGCAGCTTGGCCAACTGCTCGCGGCTGATCTCCTGCTGCAAGATGATCTTGCCGGTGGTGAAGTCGCAGGTCTTGGGCTGCGCCACGGCGTTCTCGCACACGTACTTCAGACCGTGCTCGTAGACATTGCCGTTGCACTTCGGGCAGTGACCGACGCTTTCCTGGCCAGAGAAATCGACCGGCTCGCCGTCGTCTTCGTCGTTCTGGCCGAAGTCGAACTCCATCTTCCAGTGACCGTCTTCCTGCGCCAGCTTGAGGATGGCCGCAAACGGCCGGCCCATCTTGCTGCGGAAGCCCTGCAGCGGGCCGATGGTCTTGTTGGTCAGCAGCTCTTCCACCTCGTCCAGCTCGAACTGGCGGCCGCCCGGAATCTTGCTGATCGAGAAGTCGCAGTGGCTGCAGGCGAAACGGCGGTAGTTTTCTTTGACCACGTGGCCGCACTGCGGGCACGGCGTGGAGAGCGTCGCGTAGTCGCCAGGGATGGTGTCGCTGTCGTATTCCTTGGCGCGCTTGACGATCTGCTGCGTCATCTGCGCGATCTCGCGCATGAATTCGTCGCGCTCCAGCTGACCACGTTCGATCAGGGAAAGCTTGTGCTCCCAGCCGCCGGTCAACTCGGCTTGCGTCAGTTCTTCCACGCCGAGGCCGCGCAGCAGCGTCATCAGCTGGAAGGCCTTGGCCGTTGGGATCAGCTCGCGGCCCTCGCGCACGAGGTACTTTTCCGTCAGCAGACCTTCGATGATGGCCGCGCGTGTGGCTGGCGTGCCCAGGCCCTTGCCGGCCATGGCTTCGCGCAGCGCGTCGTCGTCGACGAGCTTGCCGGCACCTTCCATGGCCGACAGCAGCGTCGCTTCGTTGTAGCGTGCGGGCGGCTTGGTGGTCAGGCCGACCGGCTCGACCTTGTCGGTCTTGACCTTCTCATCCTTGGCGACCGGCACGAGGTTGGCGTCTTCGCCCTGCGCCTCGCGGCCGTACACGACCAGCCAGCCCGGATTCACCAGCACCTTGCCTTCGGTCTTGAAGTGATGCCCGGCCACCTCGGTAATCCGCGTGGTGACCTGGTATTCGGCGGCCGGGAAGAACACTGCCAGGAAACGGCGCACCACCAAGTCGTACAGTTTCTGCTCGGGCTCCGAGAGGTTCTTCGGTGCCTGCAGCGTCGGGATGATGGCGAAGTGATCGCTGATCTTGCTGTTGTCGAAGATCCGCTTGTTCGGCTTGACCCACTGGTTGGCGAGGATCTTCTTCGCGTGCGTCAGATAGTTGGGCGAGCTTTCGCCCAGCATGTCCAGCGTCTGCTTGACCGTGCCCATGTAGTCTTCGGGCAGCGCGCGCGAATCGGTACGCGGGTAGGTCAGCACCTTGTGCTTTTCATACAGCGCCTGCGCCAGGCCCAGCGTGTTCTTGGCCGAGAAGCCGAAGCGGCCATTGGCCTCGCGCTGCAGGCTGGTCAGGTCGAACAGGGCCGGCGACATCTGCGTCGACGGCTTCGATTCTTCCGTCACGGAACCCGGCTTGTCGCGGCACGCAGCCACGATGCTCTTGGCCTCGGCCTCGCTCCACAGACGCGAATCGCGCTGCTCTGGATCGAACTCGTTCTTCTTGAACTTCGGGTCAAACCAGCGGCCTTCGTACAGGCCGGCCGCGGCGATGAACTCGGCGCGCACTTCCCAGTAATCGCGCGGGACAAAGCGTTTGATCTTCTCTTCGCGCTCCACCACGATCGACAGCGTGGGCGTTTGCACGCGGCCCACGGTAGTCAGGAAGAAGCCGCCGCCCTTGCTGTTGAACGCGGTCATGGCGCGCGTGCCGTTGATACCGACCAGCCAGTCGGCCTCGGAACGGCAGCGGGCAGCATCGGCCAGCGGGATCATCTCTTCGTCGCTGCGCAGCTTGGCAAAGCCGTCGCGAATCGACTGCGGCGTCATCGACTGCAACCACAGACGCTTCACCGGCAACTTGGTGTTTGCGTGTTGCGCGATCAGGCGGAAGATCAATTCACCTTCGCGCCCCGCGTCACATGCGTTGATCAGGCTGGTGACGTCCTTGCGCTTGATCAGGCGTGTCAGCACCTTCAGGCGTGATTCCGACTTGGCGATCGGGCGCAGGTCAAAGTGCGGCGGGATCACGGGCAGATGCGCGAAGCTCCATTTGCCGCGTTTGACTTCGTATTCATCCGGCGCGGCAATCTCGACCAGGTGGCCAACCGCCGACGAGAGGACGTAGTCGTCGCTCTCAAAGTACTCGTCGTGCTTGGTGAAGCCACCCAGCGCGCGCGCGATATCAGCGGCGACCGACGGTTTTTCGGCAATGATGAGAGCCTTGGACATGTGAGCGGATCCTGGCGATCGCAAGTAATCGGGTAAAGAAGAAGTCGCTTTTCTATAACGACCGTTCGCGTGTTTTTTTAGAGTCTTATGGCAACGCCTGCCGACTTCAAGTGCCGGCGACGCTTGTCAGCGCGCCCATTTGGGCGTCCTCAATGTTCGGCCGGCCCAAATTTGGCCGCCAATCATAAGCGCGGTTCCTTTTCAGGCGCAATAGAGTGGCGCATGCGGCGCTTGGCGTTGTCAAGGCCTGCAATCACGCCGATTCCAGCAGCCAGCCTCGCAAGTCGGGGGCCGCAACTACCGCGGAAGCCGTGCTCAGATCACGCGAAAGCAATCCCTCAACAACGCCCGCATGAGGCAAGACGGGGCCGAAAAACAACACATCGCTCCCTCGCTGCACCAGCAGGGTCGGAAAGTTTTCCACGTCGAAATCGCCCAGCGCGTCGGCATGGTCTTCCACATCGACCCAGACAAAGCAGCACTCCGGATGCCGCTGCGCCAGTTCAGTGAAGGTCTTGCGATAGGCGCGGCACGTGCCGCACCACTCCGCGCACAGGCACGCGACCAGCAGTTGCCCGGAGCGGATGCCCGCGTGCAGCGCAGCGGCGTCGGTGTCGGGCGAGAGCAGTGGCATGAAAAACGGGGCTGAACGATCAGCGGAGTGGCGGACGGGTCGCGCCTATTGTAGGCACGCTTTCACGGAAGCCGCAGGAAGCGTCCGCCCGGCTGACGCTCGACGCGGCCATCCAGCTCCAGCGCCAGAAGCTGTGCGGAGAGCGCGGCCGCTGCCTGGCCGGTGCGCTCGCACAAGGTATCCAGATCGACAGGGTCAAAGCCAAGCGCGTCGAGCAATGCGGTTTCGGCAGCACTTGACTCTTGGCGAACGGGGACCGATGCGGCCGCGGACGCCTCGGCCGCTACCCCACGCGTCGCCCGTTTGGCCGGCGCTGCAGCACGCCCCCAGCCAAGTTCGTCGAGGATATCGGCGGCGGTTTCCACCAGCTTGGCGCCTTGCTTGATCAACAGATGGCAGCCCTTGGCCAGCGGCGAATGGATCGACCCGGGAATCGCAAACACATCGCGCCCCTGCTCGGCCGCCAGCCGCGCCGTGATCAGCGAGCCGGACTGCGCCGCCGCTTCCACCACCAGCAGCCCGCGCGCCAAGCCGGAGATGAGGCGGTTGCGGCGCGGGAAGTTCTCGGCCCGCGCGCCCATGCCGAGCGGGTATTCGGAGATGATCACGCCAGCCTCGGCAATGCGATGCGCCAGCGCCCGGTTGCGGGCCGGGTAAACAATATCCAGCCCCGTACCCACGACTGCGATGGTGCTGCCGGGGCCGGCCAGCGCGCCTTCATGCGCCGCCGCATCGATGCCGAGCGCCAGGCCCGACACGACCGTCACGCTTGCCGCCGACAGCGCCTGGGAAAATGCCCGGGCGTTGTCGATGCCGGCCGCCGTGGCGCTGCGCGCACCGACCACGCCCACCGCGGCCGCGCGCAGCAGGGAGGCGTCGCCCTTGGTGTACAGCAGGGTCGGCGGGTCCGGCAGTTCGAGCAGGCGGGGCGGGTAGCCCCGATCGGCCAGTGTGAAGATGGCATTGCCCGGCTCGTTCACCCAGGCGACGGTGCGCTCGATCAGCGCTGACAGCGTCTCGTCGGGCTCGGCGAGCACCGCACGCGCCTGACGCTCGGGAAGCACCTTGGCGAGCGCGGCATACGGCTGGGCGAAGATGTCTTGCGGCAATCCGAAGGCCGCCAGCAACTGCCGCGCGGCCACAGGCCCAACGCCCGGGGTTTCAGTCAGACGCAGCCACGCGGCCAGTTCAGCCGGATCGCGCGTACAGGAAAGGGAAGCAGTGGAATCGGCCGCAGCGGACGCCGCGGCCTGGGATGCATCGGTCAAATCGAGGACTGCGGTAGCGCGTAGTTCAGGGTTGCTGCGACATCGGGTTGCTGACGCTGTCGCCCACTTCCACGGCGTTCGACGCGTCCGTCACCAGCGCATAGGCCACGTGCGGGAACACGCGGAACACAAAGGCGAGGCCGTAGCGCTCTGCGGGCAGTTGCACGGCTTCGTTGCCAGCGGTGGCGTCTTTCACGAGTGCGCCAGCGCGCGCCAGCGACAGCACGTGGCCAGGCTCCAGCCCCTGCTGACTGCCGATGTTCAGCACAACCACCTGGTCGGTGCCGCCGAAGCGCACACCGCCGGTCACCTTGGCGACCGCGCCGTGCACGTCACCTTCCGGCGCATGCGGCACATAGCGCACCGGCACGCGCGGCGGCAGCGGCATCAGTTGCGAGCCGACGCCCATTTCTTCCTTGGACGACAGCACCTCCATCTTGGTCACCGCCTGCGGGCCGGTCGCCGCACGCACCACGCGCAGCGTGCCGAGGAAGTCGGCTTCGTAGCCGAGCACGTTGCCCGTGACCGGATCCTTGAGCGGACGGACTGGGCGATACGCCTGCCATTCGGTGCCAGCCTGCCCGCCTTCGCCTTCCGGCAGGCCGCGGGCGTAGGCGTTTTCGCCCTTGCCCAGATAAACGCGGCCTTCGGGCAGCGAGAAGATGCGCGCCGGCGTGGCCAGCGTTTCTTCATCCACGACGATCGGCTGGGTGAGGAACGGCTCGATGGCGGCGGCGGGAATGCTGGAGATGGCGTCACCGTCCTGCCCCGACACGCGGGTATGCGGCGACAGGCGCACCGTGCTGCCATCCGCCGACGCCGGCGAACTCGACAGCCACGCGCGGCCATTGGCGTGATGCAGATACAGGATCTGGCCCGGATAGATCAGATGCGGGTTGCGGATCTGCTCGCGGTTCATGCCCCAGAGTTCGGGCCAGCGATAGGGCCGCTTGAGGTACTTGCCGGAGATCGCCCAGAGCGTGTCTCCACGGCGCACGGTGTACTGCGCAGGCGCGGTGGGGGACAGTTCGGATTCGGGGATGCCCGCTTGGGCAGCCGTCGCGGCCTGCGCCTGTTGTGCCGGCGTCACAGTGCGCTCGGCAGCGTGGGCGGCGCCCATGCAGAAAAGCGCTGCCGCGGCAACCGCCGACAGGGCGCAAACGTAAGACTGGCGCGCTTTCATGGCGGTTTGCATGGCGGGCTGGGAGTGCATCGGTGTGTTACGATGGCGCATTATTCTATGAAGAATCGGCGAGTGGTCCGCGGGCCTGTTCGACGCCTCACCGCCGCAGCTGTACGCAGTTCTGCGCTGCAGCAAGAGGGGTATGGCATCCAACATTCGTCAGGCTTTTTCCTAAGCCATGTGGCGGATAGCGCCCCCGATTCTGCATGACATTCCAAGCGATCGCAATTGAAGGCAACCCCTCGTTAGCGTGGCCTTCTGCAACCGTTGTTGCCAAGCATCATGGCCCTACTGAATATCCTGCAATACCCTGATCCGCGGCTGCACAAGGTCGCCAAACCGGTCGCCGTGGTGGATGACCGCATCCGCAAACTGGTGGCCGACATGGCCGAGACCATGTACGAGGCGCCGGGCGTCGGCCTGGCCGCCACGCAGGTCGACGTGCACGAGCGCGTGATCACCATCGACGTGTCGGAATCGCGCGACGAGCTGCGCGTGTTCATCAACCCGGAAATCATCTGGGCCAGTGATGAGCACAAGGTCTGGGACGAAGGCTGCCTGTCGGTGCCTGATATCTATGACAAGGTCGACCGCCCGGCCCGCGTGCGCGTGCGCGCACTGAACGAGAAGGGCGAAACCTTCGAGCTGGAGGCCGACGATCTGCTGGCCGTGTGCATCCAGCATGAGATGGATCACCTGATGGGCAAGGTCTTCGTCGAATACCTCTCGCCGCTCAAGCAGACGCGCATCCGCTCCAAGCTCAAGAAGCATCAACGCGACGCCGTGCCCCAGCGTTGAACGTGTTCCCATGCCTGGCGACGCCGACGCGCGCACCCGCTCCATCCCGCTGATGCCGATCGCTCCCGCCGACGCAGGCGCTAACGTAAGCCCACGCCGCCTGTCGGCGCTGCTGGTGCGGCACTGGCGTGCCGTCGTCGTGCTGATGCTGTGCGCGTATTTTGTGGCGGGCACGTTCTGGCGCGCGCCATGGAAGGCGGACGAGCCGTATTCCTTCGGCATCGTCATCAACATCATCGAGCGCGGCGACTGGGTCGTTCCCAACGTCGCCTTCGAGCCGTTCGTCGAAAAACCCCCGCTGATGTACTGGACGGGCGCACTCGCCGCGCTCGCGCTGCCCGACATGCCGCCGCACGAAGCCGTACGCGTGGCGGTGCTGTTCTGGATGGCGCTGACGTGCTGGGCCGTCTGGCGCACGGCGCGCCTGCTGCGCAGCGAAGCGCGCGACTGGCGCTTGCGTGTGGGCGCAGACTTGGCCCGGGGGCGCCCCGGGCTGACGTTGGCCGCACGCCGTGAAGCCGGCCTCGACGCCGGCGGCGCGGCACTGCGCGACTATGCGCTGGGCGCGCTGCTGCTGTTTGCCGGCTGCGTGGGACTGGTCGAGCACGTCCACAAGTTCATTGCCGATGTCCCGCAACTGGCCGGCACGGCGCTAGCGCTGTACGGCCTCGTGCGCTTCGTCAAGGAGAGCGAAACCGGCGGCGCCAAGGGCGTCGACGTCCTGCGACCCGCACTGTGGTTCGGTACAGGCATCGGCGTGGCGTTCCTCGGCAAGGGCGTGCTCGTACCGGGGCTGTTCGCGATCACCCTGTTGGCAGCGATTGCGCTGCTGCCAGATTTCCGCAACCGGCAGGCATGGCGCTTCTATGGCCTCTCGCTGCTAGTGGCACTGCCATGGCTGGCGATCTGGCCGGCCATCTTCTGGCACGAATCGCCGGATCTGTTCATCGAATGGTTCTGGGTCAATAACCTCGGCCGCTTCTTCGGCTTCTCGCATCTGGGCGGCGAGAAAGGTGCGCTGACAACGACCATCCGCTCGATCTTCCTGACCGGCACGCCGGCTGTGTGGCCGGCGGTGGCCGTGCTCGGCGTGTCGCTGTACAAGCTCGTGCGGCAGCGCGGGCATGGCGCGCGCACGGCGTGGCTGTTGCCGTATCAAGGGCACCTGGTCGTTGCGCTGTTCGTGTTGGCGACGATTGCCGTGGTGCTGCGCTCGGCGGTGCTGCGCGATGTCTACCTGATGCCGCTGCAACCGGCGCTGGCCCTGCTCGGCGCGCCGATGCTGCTGCTGATCGCGCCAGCGTGGCGCGCGCGCGCATGGGGCGCGGCGGTGGCGTTGTTTGGCGTGGTGGGTCTGGTGGTGTGGGCCGTGTGGGGCGCGCTCGTGACGAGCGGCGGGCAGTTGCTGCCGGGCTGGCTGGCCAAGATGCTGGGCCGCGTGCTGCCATTGCCGTACGACATGCTGGTCCACCCGTTCGCCGTCTTGGCGGCGGCTGCCATCACGGCGCTATGGGCCGCCTGCGTCTGGCTGCGGCCGGCGCGTTCCGGTGTGGTCGCATGGGCGGCCGGTCTGGGGATGGTGTGGGGTCTGCTGGGCACGCTTTTGATGCCCTGGGTGGACGACGCCCGCAGCTACCGGCCGCTGTTCCAGGCCATCAAGCCCGTGCTCGAATCCGCGCAGATCTGCGTCGCCACGCGCGGCATGGGCGAAAGCGAGCGCGCACTGATGCACTACGAAACCGGCGTACGCCCCGTCAAATGGCTGCTCGGCCACAGCGGTGCCGGCGACGATCACCGCCCGAACCCGACCGCCCGCACCTGCGACCTGATACTCGTGCTCGAAAAACGCCCGGAACACGCCCGGCGACGCCCGCACGGCAACAACTGGGAAATGGTGTGGCGCGGCAGCCGTCCGGGCGACACCAACGAAACCTTCTCGCTGTTCCAGCGGCGCGGCAATGGCGTGCCCGAGGCACTGCCGTCGCCGGAGCCCATCGTGCCGCTCACCGACACGCCGCATCGCGGCCGTCGCTAAGCCAATGCGCTACGCTGTCGTGTAGCGCGCTTCCCCTCGATTTCGGTTTTCCATCCATGACGTCCACCCTTCGCGTAGCGTTTGCCGGCACGCCTGAATTTGCGCAGATTGCCCTGGCGGCGATCCACCAGGCCGGCTTTCCCGTCGTTGCCGTGCTGAGCCAGCCCGATCGCCCCGCAGGCCGCGGCATGCAATTGCAGGCAAGCCCCGTCAAGCAATACGCCGTCACACATGGGTTCGCGCCGATCCTCCAGCCGCCGTCGCTGCGCCGCACGGGCAAGTATCCGCAGGAAGCCGCGGAAGCCATCGACGCCTTGGCCGCCCAACGCCCCGACGTGATGGTCGTCGCGGCCTATGGCCTGATCCTGCCGCAGGAAGTGCTCGATCTGCCGCGCTTTGGCTGCATCAACATCCACGCGTCGCTGCTGCCGCGCTGGCGTGGCGCCGCGCCCATCCACCGTGCAATCGAAGCGGGCGATGCCGAATCGGGCATCACGCTCATGCAGATGGATGCAGGCCTGGATACCGGCGACATGATCGCCATGGAGCGCGTGCCCATCGGCCTGACCGACACGACCGGCACGCTGCACGACACGCTGGCCGCGCTCGGCGGACGCATGGTCGTGGAGGCGCTCACCAAGCTGGCGCAAGACGGCAAGCTCGACGCCACGCCGCAGCCCGCCGAAGGCATCACGTATGCCGAGAAGATCGCCAAGGACGAAGCCGCGCTCGACTGGTCGCGCCACGCCGCCGCGTTGCTGCGGCAGGTGCATGCGTTCAATCCGTTTCCCGGTGCATCGGCTGCGCTGGATGGCGTGGCGATCAAGTTCTGGCAGGCTGAGGCGCTGGCCGATCGCCCGGCTGACGCAGAACCCGGCACGGTACTCGCCGCCAACGCGGAGGGCGTCACCATCGCGTGCGGCGCCGGCGCGCTGCGCGTGACGCAGTTGCAGAAGCCGGGCGGCAAACGCCTGCCGGCGCGCGAATTCCTGCAAGGCCTGGCGATCCAGCCCGGCCAGCGCTTCGCATCGCGCAGCTGACCACGCCATCTATATAGAAGAGGATTTCGCCATGACCGCGCTGGGCATCGTCAATCTGCCGCTCTTCATGCTGGCTGTGTTTCTGCTGAATGTGACGCCAGGGCCCGACACGGCCTATATCGTCGGGCGCAGCGTTTCGCAAGGACGCGCGGCGGGGCTGCTGTCGTCGCTGGGGGTATCGGCGGGCTGCTGCGTGCACGTGCTGGCGGTCGCCTTCGGCCTGACGGCGCTACTGGCAGCATCCACCGTCGCGTTCACAGTCATCAAGGTGGTGGGCGCGGCGTACCTGATCTACCTGGGCGGCCGCATGCTGCTGGCGCCGCCCGAACGCGAGGACGCCCCGGCCGAAAAAACGGAAACGCCCGCCGCCAAGCGCCCGCGTCCGCTCAAGTCGCTGTTCATGCAGGGCTTTCTCACCAATGTGCTGAACCCCAAGGTGGTGCTGTTCTTCCTGTCGTTCTTCCCGCAATTCGTCGATCCGCACGCCGCCCACAAGGCGCTGGCATTCCTGGCGCTGGGCGCGGTGTTCATCGTCATGTCGACGATCTGGAATAGCCTCGTGGCGTGGGTGGCCGCCAGCGTCACTCGCAGCGTGGCGGGCAAACCTGGCATCAAGCGCTGGCTCGATCGCGTGGTCGGCACGGCGTTCATCGGGCTGGGCGCTCGGCTGGCGTTCACCACCCGTTGATGCGTCAAGCGTCATCTGCGGCGAAATATCGCGCAACTGCCGCGCAAACCCTTGAATTTTCAGCGATTATCGCGATCTAACGAACTCGCAAAACCCAACACCCACAGGAGCCACACCCCCATGTTCAACTGGATCAAGACCTTCATGTTGATGGCAGCGATCACCGCGCTGTTCATCGTCATCGGCGGCATGATCGGCGGACGCAGCGGGATGATGCTGGCGCTGCTGTTCGCGCTGGGCATGAATTTCTTCTCGTACTGGTTCTCTGACAAGATGGTCCTGCGCATGTACAACGCGCAGGAAGTCAACGAGACCAGCGCGCCGCAGTTCTATCGGATGGTGCAGGAGCTTGCCGGCCGCGCCGGCCTGCCGATGCCGCGCGTCTACCTCATCGACGAAGCCCAGCCGAATGCCTTCGCCACCGGCCGTAACCCCGAGCACGCCGCCGTGGCCGCAACCACCGGCATCCTCAACATCCTGTCGGAGCGCGAACTGCGCGGCGTGATGGCGCACGAACTGGCCCACGTGCAGCACCGCGACATCCTCATCTCGACCATCTCGGCCACCATGGCCGGTGCGATCTCGGCGCTGGCGAACTTTGCCGTGTTCTTCGGCGGCCGCGACAGCGAAGGCCGCCCCGCGAATCCGATCGCCGGGATTGCGGTGGCGATCCTCGCGCCGCTGGCGGCGTCGCTCATCCAGATGGCGATTTCCCGCGCACGCGAGTTCGAAGCCGACCGCGGCGGCGCGACCATCAGCGGCGACCCGCAGGCGCTGGCTTCGGCGCTGGACAAGATCCATCGCTATGCGGCCGGCATTCCGTTTGCCGCGGCTGAAGCCCACCCGGCCACCGCGCAAATGATGATCATGAACCCGCTGCATGGCGGCGGCCTGGCCAACCTGTTCAGCACGCACCCGGCCACGGAAGAGCGCATCGCGCGCCTGATGCAGATGGCGCAGACGGGGCAATATCCGGCGTAAAAGCGGCAGCCCGGCCGGGCGCTTCCTTTATACTTCCGCAGTCCGCACGAGCCCGCCCATCGCGGGCTCGTTGCATTTTGTCCGCCTGATTTCCTGTTGCCCGATGCGCCTGCCGCCCGATTCCCTCGCCCACGCCTTGTCGCTTGCCGCCGCCGCCCTGGGCAAGCTGCGGCAGGGCACGGCATTGCCGCAGGCCATCGATGCCGTCTGCCAGGGCCAAGCCGCACCGGTGCGCGGCGCCGTGCAGGATCTCGCCTACCGCGCCACGCGCTGGCTGGGCAGCACCGACTGGCTGATCCGCACGCTGATCCCGCGCCCGCCCGCCGAAGGCGCCGCCAATCTGCTGCGCGTGGCGCTTGCACAATTGCTGGACGAACCGCTGCCGTACGCGCCGTTCACCGTCGTCGACCAGACCGTCACGGCCGCCTCGGCCGACCCGAAGCTTTCGCACGGCAAGGGCATGATCAACGGCGTGCTGCGCCGCTTCCTGCGCGAGCAACAGGCGCTGGTCGCCAACATGCAGGCGGACCTACCGGCCGCCACCAACTATCCGATGTGGTGGATCGACGCCGTACGCAGCGCGTATCCCGAGGCATGGCAGTCCATCCTGGCCGCCGGCAACCGCCGCCCGCCGATGATGCTGCGCGTGAACCCGCACCGCATTGCCGTCGACGCGTATCTCGCGCGCCTGGCCGAAGCCGGCATCGACGCCGAGCGGATCGGCGAGCAGGCCGTACGCCTTGCGCGCGCCGTGCCCGTTGCCGAACTGCCGGGTTTTGCCGACGGCGATGTCTCCGTGCAGGACGCCGGGGCGCAACTGGCTGCAACGTTGCTCGACGTGGCCCCCGGCCAGCGCGTGCTCGATGCCTGCGCCGCGCCGGGCGGCAAGACCGGCCATCTGCTGGAGCTGGCCGACGGCCTGGACGTCACGGCGCTCGAGTCGGATGCCGCGCGCGCCGTGCGCATCACCGAAAACCTCGCACGCCTGGGCCAGACCGCTACGCTCTGCGTCGGCGACGCGGCAAAACCCGACACCTGGTGGGACGGCCGACCGTTCGACCGCATCCTGGCCGATGTGCCGTGCTCGGCCGCGGGCATCGTGCGGCGCCATCCGGACATCCGCTGGCTGCGCCGCCCCGCCGACCTCAAGGCGCTGGCCGGGCTACAGCGCGACATCGTGCGCGCCCTCTGGGCATGCCTGAAGCCGGGTGGCAAGTTGGTTTATGTCACGTGTTCGATTTTCCCGACGGAAGGCGAGGACCAGGCCCGATGGTTTGAACGCCATCTGGAAGATGCGATACGATTGCACGCGCCCGGCCAGTTGCTGCCGGTCTCGCCCGACGCGGCGCAGACCAGCGGATTCGCCGCCGGCGCGTCGCCCTTGCCGCTCGATCACGACGGCTTCTTTTACGCGGTTTTCCAGAAACGGCCTTGATGCACCGACCGTTGTGACTGTCATCCTTCGCCCATCGATCCGGCTGCTGCAAACCCGGTTCCGGCAGATTCTGCAACGGCTGGTCGCGCTGGTCGCATTGGGCATGCTGCTTTGGTGGCCGGTCGCGGCGCCCGCACAGTCCATCGAAATCAACCGGGCCCAGCTCGAATACGCCGACGGCGGCTGGAACCTCTCCGCCGATTTCGATTTCGACCTGCCCAGCAACCTCGAAGACGCAGTGAACAAGGGCATCGCGCTCTACTTCCTCGTCGAATTCGAGCTGATCCGCCCGCGCTGGTATTGGTTTGACGACCACGCCATCAGCGCCACGCGCGTGGTACGGCTGTCGTATCACCCGCTCACACGCCAATACCGGGTATCGACCGGCGGCCTGCAGGTGCCATTCTCGCGGCTGAAAGACGCCGTCGATTTCATGCAGCACGTACGGGGCTGGCGTGTGTTCGAGCAGCGCGCAGTCAAGGCCGGCGAAACCGTCCAGGCCGAAGTGCGCATGCGCCTGGACGTGACGCAACTGCCCAAGCCGTTCCAGATCAATGCCGTCAACACGCGCGACTGGAATCTCAGCTCGGAGTGGAAACGCTTCAGCCTCCTGGTGCCGAACGAGCCCCCGCCGGCTCCAGCACCCGCGCCCGCTGCGCCGCCGGCCAGCGCACCGGCATCGACCCCGCCCGCTTCGGGCTCGGCCGGCCTGACGCCCAATCCAGGCTGGGGCATGAGCGCCGGCCCGTCGAGCGCAGGCACGTTGCTGGCGCCCGCCAAATGATCTTCGATCGCAGCTACAAGCGGCTGCTCTATCAGGTGGTGGCCGGCACCATCGTCTTTCTGGCCATCGTGCTGGTCGGGCTGCTGGCTGCCGCATCGGCCAACACCGAATTCTTCGACCGGTATTTCGCGCTGCTCTACAAGATCAACCTCGTCATCGGGGTGCTGCTGGTGGTGATCATCGGCGGGCTGATGCTGGCGCTGGCGCTGCGCGCGCGGCGCGGCAAGTTCGGCACGCGGTTGATGACCAAGCTCGCGGTGTTCTTCGGCGTGGTCGGCGTGCTGCCGGGGGTGCTGATCTACCTGGTGTCGCTGCAGTTCGTGTCGCGCAGTATCGAATCGTGGTTCGATGTGAAGGTCGAGTCGGCGCTGGAGGCCGGCCTGAACCTTGGCCGTTCGACCATGGATACGGCGCTGGCCGATCTGCAGAACAAGGGCCGCCTGATCGCAGAGCAGGTCGGCGATGGGTCGGCCTCAGCCACGGCCATCACGCTCAATCGATTGCGCGAGCAGTTCGGCGTGCAGGAGGCGACCATCTTCACGGCGAGTGGCCGCGTGATCGCCACCGCGTCAAATAGCTACGACACGCTCGTCCCCAACCTCCCCGACCAGGCCGTGCTCGAACAGGCCCGTGCGCCGGGAGGCTATGCCAGCCTGGAAGGCGGCAGCGATAACGATACCGGCAGCGCCTCCGCGCTGGCCGCCTCGGCGCCAGCGGCACGCAACACTGGCCGCCGCAACGATCTGTACCAACTGCATGTGGTGGTGGCACTGGGCACATCTTCCCGCGACGAGCCCGGCCTCGGACTGAACACGCCCGCACGCAAATGGGCCGGCACCGGTTTGCTCGCAGACCGCCGGCCGGAAGATGGCAGCACCTCGCGTGGCTTCGGCCTGATCGGCGAAACCGGTCGCGACGAGCGCTTCCTGCAGCTCGTGCAGCCGGTGCCGCAGGCGCTCGCCCGCAACGCCGACGCCGTCCAGCGCGCCTACCAGGAATACCAGGAGAAAGCGCTCGGCCGCACCGGCCTGCGCAAGATGTACATCGGCACGCTCACGCTCACGCTGTTCCTGGCGGTGTTCATTGCGGTGATGCTCGCGCTGCTGCTCGGCGCCCAGCTGGCACGGCCGCTGCTAATGCTGCTCCAGGGCACGCGCGAAGTGGCCGAGGGCGATCTCTCGCCCAAGCGCGAACTGCATACGCGCGACGAACTCGGTGTGCTCACCCAGCAGTTCAACCAGATGACGCGGCAGTTGGCCGACGCGCGCCGCGCCGTGGAGCAGAATCGCGCGGCACTCGAGCAATCGAAGGCCTATCTTGAGAGCGTGCTGACCAACCTGACCGCGGGCGTCTTCGTGTTCGACCATCGCTTCGTTCTGCTGACCGCCAACCCGGGTGCCGAGCGCATCTTCAAACAGCCCTTCGGCGCGTGGGTCGGCCAGTGCCTGACCAGCATCACGCCGGTGGCGGCCTTCGCGCCGGTGGTCGAACAGGCCTTCGCCGAACAAGACGCAAGCACGGCCGCCGGCGGCGCGGTGGCCCACTGGCAGAAGCAGGTCGAAATTCCGCTCGAAGACGAAGACGAGCCCCTCACGCTGCTGGTGCGCGGCACGCGTCTGCCCGGCCCGTCGGTGGGCGCGCATGGCACCGAGCGCGGCTACGTGGTGGTGTTCGACGATATTTCCGACGTGATCTCGGCGCAGCGCTCCGTGGCGTGGGGCGAGGTTGCGCGGCGCCTCGCGCACGAGATCAAGAATCCGCTCACGCCCATCCAGCTCTCGGCCGAGCGCCTGGAGATGAAGCTTTCGCCCAAGCTATCTGAGGCGGACGCCGACGTGCTGCGGCGCGGCGCCACCACCATCGTCAACCAGGTCGCGGCGATGAAGCGCATGGTCGACGACTTCCGCGACTACGCCCGCACGCCGCCCGCCATGCTGCAGGAGCTGGACCTGAACGCCCTGGCCGCCGAGGTGCTCCACCTGTACGGCATCGATCACCCTGACCGCAGCGACCACCCCGTCATCGAGGCCAGGCTGGGCGCCAATCTGCCGCTCATCAAGGGCGACCCGACGCAGCTGCGCCAGGTCATCCACAACCTGCTGCAGAATGCGCAGGACGCCGTGGCAGAGAACGAAGCGGCCGGGCGACCTGCTCCGCATGTCATGTTGCAAACTGACACGGTAGAATACGACGACGCCTCGGGCGCGCGGCGGCAGGCCGTGCGGCTTGCGATCGCGGACAACGGCGGCGGGTTCTCTTCCCGCATCCTCAACCGCGCCTTCGAGCCGTACGTCACGACCAAAGCCAAGGGCACAGGATTGGGCTTGGCCATGGTGAAGAAAATCATGGACGAGCACGGGGCACGCATCGAATTGCGCAACCGCCAATCCAGCACAACATCGGGCACATCGGGTACCGACACCGTCGGCGCCCAGGTTTCCATACTGTTCGTAAAACTCGCGTAGCGCGGACGGCAATCCCGCCGCACATAGAGGAAAAGCATGGCCACCATCCTCGTTGTCGACGACGAAATGGGTATCCGGGAGTTGCTCTCCGAAATCCTCGGAGACGAAGGGCACGTTGTTGAAGTCGCCGAGAACGCGCAGCGCGCGCGCGAATACCGCGCGAACGCAACGCCCGACCTCGTCCTGCTCGATATCTGGATGCCGGATACCGACGGCGTAACGCTGCTCAAGGAATGGGCATCGCAAGGTCTGCTGACCATGCCCGTCATCATGATGTCGGGCCACGCCACAATCGACACCGCCGTCGAGGCGACCAAGATCGGGGCGCTGAATTTCCTGGAAAAGCCGATCGCGCTGCAAAAGCTGCTGACGGCGGTGGAGCAGGGCCTGTCGCGCAGCAAGGAAAAGCCGCGCTCGGCAACACCTGCAGCCGCACAGGCGGCGGGACTCGCCGGCGCCATGCCAAGCGCCGCAGTCGCAGGCACGCCCGCCGCGCTCGATCGGACGGATATCAACGGCGCGCCCGCCCGTGCAGCGGAAGGCGGTGGCATGCAGTTCTCGTTCGACATGCCGCTGCGCGAAGCGCGCGACCTGTTCGAGCGGGCCTATTTCGAATACCACCTGCAACGCGAAGGCGGCAGCATGACGCGCGTGGCAGAAAAGACCGGTCTCGAGCGGACCCACCTGTATCGCAAGCTCAAGCAGCTGGGCGTCGAACTCTCGCGCAACAAGGGCGAGCCGGCGGCCTGATCATCAAAGTGCTTGAAGGTACTTGACGACTGGGCGCACACCCTGTCATACTTGCTTTTCTTTGCTTGGCCCGGTAGCTCAGTTGGTAGAGCAGCGGATTGAAAATCCGCGTGTCGGTGGTTCGATTCCGCCCCAGGCCACCAAAATTCTTCGCCCTTCAAGATCAATCGATTTTGCAGGGCAACAAAAAAGACCTCCTCGCGAGGTCTTTTTTCATTTCTGCGACGCCGTTCGCGCGTCCCGTCATCTCCCATTTGTCGCGCCACACGCCGATCTGCGGCGCAGTGTCGCACGCACAAAAAATGTACCCGAGCCTCTTGACGCAGCGCAGCTCAGGGTATACCTAGCGGCGCAAACTGCGCCAAACTGTCGCAGGTCTCGGTATAGTGACTCAACGCTATCAAACGGCAAGCACAAGGAGATTCTCCATGGCACTCGTTGGCACCGGTCACCACCACTTCCATTTCCACGCTTTCGACGGCATCAGCCGCAAGACGCGGTTGACGTGGTTGCGCAATGCCGCCGCGCTGACGTGTTTGATGGCCCTGGTCGCGGCGATGTGGGTAGGCGGCAATCTGTCGGCCCTGACGCACACGCCACTCATGAGCGGGGTTTCGTCGGTAGGTGCGGTGATGATTCTGGCCTGCACGTGCATGGCGCTGAGCCTGCTGGGGCTGATTGGCGCCGGCTTCTTCCAACTTCGCATGGAACAGCTCGACGCGCCGGCAACCTGAGACGCACGCATCACACACAGGACGGAGGCTTAGGCCTCGTTTTTATTTGCCGAGACGGCCGCATTCCTGGGATGCGCGTTTTTGCGTTCGCCCAACGACTGAGGTCAATCTGATCTTGACTCATTTGTTTCAATTACGTAGTTTACGAAACAGTTGAATCACCTCGGCCACCTCATGACGTTCGATGGGCTCATGCAAACGCTGCGCGACCGCGCCGGCGATCTGTCTCCGCAACTGCAGCGCGCCGCCATGTTGCTGGAGACGCACCAGCACGACATCGCCCTGCTCTCGATGCGGGATCTTGCGCGCCGCTGCGACCTGCCGCCGGCCACGTTTTCGCGCCTGGCACGCGCGCTGGGCTTTGACGACTTTGCGGCGCTGCGCGACATCTGCGTGAACCACCTACGCCAGCAAGCCGATGGCTTTACCGGCCGGGCCAACGCGCTGCAAGGCGACGATGCAGCGGGCGCGTCGGAGGCCGAGCGCATCGGCCTGGCGATCGGCGCGCATGTGCAGTCGGCGTTTTCGCCGGCCAACCTGGCGGCACTGGACACCGTGGCCAGCGCCCTCTGCAAGGCGCGCCGTGTCTTCCTGCTGGGCGCACGCAGTTGCCTGGCGCTGACGCATGCATTCGGCTATGCCGCCCAGTTGTTCGACGACAAGGTCACGCTGTGCGCCGGCAGCGGCAACACGTTGGCCGACCCGCTGCGCTTTTGCGGCGAGGGCGACATCGTCGTGGCCGTCACGTTCGATCCGTACACGCGCGAGGTCATTGAAGCGATGCAGTACGCGCATGCGCGCGGGGCGCGCCTTGTGTACGTGACCGACAGCGCCATCGCCCCCGGCGCTGAACTGGCGTGGCAACACCTCGTCGCCCCCGTCGCCATTCCTTCGTTCTTCCATTCGCTGGCGGCGCCGATGGCGCTGCTCGACGCGCTGCTGATGACGTGGTTCCGCCACGCCGGCCCGACCGCGCTCGCCCATCTGGCCGACAGCGACGCCCAGCTCAAGCAACAAGCCGCCTACGTGCGCAGCGCCCGCCGCAGTGAAGCGGCTGTCGCCGTGCCGCCCACCCAACGTTGACCGTTCACGACCGCTCATGACACCGTCCACCACATCCGTCTTCCACCGCGACCCGCGCAAGACGCTGCCCACCGCTGTCGGCGGCGAAGGCATGACCCTCATCGACTCCGACGGCAAGCGTTACCTCGACGCGTGCGGCGCGCCGCCGTTTCGTGCCTCGGCCACGGCCACCCGCGCGTGGTCGACGCCATCTGCAAGCAGGTGCGCGCGCTGGCGTATGCGCACACATCGTTCTTCACCACGGACGTGGCGGAGGAACTGGCCGCGCGCCTGGCCGCGGCGGCGCCGGGCGATCTGGACCACGTGTATTTCGTCTCCGGCGGTTCGGAAGCAATCGAAGCGGCGCTGAAACTTGCACGCCAATACTTCGTTGAAATCGGACAGCCGCAACGCCGGTACTTCATCGCGCGGCGTCAGAGCTATCACGGCAACACGCTGGGTGCACTGGCGATTGGCGGTAACGCATGGCGCCGCGAGCCGTTCCTGCCGCTGCTGGTGCCGGCTCACCATGTTTCGCCGTGCTATGCGTATCGCGAGCGCCTGGATGGCGAGAGCGACGCGCAATACGTGCAGCGCCTGGCCGACGAGCTGGCCGCGAAGATCGTCGAACTCGGCGCCGAAAATGTCGCGGCCTTCGTCGCCGAAACCGTGGTGGGCGCCACGGCCGGCGCGGTGCCGCCGGTGGGCGATTACTTCCGTAAGATTCGCGCGGTGTGCGACCGCCACGGCGTGCTGCTGTTGCTCGATGAGGTGATGTCCGGCATGGGGCGCACCGGCTACCTCTTCGCATGCGAGGAAGACGGCGTGGTGCCCGACATGATCGCCATTGCCAAAGGCCTCGGGGGCGGGTATCAACCGATCGGCGCAACGCTGGTGAACCGCCGCATTGTCGACGCGATCACGAACGGCAGCGGCTTCTTCCAGCATGGCCACACCTACATTGGCCACGCCACGGCATGCGCGGCGGCGCTGGAAGTGCAGAAGGTCATCGCAGAAGAGAACCTGCTCGCCAATGTGCAGGCGCGTGGCGAACAACTGCGTGCAGCGCTGCGTGCGCGCTTTGCCGACCACGCACATGTGGGCGACGTGCGCGGCCGTGGGCTGTTTGTCGGCGTGGAGCTGGTGGCGGATCGCGCCACCAAGGCGCCGCTGCCGCCTGCCCGCAAGACGCACGCACGCGTGAAGGCCGAAGCGATGCAGCGCGGCCTGATGGTCTATCCGATGGGCGGCACGATTGACGGCCAGCGCGGCGACCACATCTTGCTCGCGCCGCCGTTCATCGCCACCGCGCAGGACATCGACGCCATCGTCGAACGCCTGGGCGACGCTGTTGACGCCGCCACCGCCGCCACGCTGGAGGCCGCGTGGTGACCCAGCCCATCGCCATCGCCGTTGCGCCCAACGGTGCGCGCAAGACGCACGCCGACCACTCCGCATTGCCGATCACGCCCGACGAACTGGCCGCCTGCGCGCGCCAATGCGTGGATGCCGGCGCCGCGATGCTGCATCTGCACGTGCGCCGCCCCGACGGCACGCATAGCCTGGAGCCCGACGACTACCGGCCCGCCATCGCCGCCGTGCAACAAGCCGTGGGCGATGCGCTCGTGATTCAGATCACCACCGAGGCCGTCGGCATCTACACGCCCGAACAGCAGATGGCATCGGTGCGCGCGCTGCAGCCGGAAGCGATTTCCGCCGCGCTGCGCGAGCTGGCGCCCGATGCCGCGCACGAGGCGGAAGCCGCGCGCTTCTTTGGTGAGCTGGCCGCGGCGCGCACGGCCATCCAGTACATCCTGTATTCCGCCGACGACGTGGTGCGCTACCGCGACCTGCGCACACGCGGCGTGTTGCCCGATACGCCGCACTGGGTGCTGTTCGTGCTCGGCCGCTACAGCGCGGGTCAGCGCTCCGACCCCACCGACCTGCTGCCGTTCCTGCAGGCGTGGGCGGAGGGCGGCGACATCACCGCCAACGTGCCCTGGGCGATGTGCGCATTCGGCCCGCGTGAAGCCGAATGCGCGCTCACCGCAGCGCTGCTCGGCGGCCATGCGCGCCTGGGATTCGAAAACAACATGGCCCTGCCCGACGGCAGCACAGCGCCCGACAACGCAGCGCTCGTCACCAACCTGCGACGGCATCTCGAGGCGCTGCACCGGCCGCTGGCCAGCGCCGCCGATCTGCGTAGCTGGTTCGGCCGTTAAGACGTTCCGCATTCATCGCCACGAAGCCAAAGCACAGACGGCCGCAACACAACAGGCCGCGCACCACAACCATTGGAGGAAGTATGCGTTTGACCACCCGCTGTATCCGGATCATCCCGCTGGCGCTGACGAGCCTGCTCGCGATCGGCGCGCACGCGCAAGCCCTGGACGGCACGCTCAAGAAGATCCAGGACAGCAACACGATCCTAATCGGCGTGCGCGAATCGTCGATTCCGTTTTCTTACCGCGACAGCAAGAACGAGATCGTCGGTTTCTCGGCTGACCTCTGCTCCCGCGTGATCGACGCCATCAAGAAGAAGACGGGCAAACCCAACCTCGACATCAAGCAGATTCCGGTGACGTCGCAGAACCGGACGTCTCTGGTGCAGAACGGCTCGGTCGATCTGGAGTGCGGCGTGACCACGCACCTGAAGTCGCGCGAGCAGCAGACTGCTTTTTCGACGACCTTTTTCATTGCCGGCACGCGCCTGCTGACCAACGTGAAATCCGGCGTGAAGGATTTCCCCGACTTGGCGGGCAAGTCGGTCATCACCAACGCGGGCACCACGTCGGAACGCATCCTGCGCAAGATGAACGACGAGAAAAAGATGAACATGAACGTGATCAGCGGGAAGGATTACGGTGAATCGTTCCTCACGCTGCAGAGCGGCCGCGTGGCGCGTTCATGATGGATGACGTGCTGCTGGCCGGCGCACGCACGCTGGCGCAGAAGCCCGACGACTGGGTCGTGACCGGCACGCCGCAGTCGTTCGAAGCGTACGGCTTCATGCTGCGCAAGGACGATCCCCAGTTCAAGAAGCTGGTGGACGACACCATGACCGGCGTGATGAAGAGCGGGGAGATCAAGACGCTCTACGCCAAGTGGTTCGAAAAACCGGTGCCGCCCAAGAACCTGAACTTCAACTTCCCGATGAACGATCAGTTGAAGGCGCTGTACGCCAATCCGAACGACACGCCGTTCGAGTGAGGGGCCGCACGGCCGGCGCTGGATGCCAACCTAGACGCCGGCCAGCGCGACAGCTTCGATGCGCGCCTGATGCACGGCCTGCTTGATGTGCGCCGGGTTGTCGGCATAGCGCTTGGCGACGGCGCCGGCATCGATGGACGATGCAGCCGCCAGCGCGCGCAGCAGGCGTTCCGTCTGCGGATAGCTGCGATCTTCAAACCCGAGCCGGCCACGTGCGTCGGCCTCGCACGCCTGCAGGGCCTGACGGAAACGGTCCGGCTTGCGCAGCGCATCGCAACGCTCGAGCAGACGCACCAGCGCCGCCGCATCAAAGCCCTCGCAGCGATGGATGTTGCCGTGCTCGCGCGCCACCACCAAGGCCAGCTCGCGGCACTCGGTCGGCACGCGCAGACGCTGGCACACCGCTTCGATCAGCGGCAAGCTGCGCTCTTCGTGGCCGATGTGGCGGGGCAGGATATCGTCGGGCGTGGTCCCCTTGCCGAGGTCGTGCACCAGCGCGGCAAAGCGTACCGGCAACGACGTCGCCATCGCTGCAGCCGTTTCGATCACCATCATGGTGTGCACGCCGGTGTCGACTTCGGGGTGGTAGTCGGCGCGCTGCGGCACGCCCCACAGCCGGTCGAGTTCGGGTAGCAGGCGCACCAGCGCCCCGCAGTCGCGCAGCACGGCAAACATGCGCTGCGGATGGGCTTCCATCAGGCCGCGCGCAATCTCCTGCCACACGCGCTCGGGCACCAGCGCATCGACTTCGCCGTCCTGCACCATGCGCCGCATCAGCGCGTTGGTTTCGGGCGCGACGTGGAAGTCGGCAAAGCGCGCAGCAAACCGCGCCAGCCGCAGGATGCGCACCGGGTCTTCCATGAACGCATCCGACACATGCCGGAACGTGCGCGACGCCAGATCGGCCTGCCCCCCGTACGGATCGACCACCGGGCCGACCAGCGCACCGTCCTCCGCCACGCGCTGCGCCATCGCGTTGATGGTCAGGTCGCGGCGGATGAGGTCGTCTTCGAGCGTGACGTCGGGCGCGTAGTAGACCGAGAAGCCCTTGTAGCCGGCGGCCGTCTTGCGCTCGGTGCGGGCGAGCGCGTATTCGGCATGCGTAGCGGGGTGCAGGAAGACCGGGAAATCCTTGCCGACGGCACGAAAGCCACGCGCCTCCATGGCTTCGGGCGTGGCCCCGACAACAACGTAATCCCGGTCCTGCACGGGCAGCCCGAGCAGCGCGTCACGAATGGCGCCGCCCACGGCATACACATCCAGTCCGTGCGTGGCTGGATCGACGATGGCTTCAGTCTGCGCTGCGCGTTCCGTCATTGATTGGCGGCATGGTCGGCAACAACCAGCGTGTCTTCGTCCGGCGCGGTGCGATACGGCTCGTCGTCGGCGAGGAAGTCATGCTCGGCGCGCGCACCGTCGATCCACTCCTGCATGGCGGGCAGGTTGAGGATGTAGTCGGCATAAGCCTTGGCGGCCTCGGGCAGACGCACGCCGTACGTGGCGAAGCGGCTGACGACCGGCGCGTAGAACGCATCGGCCACGGTGAAGTGGCCGAAGAGGAACGGGCCTTCTGCGGCGTACTTCTGACGCAGCTCGGTCCACATGGCGGCAATGCGGTCGATGTCGCGCTGCACGGCCACGTTCCAGCCCATGCCGGGCAGCACAGCCGTCACGTTCATCGGCATGTTGTTGCGCAGGTTGGTGAAGCCGCTGTGCATCTCCGCACAAATCGAGCGGGCGTGTGCGCGGGCCTTCGGATCAGCCGGCCACAGTTGCGCGCGCGGAAAGCGCTCGGCCAGCGTCTCGCAGATGGCGAGCGAATCCCACACCGTCATGTCGCCGTCCACCAGCACCGGCACACGGCCCGCCGGCGAGTAGCGACGAATCTCAGTGGAAAACCCTTCGACAAAAAGACGCACGCGAATCTCTTCGAACGGAATGCCGGCCTGCTTGGCGAGCAGCCACGGGCGTAGCGACCACGACGAATAGTTCTTGTTGCCGATGACCAGTTTCATGATTCCCGTCCTTGGAGAGTGCACAGCAATTATTGTGGGAGTCCGCCGGCATCGCGCGGGAATGCCGGGGCGCTCTGGTGTTGTTGTAGCGGAAACGGCGAGCGGCAGCGCGAAGGCGAACGAACCATTCTAGCTTCGCGCTGCACCGCCACAAAACGAATCCGATTGGCCACGGTTGTGAAGTGGATTCACAAACGGGGTAAATCCTCCGCGTTTTCGTAGCGGCTAGCGATGGACCCGCGTACGTGCAGCACGCAATCCGCGGTCCGGCCCAAAGCCAGCCAGGGCTGGCAGCATCACGGCCTCCATGCCGAGCGGGTGGATGCCGAGTTCCGGCGCGACCGGTTCCATGCTGACGTTGTCCACGCGCATGGAGTCGAGGTTGTCCCGCGAGATGGGCGCGCCGGGCAGGTGCTCCAGCAGCGCGGCCTGCATGCGGCCCAGGCCTTCTGGAAGCGGCACGATCCAGCGCGGGTGGCCGCTGGCACGCCCCGCAAAGCGCATCAGTTCCGCCAATGTGTAGATACGTGGCCCCACCAGCGGATACGCGTGCCGGATCGTCGCCGGCTTCTTGAGCGCGTTGATGAACGCAGCGGCAACGTCATCCACGTACACCGGCTGGAAGCGCGCATCCGCACAGGCCAGCGGCACAAACGGCGCCATGCGCTGCATGCTCGCAAACAGATTCAGGAAATGATCCTGCGGGCCGAACACCACGGAGGGGCGGAACACCGTCCAGTCAAGCTCGCTGTTCATGACCACGCGCTCGCCGTCGCCCTTGCTGCGCAGGTACATCGATGGGCCCGCCGGATCGGCACCCAATGCGCTCATGTGCAGCAGCCGGTTCACGCCATGGCGCCGGCATGCCGCGACGATGCGGCGTGGCAGATCGACATGCACGCGCTGGAAGTTCGGGCCGTACGGCATGTCGCGCGCATCCTGCAGCACGCCGACGAGATTAATGACGGCGCAGTGCTCGCCGCCGCGCTCGGTCAGCGCCAGGAACAGCGCGTCGAGGGCATCGTCCGCGTAGATGTCGGCGTCCATCACGTCGACGCGCGGCAGCAGCGTGAGGTTGTGCGCGCGGGACGACTCAGGATCGCGCGTGGGCACGATCATGCGGCCTTCGGGCATGCCCGGCGCGGAAAACGTCTCCGTGACCAGCCGAGACAGCAGTTGCGAGCCGATAAAACCGGTACCGCCAAAGACGAGCAGATTGGAGGGCTGCATGGAGGCATCTCCAAGACGGGTGGGGGGCAACACCACAATACATCCCGAACGGGATTGCCCCCAAGGTATGTCGACACGGCGTGCTGCGTGCGGCACAACTGTGCGCCAGCCAGCGCACGCGCGCATGAAAAACGCCCGCGTTGCGGCGGGCGTCGGGTGACAAAGGAATGACGATCAGGCGCTTACGGAAGATCGTCCGGCGTGACCGATTCCGGCACAACCTTGCCCAGGCGGTCCTTCAACGACTGCGGGCGGCCAGTCAGCAACGCGCTGTAGTACGTCGCGTTCGACAGCACGTTTTTCACATACGTGCGCGTCTCGTTGAACGGGATCGTCTCGGCGAAGATCGCCCCTTCCACCGGCCGCGTGAGCGTCGAACGCCAGCGTTTCGGGCGGCCAGGGCCGGCGTTGTACCCGGCGGTCGCCAGTGTGACGGAGCTGTCCAGATTCGTCAGGATCATCGACAGGTAGGCCGTCCCCAGCAGCACGTTGGTATCGATGTCGCTCATCTGCGAAACGCGGAACCCCGGCAGGCCGATCTTCTTGGCGATGTGCTTGGCGGTTTCCGGCATCACCTGCATCAGGCCCGAGGCGCCCACCGACGAACGCGCGTCCATGATGAAGCGCGATTCCTGGCGGATCAGGCCGTAGGCCCAGGCAATGTCCAACCCCACGGCATCGGCGTTGCGCTGCACCACATTGAGATACGGCGTCGGGAAGCGCAGCGCAAAGTCGTGCTCCGCCTTGGTCTTGTCCGCGGAGTTGACGGTGCGATCGAGCAAGCCGAGCTTGCGGCCATATTCGGCTGCGGCCAGCAACTCGCGGTCGCTCATGTTGCGCAGCTCCCAGTTCCACTCGCGGTTGCCTTCGAAGCGCAGGTTCAGGTCGTACAGTTTCTTGGCGCGCGCAAAGCCCGGGTGGTTGCGGCCCATCACGTCGATCTCGGCGTCGGTCACGGTCGTGCGCGGCGGCACGCTGATGCGCTGGCCGAGTTCTTCCTGGGCCAGTTGGCCGTAGAAATTGAACTGGCCGGCAATCGACTGGAACTGCTGGCGGGCCTCGTCGTTGCGGTTGTCGGCCTTGAGCGCGCGGCCATACCAGTACGTCCAGGCGGGGTCCCGATCGCGCAGGGAGGGGCGCATTTTCTCAACGGCCTGACGCACCATCTTCCAATCCCCGGCGCGCAGGGCCGTGCGCACACGCCATTCCTGCGACTCGTCGGAGAGGTAGGCATCGCCCCCGAGCGTCAGCTGGCGACGGTAGGCGTCCAGCGCATCGGGCGTCTGCTTCTTGGCGGCGTACTGGCCAATGACGCCCCAGCCTGCGCCTTGCTCTTCGCGCGACAGGCTGCCGCTTTGCGCCAGCAGATACGCCGTCGCCTGCGACGGATCGTTGCGCGCCATGCGCGTCACGTTGGCCAGCGTGTCGTTGTCCACGCGATCGCCGTCCGGCAGCACCGCCCCAATGCGCGACGCCTGCGTGACCAGGTTCTGCTCCAGCGACAGCCGCGCCGCAAAAGCCACGTCCGCACGGGTGAACTGCTTGGACTGCGCCAGATAGCCGATCAGGTCGACACAGCCTTCGCCATAGCCCTTGGGATCCGACAGCGTGTTGCGTGCTTCGGCGGCCACGTTCTGGCCCTTCATCGCGCGCGAGAGCAGGGCATAGCACTCGACCTGCGTGTCGTCCTTCAGCACGAAGTTCGGGTACTCGGCATCGAAGGTCGCCCAATCGCGCTTCTTGCCCAGCACGAGCAGCCAGTCGTTGCGCAGCCGGTCGGCAATCGCCTCGCCCTTGTAGCGTTGCAGGAACGAGCGGATCTCGTCTTCCGGTGCATCGGTACGCGCGTAGCCGCTGGCATCAAACAGCTGCGGCTTGATGCGGAAATACTGCACGTAAGACTGGATCGGGTAGTCCGAGAGGCTGTCAGCCAGCTCCCAGCTGCGCGACACATCGTTGCGGCGCGCCGCGTTGCGCAACTCGACAAACGCATCGTCCGGATTGGCCGGAATGCCTTGCGGCGCCTGGCGCTTTGCAGCCACCGCCAGCGGCGTCGGGCCGACCACGCTCATGCCCACCACACCCGCAAAAGCCAGCGCGACCGCGCGATATACTGCCTTGGCCTTCAATGTCATCTCCTGCCCCATCCAATCACTGTTAGGTCTGCCGAATTATCCCACGCCAGCCTTAGCGCCAATCCACCGGCGAGAGGCCATATCCAATGAGCACGCACGATCCGGCCCATCCCACCACGCCCATCGAATCGCGCCGCACGCTGCGCACCCTGTTGCTCGATGCACGCGCCGCGCTGCCGGATCGCATCGCCCACGATGCCGCGGTGGCGCATCACCTGGCCGGGTTGCTGAACGCACTGCCCGTCAAACGCCTGGCCGCCTACTGGCCAACGCAGGGAGAGTTCGATGCGTTGACCGTGCTGGGCCACTGGTTGGCGGCGACGCCACGCGCCATGCACTGCTGCCTGTAGTGACTGACAAATTCTCGCCCTTGCAGTTTCGGCGATGGACGCCCGATTGTGAAATGACGCCCGGCGCGTACAACATCCCCATCCCCCGCTCGGGTGAGATGGAAACGCCCGATGCCTTGCTGATCCCGTGCGTGGGCTTTGACGCGCAGCGCTACCGCATCGGCTACGGCGGCGGCTTCTACGACCGCACGCTCGCTGCGTTGCATGCCGCCGGACACCGCCCGCGCACGATTGGCGTGGCATATGAAGTGAACCGCGTGGAATCGGTCGCACCGCAATCGCACGACATCGCGCTCGACTGCATCGTCACCGAGCGCGGCGCGTTTTAATCCGCCACAGGAAACCCATGTCCCACACGCTGAAAACCGTTGCCGACCTCGAAGCCGTGTACGGCGCCCCGAACCCGCGTTCGCTGCTCAAGGAGATCGACCACCTGAACGTCGACTACCGCGCGTTCGTGGAGGCTTCGCCGTTTATCGTGCTGTCGTCCGTGGGTGCCGGCGGCACCGATGCCTCGCCCAAGGGCGATGCGCCGGGCTTCGTCCGCATCCTGAACGAACGGCTGCTGGCGATTCCCGACCGGCCCGGCAACAACCGCATCGACAACCTGCGCAATATCGTCGAAGACGGGCGCGTGTCGGTGCTCTTCATCGTGCCGGGCGTAGGTGAAACCTTGCGCGTGAACGGCACGGCGACCATCTCGGCCGATCCGGAATTGCTCGTGTCATTTGCGGTGCAGGGGAAGCTGCCGCGCAGCGTGATCCTCGTGCAGGTGCAGACGGTGTACTTCCATTGCTCGAAGGCGCTGGTGCGCTCAAAGCTGTGGGAGCGCGGCGCGCAGGAAACCAAGCCGGCTGTGCCCACCGCAGGCAAGATCCTGCAGCACATCAGCGGTGGTGCGTTTGATGGAGAGGCCTACGATCGCGAGTTGCCGGAGCGGCTGAAGACAACGCTGTACTGAACGTTCAGCGCTTGGCAGCTTTCTTTGCTGCAGCCTTCTTGGCAGGCACTTTCTTGGCGGCGGCCTTTTTGGCTGCCGTTGTTTTTGTTGCCTTGGGCGCCTTGGCAGTCTTTGCTGCGGCGCGCTTCGGCTTGGCGGCCTTGGCATTGGCGCCACGCAGCGCGGCTTCAATGGCTAGCCGCGCCCAGTCGCGCAATGGCTGCCCACCATCAAGCGCCTCCGCCGGCGTGCTCAGATAACCCGTCATGCTGATGGTGCGGCCGTTGCGCTCGTAACTGAACGGCGTGCATTTTTCAGCAAGGAAACGTTCGCGCGTGAGGTCGTCCACGCGCAGGTAAGACGTGCCGCGCAGCACCAGCGCAAACACGATGTCGTCGTAATACAGCGCCGCACCGCTGAACATGCGGCGGGCGCGGATCTCGCCGATCTGTGCCGCCAGCGGCCGGAGTTCGTCAAGCAACCAGGCGATCAGCGGATCGGGTGCGGCGGCCATGACGATCTCCTTTGCTGTGCGCGTTCTCTTTACAGGCCCAGTCGCTGCCAGATCGCCCGCGTGGAGCCGGCGGCGTTCAGCGTGTAGAAGTGCAGGCCCGGCGCGCGCCTTGCAGCAGGCGGTCGCACATGGCCGTCACCACGTCCAGGCCGAAGGCGCGGATCGACTCACGATCGTCGCCAAAACCTTCGAGGCGCTTCGCGATCCAGCGCGGCACTTCCGCACCGCACATCTCGGAAAAGCGCATGAGCTGCGACGAATTCGTGATCGGCATGATGCCGGGCACGATGGGCACGTCCACGCCGAGCTTGCGTGCGTCGTCGACGAACTGGAAATACGCGTCGGCGTTGAAGAAGTATTGCGTGATGGCAGAGTCCGCACCGGCCTTCACCTTGCGGGCGAAGTTCTCCAGATCGTGCCGCGCCGAGCGCGACTGCGGGTGGTATTCGGGATACGCCGCCACTTCGATGTGGAACGCCTCGCCGGTTTCCTGGCGGATGAACTCGACCAGCTCGTTGGCGAAGCGGAATTCACCGATCTCGCCCATGCCCGACGGCATGTCGCCGCGCAACGCGACGATGCGGCGGATGCCGTGTTCGCGATACGTATTGAGAATGCCGCGGATGCTCTCGCGCGACGAACCTACGCACGACAGGTGCGGCGCCGCTTCGATGCCTTCACGCTGGATTTCCACCACGGCGTCGAGCGTGCCCTGTTGCGTGGTGCCGCCCGCGCCGAACGTCACGGAGATGAAGCGCGGCTTGAGCGGCGAGAGTTGCGCGCGCGTGTTGCGCAGCTTCTCGGCGCCTTCCGCCGTCTTGGGCGGGAAGAATTCGAAACTGAATTGACGGTCTTGCATGACAGAAACCTTAAGCCTCGCGCAGCAGCAGGCTCGAGAGCAGCCACGAGATCACGCTGTACAGGATGGAACCCAGCAGCGCGGCGCCAAAGCTGGCCACCTGAAAGCCCGCCAGCAGGTTGCCGACAAACAGGAACAGCAGCGCGTTGATGATGAAGATGAACAGCCCGAGCGTGAGCAGCGTCACCGGCAGGGTGAGGATCACCAGGATCGGGCGGATCAGCGTGTTGACCAGACCCAGCACGAGCGCCGCGATCAGCGCGGAGCCGAAGCCGTTGACGTGGATGCCTTTGAGCAGATAGGCGACAAGAAGCAACGCCAGCGCGTTGATGACCCAGACAGCGAGCAGTCTCATGGAGGAGTCCTCGGTTGGAGAGCCGGCGGCGGGGAATGCCGCCGACAGGTACGGCTTAGTAGCGGTAGTGGTCAGCCTTGTACGGGCCTTCCTTGCTCACGCCGATGTAGGCGGCTTGCTGGTCCGTCAGCTCGGTCAGTTGCGCATTCAGCTTCTTCAGCTGCAGGCGCGCGACCTTCTCGTCCAGGTGCTTGGGCAGCGTGTAGACGCCCACCGGGTACTTGTTCGAGCCCTTCACCGCTTCGGTCCAGAGTTCGATCTGCGCGATGGTCTGGTTGGCGAACGAGCTGCTCATCACGTACGACGGGTGGCCCGTGGCGCAACCCAGGTTCACCAGGCGGCCCTTGGCCAGGATGATGATCTTCTTGCCGTCGGGGAAGATCACGTGATCGACCTGCGGCTTGATCTCTTCCCACTGGTACTTCTCGACGGACGCGATGTCGATCTCGTTGTCGAAGTGGCCGATGTTGCAGACGATGGCCTGGTCCTTCATCTTGGCCATGTGGTCGTGCGTGATGACGTGGTAGTTGCCCGTGCAGGTCACGAAGATGTCGCCGTGCTCGGCGGCGTAATCCATCGTCACCACGCGGTAGCCTTCCATGGCGGCCTGCAGCGCGCAGATCGGGTCGATTTCGGTCACCCACACTTGCGCCGACAGTGCGCGCAGTGCCTGTGCCGAACCCTTGCCCACGTCGCCGTAGCCGGCCACGACCGCCACCTTGCCGGCGATCATCACGTCGGTCGCGCGCTTGATGCCGTCGACCAGCGATTCACGGCAGCCGTACAGGTTGTCGAACTTGCTCTTGGTGACCGAGTCGTTCACGTTGATGGCCGGGAAGCGCAGCTCGCCGCGCTGGGCCATCTGGTACAGGCGATGCACGCCCGTGGTGGTTTCTTCGGTCACGCCCTTGATGGCGTCCAGGTTGCGGCTGTAGAACGTGGCGTCCTTGGCCAGCTTTTCCTTGATGGCGGCAAACAGGAAGGTCTCTTCTTCGCTGCCCGGCTTGGCGATCACGGAAGCGTCTTTCTCGGCGCGGGCGCCCAGGTGCAGCAGCAGCGTTGCATCGCCGCCGTCGTCCAGGATCATGTTCGGCGTGCCGCCGTCGGCCCATTCGAAGATGCGGTGGGTGAAGTCCCAGTATTCCTTGAGCGATTCGCCCTTGAAGGCGAACACCGGCGTGCCCGATGCGGCAATCGCGGCGGCAGCGTGGTCCTGCGTCGAGAAGATGTTGCACGAGGCCCAGCGCACGTCGGCGCCGAGTGCCTTGAGCGTCTCGATCAGCACGGCGGTCTGGATCGTCATGTGCAGCGAGCCGGCAATGCGTGCGCCCTTGAGCGGCTGGCTGGCGGCAAATTCCTCGCGGATCGCCATCAAGCCGGGCATTTCGGTCTCAGCAATGGCGATTTCCTTGCGGCCCCAGTCGGCCAGCTTGATGTCGGCGACGAGGTAATCGTGTTTCAGTTCGGTGACAGCGTTCATTGGATCACTCCGGAAAAGAAGGGTGACCGCACGCGGGGAGATGACCACTGAGACGGGGCCCATGCTGGGGCCCCGGATAGATGCGTTCTCGCCATCGTGTCAGCCACGATACTGCGAGCGCCGTTTGAACTTCCGAGCCTGGCGGTTGGGGCAGTGCCCACCCGTTGCAACGCTCCTCGGAATGGGCTGGATTGTAGCGGATTCGGCCGACCGCCACCACGGCAGTTCATTGCTCCAGCAGCATGTTCAGCATCCGTTGCGGATTCGCCAAAAAGTCCCGCGTGACCTGAAAGTGCTCGGTCTCCTCATAGGCGATGCGCCGAATGCCGTCGCCGTCACATTGATAGATCCAGGCGTCGGGATAAGCCATCAGGATCGGCGAGTGGGTGGCGATCACGAATTGGCTTTCCGCCTGCACCAGGTCATGCAGGCGCGTGAGCACTGCCAGCTGCCGTGGCGGTGACAGCGCCGCCTCGGGTTCGTCGAGCAGGTACAGGCCGTTCGGGCCGAAGCGGTTCATCAACAGCGCGAGAAACGATTCGCCGTGCGATTGCGCATGCAGCGATTTTTCGCCGTAGTAATGGCCGACATTCAGCCGCTCGATCTCGCTGGCAACGTTATAGAAGCTCTCGGCGCGCAGGAAGAATTCGGTGCGGGGCTTGCGAAAGCCGCGTGCGATGCGCAGATGCGCGTGCAGCTCCGAGTGCGACGCGTGCGTGCTGAAGTTGAAGTTGCGCGAGCCGCCCTCGGCGTTGAAGCCGAGCGCCACGGCAATCGCCTCCATGAGCGTGGATTTGCCCGAGCCGTTTTCCCCGACGAGGAACGTGACCTTGGGATGCAGCTCCAGCGTCTCAAGCGCGCGCACGGCGGGCAGGCTGAACGGATAGGCGTCGAAGGCGGCAACGGTGTCGCGCCGCAGCGTGACGTGGCTGACGAACTGGCGGGTGAGCATGGGCGGCGCAGGGCAAATCGCAGATGCCGCATCGTATCGCGCCGCATACCGGCTCGCGAGGGGCTACCTGCTCAGGCAACGGAACCGCCGTAACGCGCTTCACGCGGCACTGTCAATGCGCTGTCACACGCCAACCTTGCGATCCGGTTAGGAAGTGGCGCACCCGCATCACGTACGTGCAACACACGGCCACCAAAGTGCCCGGCATCGTTCAGGGAGCCAACGATGCACAACCATAAACTCACGAAGTACGCCGCCGCCGCGGCCGCTGCACTGGCCATGGCTGCGTGCGGCAGCGACGGCACATCGAGCAATGCCGGCACCGCCGCGCCGGATACCGGTACGCCCGCCACCACCCCGACCAAGAACGTGGTGTTCTTCCTGGGCGACGGCATGGGCCTGACCACCATGACCGCCGCGCGCATCTACAAGGTGGGCGAAGACGGCGAACTGACCATGGACACGCTGCCCGAAACCGGCTTCGTGCGCACGTATTCGAACAACGCGCAGGTGACGGATTCCGCGCCGTCGATGTCGGCCTACATGACCGGCGTGAAGATGAACAACGAGGTCATCTCGATGTCGCCGGACACGATGGCGTATGACGCGGGCGGCAAGGATTACCTCTCGGGCGCCGACAGCACCTGCCCCAGCGGCAACGGCAAGCCCGTCACGACGCTGCTCGAATTGATGAAGGCTGCGGGCTACGGCACGGGCGTGGTCACCACCACGCGCATCACGCACGCCACGCCGGCCGCCACGTATTCGCACATCTGCCACCGCGATGGCGAGAACACCATCGCCGCGCAGCTCACGCCGGCCGGCAAGGGCTTCAACGCCGCGCTGGGCGATGGCGTGGACGTCGTCTTCGGCGGCGGCCGCAAGCACTTCCAGCCGACCACCGCAGGCGGCGCACGCACCGACGGCCGCGACCTGATCGCCGAACTGAAGGCCGGCGGCTACCGCTATGCCAGCAACAAGGCCGAATTCGACACGCTGCAAGCCACCGACGGCAAGGTCGTCGGCCTGTTCACCAGCAGCCACATGTCGTACGACCTGGATCGTGATCCGAGCAAGGAGCCGAGCCTGGGCGAGATGACCAACAAGGCCATCGACGTGCTCGCCGCCAAGAAGAAGGGCTTCTTCCTGATGGTGGAAGGCGGCCGCATCGACCACGCGCTGCACGAAACCACCGCCCGCAAGGCGCTGCAGGACACCGTGGCATTCGACTCCGCCATCCGGGGCGCGATCGACAAGCTCAACACGATCGACCCGGGCCTGAAGAACACGCTGATCGTCGTGACGGCTGACCACGACCACACGCTGGTGCTCAACGGCTACGCCAAGCGCACGGGCCCGACCAGTGACAGCAACCCCGGCGTGCTGGGCCTGCTGAAGAACTACGTGACGGGCGCCAACGCCACCGACACGGGCGGCAACCCGTTCACGATCATCGGCTTCGGCACGGGCGAGAACCGCCCGGCCACGCGCGGCGCACTGACCGATGCCGCCGTGTACGACAAGAGCTACCACCAGGAAGCCGTGATCCCGGTTGCACCGGGCGGCGAAACGCACGGCGGCACCGATGTCTTCATCGGCGCACGCGGCCTGGGTGCCGAGCGCTTTACCGGCACGATGGACAACACCGAGGTCTTCGGCCTCATCAAGCAGGCCGTGGGTCTGTAAGAGGGAGAGGGCACATCATGAACACGCAATCGAACCGTATCCTGCGCGCCACGCTGCTGGCGCTGGCAGCCGGTGCCTGCGCCCAAGCGCACGCCGCCGGTGAAGCCAAGAACGTGATCTTCTTCCTGGGCGACGGCATGGGCCCGACCACCGTCACCGCCACGCGCATCTACAAGGTGGGCGAGGCCGGCCGCCTGACGATGGAATCGCTCAAGCGCACGGCACGCATCAAGACGTATTCCAACGATGCGCAGACCACCGACAGCGCGCCGTCGATGTCGGCCTACATGACCGGCGTGAAGATGAACAACGAAGTCATCTCCATGTCGCAGGACACGAAGGCCAGCGATGCCACCGGCAAGGGCTACGTGAGCGGTGCAGACAGCACGTGTCCCGCCAACAACGGCACGCCTGCCGTCACGCTGCTGGAGCTGGCCAAGGCCGCCGGCAAGTCGGTGGGCGCGGTGACGACCACGCGCGTGACGCACGCCACGCCGGCCGCCACCTACTCGCACGTCTGCCACCGCGACGGCGAGAACACCATCGCCGCGCAAGGCACGCCGGGCAACACGCTGTACAACGCCGCGCTCAAGGATGGCCTGGACGTGCTGCTCGGCGGCGGCCGCCGTCATTACCTGCCGCAAGGCACGACGGGCAGCAAGCGCACCGACACGACCGACCTGATCGCCCAGTTCCAGGCGGCCAACTACACCTATGTGTCGACCGGCACGCAACTGACGGCCGTCAACCCGGCCACGACGACCAAGCTGCTCGGCCTGTTCAACCTCGACCACATGAACTACGAGCTGGACCGCAAGAAGAACAATGTGGACGAGCCCAGCCTGGCGGACATGACCGAGAAGGCCATCCGCGTGCTGCAGAAAAACGGCAAGGGCTACTTCCTGATGGTGGAAGGCGGCCGCATCGACCACGCGCTGCACGGCACCAACGCCAAGCGCGCACTGGAAGACGCGGGCGCATTCGACGAAGCCATCAAGCGTGCGCTGGGCACGGCGGATCTGTCGAACACGCTGATCGTCGTCACGGCCGACCACGATCACACGATGACGATCAACGGCTACCCGCGCAAGGGCAACCCGATCCTGGGCGTGTCGAACGACATCAAGACCGGCCAGCCGCAATTGGCTGCCGACGGCCTGCCGTACACCACGCTGGTGTTCGGCAACGGCGGCACGACACGCAAGGCCACACGCGACAACGTAGCCTCGGTCGACACGGCTGCAGACGATTACCTGCAGGAAGTGGGGGTGCAGCTCGGCACGCCTGGTTCGGAAACGCACGGCGGCGGGGATGTGATGCTGTTCTCCTCTGGTCCGGGCAGCACACCGCTGAAGGGCACGCTGGACAACACGAAAGTGTTCGGCGTGGTCAAGACGGCCATGGGCCTCTGATTCCTGCGTTTCCATTGACGCGCATGCCGAGGCAATCGGCATGCGCTTTTTTCGTTTCAGCCTGACCGACTTCGTATGACCCGATCTGCCCGCATTCTGTTTTCGTTCGCCTTCGCCGCCCTCGCTGCTACGGCGCAGGCCGCCGGCCCCGCTTCGTCCAACGCGCTGACCGCCTTGCGCGTCGAACACCAGATGTCGTCGCTCGGCACCGACGGCATCCAGCGCGACGTCCGCTTTGCCGAGCGCGTCTACCGCCAGGGTGACCGCGTCTGGATCGCCCGCGAACTGCCGCCCGCTTCGGCGCACGCCGAGCACGACCACGCCAACGCCCATGCCGGCCACAAGCACGCCGATACCGACACCGCCCCGCGCTGGATCGAACGCGACGCCAAGGGCGCGCTGACCGTGCGCGTGGTCAGCGAATCCCAGCAGAAAAACTACGCCGTGGAACCGGCCGAATATTCCAACATCGGCTTTGATGGCTCGTGGGCGACGGCGTATCACCTGCTCGACCCCGCCGCACTCAAAGGCATGCGCGCCGAAGGCCCGGTACGCAACGGCGTGCAGACCTACCGCTCGACGCAGGGCGAGCGCACCGTCACCGTCGATTGGGACGTGGCCGGCCAATACCCGCGCCGCGTGGAATCGCGCAACGCCACCGGCACGCAACGCAAGCTCACGCGCGTGACAGCGTTGCCGGCGCCCGCCGCCGCACCGTGGGAACGCGCCCAGCGCTACGCCGCCGCCGATTACACCGACCTCATGGACTGACGCGCCGACGTCTGCGGCCCGAGCGCAAGGCACAAAGCCTCGCGCTCCAAGCTCGGACAGCCGATCGCCGGGGTCCAAGGCCCGTGCTCCGCTCTCCGAGCTTCAAATTTTCGACCTCGGACGGCCGCCTTCCACGCTCCAACCCTCACGCGCCAGCCTTGGAGGGTGGCGAACGGCGCTCGGAGCCCCACCCGCGGCTCTCCAAGAGCCAACAAAACGGTGCTTTGACAGCGGTGCGCCGCACTCTGAGCCCCGCCTTCGACCCTCACAGGGTGACGCTCCACGGTTTAGGCCTCGTGATCGAGGGTAAGGGGGTCGCGCTCCACGGTCTGACGCTCGCATTCAGGCCGGAAACGATCGCCGCTCACGGTTTGAGCCTCGCGCCCGAACCAAAAACCGTCGTGCTTCACGGTTTTCGCTTCGCGCTTGGCCCTGAAACAGGCGCCTTCCGGGCTCAGAGGCCGGCGCGTCGATCCGGCCGCGATAGCGCTATAGTGCGAAACACCCCCCAACGCTCGCGCTTGCCATGACGATCACCGACCCGACCCTCGCTGCGTTTGCCGCTCCTGCCTCGCACGTGCCGCGCGTGCTCACCATCGCCGGTTCGGACAGCGGCGGCGGTGCGGGCATCCAGGCTGACCTGAAGACGTTTGCCGCGCTCGGCTGCTACGGCATGTCGGCCATCACGGCCATCACCGCGCAGAACACGCTGGGCGTGACGGCGGTGGAATCGCTCACCCCCGATATCGTTGCCGCGCAGATCGACGCCGTGGCAAGCGACATTGGCGTCGATGCCGCCAAGACCGGCATGCTCGGCACGCCGCAGGCGGTGGAGGCCATTCTCTCCGCGCTGGACCGCCACCCGATCGCCAACCTCGTCGTCGATCCGGTCATGGTCAGCACCAGCGGCGCGCAGCTCGGTAGCGACGCCACGGTGCAGGCGATGGCGAAATGGCTCTTCCCGCGCGCGTTGGTCGTCACGCCGAACCTGCCGGAAGCCAGCGCGCTGCTCGGCCGCGAGGTGCGCACCGCCGAAGACATGCTGCCCGCCGCGCGCGACCTGCTGGCGCTTGGGCCCCGCGCGGTGCTGCTCAAGGGTGGGCACCTGAGCGCCACGTCCAATGCCGGTGAAGACGGCGTGCTGCAAGACGTGCTTGTCACCGCCGATGGCACCGAGCGCGTCTACGCGCATACCTACATCGACACGCCGCACACGCACGGCACCGGCTGCACGCTGTCTGCCGCCATTGCCGCCCACCTGGCGCGCGGCGATGCGCTGGAAGTCGCCATCGAAGCCTCGCTCGATTACCTGCTGCACGCCATCGGTGCCGGCCGCCACCTCGCGCTCGGTCGTGGCGCCGGTCCGTTGAATCACGGTTTCGCGCCGCGCCCGCTCGCCGCACCGCGTTCGCTTGAAGTGGATGTCGAGGAAGACTGATCAGGAGCTGCCATGAAACGCCTGCCGCTCATGCTGGTTCGCTGCCTTCCGGTGGCTGTGCTGTGCGCGCTGCTCGGTGCCTGTAACGGCTACATCAGCCTCGGCTCGCCCATCGGCAGCGCCTTCTCGATTGGCGGTACGTTGTCCGGGCTGCCCGGCGGCCAGTCGATCGTGTTGCTCAACAACGGCCGCGATTCGCTCACGCTGGCCGCCAACGGTCCGTTCGTGTTTGGCGGGCTGGTGCCCTTCGACGACAGCTATGTGGTGACGATCAGCTCGCAGCCCGCATCGGCCAACTGCGTGGTGACCAATGGCAGCGGCACGGTCAATGGCGATGTGAACAATGTGCAGGTGACGTGTCAGGCGCGTTGAGCGATCAACTCAGGCAAAAAAAAGCGCGGCTCTCGTCCGCGCTTTTTTCTTTGCACCGCCGATGTCAGGCCGATGCCGCCGCCTGCTCCTTCGTCCACTTCTCCATACGCCTGGCCATCTCATCAGGCGCCACGTCTTCGACATGCGTGGACACGGTCCACACGTGGCCGAACGGGTCTTTGAGCGTGCCGGAGCGGTCGCCGTAGAACTGGTCCACCACGGGGCGGACTTCCGTGCCGCCGGCCTTCAGCGCATTGGCAAACACGGTGTCGACGTTGGGTACGTAGATCATCATGCCGACCGACGTGCTCTGCAGCGTGTCGGGACTGGCGCAAGCCATGTTGGGGAATTCATCGGCCAGCATGATGGGCGAATTGCCGATGCGGATTTCTGCGTGCGCGATGGTGCCGTTGGGGCCGTTCATGCGCATGATCTCGGTGGCGCCGAAGGCCTGCTTGTAGAAGTCGATGGCGCGCGCGGCGCCTTTGATGCTCAGGTACGGGGTGACGCTGTGGTAACCCTCGGGGATGGGCTGGACCGCCATGTCTTGTCTCCTGCAGCGTGTGTTGGAAAGCCGCTGCGGCAGCAACCGCAGCGGCGCACGAACAGGATAGGTCAGCAAAAACCCGGCTGGGCGGCGCCAGCGGGCATGACGTGCGGCGGACGATGCTTACGCGCGCACGTGCGCCGCGAACGTCGCTTGCAGTGCGTCCACCGCAGCCGGCACATCGGCCGCCTGGGTGATGGCGCGCACCACCGCCACGGAGCCCACGCCGGATTCCAGCACGCGGGGCATCGCTGCCAGGTCGATGCCACCGATGGCGACCAGCGGCGGCGCCGGCACGCGCGTGCGCATGGCCGCCGCGTACGCGAACAGGCGGCCGAGGCCCTGCGGCACGGTCGGCATGGTCTTGGTGGGCGTGGCGAACACGGCGCCCAGCGCAAGGTAGCTCGGGTTCAACGGTGCGACGCGCAGCATTTCAGCAAAGCCGTGCGTGCTGATGCCAAGGCGCAAACCGGCCGAGCGGATCGCCACCAGGTCGGCATCGTCGATGTCTTCCTGGCCGAGGTGAATGCCGTAGATGCCGCTGCCCTGCACCTGCGCATGCACGTCGAGCGCGACTTGCCAGTGGTCATTGATGAACAGGCGCGTGGCGCTGCCACGTGCGGCGGCTTCTGCGCGGCGCACCTGGTCCACCACGGCTTGCGCGTCGTCCGACTTGAAGCGCAGTTGCACCGTCGGCACCTTGAGGGCGACGAGGCGCGCCACCCAGTCCGCATCCGGCACGACGGCGTAGATACCGAGCTGCGTCGGGCACGGCGCAAAGGCAAGGTCAGCTGCGGTCGGGCACGGCAACGCCGGTTCAAGCACGCGAGGCAAGGCATCGAATTGCGTGGGCCAAGCGAGGGCATCGGCATTGCCTTCGGCAATCCACGCGCGTGCCACGCACAGCGCATCACGCGGCTCGAACGCCAGCGCAAGTGCCGCACCGAAGATGGCGACGAAGCGCGCGTCTAGCGCATCTCCATGTACCGCGGACGTGAAGCGATACATGCCGAGGCGATCGTGCACCGTGTCGATGCGCTGGTCGCCTTCCACTGCAGTCAACACAACAGCGGCGCCAGCAGAGCGCGCACGTTCGGCTTGCGCCGTATCGGTCGTCAGCAGGACCGTGGCGGCGCTCGTGGCTTCGTCGGCGCGGTCGGTCACGCTCCAGGCGTGCGGTGCGCGACCGAAGGCTTCGGTATGGCGGTCGATGATCTGTGCGGAAAAAGCAGCCGCTTCCGGCCACGCGGCGGAAAAACGCAAGGCGGATGCACTCATGCCTGCTTCTCTTCCGCATGCCAGAACGGCAAGCCTACAACCGGCGTGCTGGCCTGCGCGACATCACGCTCGGGCATCGGGCCAGACAGCCGCGCAAGGCGGCCGGCCTGCGTGGCCATCGCAAACGCCTGCGCCATCGCCACCGGGTCGCCGGCTTGGGCGACGGCGGTGTTGAGCAGCACGGCGTCGTAGCCCCATTCCATCACCTGCGTGGCATGCGACGGCACACCCAGGCCCGCATCGACGATCAGCGGTACGTTGGGCAGGCGCTCGCGCAGGAGGCGTAGGCCGTACGGGTTGGTGGGCCCGCGGCCGGTGCCGATGGGTGCGGCCCACGGCATCAGCGCCTGGCAGCCGACGTCGAGCAGGCGGCGGCACAGCACGAGGTCTTCAGTGCAGTACGGCAACACCTTGAAGCCGTCGCGGATCAGGCGTTCAGCAGCGGCCGGCAGCGCGAGCGTGTCAGGCTGCAGCGTGTAGTCGTCGCCGATGACTTCGAGCTTGATCCAGTCCGTCTCGAACACTTCGCGCGACATCTGCGCGAGGGTGTAGGCCTCGTCTGCGGAATAGCAGCCGGCGGTGTTCGGCAGCACGGGCACGCCGAGTTCGCGCAGCATCTTCCAGAAGCCCGCACCGCCTTCGGGCGAGCCCGCGCTCTGGCGGCGCAGCGCCACCGTCAGCATGGCCGGGTTGGACACGCGCACGGCGTCTTCCAGCGATTGCGGTGACGGATAACGCGCCGTGCCGAGCAGCAGGCGCGAGGCGAAGCTCTCGTCGTAGAGGCGCAGCGGGTCCGCCACGGCGGAAAGATTCGTAGTGGTCATCGAAGACTCCTAGCCGCCCACGACGGGCTGCACGAGTGCAATGCGGTCGCCTGTCTTGAGCGCGTGCTGCGCATGGCGCGCCTTGGGCACAAAGTCGCCATTCACGGAGGCGGCAAACGGCGGCGCGATCTGCAGTTGCGGCGTGGCAGCACCAATGGCGTCGGCCAGCGTGCTGCCCGCAGGCAGCGCCAGTGACAGGTCGTTGAGGGTGACGTTCAGCGTCATGACAAAACAGGTTCGGGGGATGCGGCGTCAGCAAACAGCGCGGGCCATTCGCAGTCGTCCGTATCGAAGGCACAGCCGTCCAGCACATCGCACGCCGCGGCCACCGCGGCTTGGGTGACGGCGGGCGCGATCATGTAGCCGTGCCGGTACAGGCCGTTGACCGACAACGTGCCAGCGCCGTCCCAGCGGATGGCCGGACGGTGGTCGGGCAGCGTCGGGCGGCACTGCGTATTCAGTTCCAGCACACGCGCCTCGCCAAACGCGGGGTGCACGGCGTAGGCAGCGGAGAGCAGTTCCAGCGTGGAGCGCACGCTTGCCGGCGACATATCGTCGGATTCCAACTCGGTCGCGCCGATCACGTACACGTTGCCCGGCTTGGGCGCGATGTACAGCGGGTAGCGCGGATGCAGCATGCGCACCGGCCGCGTGAGCGACACGTCCGGCGCATGGATGCGCGCCACTTCGCCACGCAGACCACGCAGGCGCGGCCATTGCGGCTTGGCACCGAGGCCGCGGCAATCGAGCACAAGGCGCGCGCCAAGCCCTGCAGCGGCAAGCGCGTCGGGGCTCGGATCAGCAACTTCCGTGTTCCAGCGCAATTGCACGCCCAGCGCTTCCAGCTCCGTCGCCAGCGCATCCAATACGCCGCGCGGGTCAAGCTGGCCTTCGCCTGCCAGATACAGCCCCTGCGTGAAGCGTTGCGCGAGCAGCGGCTCGAGCTGGGCGATGCCGGATGCGTCCACAGCACGCAGATCGGCGGCCACGCGCTCGGGCGGCGCGGCATTGCGCACGTGGTTGGCAAACAGCGATGCCTCACCGCGGTCTGCCGCATGCCACACGACGAGCGTGCCGGCCTCCTGGAAGAACACCGGCGTGCGCAGCTTGGGCAACCAATCGCGCCACAGCGCCAGGCTTGCCAACCCCAAGTCCACGACAAAACGATCGGCCACGGCGGCTTCGGCCAGCGGTGCCAGCATGGCCGCGGCGACGTAGGCAGCAGCACCGCTGCCGTCGCGCGCGCCGCGCTCCACCACGCAATGCGCGCGGGGGGCACTCCCGTTTGCGCGAGTTGCCAGGCACACAGGCGGCCAGCGAGGCCGCCGCCGAGGATCGTTACGTCAAAGGAAGTGGAAGTTGGCATTGCACCGGTTGTGGTTAGCTGTAGATCTTGCCGCCTGTCTTGCGGAACTCGATCGACTTCTCTTCCATGCCCTGGACTGCGGCTGTGGCGTTGGAATCGAGCGTGGCCGCGTAGTCGCGCACTTCCTGCGTGATCTTCATCGAGCAGAACTTCGGACCGCACATCGAACAGAAGTGCGCGATCTTGGCGCCCTCGGCCGGCAGCGTTTCATCGTGGAAGGCGCGCGCCTTCTCCGGATCGAGGCCGAGGTTGAACTGGTCTTCCCAGCGGAATTCGAAGCGGGCCTTCGACAGCGCGTTGTCACGCAGCTGCGCGCCGGGCCAGCCCTTGGCAAGGTCCGCTGCATGCGCGGCGATCTTGTAGGTGATGATGCCTTCGCGCACGTCTTCCTTGTCCGGCAGGCCCAGGTGTTCCTTGGGCGTGACGTAGCACAGCATGGCCGTGCCGTACCAGCCGATGTTGGCCGCGCCAATGCCGCTGGTGATGTGGTCGTAGCCCGGGGCGATGTCGGTCACCAGCGGGCCCAGCGTGTAGAACGGGGCTTCGAAGCAGTGCTTCAGCTCTTCGTCCATGTTGGCCTGCACGCGTTGCAGCGGCACGTGGCCCGGGCCTTCGATCATGACCTGCACGTCGTGCTCCCACGCCTTCTTGGTCAGTTCGCCCAGCGTGTGCAGCTCGCCGAATTGCGCGGCGTCGTTCGAGTCGGCAATGCAACCCGGGCGCAAGCCATCGCCCAGGCTGAACGACACGTCGTACGCCTTCATGATTTCGCAGATCTCGTCGAAGTGCGTGTACAGGAAGTTTTCCTTGTGATGCGCCAGGCACCACTTGGCCATGATCGAGCCACCGCGCGAGACGATGCCGGTGATGCGATCGGCCGTGAGCGGCACGTAGCGCAGCAGCACGCCGGCGTGGATGGTGAAGTAGTCCACGCCCTGCTCGGCCTGCTCGATGAGCGTGTCGCGGAACATCTCCCACGTCAGGTCTTCCGCCACGCCGCCGGTCTTGTCCAGCGCCTGGTAGATCGGCACCGTGCCGATGGGCACCGGCGAGTTGCGCAGGATCCATTCGCGCGTCTCGTGAATGTGCTTGCCGGTGGACAGGTCCATGATCGTGTCGGCGCCCCAGCGGATCGCCCACACCATCTTTTCCACTTCCTCTGCCAACGACGACGTGACCGCCGAGTTGCCGAGGTTGCCGTTGATCTTCACGCGGAAGTTGCGGCCGATGGCCATCGGCTCCAGCTCGGTGTGGTTGATGTTGGCGGGAATGATTGCGCGGCCGGCGGCCACTTCGGCACGCACGAATTCCGGCGTGATGTCTTCCGGGCGCTGCGGCAGGTTCGCGCCGTACGAGAAGCCCGGGTGCTGCTTGAGCAGCTGGCGGTACTCGGGCTTGTCTTGCAGCGCCTGCAGGTTCAGCGATTCGCGCAGCGCGACGTACTCCATTTCCGGCGTGATGATGCCGCGGCGCGCGTAGTGCATCTGGCTCACGTTGGCGCCAGCCTTGGCGCGGCGCGGCTTGGAGATGTGCGAGAAGCGCAGGTGCGCCGTGGCCGGGTCGTTGGCGCGCGTCTGGCCGTATTCCGACGACAGGCCCGAGAGGATTTCCGTATCGCCGCGCTCGTCGATCCACTTGGCGCGCAGCGGGGCCAGACCGGCCTTCAGGTCGATGTGCACGTCGGGGTCGGAGTACGGGCCCGAGGTGTCGTACACCGGCACCGGCGGGTTCAGCATCTCGCCCTTGTCGGTGCGCGTAGCGGTCTGCTTGATGGTGCGCATCGGCACGCGGATGTCCGGGCGGCTGCCGACGATGTACGTCTTGCTGGAGGCCGGATAGGCGAACTTCTGGTCGAGCTCGGACTGCAGCGAGTCGAACGATGCGGCGGGGGCGTTTTTGGCTTGGGGCATGGTCTCGTCCTTGATTCTGTGGCCTGGTGGAGCAGGCAGTGGACGAAACCGGGAGAGGTGGCGGACCCGAAGAAAACTGATGGGTGGCTGCCAGAGACTACGCGGTGTTCTGAAACTTCCCACGCCGGTACGAACCGGATCGGGTGCGAAGGGACTCTCTCAGCCGCACGGCCCATCCGTACGGCACCCCTGTTTCATCCAACGAGGCTGAATTTAAGCACAGGGCTGCCGGCGTTGCCAGCACGAAAACCGGTGACGTGACGGTCGACGGGTCATTTCAGTCCAAACCGCCACGCAATGTGCGGCGGCGCGCACCGGCGCAGCCTGCCTTGATCTTGCGCAACCCCGCCGCGTTTCACCTATGCGACGCTCAATCCCTTTTCTATTGCATTGCGGCACGGCCGCTGGGAGTTGTCATGCTGGAGCGTCGGTTCACACTCGCGGGGCGCAGCCTCGTACCCATCGTGCAGGGCGGGATGGGCGTGGGTATTTCGGCGCACCGGCTGGCCGGCGCCGTGGCGCGCGAAGGCGGCGTGGGCACCATCGCCAGCATCGACTTGCGGCATCACCATGCAGACCTTGTTGCCGCGACTGAGAAATCGCGCGACAAGGACGCGATCAACGCCGCCAACCTCGTCGCGCTGGACCGCGAGATTCGCGCCGCGCGTGAAGGCAGCCAGGGCAACGGCATGATTGCCGTGAACGTGATGAAGGCCGTGGAATCGCACCCGGCGCTGGTGCGGCAGGCGTGCGAGAGCGGTGCCGATGCGATCGTCATGGGCGCGGGCCTGCCGCTCGATCTGCCCGAGATGACGGCGGAGCATCCGAATGTGGCGCTCATCCCGATTCTTTCCGACTCGCGCGGCGTGGGCGTGGTGCTCAAACGTTGGATGAAGAAGTCGCGGCTGCCGGATGCGGTGGTGATCGAGCATCCGACGCATGCGGGCGGGCACCTGGGCGCGGCGCGCATTGAAGATCTGCGCGACGAGCGCTTTTCTTTCGCGCGCGTGCTGGACGAATGCCGTGAGTTGTTCATCAAGCTGGGGCTGGCAGCGGAGCAGATTCCGATCATCCTGGCGGGCGGCATCGATTCGCATGCCAAGGTGAAGCACTGGCTCGACAAGGGCGCCGCTGCGGTGCAGCTCGGCACTGCATTTGCCGTGACGGAAGAGGGTGATGCGCACGTCCGCTTCAAGCGGGTGCTGACGGGTGCGGAGCAAGGCGATATCGGCGAGTTTGTCAGTGTGGCCGGTCTGCCGGCGCGGGCCGTGATGACGCCTTGGCTGTCGCGTTATCTGTCGCGCGAGAGCGCGCTGCAGGCCAAGGCCAAGGTGCGGGATTGCCTGCAGGGGTTCGATTGTCTGCAGACGTGCGGGCTGCGGGATGGGATCGGCAAGGTGGGGCAGTTCTGCATTGACCTGAAGCTGGCGCAGGCGCTGCGGGGCGATGTGGAGCGCGGGTTGTTCTTCCGCGGTGCGGGCAAGCTGCCGTTTGGGGAGGCGATTCGGCCGGTGCGGGAGTTGATGCATTACTTGCTGACCGGAGAAAAACCGGCGGCGTCCTCGACGGCAAGCTGATGCGCTGAGATCGCGTCCGAAAGAAAAGCCAGCCCCAAGGCTGGCTTTTTGTTGGGCGCTGACCGCGTGTTGCCTCAGAACGGCGCAGCAAACGTCAACCGAATCCCCTGCTGCAAACCGCCCATCCCGGCCATCACGCTGTAGTCCAACCCAAACGTGAGCGGTCCGGTGCGGAACTTCGTTCCCAACCCGATCTGCATGCGATCGCGCCCAAACGGCGTACCGGGCACGTAATAAGCAGGGCCCGCCGATGCCAGATCGGCATACGCCAACCCTGCGTTGCTCTGCCCATTGAAGTCGTGCTGGTACTCCACGCGCGCGAACGGCAGGAACGTGCCCCACTTGGTCTTCTGGATGTATTCCGCACGCAGGCCGAGCGTGCCGGATACCGTCGTCACCGTCTGGTCGAAATACGTCAGCGCGTTGAGGCCGGCGCCCGATTCGCTGAACTGATCCAGCGTCGATTGCGAGACCGACAGGCGGCCGTAGGGCGAGATCAGCCAGGTGCGATCGCGATGCTCATAGCCGGCCGACACGGACGCGAACATCTGCTTGCCGTTGCGCTTGCCGGTGGCGAAGTCGTTGGAATCCGTCACCCAGCGGCGCGAGTCGAAGCTGAGCGTGCCGAAGCCCGCCACGCCATCGACGAACAACGATGGCAGCGGACGATAGCTGCCGTAGAGCGCGAGGCTATAGCTGTCGCCGGTGCTCTTGGTGCCCGCGTTGCCGATGTCGGTGGAATCGCGCCCGTAGCCGAAACCGGCACCGATCGAGAGCTGATCGGACACGCGGTAATCCGCGCCGGCCGTCACGCCGCCTGTGGTGAAGCGGAAACCAGAGCGTTGCGAGCCAGCGTTGGCGAAACCGAAGTCCAGCGTACCGGCGCTCCAGAACGCGAGGTTCGGGTCGGTGTTGTCCTGGCCCACGCCCGCCACGTCGGCACCGGGCAGGTCAGGGCCGGCATCTGCGTTCGACTTGTCGGCGTTGCCGTTGGCCGCATCGGTGGTGCGCTTGGCCCGTGCGAATGGCCGCACGCCCTGGCCCTCACCGCGCATGCACGCATCGTGCGCGGAAATGCCGACCACATCCTGGCAACGCGCCTGCATGTCCACGCGCTGGCCCGGCATGGCGACTGTCAGACCGTTGCTTGACGGTGCCCGGCCCGTGCCATGCAGCGCTTCAAGGCGACGGTTGTAGTTGTCGATCTGCGTGGTGGCAAAGCGGCGCGCGGCCTGGACTTGCGCGTTGACCAGGCCCGCCACATCCGGGTCGGCGGAGGGGTCCTTGCGCGGAGCAACGTTCACCTGCACGGTTGCCGGCGCCGAGGTGGCAAACGCGTTGGACAGCGTGTAGGTGATGGCAGCTTGACCGCTGTAGGTGCCCGACGGAGTGAAGTTCAGCACGTAGGTCGATGCCGCCGCAGCCGGGCTCCTCACGCCTGCCGGCGTCTGCACGGCCTTCTGCACGATCGTGGCCGTACCGGCGTTGGCTGGCACCACCGACACCAGCGTCGCCGCCGTGAAGGGGCCACCCGTGGCGCCTTCGGTCAAGTCCACGCTCACCCCCTGCCCCGACGACGTGATGGCCTGTTTCTGCGCCACGGCAATCGGCACCGCGTTCACGTTGACCGTCACCGGAATCGGCGCGGAAGTGCCGGCCGTATTGATCAGCGCATAGGTGAAGTTGACGGCGCCAGAGGTGGTCGGGGTTGGCGTGTAGACGATGTCCAGACCGTTGACGACGGCGGTGCCGCTGGCAGGCGGACTGACAATCGCGATGGACGTGAACGGACCGCCCGTTGCATTGGCCGTTGCATGCAGCGTGATCGGCGTCGTCGACGGGGTGGTGGCCGTGATTGCCGGCGCGGTGCCGATCACCTGGCCGACCGTGATCGTGTAGCTGCGAGTCCCGCTGTACGGGGCGCCGGTGCCGGTGCTGCTGTCGGTGGCCTTCACAGTGAACGTGCTGCTGCCCAGTGTGGTGGGCGTGCCCGACAGAACGCCTGTGCTTGCGTTCAGGCTGAGGCCCGCGGGCAACGTACCGGTGGTGACGGCGTACGTGTAAGGCGCGGTGCCGCCCGTGGCGCTGAAGGTCTGGCTGTAGGCCGTGGTGATCTGGGCCGACGTTGCGGCGGCGGGATTTACCGTGACAGTGGGCGCGCCGATGGTGACGCTGTAGGCACGGCTGGCCGTGAAGCTGTTGGCGTCGGTAGCCGTGATGGTGAAGTTGAAGTTGCCGCCTGCGGTGGGCGTGCCCGACAGCACGCCGGAGGTGTTCAGGCTCAAGCCAGCCGGCAATGCGCCCGCCGTCACAGCATAGATGTACGGCGCGGTGCCATTGGCGGCCGTCACGGTCTGGCTGTAGGCCGTGGCAATGGCTGGATTGGGCAACGTGGCGGGTGACACCGAGATGCTGGGTGCCGCAAAGGTCAGCGTGTAGGTTCCGGTTATCGAATACGGTCCGCTGCCCGAGCTGCTGTCGGTAGCCACCACATTGAAGGTGACGGTCCCCGCCGAAGTGGGCGTGCCCGACAGCGTGGCGGTGGCGATGTTGAACGACATGCCTGCGGGCATCGTGCCTGCGGTGATCGTCAGCGCGTAGGTGTAAGGACTGGTCCCGCCGCTGGCCGTGAAGGTTCGGCTGTAGGCCGTGCCGGCCGTACCGCTCAGCGAGCCCGATGCCGGCGTGATCGCCAACGTGGGCACCCCAACCGTCAGCGTGTAGGCCCGGCTACCCGTGTAGGGGCCGCTTCCGGTGCTGCTGTCAGTCGCAGTGACAGTGAAGTTGAATGCGCCGCCCGCCGTGGGCGTACCCGAGAGCGTGCCGTTGCTGGACAGCGACAGCCCCGTCGGCAGCGAACCTGCCGTGACGGCGTACGTGTAGGGACCTGTGCCGCCGCTTGCCAAGAGGGTCTGGCTGTATGCCGTGGCGATGGTGCCGCCCGGCAACGTGCTCGGGCTGACCGAGATGGTGGCTGCGTTGACCGTCAGCGTGTACGCGCGCGCGCCGGTATAGCTGTTGGCGTCGGTGGCCGTGACGGTGAAGTTGAAGTTGCCCCCCGCCGTGGGCGTACCGGTGATTGCGCCGGTGCTGCCGTTCAAGGTCAGGCCAGCCGGCAGCGCACCAGCCGTCAGCGCGTAGCCATAAGGCGCGGCACCCCCGCCGGCCGTGGCAGTCTGGCTGTAGGCGACGCCCACAGTCGCCGCAGTCAGCGTGGCGGGCGACACGGTAATGGTGGGCGCCGAGGTGGTCAGCGTGTAGGTACCAGACGTGCTGTACGGGCCCGTGCCCGTTGCGTGGTCGGTGGCAGTGATCGTGAAATTGACCACGCCCGTGGTGATGGGCGTACCGGACAACACGCCGGTACCGGTGTTGAACGAGAGACCGGTCGGCATCGTCCCGCTATTGACCTCCAGGCTATAGGTGTACGGCGTCAGGCCGCCGCTCACCGTGAAGCTCTGGCTGTACGCCACGCCGGCTGAAGCGCTGAGATGCCCGATGCCGGTGTGATCGCCAACGTGGGCGCATTGACCACCAGCGAATAGGCGCGGCTACCGGTATACGGACCGCTGCCGGTACTGATATCGGTCGTGGCCACGGTGAAGTTGAACGTGCCGCCTGCCGTGGGCGTCCCCGACAGCACGCCGCCAGAACTGAGCGTGAGGCCGGCCGGCAACGCTCCTGACGTGATGGCGTAGGTGTAGGCCGCCGTACCGCCGCTGGCCGTTATCGTCTGGCTATATGCCGTCGCAACCGTGGCATTGGGCAGTGCGGACGGCGAGAGCGTGATCGTCGGCGCGGCGATGGTCAGCGTGAGCGTGCCGCTGGTCGCTGTAAACGGGCCGGCACCCGTGCTGCTGTCGGTGGCCGTCACGGTGAAGTTGAACGTACCGCCTGCCGTGGGCGTGCCCGACAGCGTGCCATTGCTGGCCAGCGAGATGCCCGCTGGCAGCGCGCCCGACGCGACCGTATAGGTGTAAGGCGCCGTGCCGCCGCTGGCCGAAGCCAGCGTTTGGCTATAAGCCGTACCCACCGTGCCCGCCGCAGGAGACGACGGCCCGTACGTGACGGTCGGATTCGACACGGTGACAGTCACGGTGGCCGGCGCGGACGTGCCACCCGCGTTGGTCGCCGTGTACGTGAATGAGTCCGAGCCAGAGTACGACGCGTTGGGTGTGTAGGTGATCGACGTGCCCGACGCGGTCGCTGTGCCGTGCGCTGCCTGCGTTCCGACAGCCACGCCGGTCGGCGCGCCGCCGGTGATGTTCAGCGTGACGGGGTTGCTTGTGCTGCCGTGCGCAACGGTCGCGCTGACCGCGTTCGCGACGGGAGGCGCCACAAAGGTGTATTGGTCGGCGGCGCCGGTGGGGCTGGTTCCGTTAGCGTTGGTGACGGTGACATCAACCGTACCGGCCGCACCCGCGGGCGCGGTGGCTGTGATCGACGTGGCGCTGTTGATGCTGAAGCCGCTTGCGTTGGTCGCGCCAAACTTGACCGCCGTGGTGCCGGCGAAATTCGTGCCGGTGATGTTGACCGAGGTGGCACCGGCGGTCGTGCCTGAGTTCGGCGAAATGCTCGTCACCGTCGGGGCGGTTGAGATGACAGTGATGCTGACGATACCGTTAGGCACCCAAGTGGCGCCGTCATTGCTCGTGTAGAACATGGCGGTATCGGTGCCACTGAAGTTGTTCGGCGGGGTGTATACGAAACCACTGGTAAACGGATCGCCCGAGGGCGGTACCGAACCGCTGTAGATGGCGATTGTGCCGCCTTGGGCGGTTCCCTTAAGAACGGCCGAGCTGGATGAATTGTTCATACCGCCGGCAGCATCGTAAGCAATACCGGCCAGGAAGGGGTCGCAGTTGCTCGTGTCCGCGCCCGTAAAGACATAGGACTTCTGCACATTCATGTTGGTCGCGAATGTGACGGTGCAGGCGGCGGCGAGCGCTGCTTGCGACAACACCGCCAGCCAGATCGCCAGCACAGCCAGCAAGCCCCGGCGCAGCCATGCCCGACCGTGCGCCTGCAGACAACGGAACATTGACCATCCGGCGACCCCACGCCGGTCAAACGGGCTGTTTTGTGTCAGCACGCGCATTTCTCCCTCGTTCCGGCCCGCTGTCTTGCGAGCTTTTTCTCTCGAGCGTTCTTGTGAAATTCAGAGCCTGGCTGCTGCCAGGCACTCCCCCTTCACAGGGGAATAGCGCGTGGGATTTGCACACCGGCACTCCATTGCATGCCGATAATCTGCGCAATGGCTGCGTGTTATCCCTTGGAAATCCCCCGTCAGATCAGCGCAGTCTTTCTTATTTATTTTGACTGACACATTGATCCGGACGGGATGCTAAGAAAAGCCTCCCCTTCCGTCAACACCGGCCGGCGGACAAACCGTTGCCAGACAAGGATTTTCTGGGATTTTTCCCCTTCATATCGCGGCCGCGTCTCCTTAAAAGAACGCATATTGAGACGGCATGACCGGGCAGTGAGACACAGAGACCATTCATCACCAAAAATATCGGACACCGATCATTTTTGAATTTTCGAATTAGAAAGCGCCAATGAGTCTTGGGCTAAATAAATCCGGCTCTTCGAATTTTCCACCAGGAGGATGGGGCGGCCCTGCAAGCGGAATGAGGACCGCGTATGGAAATCCCCCTCCACCCACCCCAGCGCGCGGTGGTCTACCATGGCCCACACACCAAAAGCACCACGCCAGGAGACTCCCAATGCCCACAGAGGCCACCCACCGCGTCTTCAACCAGGTCCCGGACCTGACCGGCTTCAACCCATTCACGTCCGACACCACGCTGCAAGGCGCGCTCGAACGCCTGGGCGGCGGCTGGAACGCCAGCGCGCTGCATGCCTTCGGTGACCAGCTCGGCGCGCCGGAGACGCTGCAGTGGGCCGCGGAGGCCAACACCTATCACCCCGAACTCCACACCCACAGCCGCACTGGCGAGCGCATCGACGCCATCCGCTTCGACCCGGCCTGGCACGCGCTGCTCGGCCTGATGCGCAGCCAGGGGCTGCAGGCGCTGCCGTTTGCCGACCCGCGCCCGGGCGCCTGGGCCGCGCGCACCGCCGGTTATTTCATGCAGGCACAGATCGAATCCGGCACGCTGTGCCCGGCGACGATGACGTTCGCCAGCATTCCCGTGCTGCAGAAAGAAACCGCGCTGTTTGCCGACCTGGGGCCGCGTCTCTACGCCCGAGAACACGACGCACGCGATCTGCCGTGGCGCCAGAAAACCGCCATCCTCGTCGGCATGGGCATGACCGAAAAGCAGGGCGGCTCCGATGTGCGCAGCAACACCACGGTGGCAACGCCCTTGCGCGGCGAGGGCCGTGGCGCAACGTACGCCATCACCGGCCACAAGTGGTTCTTCTCTGCGCCGATGTGCGATGCGCACCTGGTGGTCGCGCGCATGGGTGCGGAAGACGGCCCGCTGTCGTGCTTCTTCGTGCCGCGCTTTCGCGATGACAGCAGCAAGAACCCCATCCAGATCCAGCGTCTGAAAGACAAGCTCGGCAACCGCTCGAACGCGAGCAGCGAAGTGGAGTTTCGCGGTGCCGAGGGCATCCTCATCGGCGAGGAAGGGCGCGGCATTCCGACCATCATCGAGATGGCGACGCACACGCGGCTCGATTGCGTGATCGGCAGCGCGGCCATCCTGCGCCATGCGCTGATGCAGGCGCTGCACCACGCGCGCCATCGCATGGCATTCGGCCGCCTGCTGGCCGACCAACCGCTGATGCGCAACGTGCTGGCCGATCTGGCCCTGGAATCGCAAGCCGCGACCTTGCTGATGATGGAACTGGGCAATGCGTTCGAACGCGCCGATGTCGATCCGTTGGCCGCGGCGTGGAAACGCATCGTCACGCCCGCCGCCAAGTTCTGGGTCTGCAAGCGCACCATCGAAGCGACCGGCGAGGCGATGGAGGTCTGGGGCGGCAACGGCTACGTGGAAGAAGGCCCGATGGCGCGCCTGTATCGCGAAGCGCCGGTCAATTCCATCTGGGAGGGCTCGGGCAACGTGATGTGCCTGGACGTGCTGCGTGCCATCGCCCGCACGCCCGACGATGCGCTGCGCCTGGTGCACGACATTGGCGAGCGCGCGCAGGGCCATCGTGCCGTGCGCGCCGAGCTGGCCGCGCTGCAGGCGATGCTGCATCAGCCGGGCGATATCCAGGAAACGTCAGCGCGCCGCATCGCGCAGGGGCTGGCGCTCACCGCGCAGGCGGCGCTGATGCTGGCCCACGCCCATCCGGACGACGCGGAGCGCTTCATCGCCAGCCGCTTCCATCATCAGCATGGCCGTGTGTTCGGCACGCTCGATGGGCACGCGCAGGAGCTTGGCGCGGTGCTGCAGCGCGCTTGGCCCGTGTAGCGCAAACGCGGGATGCAGCTCTACGTGAGCGCACGCTTTCGCACAACGCCCAAAGCTGCGGGCCGGCGTCCGGCCGTTTATCCACGCACCGAACAGGTGCTTGAGGGTATACCCGCAAGCAGCGCATAATGCGCGCCCATGGCGGCGCGTGACATTGCTTCACGTTTTGGCATTCCCCGGGGGGAGTGACGGCGCGCCCCAGCCAATGCTGCGCAGCCGGGCGGATGTCGCCCGGCAATCGATTGCGCGCACGGCCGCGTCGATAGGGCCCCGATGCGGTCGGCTGGCCATTAGAAGCCCGAACCTCTCCTAGGACTTTGACGATGCCGTTCCCCGCGCGCACGTGGCTGCTGGCCGCGCTTGCCGTTCCCACTGCCGTTTCCGCCACATTCTTCTCTCCCGATGTTGCTGCCGCCACCCCGACGCTCGATCGCATCCGCGATTCCGGCACGGTGCATGTGGCGTATCGGGAAGACTCCATTCCCTTCTCGTACCTCGACGGCAGCAAACCGGTCGGCTACACGATCGACATCTGCTCGCGACTGATCGATTCGATCAAGACCTCACTCAAGCGCCCGGACCTGAAAGTGCAATACGTGCCCGTCACGGCCGCCAACCGCCTGGACGTGATCGCCACGGGCAAGGCCGACCTGGAATGCGGCTCGACGAACAACTCGCCGGAGCGCCGGCAGAAGGTGGCCTTCACGATCCCGCACTACATCACCAAGGGCCGCATGCTGGTGAAGGCCAGCTCGCCGATCCAGCAATGGGAAGACCTGAACGGCAAGACTGTGGTGGCCGCGCGCGGCTCGACCAATGCCGACCTCGCACGCAAGCTCAACGAAACGGGCATGACGATGCAGGTGGTGGATGCCAACGACCTGCGCAGCGCGTTTGCGATGCTGGCCGATGGCCGCGCCAATGCGTTTGCGGGCGACGACATCCTGCTCTCGGGCATGCGCGCCACGGCCAAGAACCCGGCTGACTACCGCCTGGCGGGCAAGACGCAGCTCGTGTCGTCGTACGCCATCATGCTCAGCAAGCAGGACCCGGAGTTCAAGAAGCTGATCGACCAGTCGATGACGCGGCTGATTGTCGACGGCGAGGTGCCGAAGCTCTACAAGAAGTGGTTCCAGCAGCCGATTCCGCCGAATGGGGTGAATCTGGAGGTGCCGATGAGTTATTTGCTGCGGGATTCGTTTAATACGCCTACGGATAGTGCGGGGAACTGAGGCGGGCACTGTTTCCCCTGGCGGGGTGGGCGTTTGTGGTGCATCCCTTGTTTCATCCCCT
>NZ_VOSS01000003.1 GCF_007997035.1 Ralstonia sp. TCR112 | reverse complement strand
GATGCACCACCAACAAAAACAAAAAGCCAAAAACAAAAAAGCCGCTCCGGAATCCTCCAGAGCGGCTTTTTAACGCACGACAACACAGCCTCAGTGCACAACCCTCTCAAACGAAAACGCCCCATCCCGATAATCCACCGGCACAACATCCTTGGGCGCGAACTTGCCCTCCAGGATCATCCGTGCCACCGGATTCTCAAGCTGCTGCTGGATCGCCCGCTTCAACGGCCGTGCCCCAAACACCGGGTCGTAACCCGCGGATGCCAGCTTGGCCACCGCCTCGTCGCTGATCTCCAGCGCCAGGTCCATCTGCGCCAGGCGTGCCGACAGACGCTTGAGCTGGATCCGCGCGATCGATTCGATGTTGCGTTGGTCCAGTGCGTGGAACACCACCACCTCGTCGATCCGGTTCAGGAACTCGGGGCGGAAATGCGTCTTCACTTCCTGCCACACGGCACCCTTGATCACATCCGCCGGTTCGGTCGCCATCTGCTGGATGAGCTGCGAGCCGAGGTTCGACGTCATCACGATCACCGTGTTCTTGAAGTCCACCGTGCGGCCCTGGCCGTCGGTCAGGCGGCCGTCGTCCAGCACCTGCAGCAGCACGTTGAAGACGTCCGGGTGCGCTTTCTCCACTTCATCGAGCAGCACCACGCTGTACGGCTTGCGGCGCACGGCTTCGGTCAGGTAACCGCCTTCCTCGTAGCCGACATAGCCCGGCGGCGCGCCGATCAGTCGGCTCACGGAATGCTTCTCCATGAACTCGCTCATGTCGATGCGGATGAGGTGGTCTTCCGAATCGAACAGGAAGCCGGCCAGCGCCTTGCACAGCTCGGTCTTGCCAACGCCCGTGGGGCCGAGGAACAGGAACGAGCCATACGGCTTGTTCTCGTCCGCAATGCCGGCGCGTGAGCGGCGGATGGCATCCGACACCAGGCGCACGGCCTCGTCCTGGCCGACCACGCGCTCGTGAAGGCGGTCTTCCATCTTCAGCAGCTTCTCGCGCTCGCCGGTCATCATCTTCGACACGGGGATGCCCGTGGCGCGGCTGACGACTTCGGCAATCTCTTCGGCACCCACTTGCGTGCGCAGCAGCTTGTTCGGCTGCTTCTGGCCGGCCGACTCGGCGGCGGTCGCGGCCTTCAGCTTGCCTTCCAGCTCGGGCAGCTTGCCGTATTGCAGTTCGGCCACTTTCTCGAGCTTGCCTTCGCGCTGCAGCTTGGTGATCTCCAGCTTGATCTTGTCGATCTCTTCCTTGAGCGCAGCCGCACCTTGCGCGGCGCCCTTCTCGGCCTTCCAGATTTCGTCCAGATCGGCGTATTCCTTCTGCAGGCGTTCGATCTCCTGCTCGATCAGCTCCAGACGCTTCTGCGAGGCTTCGTCGGTTTCCTTCTTCACCGCCTCGCGCTCGATCTTCAGCTGGATCAGGCGGCGGTCGAGCTTGTCCATCGCCTCGGGCTTCGAGTCGATTTCCATCTTGATGCGCGCCGCAGCCTCGTCGATCAGGTCGATGGCCTTGTCCGGCAGGAAGCGATCGGTGATGTAGCGGTGGCTGAGTTCAGCCGCGGCCACGATCGCCGGGTCGGTGATCTCCACGCCGTGGTGCAGTTCGTACTTCTCCTGCAGGCCGCGCAGGATGGCGATGGTCGCCTCCACGCTCGGCTCGCCCACGAGCACCTTCTGGAAGCGGCGCTCCAGCGCAGCATCCTTCTCGATGTACTTGCGGTATTCGTCCAGCGTGGTCGCGCCGATGCAATGCAGCTCACCGCGTGCCAGCGCCGGCTTGAGCATGTTGCCGGCGTCCATCGCGCCCTCGGCCTTGCCCGCGCCCACCATGGTGTGGATCTCGTCGATGAAGAGGATGGTCTGGCCCTCTTCCTTGGCGATGTCGTTCAGCACGGCCTTCAGGCGCTCTTCGAACTCGCCGCGGTACTTGGCACCGGCCAGCAGCCCCGCCATGTCGAGCACCAGCACGCGCTTGTTCTTCAGGCTCTCAGGCACTTCGCCGTTGACGATGCGCTGCGCCAGGCCTTCGACGATGGCCGTCTTGCCGACGCCCGGCTCCCCGATCAGCACCGGGTTGTTCTTGGTGCGGCGCTGCAGGATCTGGATGGCACGGCGGATCTCGTCATCGCGGCCGATGACGGGGTCGAGCTTGCCGATGCGTGCACGCTCGGTGAGGTCGATGGTGTACTTCTTGAGCGCTTCACGCTGGCTCTCGGCCTCGGCGCTGCCGACGGTCTGACCGCCGCGCACGGCGTCGATGGCGGCTTCGAGCGGCTTGCGCGACAGGCCGTGTTCGCGCGCAATACGGCCGGCCTCGCCCTTGTCGTCAGCCACGGCCAGCAGGAACAGCTCGCTGGCGATGAACTGGTCGCCGCGCTTGATGCCTTCCTTCTCGGTTTGCTGCAGCAGGTTGCCCAGATCGCGGCCGACCTGAACCTGTTCGCCGCCCTGCACCTGCGGCAGGTTCTTGATGGCGCGGTCCAGCGCGGTGTCCAGCGCACCCGTATTCACGCCCGCGCGAGCGAGCAGGTTCTTGGTCGCGCCATCCGGCTGGCGCAGCATGGCCAGCAGCAGATGGACGGGTTCGATGTACGGATTGTCGTTGCCCAGCGCCAGGCTCTGCGCGTCGGCCAGCGCTTCCTGGAAGCGGGTGGTCAGTTTGTCCAAACGCATTAAAAACCCCTTGCGGAAAATGTTTCACTGCTCCGAAAGATAGGGAGCTTCGGTGGCATTTCAAGCGTGGAAACGCGGGTTTTGATGCAGATTTGCGCCAGAACAAACGGCGGCGCGCCTGCTGGCACGCCGCCGCCCCAAGTGCGCCAAAATCGTCTTGGCTATCGCATCAGTTCGGCACCGATACCGTCGCCACACCGCCCGACACGCTCACCGAGATGCGGTCGCCCGCAGCCGGCGTGCTGGTGAAGTTCGGCACGTTCGCCGCGTTGATGGCCGGTGCAGCACCGGGCGTGCCACCGCGCGGGGTGGTGCGCACCACCTGCGAAGGCGGCAGCGGCGTGCCGTTCTTCAGGTTGGCGTACATGGCGTCCAGCGCGCGCTGCTCATACAGCACCAGCGGCACGAACAGCGTGTCGTAGCCAGGCACGAGGTCGATAAAGCCGTCGAAATGCTGCGCGTTCATCACCTCGATGTACGACAGCTTGCTCGAGCCGCCCTCCACCTTGGCGTTCAGCCCCAGGTACGGCCGCGAACCATGGTTGACCGGCAGCAGCGCGTCGTTGCGGCCCTGCACGATCAACGCTGGCTTGCCCTGCAGGTTGCCGGTGCGCAGCGTCTGGCTGATCCCCGTCTGCAACGATTGCGAAGCGGCATCGGCGCCCGTCAGCAGGTTGCGCAGGCACAGCGCGCCATCGAGGTTGGCGGCTTGCGTGCCGGTGGAGTCGATCGACTGGTTGCTGCGCGTCGGCCCGCCCTGGGCGTTGTTGTTGACGAGCTGCACCCCGGAGGTGGGCGGAATGCCGTTGCCGACCGCCGCCATCTGCGCGAGCGCCGTGGCGTTCACCGCCGTCGGATGGAACGACGCATCGGTTGCCGCGAAGCTCAATCCGCACAGGTTGTCGGTCACGCTGGCGCGCGAGAGTGCATTACCGAATGTGGTCGCCACCGATGGATCGATCTCGTAAAACGACATCGACGCATGCACGAGATCCGACTCGGGCTCCCAGCCATAGGCGCGCATCTTCTGCAGGGCTTCGTCAGCCTGGGCAGCCGCCGTGGTGGAGGTCAGCAGCCCGGCCGCCTTCAGCGCGGCGCAGCGGTTGGCCTGGGCGCCCGCCGGGAACGTCGTGAGGCTGCCAAAGAACGCCTGCGCCGGTGCCGTGGCAACGCTCGCTGACGACGCCGCGCAGAGCCGGAACACATTGGCGTAGCTCACGTAGTCGAACAGCGGTTTGCCGGTCGTCGGCAGCGTGGTGCCGCCGCGCACGACCTGCACGCCGGTGTTGGGCGGCAGGTTCAGGCCGGGCTCGCCGACGGCCACCCCGTCGATCCACCCGCCGGTGTCCTGCTCGGCCGCCGCGATGGCTGCGCCGCCGCCATTGGAGATGCTCGACGCGATGACGATGGTGTTGTCCGGACGCACCGGCAGCGCGCTGCCGACCAGCGCACCGCTCGTCGCCGAGACCTTGTCGTTGATCGCCCAGAACGCGAACTGCACGGCCTGCAACGTGAACAGGCCCCAGTCCTTCTCGGGGTTGCGCTGCGAATGCGCGTGCTTGAACGCCAGCCGGTTCGGCGTGGCCGCGTTGAAGGCGGCGAGCTGGCTGCTGGTGAGCGGCGCGGCAAAGTGCGCGTTCGACCCGGCTGCGCTGCGCGTGGTGCGCGTGCCGTCCTGCAGGGCGACGGTGTCGGTGGCCAGGTCGTGCGGACCGGCGCCGGTGCCCTTGTCGGTATAGGCGACGGCGCACTTGCGCTTGAGGCCCCATTCGCCGGTGGAAATCGCGCCGTAGATGCCGCGCGAGCCCGACGAGGTGGCGGTGATGATGCAGGGGTTGTTGACGTCGAAGCTGTCCGGAATCTGCACGAGCAGCACCACGTTCTGCTGGCCGGTGCCGTCGTCGGAGTACGTCACGTATTCGGCGCCGGCGATCATGCCGGAGCCCTGCGTGACGTTGCCGCTCGCGTCGACGTTCGGGCCATAGAGCGTGCCGTAGCCGCCCTTGGCCGCCGTGTCGACCAGCGCCCGGTAGTTCGCGTAGATCGCTAGGCGGCGCAGCTCGGCTGGCGTGGGCGCGGTGGGGTTGGCGATAGTCGGTGCGGTGGCGGAAGCCAGCCCGCTTGCGCCCAGGCCGGCCGTCAGCAGGTCGTCCGATACGCCGTCGTACCGGTTGACGGTCACCTTGCCGGCAAAGGCCGGTTTGGTATTGCCCGGCACGTTGTTGCCGTCATTGCTGCCGCCGCAGGCGCTCAACACGCCGCAGCCGGCCAGCAGCACGGCACCGGCGGCGATCAGGTTGCTGGGCGAGACGTGCCGTCGCAGGCGCGCCGTTCGGGTGGGTTTCATTGCGTCTCCTTCTCGTTATGGATGGAACAACACAAAGCAAACCCGCGGCGGCCTTCGATACTGCACGTCCCTACTGGACGTCCGGACGTCCCTAAGCCACCGCAGGCACTACCAGTATGTGAACCAAACTTCTCATTCGCAACTCGATTTGCAGGCGGGGCTTGCGATCAACTGAACGTGCGCACCGTCCAGAGACCGAGCATCGTGAGGAACAGCGAGCCGCCCAGATGCGCCACGATGTGCAGCGCGCCCATCAGGTGGTCGCCGGCCAGGATGTTGGCGACAACCTCGCTGGAAAACGTCGAGAACGTCGTCAGCCCGCCCAGAAAACCGGTGATGACCAGCAAACGCCATTCCGGCGGCAACCCCGCGTGCGTGTCGAAAACACCCACCGCGACGCCGATGAGGTAGCCCCCCACCAGATTGGCTGCCAGCGTGCCGTACGGCAAGGCCGGATTGATGGCGTTCAACAAGACGGCGAGCGCCCAGCGCAACCAGGCTCCCAGCGCAGCACCCACCCCAACTGCCAGAAAGCCCATTCCGCTCATGCGGTCGCGTCCTTGTTATTCGTAGTCGTTGGGTTGCGCCGATGCGCCGGGCTGATCAGCCGTGCGTGTCGCGGCGTTGGAGGTGGCAATGCCCCAGCGGGCGAGCGCCTTGTCGTCAGTGACACGCGCATCGACCCAGCGCGCGCCTTCGGGCGTCTGTTCCTTCTTCCAGAACGGCGCCTCGCTCTTGAGGTAATCCATGATGAATTCGCACGCGGCAAAGGACTCGCCGCGATGCTTGGACGCCACCGCCACCAGCACGATCTGGTCTTGCGGCTTGAGCTTGCCCACGCGGTGGATGACGAGCGCGTCGATCAGCTCCCAGCGCTGCATGGCCGCGCTGACGATGTCGGCGAGCGCCTTTTCGGTCATGCCGGGATAGTGCTCCAGCTCCATCTCCGACACGCCGGTGCCGTCGTTGATGTCGCGCACGGTACCGATGAAGCTGGCCACCGCGCCAATGTTCGGGCGGCCGGCACGGAGCGCTGCAATCTCGGCGCCGAGGTCGAAGTCGGCTTCCTGGACGCGGACGGACATGTTTGCTCTCCTGCGCTCAGCCGCCGGTCACGGGCGGGAAGAAAGCGACTTCACAGCCGTCGTGCACGGCGGTATCGGCCGGCACGATCTGGTGGTCCACCGCCATGCGCAGCGCACGGCCTTCTGCGAGCGTTTCGCCCCAGACCGGACCGCGCTGCGCGAGCCAGCGGCGCACATCACCCACGGTGCGCACGGCCTCCGGCACGACCACCTGCTCCTGCGAGGTCCCCAGCTGTTCACGCACGCTGGCAAAGAAACGAAGCTCGATCTGCACGGTCATCGCTCCTTACACCAGGCCTGCAAACGGCAGGAAGCTGACGACATCGCCCGGTGCAATCGGCTGATTGGGCGGGTTGTCGATCAGGCCATCGCCCCACACGGTGGAGGTCAGCACGCCCGAGCTTTGATTCGGGAAGAGGTCCAGCCCGCCGCCCGCGTTGATGCGCGCACGCAGGAACTCGTTGCGGCGATCGCCCTTGGGCAGCGCAAAGTCGGCGCGCATCGGGATGCGCTTCGGGGCCACGTCGGCCACACCCTGCAGGCGCAGGATGAACGGCCGCACGAACAGCAGGAAGGTGACGAAGCTCGACACCGGGTTGCCCGGCAGGCCAATGAAAAAAGCGGTCGGGCCGCCCACCATGCCTTCGGGGCGGCGCACCTCGCCAAAGGCCAGCGGCTTGCCCGGCTTGATGGCGATTTGCCAGAGGTTCAGGCGCCCTTCGGCTTCCACCGCCGGTCTGATGTGGTCTTCCTCTCCCACCGACACGCCGCCGGAGGTGATGATGAGGTCGTGCGCCTCGGCCGCTTCGCGCAGCGTGTCGCGCGTGGCTTGCAGCGTGTCGGGCACGATGCCGAAATCGGTGATGTCGCAACCGAGGTTTTCCAGCAGCGCGCGCAGCGTGAAGCGGTTGGAGTTGTAGATGGCGCCGGGCTTGAGCGGCTCGCCGGGCATGGCAAGTTCGTCGCCGGTAAAGAACACGGCCACGCGCGGACGGCGCACGACGTGCAGATTGGCGCAGCCGACCGAAGCTGCCAAGCCAAGTTGCTGCGGGCCGAGGCGCGTGCCGCGCGGCAGGATTTCGGCGCCGTCAGCGATGTCTTCGCCGGCGCGGCGGATCCATTCGCCGGATTCCGGCACGTGGTCGATGACGACGGTGCCCGTGTCCGGGTCAGCCTTGCATTGCTCCTGCATGACGACCGCATCGGCGCCCGGCGGGATGAGCGCGCCGGTAAAGATACGCGCCGCCTCGCCCGCATTCAGCGGCTGGCCGACATGGCCGGCAGGAATGCGCTGCGCCACCTTCAGGCGCGTGCCCGGCGCAGTGATGTCGGCGGCGCGCACGGCGTATCCGTCCATCTGCGTGTTGTCGGCGGGCGGCACATTCAGGGTGCTGCGCACAGCCTCAGCGAGCACACGCCCGTTGGCATGCAACGTCGACACGGTTTCGGTCTCGTGCAAAGCGCGCACTGCGGCAAGCAGTTGCGACAGCGCCGCATCGAGCGTCAGCAAGGACGGTTTGACGGCGGGAGCATCGTTGGCGGACATGCGGGAATGGGAAAGCGGAATCGAAAAGGAGATTTCGATTGTATCGGTTCCAGGCCGATGCCATGCATCAGCCCAGGCGTATCAAGCGAATGCGTCGGCCAGCGCCGCCCGCAGCGCCGGCACGATGTGCGCGTCGAACCACGGGTTGTGTTTGAACCAGGCCAGGTTGCGAGGGCTCGGATGCGGCAGCGGGAACAGCACGCGGCCGTCCGCGTCGTGCACGGGCCCGTTGCGCACGACGTCGGTCAAGGACCAGTCGCGCGGCACGTCGAGGTAGTTGCGCTGGGCATAGGTGCCCACCAGCAGGGCAAGCCGCACATCGGGCATTGCCGTCAGCAGCGGCCGGTGCCATTTGGGCGCGCATTCCGGGCGGGGCGGCAAATCGCCGTTCGCGCCGGTGCCCGGAAAGCAGAAACCCATCGGCACCACGGCGATGCGCCGGTCGGCGTAGAAATCGTCGTACGAAAACTGTAGCCACTGGCGCAGGCGGTCGCCCGAGCGGTCGTTCCAGGGGATGCCGGTCTCGTGGACGATGCGGCCCGGCGCCTGCCCGATGATCAGGACGCGGGCGCGGCGGTCCGCGACGACCACCGGGCGAGGCTCGTGTGCCAATGCGCCCTGGCACTCGCGGCAGGCGCGGATGTCGTGCAGGCAGCGCTCGAACGCTGCTCCGGCGACGTCATCCGGCACTGCTTCCATCGCTTTAGAGACCGGTGTGCTGGGCGATGTAGACCTTGATGCGGTCGGCGTCTGCCGGCATGACTTCGAAGCGCTGCGGCAGCGATTCGATATCGGCGTAGCCAGCCGGGCGCTCCGGCTCGCGGTCCAGCGCTTCGCGAATGGTGTCGCCAAACTTGGCCGGCAGCGCCGTCTCCAGCACCACCATCGGGACGCCTGGCGTCAGGTTCTCGCGCGCCACCTTCACGCCGTCGGCGGTATGGGTGTCGATCATCGTGCCGTAGGTGGCAAACACATCGCGGATCGTATCGACGCGGTCTTCGTGCGAGCTGCGGCCCGAGACAAAGCCAAACTCGGCGATGCGCTCGAACTCCGGCTTGCCCGTCAGCGAGAACCCACCCTTTTCGTCCACGTCGCGGAAGAGCTGCGCGAGGCGCGCCGGATCGCGATCCAGCAGATCGAACACGAAGCGCTCAAAGTTCGACGCCTTGCTGATGTCCATGCTGGGGCTGGAGGTGTGGTACGTCTGGGCCGCCGAACGCACACGGTACGTGCCGGTGCGGAAGAACTCGTCGAGCACGTCGTTCTCGTTGGTGGCAACGACCAGCTTGTCGATCGGCAAACCCATCATGCGTGCGATGTGGCCCGCGCAAACATTACCGAAGTTGCCAGACGGCACGCAGAACGACACCTTGTCGCCAATCTTCGGGGCGGCCAGCAGGTAGCCCTTGAAGTAATAAACGACCTGGGCAACAACGCGCGCCCAGTTGATCGAGTTGACCGTACCGATCTTCTGGCGGGCTTTGTAGTCGAGATCGTTCGACACCGCCTTGACGATGTCCTGCGCGTCGTCGAACACGCCTTCGATGGCGATGTTGAAAATGTTCTTGTCTTGCAGGCTGAACATCTGCGCGGTCTGGAACGCGCTCATCTTGCGATGCGGGCTCAGCATGAACACGCGCACGCCGCGCTTGCCGCGCATGGCGTATTCGGCGGCGCTGCCCGTGTCGCCAGAGGTGGCGCCGAGGATGTTCAGCTCGGCGTGCTCACGATCGAGCGCGTATTCGAACAGGTTGCCCAGCAGCTGCATCGCCATGTCCTTGAAGGCCAGCGTCGGGCCGTTCGACAGGCACAGCAGCGACAGCGACGTGCCGCCCTCCTCGCCCAGCTTGTGCAGCGGGGTGATGTCGGCGGTGTTGTCGCCGGCGCGTGCGTTGCAGTAGACCTCGGGCGTGTAGGTGCGGCGAGTCAGTGCGCGCAGGTCGTCTTCGGGAATGTCGGTGGCGAACTTGCGCAGGATCTCGAAGGCAAGGTCGGCGTACGGCAGGTCGCGCCAGCGGGTCAGCTCCTCAACGCTGACTTGCGGATACTGCTCGGGCAGGTACAGGCCGCCGTCCGGCGCCAGGCCGCCCAGCAGGATGCGGGAGAAACTTTGCGGCTCTGCGTGGCCGCGGGTCGATCGGTATTGCATGCTCGTGTCCTGCGCTTAGTTCAGTTCTTCCATGCGAATGCGCGTGACCTTCGACAGCACGGTCGGCAGCGCTTCAATGGCGGCGATGGCGGCGTTCACGCGTTTCTCGACCGTCACGTGCGACAGCATGATGATGTCGGTCTGCGGCTCGCCTTCGCGCGATTCCTTCTGCAGCATGGCGTCGATCGAGATGCCGCCTTCGGCCAGGATGCGCGTGATGTCGGCCAGCACGCCGGTTTCATCCGCCACGCGCATGCGCAGGTAGTAGCTCGAACGCACTTCGTCGATCGGCAGCACGGGCGTATCGGACAACGCGTCCGGCTGGAACGCCAGATGCGGCACGCGGTGTTCCGGGTCGGCCGTGTGCAGGCGCGTCACGTCCACCAGATCGGCGACGACGGCCGAAGCGGTCGGCTCGGCGCCGGCCCCCTTGCCGTAGTACAGCGTCGGGCCGACGGCATCGCCGTTGACGACCACCGCGTTCATCGCGCCTTCGACGTTGGCGATCAGGCGCTTGGCCGGCACCAGCGTCGGATGGACGCGCAGCTCGATGCCGGCCTCGGCACGGCGCGTGATGCCCAGCAGCTTGATGCGATAGCCCAGTTCTTCGGCATAGCGAATGTCGACGGCTTCCAGCTTGGTGATGCCTTCCACGTAGGCACGGTCGAACTGCACCGGCACGCCAAACGCGATGGCGCTCATGAGCGTCAGCTTGTGCGCGGCGTCAAAGCCCTCGATGTCGAAGGTCGGATCGGCCTCGGCGTAGCCCAGGCGCTGGGCTTCCTTCAACACGGTGTCGAAGTCCAGGCCCTTGTCGCGCATCTCGGACAGGATGAAGTTCGTGGTGCCGTTGATGATGCCGGCGATCCATTCGATGCGGTTGGCCGTCAGGCCTTCGCGCAGTGCCTTGATGATGGGGATGCCACCGGCCACGGCGGCTTCGAATGCCACCATCACGCCCTTGTCCTGCGCGGCCTTGAAGATCTCGTTGCCATGCACGGCCAGCAGCGCCTTGTTGGCGGTGACAACGTGCTTGCCATTGGCGATGGCGCGCAGCACCAGTTCGCGCGTCAGGTCATAGCCGCCGATCAGTTCCACGACGATATCGATCTCGGGCGAATCCACAATCGCAAACGGGTCGTTCACCACCGGCACGGTCGCACCGGCTTCCTGCACGATGGCGCGCGCGCGGTCGAGATTGCGCACGGCAATCATGGCGACTTCAATGCCGCGACCCGCGCGACGGCGGATTTCTTCCTGGTTCCGTTGCAGAACCTTGAGGGTACCGCCACCGACGGTACCGAGCCCGAGCAGGCCGATCTTGATGGGATTCATGAGACGTGTCGTAGAGAAACGAAAAAGCGGAGAAGCAAAAAACACACAGGGCAGACGCCTCGGTCTGCCCCGCAAGTGACTGATCTGGCGGAAGACCGATCTTATGCGGCCCGGATGCCAGTACCGTGACGTTGACGGTACCGCTCCAGGAAGCGCGCAATTCGACCAATCGCTTCACGGAGGTCGTCTTCGTGCGGCAGGAAGACGATGCGGAAGTGGTCTGGCGAGTGCCAGTTGAAGCCCGTGCCCTGCACCAGCAGAACACGCTCTTCTTCCAGCAGCTGGCGGATGAAGGTCTGGTCGTCTTCGATGGGATACACGGCCGGGTCCAGGCGCGGGAACATGTACAGCGCAGCCTTCGGCTTCACGCAGGTCACGCCGGGGATCGCCGTGATCAGCTCGTGCGCCAGGTCGCGCTGGCGACGCATGCGGCCACCCGGCGCCACGAGGTCTTTGATGCTCTGGTAGCCGCCCAGCGCGGTCTGGATCGCCCATTGGCCCGGCACGTTGGCGCACAGGCGCATCGACGACAGCATGTTCAGGCCTTCGATGTAATCCTTGGCCGGGCGCTTGTCGCCGGACACAACCATCCAGCCAGCGCGGTAACCGCACGAGCGGTAGCTCTTCGACAGGCTGTTGAACGTCACGGTGAGCACGTCTTCCGACAGCGAGCCGATCGCGGTGTGCTTGTTGTCGTCGAACAAGACCTTGTCGTACACCTCGTCGGCGAAGATCACCAGGCCGTGCTCGCGCGCAATGGCGACGATGCCGAGCAGCAGTTCGTCCGAATAGAGCGCACCGGTCGGGTTGTTCGGGTTGATGACGACGATGCCCTTGGTGTTGGGCGTGATCTTGGCGCGGATGTCGTCCAGGTCGGGCATCCAGCCGTTGGCCTCGTCGCAGGTGTAGTGCACTGGCGTGCCGCCCGAAAGGCTGGTCACGGCGGTCCACAGCGGATAGTCGGGAGCCGGCAGCAGCAGCTCGTCGCCGGCGTCGAGCAGCGCGTTGGTGGCGAGCGAAATCAGCTCGGACGCGCCATTGCCCAGATAGATGTCGTCCAGCGTGACATTCTTGATGCCCTGTTCCTGCGTGTAGTGCATCACCGCCTTGCGCGCCGCGAAGATGCCCTTGGAATCCGAATAGCCGGCCGAATTCGGCAGGTTACGGATCATGTCCAGCTGGATCTCTTCCGGGGCATCGAAACCGAATGGGGCGAGGTTGCCGATATTCAGCTTGATGATCTTGTGGCCGTCTTCTTCCATCTGCTTGGCCTTTTCGAGCACGGGGCCGCGAATGTCATAGCAGACGTTGTTGAGCTTGGCGGATTTCTGGATCGTTTTCACGGGCAAGGCGGCGATGGGCGACGTTGAACGGGCTTGAACTACGGGCATTCTGTGGCACAGCACAGCGGCGACGGTAACGCCACACAGCGACAGGCACCGCTGCGCTTATTCCTTGCCGGGCATCGCTTATGGCGCGGCGGGCGAAGGAGAGAAAAAGATATAATTTAGCCCATTATGACAGACTTAGGCGGGCATTTTTGCAACGCAGCGAAACCCGCCCGGACGTCTGAAACCTAGCGCCTCTGCCAGCGCGCCGCCGCATGCGCCGCAGGCATCGCGCCCGATGGGATTCCCGCCTTGAAGCTCCATTCATCCGATTCATCGACCATCCTCAATACCGTCACCGGCTATGGCGACGGCTATATCGAAATCAACAAGGTGCGCTACGAGCACTCCGTGCTGGTAATGCCAGAGGGCGCGGTGGTGCCGTGGGACCTTGCGCGCTTTGAAGACCTGACGCCCGAACATTTCTCCCGCCTGCTCGAACTCGGTGCCGAAGTGGTGATCTTCGGGACAGGCAACAAGCTGCGCTTCCCGCACCCGAGGCTGACGGTGCCGCTCACCGAGAAGCGCATCGGCGTGGACGCCATGGACCTGCAGGCCGCCGGCCGCACATACAACATTCTGATGCTGGAAGGCCGCAAGGTGGCCGCCGCCCTGCTGATCGAGCGTGCCTGACCGCATGCCGATCGACCGCACCGCCCAAGCGCCCACCCTCCCCTGGCGCAACGCTTCTCTTTGGCTGCTGGCTGCTGCGTTCCTGGCCGTCTGGCTCGGTACGCTGGGCTACCGGCACCTGATCCCCACCGACGAAGGCCGCTACGCCGAAATTGCGCGCGAGATGTTCGTCTCCGGCGACTGGGTGACCATCCGTTACAACGCCCTGAAGTACTTCGAAAAGCCGCCGCTGCAGATGTGGGGCACCGCGCTCGCCTATACGCTGTTCGGCATTGGCGACTGGCAGGCGCGACTGTTCACCGCGCTTTCAGGCATCGTCGGCATTGTTTTCACGATGCTGGCGGCGGCGCGCTGGTGGGGCAGGCGGACGGCCGTCATCAGCGGCCTGGTGCTGGTGAGTGCGCCTCTGTGGAACGTCGGCTCGCACTTCAACTCGCTCGACATGGGGGTGGCCGGCTGCATGACGATGGCGCTGGGCGCGCTGTTGCTGGCGCAACATCCGGATGCGACGCGCGCGCAGCAGCGCGGCTGGATGTGGGCCTGCTGGGCGTCGATGGCCCTGGCGGTATTGAGCAAGGGCCTGATCGGCGTGGTGCTACCCGGCTTTGTGCTGGTGGTCTACACGTTGGTCGCGCGCGACTGGGCGCTCTGGAAGCGCCTGCATCTCGTGACGGGGCTGATCATCTTCTTTGCCGTGGGCGCGCCGTGGTTCGTGTTGATCTCCTTGCGCAACCCGGAATTCGCTTGGTTCTTCTTCGTGCACGAGCATTTCCAGCGCTTCACGTCGACCGTGCACAACCGCAATGCCCCGCTCTGGTATTTCGTGCCGCTGTTGGTGGCCGGTTTCCTGCCTTGGCTAGCGCAATTGCCCGGCGCCGCACGGCTGACCATGGCGCGTGCCGAAACCGCCAGCAACGGCTTCCGCCCCACGCTGGTGCTCGGCCTGTGGGCCGTTCTGATCTTCGCGTTTTTCAGCATTTCCGACTCGAAGCTGCCGGGTTACATCTTCCCGATCATTCCAGCGCTCGCGATTCTGGCGTCCCTGGTACTGGAGCAAACCAGCGAGCGCGCGTGGCGCTGGCAACTCAAGGCCTTCCTGGCGCTTGCGCTGGTCGGCCTCGCAGCCAGCGGTTACGTGGCGACGATGTCGTCCGGCATGTACCCGAATGCAGTGTTTTCCCGCTTTGCGGTATTCCTAGCCGTGGCATTTGCGGCGGGAGCTGCGTTCACGTGGCTCGCCATTCGCTTGGCGGGCCGGCGCTTCGAGAGCGTGGTCGCGTTCGCGTGCGCGTGGTTCCTGACGTTTACAGCTGCGATGCTCGGCCACGAAGCCTTCGGGCGCTCGATGTCGGGTATCGATCTCGTGCCTGCCGTCCGGCCGTGGCTCAAGCCCGACGTGCCGTTCTATGCGGTGGAGCGTCTGGACCATACAATGCCGTTTTACCTCGGCAGGCCCACCATCATGGTGCAGGAACCCGACGAATTGGCTTTCGGCGTGGAGCAGGAGCCGTCCAAGTGGGTGCCGACCACCGAAGCGTTCGTGGCGAGTTGGAAAGCCGGCGGCCAGGCCGTCGCCATGATGGGGCCGGGGACCTATGATCGACTGACGGCCCAAGGCGTACCGATGATCGTGATCGCCCGCGATGCCCGCCGCGTGATCGTCCGGCGCAACTAGGTTTTACCGCCACGGATTCTCGAAAGGGGCGCGCAAGCGGAATTGTCGTAACATGCGCCCCGGCGGCGGGATTGAGAACGTTCATACGGGGAAACCGCCGCAGTCTGCAAACCATCAAAAGAACACATGAATCTGGTCACTTTCGGGCTGATCCTGACGGGCGTCATGCTCAATGCCTGCGCCCAGCTGCTGCTCAAGGCAGGCGTCAACAACATCGGCCGCTTCGCGTTTTCGGCCGACAACATCCTGCCGATCGGCATCAAGCTTGCAACGCAGTGGCCCATCATTGGCGGTCTGTCGTGCTACGTCATCTCGGTGGTGGTGTGGATTCTCGGGCTGTCGCGCGTGGATGTGACCATCGCGTATCCGATGCTGTCGCTGGGCTACGTGGTCAACGCCTTCCTGGCGTGGTATCTGTTTGGCGAAGTGCTGACGGTGCAGCGCCTGATCGGCATCGCGATCATTCTCGTCGGCGTCCTTGTGCTGGCTCGTTCGTGAGCCGATCCGCCCACACCCAGCCTCCAACCTCATTCAAGTCATGACGCAAACCACCGCCACTGCCGAGCTTCCCTTCCTGCCCTTCGTGCGTCCGACCATTGACGAAGCGACCATCGCTGCCGTGGCCGAGGTGCTGCGCTCGGGCTGGATCACCTCGGGGCCCAAGGTCGCCGCATTCGAAGCCGCGCTGTCGGAATACTTCGGCGGCCGTATCGTCCGCACATTCGCCAACGGCACGGCCACGATGGAAGTCGCGCTGCGCATCGCGGGTATCGGCCCCGGCGACGAAGTCATTACGACGCCGATCTCGTGGGTCGCCACCTCCAACGTGGTGCTGACGGTCGGCGCCAAGCCTGTTTTCGTCGACATCGACCCCGTGACGCGCAACATCGACCTGGACAAGGTCGAGGCCGCCATCACGCCGCGCACCAAGGCGATCATTCCGGTCTATCTGTCGGGGCTGCCCGTCGATATGGACCGTCTGTACGACATCGCCCGCCGCCACAAACTGCGCGTGGTGGAAGACGCCGCACAGGCCATTGGTTCGCGCTGGGGCGACAAGCGCATCGGTGAGATCGGAGACCTGGTCAGCTTCAGTTTCCAGGCCAACAAGAACATCACGACCATCGAAGGCGGCGCGCTGGTGCTCAACACGCCCGAAGAAGCCGTGCTGGCCGAAAAGTATCGCCTGCAGGGCGTCGTGCGCACCGGCTTTGACGGCATGGAAGTCGATCTGGTGGGCGGCAAGTTCAACCTGACCGACGTGAATGCGGCGATCGGCCTGGGGCAATTCGCTCAGCTGGAGGCCGTCACTGCACGCCGCGCTGCGCTGGCCCGCCGCTACTTTGCCGGCATGCGCGCCGCCGACATCGAGTCGTTCGGCGTCGAACTGCCGGTGGAGAACTTTACGAATACGAACTGGCACATGTTCCAGATCGTGCTGCCGCTGGATCGTTTGAAGGTCGATCGCGCCGGGTTCATGGCCGGCCTGAAGACGCTGGGCATCGGCGCGGGCGTGCACTACCCGCCCATTCACCTGTTCAAGCTCTATCGCGAACTCGGCTGGAAGCCGGGCATGTTCCCGGTGGCCGAGCGCATCGGCCGTGCCATCGTGACGCTGCCGATGTTTGCCGGCATGGAAGATTCCGATGTGGATCGCGTGGTCAGCGCGGTCCGCCAACTTTGCGCCCAGTACCAATAATCCAATAATGAAGACACCCGCTCTCTCGGTCGTCATTCCTGTTTACAACGAAGAAGACGGGCTCGCCGCGCTGTTTGCGCGTTTGTATCCCGCACTCGACGCACTCGGCATTTCGTACGAAGTCGTGTTCGTCAACGACGGCAGCCGCGACCGCTCCGCCGCCATGCTGGCCGAGCAGTTCCGCGCGCGCCCGGACAGCACGCGCGTCGTCCTGTTCAACGGCAACTACGGCCAGCACATGGCCATCCTGGCCGGTTTCGAACATGCGCGCGGCGAACGCGTCGTCACGCTCGATGCCGACTTGCAGAACCCGCCGGAAGAAATCGGCCGCCTGGTCGAAAAGCTCGACGAAGGCTACGACTACGTCGGCACCATCCGCCGCGTGCGCCAGGACAGCTGGTTCCGCCGCACCGCGTCGCGCGCAATGAACTCGCTTCGCGAGCGCATCACGCACATCAAGATGACCGACCAGGGCTGCATGCTGCGCGCCTACAGCCGGACCATCGTCGACACCATCAACCGCTGCCGCGAAGTCAACACCTTCATCCCGGCGCTGGCCTACACCTTCAGCAAGAACCCCACCGAAATCGAAGTCGACCACGAAGAGCGCTTCGCGGGCGAGTCGAAGTACTCGCTGTACAAGCTTGTGCGCCTCAATTTCGACCTGGTGACGGGCTTCTCGGTGGTGCCGCTGCAATGGTTTTCGGCGATCGGGATGCTGCTGTCGTTCGCCTCGGCGGTCCTGTTCATTCTGCTGGTGATACGCCGCTTCGTCCTGGGCGCGGAAGTCCAGGGCGTGTTCACGCTGTTCGCCATCACGTTCTTCCTGATGGGCGTACTGCTGTTTGGTATCGGCTTGCTCGGCGAATACATCGGCCGCATCTATCAACAGGTGCGCGAGCGCCCGCGCTATCTGGTGCAGGGCGTGCTCGAGGAAACATCGCACCTGCATGAAGCCGGCGCCGCCGATCTGAAGACGGGCACGCAGCGAGGTGTTGCATGAGTTCTGCCACCAAACGGCGCGCCGTCGTTTTCGCGTATCACAACGTCGGCGTGCGTTGCCTGCGCGTGCTGGCCGCGCGCGGCATCCAGGTCGAACTCGTCGTCACGCACGAGGACAACGCTGCGGAAAATATCTGGTTCGGCAGCGTGCGCGCCACGGCACAGGAATTAGGTATCCCTTTCATCACGCCGGACAACGCAAACGGCGAAGACCTGCAAGCGCGCATCGCCGCCATTGCGCCGGACTTCATCTTTTCGTTCTATTACCGGCACATGATCCCGATGCGCCTGTTGAGCCTCGCCAAATTTGGCGCGTTCAACATGCACGGTTCGCTGCTGCCCAAGTACCGCGGCCGCGTGCCCATCAACTGGGCGGTCCTGCACGGCGAGACCGAAACCGGCGCCACCCTGCACGAAATGGTCGAAAAGCCGGATGCCGGTTACATCGTCGACCAGACCATCGTGCCGATCCTGCCGGACGACACCTCCCACGAAGTGTTCGAAAAGGCCACTGTTGCGGCGGAGCAAACCCTGTGGCGTGCGCTTCCCGCGATGATTGCCGGGCAAATCCCGCAGCACCCGAACGTGCTCGCCAACGGCAGCTATTTCGGCGGCCGCAAGCCCGAAGACGGCCGCATCGACTGGTCCAAACCCGCGCAGCAGGTCTATAACCTGATCCGTGCTGTGGCACCGCCCTACCCGGGTGCCTTCACGGACGCCGGCAGTGAACGCTACGTTGTCGCGCGAGCCCGTCTGGCGCATCAAAACTTTACGAATTTGCCGCCGGGCTTGCACGTCGTGGATAATGCGATGTTCGGCGTGTGCGGCGATGGGGGAGCCATCGCCATTCACGAGCTCTGGCGCGTCGAGCCCCAAGCTGCCAGCGGAACGTCCGTCGTGACCGCGCAGCAGCTCGCCAGCCAGCTCGCCCTCTCCTGATCTTGAGTTTGCCTTCATGAAAAAAGTACTGATCCTCGGCGTCAACGGCTTCATCGGCCACCACCTGTCCAAGCGCATCCTGGAGACCACCGACTGGGAGGTCTACGGCATGGACATGCAGACCGAGCGTCTGGGCGACCTGGTCAACCACCCCCGCATGCATTTCTTCGAGGGTGACATCACCATCAACAAGGAGTGGGTCGAATATCACGTGAAGAAGTGCGACGTGATCCTGCCGCTGGTGGCCATCGCCACGCCGTCGACCTACGTCAAAGACCCGCTGCGCGTGTTCGAGCTGGACTTTGAAGCCAACCTGCCGATCGTTCGCTCGGCTGCCAAGTACGGCAAGCACCTCGTCTTCCCGTCGACCTCCGAGGTCTACGGCATGTGCAGCGATTCGGAATTTGACCCGGAAGCCTCGCCGCTGATCTACGGCCCGATCAACAAGCCGCGCTGGATTTACGCCTGCTCCAAGCAGCTGATGGACCGCGTGATCTGGGGTTACGGCATGGAAGGCCTGAACTTCACGCTGTTCCGTCCGTTCAACTGGATCGGCCCGGGCCTCGACTCGATCTACACCCCGAAGGAAGGTTCGTCGCGCGTGGTGACGCAATTCCTCGGCCACATCGTGCGCGGCGAGAACATCAAGCTCGTCGACGGCGGCAGCCAGAAACGCGCGTTCACGTATATCGACGACGGCATCGACGCGCTGGTGCGCATCATCGCCAACAAGGACGGCGTCGCCTCGGGCAAGATCTACAACATCGGCAACCCGTCGAACAACTACTCGGTGCGTGAACTGGCCAACATGATGTTGGAACAGGCCGCCCAGATCGACGAGTACAAGGACACGGCCAAGCAGGTCCAGCTGGTGGAAACGACTTCCGGCGCCTACTACGGCACCGGCTACCAGGACGTGCAGAACCGCGTGCCGAAGATCGCCAACACCATGGAAGACCTCGGCTGGAAGCCGACCACGGTGATGAAGGACGCGCTGGCGAACATCTTCGAAGCGTATCGCACGCACGTGGCTGAAGCGCGCAGCCTGGTCGAAGACGGCAACGGCAACAAGTAAAGGCAACACCCCGCGCAGGTTCATGGCTCTCATCGTTCTCAAGATCGACGTCGACACCCTGCGCGGCACCCGCGAAGGCGTGCCCAACCTCGCGCGCATGTTGCGCGAGCACGAGGCGGGCGCGACCTTCCTCTTCAGCCTCGGCCCGGACCACACCGGCTGGGCGCTGCGCCGGGCCTTCCGCCCCGGTTTTCTGAAAAAGGTTTCCCGCACGTCAGTCGTCGAGCATTACGGCCTTCGCACGCTGATGTACGGCGTGCTGCTGCCCGGCCCCGACATCGGCCGCAAAGCCGCTGCCGAAATGCGAGCCATTGCCGAGGCAGGTTTCGAGACCGGCATCCACACGTGGGACCACGTGCTGTGGCAAGACAACGTGCGCCAGCGCGATGCCGGCTGGACCGCCCGCCAAATGACCGCCGCCCACGCGCGTTTCATCCAGGTATTCGGCAAGCCCCCCGTGACACACGGCGCTGCCGGCTGGCAGATGAACGACCACGCCTTCCGCCAGATCGACAATTGGGGCATGGCCTACGCTTCGGACGGCCGGGGCACGCATCCATACATCCCGAGCGTTGACGGCAAGGCGCTGAATCACGTGCAATTGCCGACCACGCTGCCCACGCTGGACGAACTGATCGGCGTAGAAAACATCACCCTCGACAACGTCGCCCGGCACATTTTGAAGATGACCGAGTCCGACCGCGACCAGGTATTCACCTTGCATGCGGAACTTGAAGGGCAGAAACTCGCCCCGATCTTCCGCGAGTTGCTGCGAGGCTGGCGTGCACAGGGCCATCGGCTTGGGTCGATGGGCGATTACTACGCAACGCTCGATCGCAGTACCCTGCCCGTGCAGCCCGTTACGTGGGGCGAAGTTGCCGGCCGCAGCGGCAGCCTGATCGTTCAACCGGCCTGATCCTTCCGATCGCCGGTTTGGCGGCTGGCGCAGTGCCTCAGCATTGCTCGTCCACGAGCTTCCTGTCTCTTCCCGAGGTTTTCCGGAACACACCATGCCCGTCACGATCGACAAGCCTCTTCCCGATTTCTCCGCACCAGCCACTAACGGCATCACGTTCTCGCCGGCATCGCAGCGCGGCAAGATCGTCGTGCTGTATTTCTATCCGAAGGACAACACGCCCGGCTGCACCACCGAGGCGATGAACTTCCGCGACCAGTACGACGCCTTTGAAGCGGCTGGCGCCGTGGTGTTCGGCATCTCGCGCGACAGTCTGAAATCGCACGAAAACTTCAAGGCGAAACTGGAGATGCCGTTCGAGCTGATCTCCGACGCCGACGAAGCCGTCTGCAACATCTTCGACACGATCAAGATGAAGAAGATGTACGGCAAGGACGTGCGCGGCATCGAGCGCAGCACATTCCTCATCGACAGCAAGGGCGTGCTGCGCAAGGAATGGCGGGGTGTGAAGGTGCCCAACCACGTGGACGATGTGCTGGCGGCGGTGCGCGCGTTATAACCGCGCGTAAAAGCCCATCGCGCACGAAAGCGCCGTGCACGGCATGCAGGCGCTTGCTTTTCCGTTGATTTCGTCATCAATCGTGGCGCAGTTTGGACGGCGCCACACGTCACATGTGACCGATTGCAAATCACAAACGCTTCCGATACAGTCGGAACCGATGAGTACGAAATCCGGATGCCATTCCGATAGCCCACGACGGTACCGGCGGCCAAGTTGGCCTGATACCGCTTCTGCGTTTTTCCCGGCAACCAGGCCGGGCAGAACGTCCGAATCGTGCAGCTTGTCGTGGCGTTCACCTAGGCCGCCCCACCTCTCGCAGGTCATGGCGGCTTTTTTGTGGCCGTCGTCCGTGCATCAAATGCTGCGACGCGCCCATCCGTTTTCTCGCGTTTTCCGCCTGCACCGCCCCGCCTTGTGCGCGGATGGTGTTCCGTCGTCGTTCCACCCAGAGAGGTAATCGAAGCATGCCGCTGCCGACCATGCCCACCCAGCCAGCCCAATTGCTCGACCCGGCTGAATTCAAGCCTTTCAGCAAAGCCGGAAAGCCGAAGGCGGGTCAGGAACCTCGAAAACCGGTGCCAGCGCTCGAGCGCGAGGCGTTGTCAGAAACCGGCCGTGCGCAACCCAAACGCAATGCTGCCAGCACGGCACGCGCCCGCTCGGGCGAAGCGTCCCCCATGGCGAAAGACAGTTCGCGCGAACACGCCGGCATTCTGGCCAAGGCGGTCGACAAAGTGAGCGCGACCGGCAAATCAACCGAAACCGCTGCCCGCCGCCGCGCCCGCCGCGACGAAGGCCCGACCAAGCTGTTCGTGCTCGACACCAACGTGCTGATGCACGACCCGACATCGCTCTTCCGTTTTGAAGAGCACGACGTCTATCTGCCGATGATGACGTTGGAAGAGTTGGACAACCACAAGAAGGGCATGAGCGAAGTCGCGCGCAATGCCCGCACGGTCAGCCGCACACTCGACCAGCTTGTGGGCGGCACCGATGGAGCGATGGATGACGGCCTGCCGCTCGCCAAGCTCGGCAACCGCGATGCGCAGGGGCGCCTGTTCTTCCAGACGCGCCTGAACGACATCAAGTTGCCCGACGGCCTGCCGCAGGGCAAGGCCGACAACCAGATCCTGGGCGTCGTGGCCGCGTTGCAGCAGCAGCGTCCGGATCGATCGGTCGTGCTGGTGTCCAAAGACATCAACATGCGGATCAAGGCGCGCGCCCTCGGCCTGCCGGCGGAGGACTATTTCAACGACCGCGTGCTGGAAGACACCGACCTGCTCTACAGCGGGATCATGGCCCTGCCGGCGGACTTCTGGCAGAAGCACGGCAAGAACATCGAGAGCTGGCAGGACCCCAAGACGGGCACGACGTTCTATCGCCTGTCCGGGCCGCTGGTGCCGTCGTTCCTGGTCAACCAGTTTGTCTTCCTGGAGCCGAATGACGGCAGCTTGCCGCTGTATGCGCAGGTGAAGGAGCTGAACGGCAAGACCGCCGTGCTGCAGACGCTCAAGGACTACACGCACCAGAAGAACAACGTCTGGGGCGTAACCGCGCGCAACCGCGAGCAGAACTTCGCGCTGAACCTGCTGATGCACCCGGAAGTGGACTTCGTTTCGCTGCTGGGTCAGGCCGGCACGGGCAAGACGCTGCTGGCACTGGCAGCGGGTCTGGAGCAGGTGCTGGATCAGAAGCTCTACAACGAGATCATCATCACGCGCGCCACGGTGCCCGTGGGTGAAGACATCGGCTTCCTGCCCGGCACGGAAGAAGAAAAGATGCAGCCGTGGATGGGCGCCTTCGACGACAACCTCGAGGTGCTGCAAAAATCCGACGACAACGCCGGCGAATGGGGCCGCGCAGCCACGCAGGAATTGATCCGCTCGCGCATCAAGGTCAAGAGCATGAACTTCATGCGCGGCCGCACCTTCGTCAACAAGTTCCTGATCATCGACGAGGCGCAAAACCTGACGCCGAAGCAGATGAAAACGCTGGTCACGCGCGCGGGCCCGGGCACCAAGATCGTCTGCCTGGGGAACATCGCGCAGATCGATACGCCGTATCTGACGGAAGGTTCGTCGGGCCTGACCTACGTGGTGGATCGCTTCAAGGGATGGAGCCACAGCGGGCATATCACGCTGGCGCGCGGCGAGCGCTCGCGACTCGCAGATCACGCCTCAGACGTGCTGTAGGAATCACTGCGCGGCAAAGCTGTCTGCCGCAAACCGTTGTGCCATCGGGCCGTGCATTTGCGCGGCCTTTTTTTTGCTGCACGTCTGGCACCTCTCTTTTTCCTTGATGGAGGCCAACGATGCCCATGCAGCAAAACCTGCAGACCCGATCGCGCTTGACCCTGACGTCGGCTGCGCTGGCGATGATGCTGTCCGCCGGCGCTTCCATTGCGCTTGCCGACGCCCTCACGCCAAAGACCGCCGGCCAGATCAGCTACGTCTGCGGCGGCGTTGCACAAGACGAGCAGCAAGCGCTGAACAGTGAAGCGCGCAACTACAACCTGTCGCTGCTGTTCACGCAAGGCGCGCGCGGCGAGTATCTGGCCGACGTGGACGTCCAGCTCACGCGGCACGGCAAGGAGGTCGCAAGCTTTCGCGCCGATGGCCCGCGCTGTCTGATCAAGGCACCGCCGGCCAGCTATAACGTCATCGCCACATACCAAGGCACCACCAAACGGGCGACGGTGCAGACCGGCAGCACGCGTAACGTCCAACTACGCTGGTAAAACTCCCCGCAAAACGCGACGCCATCAGGGCCAAATCCGCAGACCCGCGCCCCGCTTGGCGTTGCGCCTCGCCAACACGCAGTTTGGCTTTCTGACGCGGCGCGCATAGCATGCTCGCTATCCGGACTCTCCTGATGGCGCATGCTGACGCGGTACGGCTCTTCCTTTGGCAATACCCGACTGGCAGGCACGGCGCTGCTTGCCTTGGTCTGCCTGCTGTCCGCCTGCTCGTCGACGCCCACGCGTTCCACCGCCTCCCGTGACCAAGGGTTGCGCACACGCGGCGCGCCCATACAGGATCCGAGTGCGGGTCTGGAAGAGATTTCCATCGAAGCCATGGCGCTGGTCGGCACGCCCTACCGCTACGGCGGCAATACGCCCGACAGCGGCTTCGATTGCAGCGGACTGGTGCGCTACGTCGTGCAGCGCGCCGCTTCCGTGAACCTGCCGCGCACCGCCGCCGAAATGGGCCGCCGCGGCACCTCGCTCGACCGTCGCGAAGTTGCATCGGGCGACCTCGTCTTCTTCAACACGACGGGCCAGCCCAATTCGCACGTGGGTATCTATGTCGGCCAGAATCGGTTTGTTCATGCACCGGCCACAGGTGGCACGGTGCGCCTGGAAGACATGACCAAGTCGTACTGGGCAAGCCGCTACATGGGCGCGCGCCGCGTCGTCGCAGCGAGCAACCTGCTGGATGGACCCGCGCCCGCCAACACGCCAATCACGCCGGCACCTGCCAGCCCTGCCCGCCCGATCGACGATGACCCGCTCGGCGCCCTCGCCCGCACGCGCGAGGCCCAGGCTGCAAGCCTGATGTCGACGCGGATACCGCCGGCTGTAACGCCGCCCGCGGACGACGACCCCATCGCGCGCTTCGCCACGCAATAGCGCATCGCTCGCGCCAATGCAAAACGCCCACCGGTTTGGTGGGCGTTTCGTTTTTCGCTGTGAATCAGCAGCCGGCTTTCGTTACAGGACGTGTCGGCCAATCCACCAGGCGATCGCGGCCATGAACGCGGACGCAGGAATCGTCAACACCCACGCCCAGACGATGTTGCCTGCCACCCCCCAACGCACGGCGGAAGCTTTTTGCGCCGCACCGACACCGACGATGGCGCCCGTGATGGTATGCGTGGTCGACACCGGCACGCCCAACGCCGACGCGAAGAACAGCGTCATGGCGCCACCGGTTTCAGCGCAGAAACCGCCGACCGGCTTGAGCTTGGTGATCTTCTGCCCCATCGTACGGACGATCCGCCAGCCGCCCAGCAGCGTACCCAAGCCGATCGCCACATAGCAGCAGACGATGACCCAGATCGGCGGCTCGGTTGCAGTGGCCGAGGCGTAGCCACCGGCAATCAGCAGCATCCAGATGATGCCGATGGTCTTCTGCGCATCGTTGCCGCCGTGGCCCAGGCTGTACAGCGAGGCGGAGAGCAGTTGCAAGCGCCGGAACCATCGGTCCACCTTGGATGGTGGCGTTCGGAAGAACAACCAGGACACCGCCACCATCAAGAGCGAGCCCAGGATAAAACCGAGCAATGGCGAAATCAGGATGAACGCCACAGTCTTGAGCAAGCCGCTGGCCACCAGCGAGCCCGTGCCAGACTTGGCCACGGCGGCCCCCACCAAGCCACCGATCAGCGCATGCGACGAGCTCGACGGAATGCCGTAGTACCACGTGATGATGTTCCACGCGATCGCGCCGACCAACGCCCCGAAGATGACGTAATGATCGACGATGGACGGATCGATGGTGTCCCGCCCCACCGTGGTTGCCACCTTGAGGTGGAAGATGAAAATGGCGATCACGTTGCAGGCCGCAGCCATCGCCACCGCCTGCTGCGGCTTGAGCACGCCGGTCGACACCACCGTCGCGATGGAGTTTGCGGCGTCGTGGAAACCATTCATGAAGTCGAACACGATGGCCAGTGCCACCAGCAGGACGACCACCCAGAGACTGATCTGAAGCGTATGCATGAGGCGTCGTCTCGTCAGGCGTTTTCGAGCACGATGCCTTCGATGATGTTGGCGACATCCTCGCAACGGTCGGTGACGCTCTCCAGTTGCTCGTAGATCGCCTTGAGCTTGATCAGCAGCTTGATGTCGTTCTCGGTGCGGAACAGCTTCGCCATGGCAGCGCGCATCACGCGATCGGCTTCGGACTCGAGGCGGTCGATTTCCTGCGCGATGGTCAGAATCTGGCGGCCGTTGTTCATGTCGTTGAGCAGCGCCACGGCCTTGCGGACCTCCTCGCAACACGCCACGCAGATGGTCGCGAGCTGGCGCGCTTCGTCCGTCACGTTGGTCACGTCGTACAGCGAGATGGTGAGCGACACGTCTTCCATCAGATCGAGGATGTCGTCCATCGTCGTGATCAGCTTGTGGATCTCGTCGCGGTCGAGCGGAGTGATGAAGGTCTTGTGCAGCAGCTCGATCGTGTCGTGCGTGATGCGATCGGCCTTCTTTTCAAAGTTCTGCACATTGCGTGCATGCATTTCGGCATTGGGCAAGTCATTGACCAGATCCTTGAGCGCATGGGCCGCCTTGACGGCGCACTCGGCGTGCTGGTTGAAGTACTCAAAAAACTTGCCTTCGGTGGGCATGAAGCGACCGAACATGATGATCCTTGGGAACGGAAAAAGCAGGAGTCGTAAAAACAGCGCCGGACGGGATCACCGCCGGCGCTGTCATTAAAACGCAATATTTTACCGGAACCGGCCCCGCGACACGCGGCACGTTGTGACCGGCCGACACGTATTACACGTTACGTATCGTTGTCAAAGAAGGCATTGCCCCCGGTGAAGTTGTCGAACTTCGTGTATTCACCCAGGAACGTGAGACGAACGGTACCAATCGGGCCGTTACGCTGCTTACCGATGATGATTTCGGCCGTCCCCTTGTCCGGAGAGTCGGGGTTATACACCTGGTCACGATAGATGAACAGGATCACGTCGGCATCCTGTTCGATAGCGCCGGATTCACGCAAGTCCGACATCACCGGCCGCTTGTTCGGGCGCTGCTCCAGGCTTCGGTTCAACTGCGACAGCGCAATCACGGGGCAGTTGAGTTCCTTCGCCAGGCCCTTCAGCGAGCGCGAGATTTCCGAGATTTCGGTCGCACGGTTTTCACCGCCGCCCGAGCCCGACATCAGCTGCAGGTAATCGATGACGATCAGGCCGAGCTGCCCGCACTGCCGGGCAAGCCGGCGCGAGCGCGCACGCAATTCCATCGGATTCAACGCGGGCGTTTCGTCAATGAAGAGCTGCGCGTCATTCATCTTCTGGATGGCGTGCGTCAGGCGCGGCCAATCCTCATCGAGCAGGCGGCCGGTACGCAGGCGGTGCTGATCCAATCGACCGACCGAGCCCAACATACGCATGGCGAGCTGCGTGCCCGCCATTTCCATCGAGAACACGGCCACCGGCAAGCCCTGCTCCACGGCAACGTGTTCGCCGATGTTCAGCGAGAACGCCGTCTTACCCATCGATGGGCGACCGGCCACGATGATCAGATCGCCGCCCTGCATACCGCTGGTCATGCGGTCGAGGTCGACAAAGCCCGTCGGCACGCCGGTGATGTCGCTCTGGTTGTCGCGGTGGTACAGCTCGTCGATGCGCTCGACCACCTGCGTCAGCAGCGGCTGGATTTCCAGGAAGCCCTTCTGCCCGCGCGAACCTTCTTCGGCAATCGCGAACACCTTGGATTCGGCTTCGTCCAGCAGCTGGCGCACGTCGCGGCCCTGCGGGTTGAAGGCGCCGGCAGAAATCTCGTCGGCAATCGTCACGAGTTGGCGCAGCACGCCGCGGTCGCGCACGATTTCCGCATATCGGCGGATGTTGGCGGCGCTCGGCGTGTTCTGCGCCAGCGCGTTCAGGTAGGCCAGGCCGCCCACCTCTTCCGCCTTGCCGGCGGCCTGCAACTGCTCGTACACCGTGATCACGTCGGCCGGCTTGGCCTGCGAGATCAGCTTGCCGATATTGTGAAAAATCAGCCGGTGGTCGTAGCGGTAGAAATCGTGCTCGTTGATGAAATCGGCAATGCGATCCCAGGCGGCGTTATCCAGCAGCAACCCGCCGAGCACCGATTGTTCGGCCTCGATGGAATGCGGCGGCACCTTGAGGGAATCGAGCTGGGGATCGGAGGGCGCGTTCATGGCCGGATTATAACGGCGCTGCTCAGTCTTCAATCTGAACCCCTGACACAAAGGACAACAAAAAAAGGCAGAGACTTTCGTCCCTGCCTTCTTGACTCGCGTCGATCGGTGACCCGGGCGCCGCGAGGTACTGCGTGCGTGCTTAGACCGACTCGCCCTGCACCGACACGTTCACGTCAACAGCCACGTCGGTGTGCAGCGACACGACGACCGGGTGGTCGCCCACGGTCTTCAGCGGGCCGTTCGGCAGACGCACTTGCGCCTTCTCGACCTTGAAGCCTTGTGCAACCAGTGCGTCAGCGATGTCGTGGTTGGTAACGGAGCCGAACAGACGGCCATCCACACCAGCCTTTTGCGACAGTTGCAGCGTCAGGCCGTTCAGCTTTTCGCCTTCGGCTTGCGCAGCGGCCAGCTTTTCAGCAGCCAGCTTTTCCAGCTCAGCACGGCGGGCTTCGAATTCCTTGATGGCGGAATCGGTAGCGCGGCGGGCTTGCTTGTTCGGGATCAGGAAGTTACGAGCGTAACCGTCCTTCACGCGCACCACGTCGCCCAGGTTACCCAGGTTGACGACTTTCTCGAGCAGAATAATTTGCATTGTGAGTTCTCCTTATCCCGCTGATTAGTGCTTGTGCTGATCGGTGTACGGCATCAGCGCGAGGAAACGTGCGCGCTTGATGGCCGTGTCCAGCTGGCGCTGATAGATCGCGCGCGTGCCGGTCAGGCGGGCCGGGGTGATCTTGCCGTTTTCGCCGATGAAGTCCTTGAGCGTGTCCAGATCCTTGTAGTCGATCTGCTCAACGCCGGCCACGGTGAAGCGGCAGAACTTCTTGCGCTTGAACAACGGGTTTTGCTGCTGGAAGCGCTTCTTGTTCTTCGCGTCGCGCTGCTTCTTGTTCATGAATGCCATGATTCAATCCTTTACGAATACGTTACATCCGGAGATGTGAAAGACCAGTGCCTTACTGCTGCGGTGCTTGCGAGCCAGGAATCCCACGCAATCCAGGACAGTGCCCGGAGCGATGCGATCCAGAACGGAAGCCATCTTGCCGGCTGCCAGTGCTTCTATCGAAAACTCGATCTGCCGCACTGTCTGCGCCTCCACCGCCTGTCCGCTATAGGCCAGCAGACAATTGACGATCGGCACGCCGGCTGGGGTGTATCGCATCACCTCGCGCTCGACCAGAGTGGCGACGAGCTGCAGGCGGTTGATGGCGTTGTCCCCGTGGGTTTCGTTCATGCTGGTGATGCGCGATCAGGCTTGCGCAGCACCGCGCGCGGCATCAGGCGGCCTGTTCGGTCTGAGCGGCGGCCTTCTTGGCCTCTTCGCGTGCGACTTCCTTCATCATCGGCGACGGCGCCGTTTCAGCCTTCTTGGTCTGAACGATGAGGTGACGCAGCACAGCGTCGTTGAACTTGAACGCGTGCTCGAGCTCAGCCAGGGTTTCCTTGCCGCACTCGATGTTCAGGCACACGTAGTGAGCCTTCGCGAGCTTCTGGATCATGTAGGCCAGTTGACGGCGGCCCCAGTCTTCGACGCGGTGCACTTGGCCGCCTTGCGTGGTGACCGTGCTCTTGTAGCGCTCGATCATCGCGGGCACTTGCTCGCTCTGGTCCGGATGGACGATGAATACGATTTCGTAATGACGCATTGACGCTCCTTGTGGATTAAGCCGCCCGGGCGTCACACTCCGGTGCAGCAAGGTTGGTTAGCCTGCCATTATACGCAGGCTTTGGCGATTTTTTCAATATCGATCAATGACTTGCTGCAGGGAGGCAACTTCTGCCTGGGCGCGCCCCGAGGCCAGAAGCAACGTCAGCAGCACACGCGCCTTATATGGATTAAGCGAACCGCTTGCCGCCCAGCGTTCCGCACCCGGCTGCGCGGGCACCACGCCGGCACCGGTACGGGTTGAGCGCACAACGAAAACACCCTGCTGACTGGCCCGGTTCAGCGCCGCTTCAAGATTGGCGTGGATGGAGCCGGCCCCCGTTGCGGCAATCACCAGCCCCTTCACCCCGGCATTGACCAACGCATCGACCACACGCGCATCAGGCTGCGCATAGCTCGCCAGCACTTCAACCCATGGCCACTGGCCTGCCGGCGGGATAGGCAAGACGTCTTCCGCAGCCACGCGCTGCGCTGCCCGCTGGAACTGCACCTGGGCGTCGAGCACGAAACCCAGCGGCCCCGCATCCGGCGAGACAAACGCCTCCACCGCATAGGTGTGACCCTTCTGCACATCGCGGGCGGCATGCACGCGCTGATTTAGCGCTACCAGAACGCCGCGTCCGCGCGCGGACGGACTGGCGGCGAGCCGTACCGCGTTCAGCAGGTTCAGCGGGCCATCTGCAGACAGCGACGTCGACGGCCGCATCGCCGCCGTCAGAACGATCGGCGTATCGGTCTGCTGCGTCAGGTGCAGCAGCATGGCGGTTTCTTCCAGCGTGTCGGTGCCGTGCGTGATGACCACGCCGTCCACACGCTCGACGTCGATCCAATGACGGATACGCGCCACCAGCTTTTCCCATACGTCGAACGTCAGGTCCTTGCTGTCGATCTGGGCGACCTGCTCTGCGCGCACGTTGGCGAGGCGCTCCAAACCAAGCTTGCTGGCAGCGAGCAGTTGATCGATGGGGACGGCGCCAGCGCGATAGCGTGCGGCGGAGCCAGCGTCGTCAGCAGAGCCGGCGATCGTGCCGCCGGTGGCGAGGATGGCGATGGTAGGCAAGGACATCGTTGCAGACATGCGTGGTGGGCAAGGCGCGCATTGTATCCGCCCGCCCCGCCTTTGCCGACGCGGGATAGCCCTCGGCGCCGGCAAAAACAAAACGCCGGCACACAGGCCGGCGTTTGCAGCGGAAGCCGTATCGATTATTTCTCGACGAAGGCGCGCTCGATCACGTAGTCCCCCGCTTCGCCCATGCGCGGCGAGATCTTGAAGCCGCGGGCATCGAGCAGCTTGCAGGTGTCTTCCAGCATGGCCGGGCTGCCACAGATCATTGCGCGGTCGACTGCCGGGTCCATCGGGGGCAGGCCGATGTCGGCAGACAGCTTGCCGCTGTCGACGAGATCCGTCAGGCGGCCCATATTGCGGAACGGCTCGCGCGTGACGGTCGGGTAGTAGATCAGCTTCTGGCGCACCTGATCGCCGAAGAATTCGTTGTTCGGCAATTCCCGGGTGATGAAGTCGGCATAGGCCAGCTCGCTCACTTGCCGCACGCCGTGCAAAAGCACAACCTTCTCGAAGCGCTCGTAGGTTTCCGGGTCCTGGATGATGCTCATGAACGGCGCGAGGCCAGTGCCGGTGCCGAACAGGTACAGGTTCTTGCCCGGCAGCAGGTCATCCAGCACGAGCGTGCCGACCGGCTTCTTGCTCACCAGCAGCTTGTCGCCCACCTTCAGATGCTGCAGTCGCGACGTCAGCGGGCCGTTCTGCACCTTGATGCTGAAGAACTCGAGATGCTCTTCGTAGTTCGGGCTGGCGATACTGTAGGCGCGCATCAGCGGCTTGCCCTCGACCTCCAGCCCAATCATGACGAAGTGGCCGTTATGGAAGCGCAGCGCCTGATCGCGCGTGGTCTTGAAGCTGAACAGCGAGTCATTCCAGTGATGGACGCTCAGAACGGTCTCTTGATTGAAGGCAGACATGGTGACGTTCGCCGGCCCAACGAGGCTCCATCGGGCTATGTGGCGATGCAATAAATCGGTCAAGGCCTTGATTTTATGCGATTCCCTCCGGCCGCGCCTGCATGGATTGCGCATAAGCTTCTAACCAGTCGCGTAGGTTTTGACGCCGATCAGAAGGACTGGGTGCGCGCGCAACAGGTCACAACAAAATCACTTGCGCTTCCTGCGTCACTGTATAAAATCACAGCACCTGTTCAAATATACAGTACGCCGATGGCCACCCTCACCCCCCGCCAACAGCAGATTTACGACCTGATCCGCCAGACGATCCAGCGCACGGGCTTTCCACCCACGCGCGCCGAGATTGCCGCGGAGTTCGGCTTCTCGTCGCCCAATGCAGCCGAGGAACACCTGCGTGCGCTGGCACGCAAAGGCGTGATCGAACTGACGCCGGGCGCCTCGCGGGGCATTCGGCTGCGGGCGGCAGGCGACACGTCGCAGCATCAGTTCTCGCTGCCGTCGATGGGGTTGATGCAACTGACACTGCCGCTGGTGGGCCGCGTGGCCGCCGGTAGTCCGATTCTGGCTGCAGAGCACATCGATCGCCAATATCAGGTCGATCCGTCGCTGTTTTCTGCGCAGCCCGATTTTCTGCTGAAGGTGCGTGGCATGAGCATGCGCGACGCCGGCATTCTGGACGGCGATCTGCTGGCCGTGCAGCGCGCCGCTGAAGCGGCCAACGGCAAGATCGTCGTGGCTCGACTGGGCGATGACGTCACGGTCAAGCGTTTCCAGCGCAAGGGCCGACATGTCGAGCTGATCGCCGAGAACCCCGATTTCGAACCGATCCACGTTGATCTGGATCGCGATGAGTTTCATCTGGAGGGCTTGGCCGTCGGTCTGATCCGGCCTGCTGCTCCGTAAAGCCCCAGGCGCATTTCTGCGCCAAACCTTCGTCGTTTGATCCAGCCTGGAGGTGAGCCATCGGCTCGCCAGGGTGGAGTCTTGCCACTCGCTTTTCCACCCGAACTCACGAGGTCTGCCATGCGACTCGGATCGATGTCTTCCCGCCGCCGCCCGGTACAGCCGGTGCCCTTCCGCCAAACCCAGGGCGTGCGCATCTATCAGGGGGAGCAGCGCCGTACGATGGTCGGCAGCATGGCCGCCATCTGCCGCATGCTGGATGCGATCCCGGTGGGCTCACGTGCCGCTGGGGCTGAAAGCTGCTGAGGAAAAGAACGACGGGCAAGGGCTGCAAACCGCGGTGCGGCGCCCGATCAGGGCATACCCCAATGCTGCCGCCGCAACTGATTTCATACACTTGCCGTGCCCTGAGGACAGGGCTTTCTTCAACTGATTTTCGGCCCGCCGTTTGAGCGGGCTGTTTTTTCTGTCCGCAAGTTGCTGCAGCGGCACATTCGACGGTGTTCCACTAGCAAAACGGACGTTTACCCGGATGTTGTTTGGCGTACGTGACAGTAGTATTGCCAATGCCCTCAGGGGCAATGAGATCGCTGAATTCGAAGCCCGCACATCGCGGGCTTTTTTTTCGCCATAACATGGCGGCGAGCGGCTAAACGCTCCCCTCTTTCTCGACGACGAGAATCCGTGCCTCGCCACGCGGGTGCGCCACATGCTCGCAACCGATACCGGCGAAGAAAATGTCGCCGGGTTCCAGCGTCGCGACCTTCTCTTCACCGGCTTCGCGGTAATGCATGTCGACCGTGCCGTGTAGCACCACGAACACCTCCTCGCCGTCGTTTACGTGCCAGCGATAAGGCTGGTCCGTCCAATGCAGGCGCGTGGTAATGCCGCTCATATTCGCAATATCGAGCGCACCCCAGGCACGCTCGGCAGTGAACGACTTGGCGCGGATGATGTTCATGGCCGTCCTCCAACGGTTACTGCATCGACTGCAGATTGCCGATGCGCACCAGCATCTCGGTGAACATCTGCATATCGAGGTCGAGGTCCGGCACTTCCTTGTACTCGTTGGCGTTGTGCGCGGTGTACTTCTTGCCCGGCATGGCGGGGCCAAAGTTGATGGCGTTTGGCATCAGCTTGGCCGTCGTGCTCCCGGCCGTCGGCACGGGCTTGGCATCGAGGCCAGTGGTGTCGCCGTAGATGTTGAGCAGCGTGGACAGCCACGCGCCCTTCGGATCGCGCGCCATCCAGTTGCCCTGATCGTGGTTGATCTCAACGGCGACATGGTTGGCATTGGCCCATGCGTTGATCTTGCCGGCGATCTCTCCGCGCAGGGCGTCGGGCGTTTTGCCGCGCGGCATGCGCACGTTGGCGGTCACCTCCACGCGGCCATTCTTGTCACCGATCACGGTGGGCGAAATGGTGAGCGGGCCCATGAAATCATCCTTGTAGGCGACGCCCATGGTGTTGCCGAGGTAATCGGTGCCGTAAACGTCGGTCAGATACCGCACGGCGTGGGCGTAGGCGTTGTCTGCCAGGCCAAGATCGGCTGCGCGCAGGAGCAGCGCCAGGCGCGGCAGCGGGTTGACGCCCTCTTCCGGACGCGAGCCGTGCGCCGACGTGCCGGTCACCTTCACGACGATGCTGTCCGCCGTGCGCGCGATGTCGATTGAGAACTTGCCTTGCGCCGCTAGGCTGTTCACAAACGCGTCGCGCTTGGCTTCCAGCGCGGCGGCGGCCACGCCCAGATCCCCGCCCTTGAGCGTGGCCGTGGCCGTTTGTGGGATGGAACTGGCCGACGCCGCGCCCGTCATCGCGACGATGGCGGTATGCGAAGCGTCGCCAGCCTGCGCTGGGAAGAAGACTTTCAATGCGCCCGTGCCTTTCTCTGCCACCACGGCCGGATACTTGCTGTCGAGCACGATGTTGTACGCGGGCAATTGGGTGTGCTCGCGGTAGTACTTCATGCCGTCACCGCCGGTTTCTTCGGTGGTTTCGATCATCAGGCGGATCGTGCGGGCGAGCGGCACCCCGCTGTCCTTGACCGTTTTCATGGCATACATCGCGGCGGCGATCGAACCCTTGTCGTCAATCGTGCCGCGGCCGTACAGCAGATTGCCGACACGCGTGACCTTGAACGGATCGAGCTTGGTGCCGTCGCCGAGCACCCATTCCTCCGCCTTTGCGGGCACAACGTCGGCGTGGGTCAGAATGCCGAATTCGTCCGAGCCGGTGCCTGGCAACGTGACTTCAAAGACGCGGTTGTCGACGTTGCGGTATTTCAGGCCGAAGTCTCGCGCCATGCCCTCGACCAGCTTGCCAAACGCGACGATGGCGGGGTTTTCGTACTGCGGGATCTTGTCGTCGCGCACCGTGGGCAGCGCGACCATCTTCTCGATCGACGCAATCACGGCCTGCTGGTTGTGCAGGCGGTTGTACAGACCCAGCAGCGCCCGATATTGACGAGGTCATCGCCGGCAAGCGGGGCTTTCTTCTGATACGCAGCGACACTGCCTGCGACTTGTGGATCGGCCTTCGCGGCTGCCGTGAGAAAGCTGTTCAGGTCAGCCGATGCCTTGGATTGTTCGGCGGCGAGCAGCGCGTCGAGTTGCGGTTTCTGAAGCGTGGCGGCAAAGGCGCCGGCGCCGCAAGCCAGCGACAGTGCGATCGTCAGCGAAGACAGGCCAATACGGGCAGTGCGTTGCATCGAAGTGGATTCCGGGAAGGGCGAAGGCGCCATCATAGGGGCGAAGCGCGAGCCACGCATTGTGCAGCGCGAAAAATGCTAAGCCACGCCCACTGCGCGGTATGCTGGGAGCTTTCCAAGGAGGCCTGCCGCATGGAACCGTCTCTGGATACCGCCCCTGGTCTGCTGAACGTGCTCGAAGAACTGCGCCGGCGCGAGCCCATCTTCCATCGCCCCGAGTTCGGCACGCGCCGCGAAGACTTCGAGCGCATGACCACGGAAGACTTCTGGGAAACCGGTGCGTCAGGCCAACGCTACAGCCGCAGCTATGTGCTCGGCGTTCTCGATGCCCGGCACGGCCATATCGGCGAGGATTTCTGGCAAACGCGCGATTTCCGCTGCCAGGAGATCGCGCCGGACAACTACCTGCTGACGTACACGCTGGTGCAGTCGAACCGCACAACGCGGCGGGCGACGTTGTGGCGGCGAACGGCGGATGGCTGGAAGGTTGTGTACCACCAAGGCACGGTGGTCGCTGACGCATAGACATTGCGCACAGATGCAAAAAAGCCCGCAAAAGCGGGCTTTTTTACTGAAACTTTGGGGTGACTGATGGGATTCGAACCCACGACAACCAGAATCACAATCTGGGACTCTACCAACTGAGCTACAGCCACCGTCGTACGAACAGCAAAACTGACAGCTGCTCGGCGAAAAACGAGATTATACAAACATTCTTCCGGCGTGCCTAGGGGGTCGTGCGATTTATGCTGCGACCGCCTCCTCGTTCGATTCTTCGCCGCGCCGCAGGTGCGCCCGCGCTTCGTCGAACAACGCATGCGCGTCGGCCAACGTCTTCACGCGGCCGAGCGCCTTGGAATCCGACAGCACGCGGCGCCAGCCACGCGCCCCGGCCACGCCGCGATACAGCCCCAGCATGTGCCGCACCGCCGCCCCCGCGTAGCCGCCGCGCTCAACCCAGCGGCCGACGTAGCGGATCATCGCGTCTTCCACCTCGGCGCGCGTGGCGGCCTCGGTGCCTGCGCCGTAGTACCGCGCATCGAACGCGGCCATCAGATGCGGATGGTGATACGCCTCGCGGCCGATCATGACGCCATCAACGTGCGCAAGATGCGTATCGATCTGCTCCAGCGTCTGCACCCCGCCGTTGAGCAGAATTTCCAGATGCGGGAAATCCCGCTTGAGCTGATAAACGACTTCGTAGCGCAGCGGCGGAATCTCGCGGTTTTCCTTCGGGCTCAGGCCTTTGAGGATGGCGTTGCGCGCGTGGACGATGAATGTCTCGCAGCCGGCCTCGGCGATGGTGCCGACGAAATCCCGCACAAAATCGTAGGTCTCGATGGCGTCGATGCCGATGCGGTGCTTGACCGTGACCGGAATCGACACCGCATCGCGCATCGCCTTGACGCCCTGCGCGACGAGCTTGGGCTCGGCCATCAGGCACGCGCCAAACGCCCCTCGCTGCACGCGCTCCGACGGGCAGCCGCAGTTGAGGTTGATTTCCTTGTAGCCCCACTGCTGGCCGAGGCGCGCGGCCTGAGCCAGATCATGAGGTTCGCTGCCGCCCAGTTGCAGCGCCACGGGGTGCTCGACTTCGTCGAAATCGAGGTGACGCGGCACGTCGCCGTGCAGCAGCGCACCGGTGGTCACCATTTCCGTGTAGAGCCACGTGTGGCGCGAGATCTGGCGATGGAAGAACCGGCAATGTCGGTCAGTCCAATCCATCATGGGCGCGACCGACAAGCGGCGGGGGTTCGGCGTGGGGCGTTCAGCGGTCACAGCAAGTCAACGATTCAACATCCAGGCGCGCAGTTTACCGGTTCTAGTCCGACAGCCCCAGCAGCGGATGCTGCTCACGGCGCCAAGGCGAAACAAAGAAGGCGGCGACTTCGTCCTCGCGCACGGCGTCGATGCTGGCGTGCTTCCACTTGGGCGCATGGTCCTTGTCGACGGCGAGCGCGCGAATGCCTTCGATACCGTCGCCTTCGGCAAACACGTGCGTCATCATGTCGAGTTCGCGGCGCAGCTCATCGGCCAGCGTAGTGTGGCGGCCGCGGCGGATCAGCTCCAGCGTCACCGCCATCATCAACGGCGAGCGCTTGGCCATGTGCGCAGCGGTCTGCGCGGCCCATTCGGCATCCGTGCTGCCGGCCAGATCCGCGAAGATGCCTTGCACGCTGCCCTGGCTGAAGCAGGCATCGATCGCCTCGCGGTGCGGCGCGATGATGGCCTTGGCATCATCGGGCGCCGATGCGGCTTCGGTAAAGCACGCGGCGATCTGCTCGGCGCTGCTCCAGTTGCCGTCGCGCAGACGCTGGACGATGGCCGCCAGCGCCTCGGTAGTGACGTGGCAATCGGCGAGGCCAACCGACAGCGCGTCCGCCGCTTCGATCATCTGCCCGGTCACCCCCAGGTATTCGCCCACATGGCCCGGCACGCGCGCCAGGAACCAGCCGCCGCCCACATCCGGAAACAGGCCGATGTTGGTTTCGGGCATGGCCATCTTCGTGCGCTCGGTCACCACGCGCAGCGATGCGCCTTGCGAGATGCCCATGCCACCGCCCATCACCACGCCGTCCATCAGCGCGATATACGGCTTGGCATAGCTGAAGATGAGGTGGTTGAGGCGGTATTCCTCGGTGAAAAAGGTGATGAGCTGCGGGTCGCCGGCCGTGGCGGCGCGGTGGAAGAAGCGGATGTCGCCGCCGGCACACAGGGCCTTGCCGCCCTCGCCACGCAGGATGACGGCGTGGACTTCCGGATCGTGCTGCCACGCCAGCAGCGCATGCGACATCGTGCGGATCATCTCCAGCGACAGCGCGTTCAGCGCCTGCGGCCGGTTCAGCGTCAGCCAGCCGATGCCGCCGCGTACTTCGGCGATCACGTTGGGTTGAACTTCAGCCTGGGGCGCGGGGGAAGCGGTGGATTGCATGTCTCGGATGTTGTTGTGGGAATAACGGCACGCACTGTACACGACCGCGTATTGAAGCGAGGAAGGGCTCTAGCGTGCCCCCTTTCGCGGCGCGGGTGTTGGGCGTATACCTGCCGGTTGGAGACAACACACATCACAACAATCCAATGACCCCTGCCAACGCCGCCCCGGGCGCGTCGAGTTTCGACCCCGGCCTGATTCTGCTGGCCTTCGCGCCGGTTTTCCTGCTGACCATCGGCGCCGAAGCGTGGTACTGGCGCAAGCGCGACCCGTCCGTCTACAGCTTCAAGGACACCGTTTCAAACGCCTGCCTCGCGCTCATGCACCAGGCGTCGGATGCATTCTTCCTGTGGCTGATGATCAAGACGGTGTACGCATGGACGTACAGCCACGGCCTGCGCGCGGTGCCTGAAACGTGGTGGTCATTCGTGCTGCTTCTGCTGTTGCAGGATTTTCTGTACTACTTCTTCCACCGCGCCAGCCATCGCGTGCGCTGGATGTGGGCCTCGCATGTGACGCACCACTCGTCGGAAGGCATGAATTTTTCGACAGCATTCCGCCAGAGCCTGACCTATCCGATTTCCGGCATGTGGCTGTTCTGGATTCCGCTTGCATGGATCGGCTTTACGCCGGACTGGGTGATCCTGGCCGTGGGCCTGAACCTAGCGTTCCAGTTTTTCGTCCATACGCGGCTGGGGGCGCTGGATTCGCGCAACGCGGGCTTCTGGCGGTGGCTCGGGCAATACGTGAATACGCCGTCGGTGCATCGCGTGCACCACGCCAAGAATCCGCAGTACATCGACCGCAACTACGCCGGCGTGCTGACCATCTGGGATCGCATGTTCGGCAGCTTCGTGCCGGAGGAGGACGCCCCCGTTTTCGGCATCACGCGGCAGGTCCACACACACAACCCGATCACCCTCACCTTCCACGAATGGCGCGACATGTGGGCCGACGTGTTTCGCGACCGGGACATTCGCTACCTGTGGAAACCGCCGGAGTGGCGCAGCCCGCGCGCTGCAGTCACGGCCGAGGCGATGCCGCTCACATGAACGGCGGCCCGAAGCGGGTGGCGACGCGATCGGTGGAATCGAACAGATCGCGCAGCACGGCGCTCGTGCACGTCGGCTGCACGTACAGATAAAACGCCACTTCGGGCAGGCGCGGCAGGCCATCGGCTTCTGTCAGCACGCGCATGTTTGCGTCGAGCAATTCGGTCGTGCGCGCCGTCACGCCCAGCCCCGCGCTGATCGCGGCCTTGATGCCCGTCAGCGTGGGCGACAGATAACTCGTGCGCCACGGAATGTGGTGCGCATCCAGGCATTCGATCGACAGCTGGCGGAACAGGCTCAGCTCGTCGGCCATGACCAGCGGCACCGGTGCGGCGGGATTGAAGATGAAGTCTTCCGCGCAGATCCACACCATCGGCGACGTGCGCAGCTTGATGCCGGGAAAGGCATCGTCATAGCGCGTGGAGATCGCCAGATCGAGCGTCTTGTCGCGCAGCGCGTCCATCAGGAACGGGCTGCGGCCAACGTTGATTTCCATCTGCAATTCCGGCGAGAGCTTGGACAGCCGACGCAGCAGATTCGGCAGGATCGAATCGGCCACATCGTGCGGCGAGCCGATCCGGATTTTCTCGATCGGGCCACCGGTCTGGATGACCTGCACGGCCTGGTCGTTCAACGCCAGGATCTTGTGCGCATAGGCAACGAGCCGCACGCCATCGGGCGTCATCGTCTTGTGGCGGCCGCGTTTTTCGAACAGCGCGCAGCCCATTTCCTCCTCCAGCCGCTGCATCTGCTGCGTGACCGCAGACTGCGTGCGCCCCACCCGCGCCGCTGCCGCGGCAAACGTTTCGTGCTGTGCGATCGCCACGAATGTGCGCAGCAGATCGATGTCCAGATTTCGCATCTCGGCCCCGATACTTCGGAGTTTCTAATCGTTTCCCGCCAAAAATTAAATTGTTCTGCGCGATTCTGGCCGATAACCTGCCCGAAACACAAATAACACTGAACGAACAATACGTTCAGGCAGACACCCGAGCCGCAGGGGCATCGCGGTCCGACACTGAATCGGTTTCATACAAAGGAGGAGCATCATGCGGGTATGGAAATGGGCACAAGCCGCGGCAACCCTCGCCTTGGGCACGCTGGGCGTGGCGAGCGTGGCGCATGCCGACGCGCTGGCAGACATCAAGTCGCGCGGCACGCTCGTCTGCGGCACCCAGAACGCCAGCGAGCCGTATGCCTTTCCCGACGCCGCAACGCGGCAGATCGTCGGCTTTGACGTGGATGTGTGCAGCGCATTGGCCAAGGGCCTAGGCGTCAAGCTGGAGCACCGTGCGCTGTCGACCGATGCCCGCATTCCCGAACTGAAGACGCATCGCGTGGATGTGCTGGCCGCTGCCGTGGCGTGGATGCCGGCGCGCGCCGCGCAGGTCGATTTCAGCAACCAGTATTTCGTTGCGCCGATCCGTGTGCTGGTGCGGGCCGACTCGCCCATCCAGACGCTCGATCAGCTTGCCAACAAGAAGATCGCCGCGTCGGAAGGTTCCAGCTCGGCAGCCGTGTCGGTGACGCGCCTGCCGGATTCGCGGCTGCTGACATTCCACGATATTTCGTCGGCGTATCTGGCGTTGCAGCAAGGCAAGGTTGATGGGCTGGTGGCGGGGCAACTCGTGCTGGCGCGCTTTGCCAACGAGGCGGCGCAGAAAGGCGGCCAGCAATATCGGCTGCTGAGCGCGCCGGTTTATGAAGAGCGCTGGGGCGTGGTGATGAACAAGAACGAGCTTGCGCTCATGGCGGCCGTCAACAAGGTGCTGGCGGATTACGACCAGTCGAACGGCCTGCAGACGAGCTTCGACAAGTGGCTCGGCGCCAAGTCGGTCTACAAGTTCTGGCGCGACTACAAGGTCGAACCGATCAAGCCGCAGTAAGCCCCGGGCGGCCGACATGTTCGATCTCTCCTTCCTGCTCGAAGACGGCTATTTGCGCCTCTTGCGGGACGGCATTCTGACCACGCTGCGTCTGTTTGTCGTCTCGGGCCTGCTGGCCATCGCCGTCGGCGTGTCGCTGGCAACGCTGCGAGCGCTGCCGGTGCGCGTGTTCAAGGCGTTCGTCATCGTGGTTGTGGAATACCACCGCAACGTGCCGATGCTGGTGCAGATCCTGGTGTGGTATTTCGGCGTGCCGCAGCTGCTGCCGGAATCGCTCAAAGCCTGGATCAACGCCGGCAATACCGAATTCTTCTTTGCGGCGATTGCCTTGGCGCTGAACTCCGGCGCGTTCATCTCCGAAGACCTGCGTTCGGGCCTGCGTGCGATTCCGCATACGCAGCAGGAGGCGGCGTGGTCGATCGGGCTCACGCATCTGCAGGCGCTGCGCTACGTGATCCTGCCGCAGGCAATTCGCGTGGCGCTGCCCGCGCTGCTCAACCAGGCATTGCTGTTGTTCAAGAACAGCTCGCTGGCGATGGCAATCGGCGTGCATGAACTGCTTTACCGTACCCGGCAGATCGACAACCTCACCTTCCGCACCTTCGACGTGTTTCTCATCGCCACGCTGCTGTATCTGCTCGGCACGCTCGCGTTGATGGCACTGTCGGAACGCGTGGCCAAGCGTCGAACGACGCCGCTGGGGGTCTGACGCCATGCTTGAAATCCTGCATGACTATCTGGCGTTGTTCCTGGTCGGGTCGTGGCCGAATGGACCGCTCGGCGGCGTTGCGGTGACGCTGGTGCTCTCGGTGCTGGGCTTGGTGATGTCGTTCCCGATTGCGGTGCTGATCGGTCTGGCACACGTGAGCCCTTGGCGCTGGCTGCGTCGCACTGCCGGTGTGTGGTCGCGTCTGGTACGCGGCATTCCGCTGCTGATGATCATCTTCTGGGCGTACTTTGCAGTGCCGCTGCTGGTGGGCAAGGAGGTGTCGGCGTTCACCACGGCCGTCTGCGCAATCATCGTCTACGAAAGCGCATTCCTCTCGCAGATCGTGCGCGCCGGGCTCGAAGGCCTGCCGCGCGGGCAGATGGAAGCCGCGCGCTCGAATGGCCTGTCGTGGCTGCAGAGCATGCGCTACGTGCAGCTGCCGCAAGCGCTGACCAACATGCTTCCGTCGATCGTCAACCAGTTCGTGTCGATCATCAAGGCAACGTCGCTCGCCTATGTGATTGGCGTGCCGGAGCTGACGTACTCGGCCGCGCAGGTCAACACCATCACGCTGACCAAGCCGCTGGAGACGTTTCTCGTGCTGGCAGCCTTCTACTTCGTTTTGTGCTTCGCCATCTCGCGATTTGCGGGACAGCTGGAGCGCCGCATTGCCCGCCATCGCGCCGGGCTTGCCTAGGAACAAACCCTGCCGGAGACCCCATCCCATGCTGGCATTTGAAAACGTCGACAAGTACTACGACGACTACCACGCGCTCAAAGGCATCCACGCCACCATCGCGCGCGGTGAAGTCGTCGTGGTGTGCGGCCCCTCGGGGTCGGGCAAATCCACGTTGATCCGCACGGTCACGCGGCTGGAGGCCATTCAGGGCGGATGCATCCGTTTCGAGGGGCGCGATGTCCATGCCCGCGATATGCGCGTCAACCAGTTGCGGGCGCGCATCGGCTTCGTGTTCCAGAACTTCAATCTGTTCCAGAACCTTTCGGTGCGACAGAACCTGATTCTCGGGCCGACCAAGGTGCTCGGTCTGTCGCGCGACGAAGCGACGGCGCAGGCCGAGGCGCTGCTTGCCAAGGTGGGCCTTGCCCACAAGATCGACGCGATGCCCGCCAACCTGTCGGGCGGCCAGCAGCAGCGCGTGGCCATTGCGCGGGCGCTGGCGATGAAGCCGCCGCTCATGCTGTTCGACGAGCCGACCAGCGCGCTCGATCCCGAGATGGTGCAAGAGGTGCTGCACGTGATGCGCGAGCTGGCCGGCGACGGGCTCACGATGATGATCGTGACCCACGAGATGGGCTTCGCGCGCGACGTATCGAGCCGCGTCTGGTTCATGGACCACGGCCAGCTGCTGGAGGACGCGCCGCCCGACCAGTTCTTCAGCCGCCCGAAGCACGCTCGCGCACAGCGCTTCCTGCAAGACGTCCTGCGACCTGCACCTCGCATTGCCGAACTCGTCGCCTGACGCTGATACCGACAACGACAACAACGCCGCGAAATACAACGCAAGGCGCCCCAATCCCTCAGGAGAATCCATTCATGTCCCCGTCTCTTCCTCAACAACGCCAAGCGGCCGTGATCGATGCCATTGCCGCCATGAAAGCCGCACTCGCGTCTGAAGACGAAACGCGGCCCGCGCTGGCCGACGTGCTCGAGCAGGTCAAAGGCCTCGCCGCGCGCACCGAGTTCTGGCAAGACACCGATTTCCCGGCCCCTGCCGACGGCGAGCTGCACGCCCGCTACCTGATCCACGAAGACGCCGACCAGACCTACGCGCTGTACCTGAACGTCATGCGCCCCGGCAAGAAGATCACGCCGCACAACCACACCACGTGGGCCTGCATCGCCGCGGTGGACGGCACGGAATACAACTATGTCTACCGCCGTACCGACGACCGCGCCACGCCCGGTGTCGGCACGCTGGAAATGACCGACACCGTCGTCGTCGAGCCCGGCACCGGCATCGCGCTGGCGGCCGAAGACATCCACGCCGTCGAGATCAAGGGCGAGGCGCCGATCCGCCATCTGCACATGTACGGACGCGCGCTCGAAACGCTGACCGAGCGCATCACGTTCGACCTCGAAACCGGCCGCTATCAGACCATGGGCATCGGCGTGAAGACGCGCCGCTAACCGGCCAACCACAACCCGAATCGCGTTGCCTGCAATCCGCGCTGCGTGCGCGGAGGGCGTCGTTCACCCTTTTGATTCGTTTCGCATCGATATGACATCGTTCGTTACCGCCAAGACCCTGAAAGCGTGGCTGCACGACGGCGCCGAGATCGCGCTGTTCGACGTGCGCGAGCACGGCCAGTACGGCGAAGCCCACCTCTTCTACGCCATCCCGCTGCCGTACAGCCGCCTTGAGATCGACGCCCCGCGCCTTGCGCCTCGCCGCGCTGTGCGCATGGTCATTTATGACGACAACGACGGCGTTGCCGAGCGCGCGGCCGAACGCCTGAACGCCATCGGCTACAGCAACGTGCACGTGCTGCAAGGCGGCGCACAAGGCTGGTCGCACGCAGGCTTCACGCTGTTTGCCGGCGTCAACGTGCCGTCCAAGACCTTCGGTGAACTCGTCGAGATGGCGTACCACACGCCGCGCGTCACCGCGCGTGAACTTGCGGCCATGCGTGAACGCGGCGACGACGTCGTCATCGTCGATGGCCGCCCCGTCAGCGAATACCTGAAGATGACGATCCCGTCGTCGATCTGCTGCCCGAACGGCGAGCTTGGGCTGCGCATCCGCGAGCTTGTGCCGGACACGACCACGCCGATCGTCGTCAATTGCGCGGGCCGCACACGCAGCATCATCGGCGCGCAGACGCTGATCAACCTCGGCATCCCGAACCCGGTGATGGCGCTGGAGAACGGCACGCAAGGCTGGTATCTGGAAGACCTGCCGCTGGAGCACGGCAGCACGCGGCGCTATCCCGATGTCATTGCCCCGGCCACCGTCAAAGACATGCGCGACGCCAGCCAGCAACTCGCCACACGTTTTGCCGTGCCCGAGGTGGATGCGGCAACGCTCGCACGCTGGGTCGCAGAAGGCGAGCACAGCCTCTTCCTGTGCGATGTCCGCACACCGGAGGAATTCGCCAAGGGCAGCCTGCCGGGTGCGCAGCATGCGCCGGGCGGCCAGTTGATCCAGGCAACCGACCAGTACGTCGGCGTGCGCCATGCCCGCCTTGTGCTGTTCGATGCCGACGGCGTGCGCGCGCCAATCGTTGCAAGCTGGCTGCGGCAACTCGGCCACGATGCCTATGTGCTGCGTGACGGGTTGAACAGCAATGCGAGCCTGCCGGCGCCCGCAACGGCGCTGCCGCAGCCGTTGCCCGAGATCAGCGCGCAGGCACTTGCCGGCGCGCTGGCGGCAGGCACCGTGCACGTCATCGACTTGCGTCCCAGCATGACCTTCCGCCGTGCCCATGTGCCTGGCGCCACTTGGGCCATTCGCCCGCGCCTGCCGGCCCTGGCCGCTGACCGCGATACCGTCCTGATTGCCGACGACCCGCGCATCGCACAGCTCGCCGCCGCAGATTGGGCCGCACGCGCGCCGCAGGCCGCATCGCGTCTCAAACTGCTTGCCGGAGGCATTGCCGCGTGGACTGCCGCCGGCTACGCCACCGAAGGTTCCGACAGCGCACCGCCCGACGCCGATTGCATCGACTATCTCTTCTTCGTGCATGATCGGCACGACGGCAACAAGGCTGCGGCCAGGCAATACCTGGCCTGGGAAACCGGCCTCCTCGCCCAGCTCGATGCGCAGGAACTTGGCGCCTTCCGCGTGGGCGCCGCTGCCGTACAGCCATGACACGCAACCGACAGGATCTACACACCATGTCATCGCAGAAAACGGAGCCACGACTGGCCACCCGCCTGGTCAAAGGCGGCACCTCGCCGGCGTTTGAAGGCGGCCGGGCCGTCAACCCGCCCGTCGTGCGCGCCTCCACCGTGCTGTTCGATTCGATGGACGACATGAACGACGCGCGCCGCCGCCGCAGCACAGTACGCATGTTCACCTACGGCGCGCGCGGCAACCCGACGGGCTTCGCGCTGGAAGACGTCGTCGCGCAACTCGAAGGCGGGTATCGCACGCGACTTTTCCCGACCGGGCTGGCTGCCATCTCCATGGTGTTCCTCGCGTTCGCGCGCCCTGGCGATCATGTATTGATTGCCGATTGCGTCTACCAGCCGCTGCGCCATTTCGTCGATACGTTCCTGCGCCCCTGGGGCGTGGAGGTGACGTACTTCCGCGCCGACGGCACCGATGTCGCACTGCAACTCAGGCCGACGACCAGGCTCGTCTACGTGGAATGCCCCGGCTCGCTCGTCTACGAGATGTGCGACCTGCCTGCGCTGGCTGAGATCGCGCATCGCCATGGAGCACTCGTCGTCGCCGACAACACGTGGGGCTCGGGCCTCCAATACCGTCCGCTCACGCTCGGCGCAGACGTTTCCATCATGGCGGCGACCAAATACCTCAGCGGACACTCCGATGTGATGATGGGCACAGTCACCACCACGCAAGCGTGCTGGCAAACCCTCGCCACGATGTGCGACGCGCAGGGCGTGGCGGTCAGCCCTGACGATGCCTACCTCGTGCTGCGCGGCACCCGCACGCTGGCGGCGCGCCTTGCCATGCACGAACGCCACGCGCTGGAGATTGCACGCTGGCTGGTGGCACGGCCGGAAGTCGCGCGGGTCTTCTGCCCCGCCCTTCCCGAGGACCCCGGACACGCCCTCTGGCAACGCGATTGCACCGGCACCAACGGACTGGTCTCATTCGAATTCGCTCGAGCCGATCCGCAAGCCGCCGCGCGCTTTGTCGACGCGCTGACGCTGTTCGGCATCGGCGCCTCTTGGGGTGGGTTCGAGAGCCTGGCGACTGTCAGCAACGTGGCGGGCACGCGCACCTGCACGGCTTGGTCCGCCGCCGGCCCGATCGTGCGCCTGCACATCGGACTGGAAGACCCGCAAGACCTGATCGACGATCTGGCGCAAGCCTTCGCCCGCGTTCAGGCATAACGCGAGCGTCATCGCCGAGCAAAAAAAACGCCCCGAAACCTCGGGGCGTTCTTCTTGGCAGATCGACTGGCGATCAGACCGCTTCTTCACGCGATGCGCGCTTGCGCTCGTGTTCCTTCAGGTGGCGCTTGCGGAGGCGGATGCTCTTCGGCGTGACTTCCACCAGCTCATCGTCGGCGATGAACTCCACCGCGTATTCCAGCGACATCTGGATGGGCGGCACCAGGCGCACGGCTTCGTCGGTACCCGACGCGCGCACGTTGGTCAGCTGCTTGCCCTTGATCGGGTTGACGACCAGATCATTGTCGCGGCTGTGGATGCCGATGATCATGCCTTCGTACAGCGCGTCGCCCGGCGACACGAACATGCGACCGCGATCCTGCAGCTTCCACAGCGCGTAGGCCACGGCAGCGCCGTCGTCCTGCGAGATCAGCACGCCGTTGTGACGCTCGCCCAGGTCGCCTTCCTTGACCGGCGAGTAGTCGTCGAAGATGTGGCTGATCAGGCCCGTGCCACGCGTCAGCGTCAGGAATTCACCCTGGAAGCCGATCAGGCCACGGGCGGGAATGCGGTATTCCAGACGCGTACGGCCCTTGCCGTCCGACGCCATGTCGAGCAGTTCGCCCTTGCGGCGGCCCAGCTCTTCCATCACGCCGCCCTGGTGGCTGTCTTCCACGTCCACGGTCAGGCGTTCGAACGGCTCGCATTTCACGCCGTCGATTTCCTTGAACACCACGCGCGGGCGCGACACGGCCAGCTCGTAGCCTTCACGGCGCATGTTTTCCACCAGAATCGTCAAGTGCAGTTCGCCACGGCCCGACACTTCGAAAACCGTGTCGTCGCCGGTGTCCTTCACGCGCAGTGCCACGTTCGACTTCAGCTCACGGTCCAGACGGTCGCGCAGCTGGCGGCTCGTCACGAATTTGCCTTCGCGGCCCGCCAGCGGCGAGGTGTTGACGCAGAAGTTCATCGTCAGCGTCGGCTCGTCCACCTTCAGCATCGGCAGCGCGTCCTGGGCGTCCGGCGCACACACCGTGCAGCCGATGCCCAGCTCTTCAATACCGTTGATCAGCACGATGTCGCCGGCTTCCGCTTCTTGCACCAGCTCGCGCTCCAGGCCGCGGAACTTCAGCACCTGGTTGATGCGGCCCTTGATCGGCGCGCCTTCCGGACCGAACTTGACCACCACGTCCTGCAGCGGACGCACGCGGCCACGCGTGATACGGCCCACGCCGATCTTGCCGACGTAGCTCGAATAGTCGAGCGAGATGATCTGCAGCTGGAGCGGGCCGTTCGGGTCGTCGTCACGCTGCGGCACCTTCTCCAGAATGGTCTCGAACAGCGGCTTCATGTCGCCGCTGCGCACATCGTCGGTCAAGCCGGCGTAGCCGTTCAGGCCCGAGGCGTACACGATGGGGAAGTCGAGCTGCTCGTCAGTGGCGCCCAGCTTGTCGAACAGTTCGAAGGTCTCGTTGATCACCCAGTCCGGACGTGCGCCCGGGCGATCCACCTTGTTGACCACGACGATCGGCTTCAGACCCAGGGCCAACGCCTTGCGCGTCACAAAGCGCGTCTGCGGCATCGGGCCTTCTTGGGCATCCACCAGCAGCAGCACGCCGTCGACCATCGACAGCACACGCTCCACTTCGCCGCCGAAGTCGGCGTGCCCCGGCGTGTCGACGATGTTGATGTGCGTGCCGTTGTATTCGACCGCGCAGTTCTTGGCCAGGATCGTGATGCCGCGTTCTTTTTCGATGTCGTTCGAATCCATCACGCGCTCGGCGATCTGCTCGTTCTCGCGGAACGTGCCGGCTTGGCGAAGGAGCTGGTCGACCAGTGTGGTTTTGCCGTGGTCGACGTGGGCAATGATTGCGATGTTGCGAAGCGCGCGCATGGGATGTGAACTCGAAAAGACGTGACACGAGCCCGGGACAGCACCCAAATTCAGCTCGCGGAATAACCTGACATTCTAGCATGCTGCGATGCGCAAGAGATGACACTCCTTGACGAATCGATGAAGGGACGTTGCATGAGTGGATCAAAGATCACTAATTATTTCTAAAACTGAAATCACATGTTCGGCACCTTGCCGTTTGGTGCGTCGATTCGTATATTTGTCCGGACAATGATTGTGCAAACATAAGATGTCCGAACAAACAAGACCCACCACCGAAGTTGCTGCCGGAACGCTCTTCCGGGTGGAGGACTACCGCATGTGTGAAAGCGTTGGCTATCTCGTCGGGCGCGCAAAGACAGCGCTGTCCATGGCGATCGAGCAGGAAGTCGCTGCGATGGACGTGACGCACTCCCAGGCCAGTTGCCTGGTGCTGCTCGCCAACGGCCGCTGCCAGACCGCCACTGACCTCGGCCGCGAACTGAACACCGACATCGGCTCGCTCACGCGCATGCTGAGCCGCATGGAAAAGCGCGGCCTGATCGAGCGCGTGCGCAGCGAGTCCGACCGCCGCGTCGTGCACTTGGAGGTGACCGAAGCCGGCCGTGACTTGGCCGACCGGATGCCGGCCATCTACACGCACGTGCTGAACCGCTTTTTTGCCGGCTTTACACCGGCTGACGTCGATACGCTGCGCGAGCTTCTCAAGCGCATTCTCAGCAACGGCGCCGCCACGGAAGGCCATCGCGCGCGCCCCGCAGATCACTGACGTCGCTCTATCCGACATTGCACCAGCCGCCCCGAACGCCCTCCTCGATCGCTTGATACATCAAACAACATGAACGCCTTGAACTCCGCCCCTCAGGCACTTTCGCCCCAAAGCCGCGCCGGCAGCACGCGCGCGCAATGGCCGGCGCGCCTGGGCGTGGCGCTTTCCGCCGTGACGCTGGCTGTGCTGGCCGGCTGCGCGAACCTCGGCAATTCGCACAGCACGCAGACGCTGACCGCGCCCGGGCAGCTCGCGAGCGCGCAATCGTTGCCTTCACAAGGTGGTCAGTGGCCTTCGCAGAATTGGGTCGACCAGTTCAACGATCCGCAACTGCGCGCGCTGGTGGACGAGGCGATCAAGGACAACCCGAACCTGCAGGTCGCCTTTGCCCGCGTTCGCGCTTCGCGTGCGATGGCCGATGTGGTGCGCGGCAATCTGTATCCGAGCGTCGGGCTCGATGCCGACATGACGCGTCAGCGCCTGTCGGAATACGACATGTTTGAAGGCACGCCGCTCGCTGGCCGCTGGTTTACAGAATCGAAGATCCAGCTCGGCGTGAGCTACGACCTGGATTTCTGGGGCAAGAATCGCTCCGCGCTGGAAGCTGCGCTGTCTGACGACAAAGCAATGGAAGCGGAGAGCCAGGCTTCGCGACTGATTCTGTCGACCACGGTGGCACGCACCTACGCCAAGCTGGCCGCGCTCTACGCGCAGCGCGACGTGGCTGAACGTGCGATCGCGCAACGCAAGGACTTGACGAACCTGGCAGGCCAACGCTTGCGTGCCGGCCTCGATACGCAAGTCGAAACGACGCAGGCGCGCGCCAACGTCGCCGCGGCGCAAACGGAACTCGAGCAGGTGGACGAGCAAATTACGCTCGCCCGCAACCAGCTGGCCGCACTGCTGGGCAAAGGCCCGGACCGCGGCCTGGCGATTGCGCGCCCCACGCTGCTCGCACAAGCCACGCCCAAGCTGCCGAACAATCTGACCATCGACCTGATCGGCCGGCGGCCAGATCTCGTGGCCGCGCGCTGGCGCGTGGAAGCCGCGTCGAAGGATATCGACGTGGCCAAGGCGCAGTTCCTGCCGGACATCAGCCTGACGGCATTCCTCGGGCTCGCTTCGATTGCTCCGGAAAACCTGCTGCTGGGCGCATCGCGTCAGCTCGGTATCGGCCCGGCGCTCAAGTTGCCGATCTTCCAGGGCGGCAAGCTGCGCGCCAATCTGCGCGGCAAGTACGCGAACTATGACGCTGCTGTCGCGAGCTACAACCAGACGCTGACCGAGGCGCTGCACGACACCGCTGACCAGATCACCACGCTGCACAGCATCGATTCGCAGATCACGATCCAGCGCAACGCCTTGAGCGAAGCCGAGCGCGCCTACAGCCTTGCCCGCACGCGCTACAGCGCCGGTCTCGGCACCCAGCTGGTCGTGCTGAATGCGGAGACCACCGTGCTGCAGCAACGCAAGCTCGCGACCGATCTGCAGGCACGCCGACTTGACGCGCAGATGGCCCTCATCAAGGCCCTCGGCGGCGGCTACACGGCAGAAGACCTGCCGGGCGCCAAGCCCGAGACTGCCGCATCGCATGGCTGACCTGTACTGAATTGAACTGAACCGACCGTTCCAACGCATTCTTTCGAGCCAACATCATGAGTGACAACAAGCCCCAAGCCGCTCCGTCCGCTGCTCCCGCCCCCGCAGCCCCTGCGGCAACGCCCACCGGTAACGGCAATGCCAACGGAAAGCGCAAGCGCATGCTGACCACGCTGGCCGCCGCACTGGTGGTTGCCGGCGTCGGCTACGGCCTCTACTGGGGCCTGTACGGCCGCTGGTTCGAGTCGACCGACGATGCCTACGTGCAAGGCAACGTGGTTCAGGTAACCCCGCAAGTGGCGGGCACCGTGGTGGCCATCCGCGCCGACGACACGCAGCTTGTCACCTCCGGCCAGCCCGTGATCGAACTGGACCGTGCCGACGCACGCGTTGCGCTGGAGCAGGCAGAAGCCGCGCTCGCGCAGACGGTGCGCCAGGTGCGCACGCTGTACTCGAACACCAGCGCGTACACCGCCACACTGGCCATGCGTGAGAGCGATCTCGCCAAAGCGAAGGACGACCTGGCACGCCGCAAGCAGATCGCCGGTACGGGCGCCGTGTCGCAGGAAGAAATCTCGCACGCACAGACCGCTGTGCAGGCTGCGCAGTCCGCATTGGAAGCCGCCAAGGAACAACTGCAGGGCAACCGCGTGCTGACCGAGCAGACCACGCTGGAGCGTCACCCGAACGTGTTGCAAGCCGCCGCCAAGGTCCGCGAGGCTTATCTCGCCTATGCACGTACCAGTTTGCCGGCATCGGTCACGGGCTATGTGGCCAAGCGTTCGGTCCAGGTCGGCCAGCGCGTCGCCCCGGGCACGCCGCTGATGGCAATCGTGCCGCTGGACCAGCTCTGGGTGGACGCCAACTTCAAGGAAGTCCAAGTGCGCCACATGCGCGTCGGCCAGCCGGTTGAACTGGTGGCTGACGTGTATGGCAGCAGCGTGACGTACCACGGCAAGGTGGTCGGTTTCTCGGCGGGTACGGGCTCGGCGTTCTCGCTGCTGCCGGCACAGAACGCCACCGGCAACTGGATCAAGGTCGTGCAACGCTTGCCGGTGCGCGTGTCGCTCGATCCGAAGGAATTGAAGGACCATCCGCTGCGCGTGGGCCTGTCGATGGAAGCCAAGGTCGACATCCATAACGAAGGTGGTCAGAGTCTGGCTACCGCGCCGACGGCGTCGCCGCTGCAAACGACGGTGTACGACCAGGCCGGCAAGGATGCAGATCAGGTCATCGCCAGCATCATCAGCGCCAATGCCGGACGCGGCGGTGCCACGGCACCAGCGGCTGCCAACGTGCCGGCCGCATCGGCTCCGCGCAATTCACAACCCGCACCCAAGGTCTGACGCATGGCAACTGCCGCGCCCAAGCCGCTACCGCCGCTGACCGGCGCCAAACTGGCGATCGGTACGGTGGCGCTGTCGCTGGCCACCTTCATGAACGTGCTGGATTCGTCCATCGCCAACGTCTCGATCCCGGCAATTTCGGGCGACCTGGGCGTGGCCCCAAACCAGGGCACGTGGGTCATCACCTCGTTTGCGGTGGCCAACGCCATCTCGGTGCCGCTGACGGGGTGGTTGACGCAGCGTTTCGGACAAGTGCGCCTGTTCGTCACGTCCATCATGCTGTTCGTCCTGTCGTCATGGGCGTGCGGGCTGGCGCCCAATATGGGCATGCTGATCGCCGCCCGGATCATCCAGGGCGCCGTGGCGGGACCCATGATTCCGCTGTCGCAATCGTTGCTGCTGTCGACCTATCCGCCCGCCAAAAGCTCAATGGCGTTGGCACTATGGGGGATGACCACGCTGGTCGCGCCGATCATGGGGCCGATCTTCGGCGGCTGGATTTCCGACAACATGAGCTGGCCCTGGATCTTCTACATCAACATCCCGGTGGGCATCCTGGCCGCCTACGCGACGTGGGTCATCTACAAGGACCGTGAATCGCCGACGCGCTCGCTACCGATCGACAAGATCGGCCTGGCGCTGTTGATCGTGTGGGTCGGCTCGCTGCAGTTGATGCTCGACCGCGGCAAGGAGCTCGACTGGTTCAACTCGACCGAGGTCGTGGTGCTGACGGTCATTGCCATCGTGGGCTTCGCATTCTTCCTGGTGTGGGAACTGACCGAAGATCACCCCGTGGTGGACCTGACGCTGTTCAAGGGGCGCAACTTCAGCGCGGGCGTCGTCGCCATCTCGGTGGCGTACGGCCTGTTCTTCGGCAACCTCGTGATCCTGCCACTGTGGCTGCAGACCATCGTTGGCTACACCGCTACCGATGCGGGCCTGATCATGGCGCCGGTGGGCATCTTCGCCATCATCCTGTCGCCCGTGATCGGCAAGAACCTGCCGAAGATGGACGCACGCTGGGTGGCGACGACAGCGTTCATTACCTTCGCGCTGGTGTTCTGGATGCGCTCGCGCTTTACCGTGCAGGTCGATACGTGGACGCTGATGATCCCGACGCTGATCCAGGGCGCTGCCATGGCGATGTTCTTCATCCCGCTCACGTCGATCATCCTGTCGGGCCTGTCGCCCGAGCGGATTCCGGCGGCATCGGGGCTGTCGAACTTCGTCCGGATCATGTTCGGCGGCATCGGCGCCTCGATCTCGACCACGGTGTGGGACAACCGCTCTGCCCTGCACCACGCGCAACTGGTCGAACACGTGAATCCTTACAACCCGGCGTATGCGTCCTCGATCAACCAGTACACGCAGCTGGGCATGCCAAACCTGCAAGCCAACGGCGCGATTGAACGCGTGATTTCGCAGCAGGCCGCCATGCTTGGGGCCAACGACATCTTTTGGATTTCGGCCGTGCTGTTTATCGTGCTGATCGTCTTCATCTGGCTGACAAAGCCGGCGAAGTCAGCCGGAGGCGCCGAAGCCGCAGCCGGCGCGCACTGATCCAATATCGCGCAAACAAAAAAGCCACGCGTAGCTGCGTGGCTTTTTTTTGGTCAGTCGTCCGACTTAAAGATGGACGAGCCGTTCCGGTCGCAATACACCGTCTTGCCAGGCAGCCACACCGAGCAGCGACGCACCGGCATCCGCGGCAATCGCGTCACGCAAGCCGTAGACGCGCACATGATCCGCATTCGGCAACGCCAGTCGCAACGGCAAGCGCTGGCCATGCAAGAAACGGCGGCTCTCCTCTGCATCCAACTCCACGCGCGGCAACGTCTGCAATAGCGCATCGACGGGCGCGAGCAATGCACCGCGTGCATCTTCAGCAGCAGCATCGAATGCTTCGAGTGTCACCGCGCCGTCCAGCGTCAAATTGCCCACCTGGGTACGACGCAGTGCGACCAGATGCCCGCCGCAGCCCAGCGCCTCGCCAATGTCTTCGCCCAACGTGCGGATGTACGTGCCCTTGCTGCAGGACACACGCAACGTGATGGTCGGCTCGGCCGACTCCAGATCCGTGGCCAGCACATCGATCGCGTGAATCGTGACCCGCCGCGCAGCGCGTTCCACAGTCTGCCCCGCGCGCGCGTATTCGTACAACGGCTTGCCGTCCTTCTTCAACGCAGAGTGCATCGGCGGCACCTGATCGATTTCGCCGACAAAGCGCGCGATGACGGCCTGCAGTTGCTCCGGCGTGACGGATACCGGGCGCTCACTCAGCAACTCGCCTTCCGCATCCGCAGTGCTCGTCTTGATACCGAGGCGCACGACGGTCTCGTACGTCTTGTCCGCATCCAGCAAATCCTGCGAAAACTTGGTCGCTTCACCAAAGCACAGTGGCAGCAACCCCGTGGCAAGCGGATCGAGCGTACCGGTATGCCCCGCCTTCTTGGCCCACAGCAGGCGCTTGGCACGGATCAGCGCATCGTTGCTCGACCAACCGATCGGCTTGTCCAGCAGCAACACACCGTGCACGTTGCGACGCGGCGGCTTCTGTGGCTTGGGCGCATGTTGCTCAGCCATCTTCAGTCGTCTTTGGCGCGCGTGGCGTTGGCCTCGTCGATCAGTCGCGACATCTCGATACCGCGCTCGACCGAACCGTCAAAGTGGAAATGCAGAGTCGGTACGGTATGGATATGCAGGCGCTTGAACAGCAGCGAATGCAGGTAGCCCGCCTTCTCGTTCAGGATGGCGCCGGCGACTTCCGGTTCGGCACCGAGCACCGTGAAATAGATCTTGGCGTGCGCGTAGTCCGGCGTGAGCGTGACAGATTGCAGCGTCACCAGACCCATTGCCGGGTTCTTGATTTCGCGCTGGATCAATTCGGCCAGATCACGCTGGATCTGGTCGGCAATGCGCACGTTGCGGCCAGCGGCCGATCCCGATTTCTTCGGCATAGTATGTTCCTCGCATGGGCGCCGCCAGCGCGCGCGGCCGGCCCCAAAAGACAAAACGGTGGCGCGGGACGCGCCCGGGCCACCGTCGCAAATCGAACCGGACACCGCAGTGTCGGCCAACGTATTACAGCGTACGCGCCACCTCGGTGATCTCGTAGATCTCGAGCTGATCGCCTTCCTGAACGTCGTTGAAGTTCTTGATCGACAGGCCGCATTCGAAGCCTTGCTTCACTTCCTTCACATCGTCCTTGAAGCGCTTGAGCGAATCGAGCTCGCCCGAGAAGATGACCACGTTCGCACGCAGCACCCGCACCAGCGAATTGCGCTTGACGAAGCCGTCCAGCACCATACAGCCGGCCACCGCGCCAACCTTCGGCACGTGGAAGACTTGACGCACCTCCACCAGGCCCGTCGTTTCTTCGCGCTTTTCCGGCGACAGCATGCCCGACATCGCGGCCTTCACCTCATCCACAGCGTCATAGATGATGTTGTAGTAGCGGATGTCGATGCCCTGATGCTCGGCCAGCTTGCGCGCGCCTGCGTCGGCCCGCGTATTGAAGCCGATAATGACGGCCTTCGACGCGGTTGCCAGGTTGACGTCCGACTCGGTGATACCGCCCACGGCGGCGTGCACGATCTGTACCCGCACTTCGTCGGTCGACAGCTTCTGCAGCGAGTGCACCAGTGCTTCCTGCGAACCCTGAACGTCGGCCTTGATAATCAGCGGCAGCGACTTCACGTCGCCTTCGCTCATCTGCTCGAGCATGTTCTCCAGCTTCGCAGCCTGTTGGCGCGCCAGCTTCACATCGCGGAACTTGCCTTGGCGGAACAGCGCGATTTCGCGCGCCTTGCGTTCGTCCGGCAGCACCAGCACTTCTTCGCCGCGCCCGGCACTTCCGACAGACCCTGGATTTCCACCGGAATCGACGGACCGGCTTCCTTCGCCGGCTTGCCGTTTTCGTCCAGCATGGCACGCACGCGGCCGTAGGCCGTGCCCGCGAGCACCACGTCGCCGCGCTTGAGCGTACCGCTCTGCACCAGCACCGTTGCGATCGGCCCCTTGCCCTTGTCCAGTTGCGCTTCCACGACCAGACCCTTGGCCGGGGCGTTGACCGGCGCCTTCAGTTCCAGCACTTCGGCCTGCAGCAGCACGTTTTCGAGCAGGCTGTCGATACCTTCGCCGGTCTTGGCGGACACCGGCACGAACGGGACATCGCCGCCGTACTCTTCCGGAATTACGCTCTCAGCCACCAGTTCCTGCTTGACGCGGTCGGGGTTGGCTTCGGGCTTGTCGACCTTGGTGATCGCCACCACGATGGGCACCTCGGCTGCCTTCGCGTGGGCGATGGCTTCCTTCGTCTGCGGCATGACGCCGTCGTCGGCGGCCACTACCAGAATCACGATGTCGGTTGCCTTGGCACCGCGTGCACGCATGGCCGTGAAGGCCTCGTGACCCGGGGTGTCCAGGAACGTAATGACGCCGCGGTCGGTTTCGACGTGGTACGCGCCAATGTGCTGCGTAATGCCGCCGGCTTCGCCCGCCGCAACCTTGGCGCGACGGATGTAGTCCAGCAGCGAGGTCTTGCCGTGGTCGACGTGACCCATGACGGTCACGACCGGCGGACGCGTTTCGGCTTCAGCGTTCGTCGGCTCTTCCACGCCGCCAATCAGCAGCGCTTCCGGATCGTCCAGCTTGGCCGCAACCGCCTGGTGGCCCATTTCTTCGACCACGATCATCGCGGTCTCTTGGTCCAGCACCTGGTTGATCGTGACCATCTGGCCGAGCTTCATCATCTGCTTGATGACTTCGGCGGCCTTGACCGACATCTTGTGCGCCAGATCGGCCACGGAGATGGTTTCCGGCACGTGCACTTCACGCACGACCGGCTCGGTCGGCGCCTGGAATGCATTGCGGTTGTCGTCGCCATGGCGATTGCGGCCGCCCTTGGAGCCGGAGCGCCAGCCGTCGGCACCGCCGCCAGTGTCGCCGCGCGTCTTCAGGCCGCCACGCTTGCCGGTACGGTTATCGTCTTGCCAGCCCGACTTGCCACGACCGCCCTTCTTGTCACCGGTAGGCGAACTCGGTGCAGCAGCTGCAGGAGCCGGGGCAGCCGGCTTCTTGGCAGTAGCAGCCGGACGTGCTTCGCCAGCCGGCTTGACCGGCTTGTGCAGCGTGCCCGACTGCTCGGCCTTCTTGACCTCTTCAGCCTTGCGCTCGGCAGGCGTCTTCAGCACGCGAGCCGGGGCGCTCATCATCTCGCGGATCGCGCGGGCTTCGGCTTCAGCAGCTTCGCGGCGCTTGCGCGCAGCGTCTTCCTCGGCCTTGATCTTGTCGGCGGCGACGCGCGCTTCGTCGGCAGCCTTCTGCGCGGCTTCGCGTTCGGTTGCCAGGCGTGCGGCGTCCTCCTCGGCCTTGCGGCGCGGGGCTTCGTCCGAGGCTTCAGCGGCAGCTCGGGCAGCCACGGCTTCCTCTTCCGCCTTCTTGGCGGCGAGTTCAGCCTGACGCTTCTGCTCGGCTTCGGCGGCTTCCTGGCGTGCGCGGCGCTCGGCTTCCTCGCGCTCCATCGCTTCCTGGCGTGCCTTCAGCTCGGCTTCCTGGCGGGCCAGCAATTCGGCCTGGCGGCGCTGTTCTTCCTCGCGACGCGCGACTTCCTCGGCATCGACCACCGGCGCGGCCTCTGCGGCCTCCGATTCAGTCTGTGCCGCGTTCGGCTCATCACGCTTGACCAGCACGCGCTTCTTCTTGACTTCCACTTGCACGGTACGCGTCTTGCCCGTGGCATCCGCCTGGCGGATCTCGCTGGTTTCGCGTTTGGTGATCGTGATCTTCTTGCGCGCGCCATCCTCGGCGCTGCCGTGTGCTCGCTTGAGATAGTCGAGCAGACGGGTCTTGTCCGATTCGGTGATGACGTCTTCCGGCGTCGCCTTTTGCACGCCCGCGGCCTGCAATTGTTCCAGCAACGCCGATGCGCTACGGTTCAATTCGCCAGCGAGTTGGGCAACTGTTGTGCTTGCCATTCAAACCCTTTCGATGCTTGGTTTCAGTGAGGATTGCGATAAACGGTCAACGCTTATGCGACTCACGAAAACCAGTGTTCACGCGCCTTCATGATCAGCGCCTTGGCCTGTTCTTCGTTGACGCCGGTCATCTCGACCAATTCGTCCACGGCCAGCTCGGCCAAGTCGTCACGCGTCTGGATGTTCCCCTCGGCCAGCTTGCCGATCAGCTCCGGGGTCAGCCCCTCGAGGTCGCGCAGGTCTTGCGACACCTTCTCGACCTTTTCTTCCTTCGCCAGCTCCATCGTCAACAGCACGTCGCGAGCGCGGTTGCGCAGCTCGTTGACGGTGTCTTCGTCGAACGCTTCGATTTCCAGCATTTCCTGCAGCGGCACGTAGGCCACTTCTTCGAGCGAGCTGAAGCCCTCTTCGATCAGGATGTCCGCAACCTCTTCGTCCACGTCCAGCTTCGCCATAAACAACTGGCGAACGACGGAGCTTTCTTCAGCCTGCTTCTGCGCAGACTCTGCCGGCGTCATGATGTTGATCTGCCAGCCGGTCAACTCCGACGCCAGGCGAACGTTCTGGCCGCTCCGGCCGATGGCCACGGCGAGGTTCTCCTCGTCGACCACCACGTCCATGCTGTGCTTTTCCTCGTCTACGACGATGGATTGCACTTGCGCCGGCGCCAGCGCACCGATCACAAACTGCGCTGGGTCTTCCGACCACAGCACGATGTCTACGGCTTCGCCGCCAACCTCGTTACGCACGGCGGTCACGCGGGTGCCGCGCACACCGACGCAAGTGCCAATCGGATCAATGCGCTTGTCGTGTGCAACGACCGCGATTTTCGCACGCACGCCCGGATCGCGCGCGGCAGCCTTGATCTCCAGGAGGCCCTGTTCCATTTCCGGCACTTCGTTTTCGAAGAGCTTGATGAGGAACTCGGGGCACGTGCGCGAAAGCTCGATCTGCGGGCCGCGTGCGGTACGGTCGACATTCAGGATGTACGCGCGGACACGGTCGCCCGTGCGCAGGTTTTCCTTCGGGATCATCTGATCGCGGGCCAGCAGCGCCTCGACACGGCCCGTTTCAACGATCAGGCCCTTTTTGTCGGCGCGCTTGATCGTGCCGGTCATGACCTTCTCGCCACGATCCAGGTAGTCGTTCAGGATCTGCTCGCGCTCGGCATCGCGGATGCGCTGCAGGATCACCTGCTTGGCAGCCTGCGCGCCGATGCGGCCGAACTCGACCGATTCAATCTGCTCTTCGACGAAGTCGTCGACTTCCAGATCAGGATTCTGCTCCTTGGCTTCGAACAGCAGAATCTGCTTGTCCGGCTCCTGCAGGCCTGCATCGTCGGGAACGACGAGCCAGCGACGGAAGGTTTCGTGTTCGCCCGACTCACGGTCGATCGCCACGCGCACATCCACGTCTTCTTCAAAGCGCTTCTTGGTCGCAGAAGCCAATGCGGCCTCCAGCGCCCCGAACACCACATCCTTGTCGACGTTTTTTTCGCGCGCAAGCGCATCGACGAGCAACAGAACTTCGCGGCTCATTGCTTGTTCCCTTTGTTTCGATTTCCTTTGAAGTCCAGCACGGGCACCAGCCGGGCGCGGTCGAGTTCCGACAGCGTGAATTCCAGCAGCGCGGGGCCTTCCTTGCCCTCAAACTCGAGGCCGATTCGTTCCTGGCCCGGCTCGCCCGTCGGAGCCTGAATGATTCCCGTGAAATTCTTTTGCCCGCCCACTGGCAAGCGCAGCGTCACCTTGACCTCAAGGCCAGCGAAGCGCGTGAAGTCGGCCAGCGTGCGCAGCGGGCGGTCCAGCCCAGGCGACGACACTTCCAGCCGTTCGTAGTTGACGTTTTCAACCTCGAACACGCGTGTGAGCTGATGGCTCACTTTTTCGCAATCTTCAATGACGATGCCGTTCTCTGCCTGATCGATATACACGCGCAGCAGCCCGGCGGGCGCGCGCTCCACTTCCACCAGTTCATAACCCATGGCGGTGAGGGTTTTCTCAATCAGATCAGTCAGATGCACGTTTTTCCTGAAGAATTTCCCGGTATGGCCACCCTGCCGAAGCAAAAAAAAATGGGCGCAACGCCCATATCATTCGCCCATCTTCTACAGGATGACTTTTGATTAGACTCACATTGTAATACGCCTCGAGGCAAAACGCAAAAATTGCCCCGCAGCTGCCACGAAATGGGGCGTTGCGACGATTGCCGCACACAACGCCCACATTTTTCAGCGCTTACCGCCGCGCTTGCCGCCACCGCGCGGCGCCTTGTTGCCGTTCGGCATGCCACCACCGCTCTTTCCGGGGCGCTTGTTGCCGGGCATGCGATTGCCGTCACGCATACCACCGCCCCCGACCGCGCCGCCGCGACCGTTCGCACGCTCGCCCATACGGGTGCGCGCTGTCAGCGTGGTCGGTCCGCCCACATTGATGTAGCCCATCGACGTTTGCATCGGATCGGGCTGACGCGGGCTGGAGGGACGGCGCTGCGCGGGTTGCGCACGATTGCCGTTCTCGATACCCATTCCGCGTGACTGGAAGTTCGCTTCCCCGGCAAAACCGGACGACATCGGCCCCATCAGCACCGGCGCGGGCCCACGGCGACGGTTGCCCTGGCGATCTTGCCCGCCACCGGAACTGGCCGTCGGCACCTTCATGCCCAGGGTGCCCATCAGCGTACGCACATCCTCTGCCGACACCTCCTGCCAACGGCCGCGCTTGAGACCACGCGGCAGCACGAAGCTGCCATAGCGCGTACGGATCAGTCGCGACACGGTCAGGTTGACCGCCTCGAACATACGACGCACTTCACGGTTCCGGCCCTCGGTCAGGGCGACGTGATACCAGTGATTGACACCTTCGCCGCCGCCGTCGACGCAGCGCAGGAAGTTGGCTTCGCCGTCCTGGAGCGGGATGCCGTGCAGCAGCTTCTGGCGGTCAGTCTCAGTCAATTCGCCGAGCGTACGCACTGCGTATTCACGCTCAACGCCATAGCGCGGGTGCATGAAACGGTTGGCGATGTCGCCGGAAGTCGTGAAGATCAGCAGGCCTTCGGTGTTGAAGTCGAGGCGACCGACGGCAACCCACTTGCCTGTCTTCATGCGCGGCAACGCATCGAACACGGTCGGACGGCCTTCCGGATCGGACTGGCTGACAATTTCACCGGCCGGCTTGTGATACAGCAGCACGCGCGGCGGTTTGTTTGGAAGCTTGCGCTGGATCAGCTTGCCGTTCACACGCACCTGGTCGGTCGCGAGAATGCGTTGGCCGATGTGGGCCGGCAGACCATTCACGGAGACGCGCCCTTGCAGGATCAGGTCTTCCATGTCGCGGCGCGAGCCAAGTCCGGCATCAGCCAGGATCTTGTGCAGCTTCGGCGCGTCGTCGTCAGAAGTCAGTTCGCGCGTCTTGGGAGGCTGCGACGCGCCGCCGGCGTCGGTCTCCGAGTCATACGCACCGGAAATCACATACTGGAAGACGTCTTCCGAGCCCTTGCCGCCCTTCAACCCCTTACCGCCACGATTCTGATTCTGGCCGCCGACCTTACCCTGCGGTTTGCCGTTGCGGTTCTGCTGCTTGCCACGACCACCGGCGTTCTTGCCAGCTGCGCCTTCCGTGCGCTCGCTGCGCTCGGCACGTTCTGCCGGCTGGCCTTCGCCCTGGCGGCGACGGTTCTTGCCGAAACGGCCGCGCGGGCCACGTCGCTCGCCCTGCCCCTCGGCGGGCGCCTGCTCCGTCGGCACAACGCCTTCTGCGGTAACCACCGCCGACTCACCGGCCGCCTCTTTCGGCTTGCGTGCCCGGGGGGTGCGGCTCTTGCGCGGTTGCGCCGGCTGGCCGGCGTCTGCACCACCCGCATCAGCGGCTTCGCCTTCGGGGCGACCATCCTGCTGCTGGCGGCGAGAAGCCACCAGGTTGCGCAAGCCGCGGCGCAATCCCTTGCGACGAGGCGCGGCCTCAGTCCCATCACCGCCGTCTTGTCGCGGCGGCTGAGCGTCGGCGTCGGCCGGCATACGTGTATCCATGGAGTCTGACTGGGTGCTCACAACGTCTTTCAAATCTAGGGGTTCAAGCCATGCGCCGACTGCGCGGTGGACATGGCGTTATGAATGTTCATTGGCAGGAGCCGCAGGCGGCTCGGCCGGTGTTTTGTGTTCGTCTTCGGACGCGACCTCGGTCGCACTCACCGCCTGCGATTCGGCCTCCAGGGCCGGTTCCTGGCTCGCGACCACCTCAGACTGCGCCGGCGTTTCAGCAACCACCTCGACAGGCGCCTCGGCCACCGGCAATTCCGAGGTTTCCGCCACCGAAACGTCTGCACTTTCGGCACCTTCCGGCGCGTCGTTGACCATCGCCGTCAACTCTTCCACTGCAATTGCGCCGCCCTCGAATTCGATGGCGCCCTGCTCGAGCAGGCTTGCCTGCGCTTGGGCGCGGGCATCTTCCAACGGCGGCAGTTCATCGAGCGAGCGCAGGCCGAGGTCGTCGAGAAACTGCTTGGTCGTCGCATACAGCGCCGGGCGGCCCGGCACGTCACGATGACCAATGACTTCGATCCAGCCGCGGTCTTCGATCTGCTTGATGACCTGCGTGTTGACCGTCACGCCGCGAATGTCTTCGATGTCACCGCGCGTAACGGGCTGGCGATACGCGATGATCGCCAGCGTCTCCATCACGGCGCGCGAGTACTTGGGCGGCTTTTCCGGGTGCAGGCGATCGAGATACACACGCATCTCGGGGCGGCTCTGCAAACGCCAGCCGGAGGCCAGCGCAACCAGTTCGACACCGCGATTGAGCCAGTCCTGGCGCAGCTCTTCGAGCAGCACACGGATGGTATCTGCGGAAACATCCTCATCGAACAGCTTGCGCAAGTCATTGACTCGCAACGGGTCCTGCGCGCAGATCAGCGCGGTCTCGAGGACGATCTTCGCCTCTTGGGTATTCATCGGGTTGAGCGGCTCGTCATTGCTCGCGCGCGGCCAGTCGCCGTCACGCTTGAGGTTTGTCGTCCCGCCGCGAAGCACGCGGCATTTCTGAATGCTGTTTGCCCACCCGGGCCCGGCGCGCGAAGGCCAATTAATTCAATTGGACCCTGCACCGAAACGCAGTGGCTGTGCCCGCAAAGTAGGGCCGGAGGAGCGAGTTGATCCGGTGCCGGTCAGGCACCACAAGGGCAATTTCTTCCGCCGCCATGGGGACGGATACTGCACCGGACGACTACCGAGAAGAATGGCAGCCCGCCCGAATCGACTGTCCAGGGTGACTCTACCGCTGGATGGCATCGCTTGGCACCGCGCTTGGGATTGTTGATTTGCGCGGTTGGCGAATCGAATTGTTGTCGATTGTAGGGCAATTTCCGGCGACGCCGCAACCGGGAAGATGACCTAGGTCCCCGTCCCAGACCGGATGGCATTTGGCGCGCGCTTTAAACGCTTACAGCACCAGACAGAATCCGTGTGCGTTCAGCATCTCAGGAAGCCAGATCGCGTGCGCCAACCCCCAGATTCCGAACCCGGCGATGGCGACGCCGGCGGCGCCGCGCGCCCATCGCCGGCGGGACAGTCCGCGCAGCCAGCCTGCCAGGCCCGACATCATCAGCAGGTTGGGCAGCGTACCCGCCCCAAAGGCTAGCATGACCACGGCTCCGGAAGCGGCGTTGCCTGCCAGCAACGCCACAGCCAATGCGCCATAGACCATGCCGCACGGCACCAGCCCCCAGGCCATACCCGTGACATAGCGGCGCAGCAACGGCGGCTGACGTTGTAGCCTGCTGCCCAGCATGGCGGCCCCTTGAGACAGAGCTCCAGCAAACCGGCCGAACAAGCGCTCAAGCCATACACTGCGCCACACATCTCCGGCGGAACGCACGAGCAGCAAAATCCCGTAGGCGAGTAGCAACGCGCTGGCAAACGCGAACAAGCCACGTTGAATCGGCAGCCATTGCTGGCGCCAGACGGTCGCGCCCATCGCACCCATGATCGCGCCAAGCAGCGCATAGGTGGTCAGCCGGCCGGCATGCATGACGACCTGCTCGAACCATAGCCGGCGACGGGACACGATCCGCACTGCCACGGCGCCACGTTCGGCCGCGAGGGCGATACCGCTGCACATTGCCAGACAATGCACACCGCCCAGCAACGCAATCAGGAAAACGCTCAGCAGCGCGGCGGCACTCATCTTTCTGACGCTCTTTTGATATGGGCCAAAGTTTTCGTTTTACTGTTGCGAACTAAGCGTAATTGCCGCGTTTTGCCGCATCGGAAATGTCCGAGGACAAGGAGGTCACCGTTATAATAAGGCTGAGTTGCGCCACAAGAATTACTCATTTCACTTTCTCGAAATTCAGTCGCCCCCACCCGTGCTCACTCGAATCGCACTTACCGACCAAGCCTCGCGTTGTTCCACCTGTGTACTCGGGCAGATCTGCCTGCCGGTGGGAATGAACTCGGACGATGTGCGCAAGATGGACGATTTGGTCGGCGAGCGCATCCGCATTAAGAAGGGGCAATCGCTCTACTCCCTGGGTGAGCCGCTGGAAGCGGTGTACGGTATTCGTTTCGGCACGCTCAAAACCCATCTGACGCTGGAAGACGGTCGACACCAGATCACGGGGTTCCATCTGCCGGGTGAAATCGTCGGGCTCGACGGGATTGGCGATATGCGCCACGTGTCGGACGCCACCGCGCTCGAAGACACCGAGGTCTGCGTGGTGCGCTACGACGAGCTGCAACAGCTGTCACGCCGGCTGCCTTCGCTGCAGCATCAGTTCCTGCGCATCATGAGCAAGGAAATTTCGCAGGATCATCTGATGCTGCTCACGCTCGGTTCCATGCGTGCGGAAGAGCGTCTCGCCGCGTTCCTGCTCAATCTCTCGAAGCGCTCTGCCCAGCGCGGCTATTCGTCGACCGAATTTGTGCTGCGCATGAGCCGCGAAGAACTGGGCAGCTATCTAGGGTTGAAGCTCGAAACCGTCAGCCGCCTGTTCTCGCGCTTTGCCGAAGCGGGTCTTATTCAGATCCGCCAACGCCACGTCAAGCTGATCGACCTGGCGGGCCTGCGCCAGGTCATGAGCGGTCAGGCCGCCTAAGCCGCCTCTTATGGCGCCCGCTCAAACGAGCGGGTGTTCATGCGCTTCCAGTTTGCCGATGCCCGGCGACACATAGAGCGTCAGCGCGCTCGACAATCCGCAGAGCAACCAGAATACAAAGAACGACACGGTGTAGACCGCCTGGGCCGACACCGTGATCTGCTCGCCGAAGAAGCGCAGATCGGCGGGATCGACCACCGCAAAAACCACAAGCTCAGCCAGCGCGGCCGACAGAAATGCCGGCCACAGTATCCACATCAGCAGTCGACGCTTCATCGGGCCTCCGCATGAATGGCATGCATGGGCGAGGCGATCGTCTTTTCGACGACCAAACCGCGCCGCACGACGTTATCGTGAATGACGGCATCGGGATGCGACATCGCCAACCAGATGGTGACGCCACAGCCGATCATGGCGACGAACGGCCCTGCCATCAGCAGCCACGGCCATGGCTCGCGCCACCACGGACGGGCCTGTGCGGAAGATTGCGTTGCGTGCATCGTTGCCTCCTGTTGGGGATGCCGCATCAGCGCGGCACGATGAAGCTCGAGGGTTCGCGCAGTACGAGGCTGTCGCTACCACTGTCTGCATGGATGACGAAACGGATTTTGTGCGAGCCCGGAGCAGCATCATCTGCGGGCCGGCGCACGCGCACTGGCAGCAAGCGGTTGGCCGCTGGCGGGAGCTCCAGTGTGGTGGATTCGCCCTGACCGCCCTGCACGTCGAGTTCCGGCATGCCCTCGGCGGTGATCGTCACGCGTATGGGATGCTCGGAGGCGTTCATCAGCTGCAGGCGATAAACGTTCTCGATCTTGCCGCCGTCCACTTCACGGGCCAGCGCACCACGATCGCGAATCACGTCAACCTTGAGGGGCTGGCGCATGGCCAACGCCACGATGAACCCTGTGATGAGCACCAGCATGATGCCGGTGTAGATGAGCACGCGCGGGCGCAGCAGATGCCGACGGGCTTCCTTCGAACTGAGCCGATCGCGCATCGCCCGTTCCGACGTATAGCGGATCAGACCGCGCGGGTAGCGCATCTTGTCCATGACCTGATCGCAGGCGTCAATGCAGGCGCCGCAACCAATGCATTCGTATTGCAGCCCCTGGCGGATGTCGATGCCGGTCGGGCAGACCTGTACACAGATACTGCAGTCGACGCAAGAACCCAGACCTTGCGCTTCGAAATCGGCATTGCGCGAACGGCTGCCGCGCGGCTCGCCGCGCTGGGTGTCATACGTAACGACGTAGGTGTCGGGGTCGACCATCACGCTCTGGAAACGAGCGTACGGGCACATGTAGCGGCACACCTGCTCGCGCATGAACCCGGCGTTGCCCCAAGTCGCGAATGCGTAGAACAGCATCCAGAAAGTCTGCCAAGGGCCGAGCGACAGCGTCCATGTCTCCATGCCCAGGTCGCGGATTGGCGTGAAGAAGCCGACGAAGGTGAAACCGGTCCACAGCGCGATCAAAACCCAGGCCGAATGCTTGGCTGCCTTGAGGCGCAGCTTGCGCAGGCTCCAACGCTCGCCGTCGAGCCGGATGCGGGCAAAGCGGTCGCCTTCGATATGCCGCTCGATCCACATGAAGATTTCGGTGTAGACCGTCTGCGGACAGGCATAGCCGCAGAAGAGCCGCCCTGCCACCGCCGTGAACAGGAACAGCGCCAGCGCCGACAGCACCAGCAGCACCGTCAGATAGATGACGTCCTGGGGCCACAGCACGAGGCCAAAGAGGTAGAACTTGCGCGCCCCCAGGTCGAACAGCACGGCTTGGCGACCATTCCACTGGAACCACGGCAAGCCATAGAAGATGGCTTGCGTGGCCAGCACCAGCCAGACACGCCAACGCGCAAAGGCGCCGGTGACGGCGCGCGGATAAATCTTGCGCCGCACCTCATAGAGCATCTGCTCGGTCGGTGCATCCTCGGCGCCCGCCGCCGCAGTGGCGGGCGTCATGGGGCGCCAGGCTGGTTCTTTGTCGCTCATTGCGTGTGACTCGTGTTGCTATTCGACAGACCCCAGACATAGGCCGCCAGCATGCGGATCTTCTCCGGCGAGAGCAGGTTCTCGTGTGCCGGCATCGTGTTGTCACGGCCCTTGAGGATGGTCTCGACGATGGTCGCTTCCGAACTGCCGTACAGCCAGACGCGGTCGGTCAGGTTGGGCGCGCCCAGGGCCTGATTGCCCTTGCCGGTGGCCATGTGACAGGCCGCGCAGACCGACTTGAACGTCGGTTCGCCGCGTGCCGCCTTGATGGGGTCGTAAGACAGGCCCGACAGCGAGCGCACGTAATTGGCCACGTTGACAGCCTGATTGCCGTCCACCACTGCCGCCAGCGACGGCATGACACCGTGACGCCCCTTGGTGATGGTGGTCAGGATCGTGTCCGGCTCGCCGCCGTACAGCCAGTCGCCGTCGGTCAGGTTCGGGAAGCCCTTCGAGCCGCCAGCGTCCGAGCCATGGCACTGCGCACAGTTGTTCAGGAACAGGCGCTGGCCGATCTCATGGGCTTGCGGATCAGCGGCGATCTGCTTGATGTCCATGCCGGCGTACCGCTCATAGAGCGGGCGGACCTGCGCTTCGGCCGCCGCACGCTGCGAGGCCAGCTCGCCACGCGTGGAGAAACCGAGCACACCGCCGTATGCACCCAAACCGGGGTAAAGGATCAGATACCCCAACGCAAAGATGCACGACAGCAGGAACATCCACATCCACCAGCGCGGCAGCGGATTGTTCAGTTCGCGCAAATCGCCGTCCCAGACGTGGCCGGTATCTTCACCGGCGCTGTGCCCCGGTGCCACTTGAATACGCCGCTGGGAGAACAGCAGCCAGACACACCACACGATGCCGACCAGGGCGATCGCTGCGATGTAATACCCCCAGAACTCCGAAATGAAGTCGCTCATGATTCTGTGTCCTTATTGATGCGGGCGCGACGCGTCTGCGCGCGCACCGGCGACCTCGGCCTCATCGGGCAGCAGGAACGGCAGCATGGCCGATTCCGCATTCGCAGCGCGGCGATGCGCAGAGAACGCCCACCAGGTAATGCAGACGAACAGCACGAGAAAGACGGCCGTCGCAATTGCACTCAGCATGGCCATGGCTCACTCCTTGGCAGCAACGGTGGCAGGTGCAGCAGCCGGCCCGACAGCCACGTCGCGGACGTTGCGCAGTTCCACACCGAGGCCTTGCAGATAGGCGACCACGGCGTCCTCTTCCGTCTTGCCCGCCAGTTGCTCGCGCGCACCGGCGATCTGTGCATCCGTGTACGGCACACCGAGCTGGCGCAGGACGTGCATCTTCTTTTCGATGTCGCTGTTGTCCAGCGGCGTCTTCGACAGCCACGCATACGACGGCATGTTCGACTCGGGCACCACCTCGCGCGGATCACGCAGGTGGATGCGATGCCAGTCATCCGAGTAGCGCTGTCCCACACGCGCCAGGTCCGGACCCGTGCGCTTGGAACCCCACAGGAACGGATGATCGAAGACCGATTCACCCGCCAGCGAATAGTGGCCGTAGCGCTCGGTTTCGGCGCGAAGCGTACGCACTTGCTGCGAGTGGCAGCCGACGCAGCCTTCGCGGATGTAGATGTCGCGCCCCGCCAGCCGCAGCGGCGAATACGGTGCGATGCCGTTGACCGGTTCAGTGGTCGAATGCTGGAAGAACAGCGGCACGATCTGCACCAGCCCCGCGATGCTGACCACCACCAGCGTCAGCACGATCAGGAAGCCGATGTTCTTTTCCAGCGTCTCGTGCGAGAAAAACTTGTTGGATTGGTTGCTCATGTTCCCCTCCTCACTGAGCCGCGACCATCGGGGTCTGGGCGGATTGAGGAATCGGTGCATCGATTGCCTTGCTGCCCTGGATGGTCTTGAACACGTTGAATGCCATCAGCAGCATGCCGCCCAGGAAGCACAGGCCGCCAGCCAAGCGAATCAGGTAGAACGGATACGTTGCCTTGACTGCCTCGACAAAGCTGTAGGTGAGCGTGCCGTCAGCCTCGGTGGCACGCCACATCAGGCCTTGCATCACGCCGGCAACCCACATGGCGGCGATGTAGAGCACCACGCCGATGGTCGCCACCCAGAAGTGCACCTCGATCAGGCGCGTGCTGTACATCTTCTGTTGACCGAACAGGCGCGGGATCATGTAGTACATCGAACCGATGGTGATCATTGCCACCCAGCCCAGAGCACCGGAGTGCACGTGGCCGATCGTCCAGTCGGTGTAGTGCGACAGCGCATTCACGGTCTTGATGGACATCATCGAGCCCTCGAACGTCGCCATGCCGTAGAACGACAGTGCCACCACCAGGAACTTCAGGATCGGATCGGTGCGCAGCTTGTGCCAGGCACCCGAGAGGGTCATGATCCCGTTGATCATGCCGCCCCACGACGGCGCCAGCAGGATCAGCGAGAACACCATGCCGAGCGACTGCGCCCAGTCGGGCAGTGCCGTGTATTGCAGGTGGTGCGGGCCGGCCCACATGTAGGTGAAGTTCAACGCCCAGAAGTGCACGATCGACAGGCGATACGAATAGATCGGGCGCTCGGCCTGCTTGGGCACGAAGTAATACATCATGCCGAGGAAGCTGGTGGTCAGGAAGAAGCCCACTGCGTTGTGGCCATACCACCATTGCACCATCGCATCCTGCACGCCCGCGTAAGCCGAATACGACTTCAACAGCGACACAGGAAGCTCAGCGTTGTTGACGATATGCAGCAGCGCGATCGTGATGATGTAGGCGCCGAAGAACCAGTTGGCCACGTAGATGTGGCGGGTCTTGCGCTTGGCGATCGTGCCGAAGAAGACGATCGCATAGGCCACCCACACCACGGTGATCAGGATGTCGATCGGCCATTCGAGCTCGGCGTATTCCTTCGAGCTTGTGTAGCCCAGCGGCAGCGTGATGGCCGCCGCCACGATCACTGCCTGCCAGCCCCAGAACGTGAAGGCAGCGAGCTTGTCGGAAAGCAGGCGCACCTGGCAGGTCCGCTGCACGATGTAGTAAGACGTCGCAAACAGCGCGCTACCGCCAAACGCAAAGATGACGGCATTCGTGTGTAGAGGACGCAGCCGGCCGTAGGTCAGCCAGGGCACCCCGAAATTCAGTTGCGGCCAGATCAACTGGGCCGCGATCAGCGCACCGACCGCCATACCGACGATGCCCCAGACGATCGTCATGATCGAGAACTGGCGAACAACGCGGTAGTTGAAGGTCTGGGTGGGCTGCAACGCGCTGGACGATTGCATGCTTGCTCCCCGAGAGTGTTGGTTTGATAGGGTCATGTTAAGAATGGGGCGACATTCGGGTCTTGACGTGCATCAAGGCACCCCAGCCAACGTGGTCAAGTAGTTCCGTCCCGCGACACTGCGTCACGCACAGGGGTATCAGGGTCGAGCAGAATCGATTCGGCAGGCGCCTTGAGATCGTCGTACTGTCCCGAGCCAACGGCCCACCAGAGCACCCCGACAATTGCCACCACCAGCATCAGCGACAGCGGAATCAACAGGAATAGGGTTTCCATGGCAGCCCTCCTAGACCGCGCGCGACAAGCGCCACGCATTGAGCGCCACCAGCAGGGATGACACAGACATGCCAATGCCCGCAGCCAGTGGCGAGAGCCATCCCAGCGTGGCGAGCGGAATACTGATCGCGTTGTAGGCAAAGGCCCAGCCGAGGTTCTGGCGCACCACGCGCAACGTGCGGCGGCCAATCGATACGGCCTCGCTGATCGCGTACAGGCGCGGCTCGGTGAGGATCGCGTCGGCGCCGGCCTGGGCCAGCGGCGCACCCGATCCGATGGCGATTGACACCTGCGCCTGTGCGAGCAGTGGCGCATCGTTGATTCCGTCGCCGACGGCCAGCACACGAGCGCCGTCCGCCTGCAGCTTGTGCACGTAGGCGCGCTTATCTTCGGGGCTGGCTCCGCCTACGGCGTGATCGATGCCGAGGCGATTGGCCCACCAGTGCACCGTCTCAGGCGCATCCCCTGAGACGAGGTGCAAGCGCAGTCCTTGTGCACGCAGCGCGCTCAGGCATGCGGGTGCATCGGCACGTGGCGTATCGGCCAGCGTGAAGCGCGCAAGCGGTTGGCCATCGCGGCCGAGCCAGACCGACGTGCATGCGGCTGGCGGCGGCACCTCCTCCATGGGCGCTTCGGCGCCATAACGGACCGACGCAATGGGCTGATCTGCGTAATGCACCGCGGCAAACGACTGCGTGCCCAAACGCATCAACCTGTTCCCAGCCATGGCATACACGCCCTGCCCCGGCACATTCGCCACGCGCCCCAACTCGGGCAACGGCATTGCGTCTGAGGTCGCAGCGCGCAACGACTGGGCGATCGGATGGTTCTCGGATTGCTCCATCGCGCATGCCAATGCGAGGCAGTGCTCGGCATCGACATCGGCGAAGGTCTCGATGCTCAGCAAGCGCAAACGCCCCTCGGTGAGCGTGCCGGTCTTGTCGAGCAGCACATCGGTTACGGCTGCAAGGCTTTCGATGGCGTGGCCCCGCGTGACCAGCACACCGCGCCGGGCCAGCGCACCGCTAGCCGCAGCCAGCGCGGACGGCGTGGCCAGCGACAGCGCACACGGGCAACTCACCACCAGCACCGCCACGGTGACGGCGAACATGCGTGCCGGATCGATCCACCACCATGCAATCGCAGTCAGCAACGCCCAGCCGAGCAGCACTGCCACGAAGCGCCCGGCCACACGGTCAGCAAGCTCGGCCATGCGCGGCTTGTCCGTCAGGGCGCGATCGAGCAGATCGACGATGGCAGCAAGCCGTGTCTGCGCCCCTACGCGGTTCACACGCACGCGAATCGCGCTGACCACGTTGTAGCTGCCTGCCAGCACGATCGCGCCCACGTCGCGCGGGCGCGGCACACTTTCACCGGAGAGAAGCGATTCGTCGATCTCGGTGGTGCCGTGTTCGATGGTGCCGTCTGCCGGCAGCACCTCACCGGCGCGCACTTCCACGCAATCGCCCTGCTGCAAGCTGGCCACAGGGATGGTTTCGAGCGCACCACTTTCGCCATTGACGCGTCTGCAGGTGGCTGGCAACTGACGGACCAGTGCTTCGGCGCCGGAAGCCGCGCTCTGCCGCGCACGCAGTTCGAGATAACGCGCGGCCAGCAGAAACGCGACGAACATCGTCACGGAATCGAAATACGTTTCACCATGACCGCGCAGGGTGGCGACCACGCTGGCAATGAACGCCGCGCCAATCCCAAGCGCCACGGGCACATCCATGCCGACGTGCGCGTGCCTGACCTGCCGCCACGCGTTGACGAAAATGGGCCGCGCAGAAATCAATACCACCGGCACGGTCAGCAGCAGGCTCGCCCACTGCATCAACCGTGTCTGGCTCATGGGGATGTCGCTGCCGTGCAGGTACACCGGCCATGCGTACATCATCACTTGCATCATGCCGAGCATCGCCAATCCCAGGCGGATCAGCAGGCTGCGGCGCTCACGTGCCTCGGCAGTGCGGCGGGCGGATGGCTGATCGGGCCAGGCTTCATATCCGACGTCGGCAATGGCGGCGAATACCGCGGACAGCCGCATTGCTCCGGCATCTCCGACGATGCGCGCCCGCTCCGTCGCGTAATTGACGGTGGCCTCACGCACGCCCGGCACACGGGAGAGCGCCCGCTCGATCAGCCAGACGCATGCGGCACAGCGCATGCCGCTGATGGCCAGGGAAAGTTCTTCAGTGCCGTCTGCGCGGGGGCGCACAAAGCGCTCACGCATGACCGGCAGATCGTAGGTTGCCCAAACCGCCTCGGCTTCTGCGCGGCGGTCTCCTTCGATGGGTTTGGCGAAGGCGATTGGGCCGTCATAGACGTGCCCCATGCCGGAAGCGTGCAGCGTTTGCGCGACAGCCTGGCAACCGGCACAGCAAAATTCCCGAGACTTGCCGCCGATGTCGGCATGGAGTGCGGTAGCGCCGTCCAGCGGCGATGCACAGTGATAGCAAGTGACGACGCCCGACGCGACAGCCCCTCTCGAGCCAATAGGCGAGCTTGTGCCGGCAACCGGCGCGGTTGAATCGGTGGGGGCGAATGTCGTCGTCATTATGAAGACGATGCTAGCCAGCATCCCCGGGCGCGCCTTGATGCGCATCAAGCCCGCGGCAATAAGAACCGACGGGACATGCGACCCTCAGCGCACTCTCAGCAACCTCCCCTCCCCATAAAAAAACAGGCCGCCTATAGTGAATAGCTGCACCGGGGCAAACAGGAGGGGCGACATGGCAACCGAATTCAGCCTGTACAACATCCACTGTGAATGGGGCGAGCACGGCGCCTCCACGCTCGCGCCGCATTGCGACGCCGTTATCGTGGTGGACGTGCTGTCTTTCTGCACCTGTGTGGATGTGGCTGTGGCGCGCGGGGCACGCATCTATCCGTATCCATGGCGCGACGCCAGCGCCGAAACGTTCGCGCGCCGCGCTGGCGCCATGCTGGCGGGGTACAACCGCGGCCAGGCGGGCTATACGCTCTCGCCGGCGTCGCTGCGGGAGTTGCCAGCCGGCAGCAGTCTGGTCCTGCCCTCGCCCAATGGGGCAACGCTGGCACTGGCGACCGGATCGACGCCGACGTTTGCAGGTTGCCTGCGCAACGCGCGCGCCGTCGCAGAAGCCGCGTCGCGGCTGGGCCGGCGCGTGGCAGTGGTCGCCTCAGGAGAACGCTGGGCCGACGGCAGCCTGCGCCCGGCCCTGGAAGATTGGCTCGCGGCCGGTGCGATCGTGCATCACCTGTCGGAAACCGTGGCAGGGTTCCTGCCGCAAGCGCTGTCGCCGGAGGCCCTCGCCGCCCGTGCGATCTATCGAGAGGCGTCGCAGACCGGCATGATGAAAGCGTGGCTGCTCGATTCCGTGTCGGGCCGCGAACTGTGCGAACGCGGCTTTACCGAAGACGTGACGATGGCGTCGCAAACCGATGTGAGCAATGTCGCGCCCATGCTGGTGGAAGGCGCGTTCCGCAACGTCAACCGCAAAACCGAGCGCCTGCCGCAGGACTTCTTTGGCGCAACCCTGCGGACATCGCAGCACCGCCGTCGCACCGCAACCCGCCGCCGACGTCACACTGAGCCCCGGGGGCGCGGCGCCGGGCGAAATCAGGTCAGCGACGTATCCACCTCGCGGCGAGGTGCCTCGAGGTATTCGCGCGACTGCATCTCGACGATGCGCGACACGGTGCGCTGGAATTCGTTGGCCATCTGGCCTTCTGTGTACAGCTCGTCTGCCGGCACCTCCGCCGACATCAGCAGCTTGACCTTGTGGTCGTAGAACACGTCGATCAGCCACGTGAAGCGGCGCGCCTCGGACGCCATGCGCGGCGTCATTTTCGGCACATCGGCCAGGATGACGGTGTGAAAGCGCGAGGCGATTTCCAGGTAATCGTTCTGTGAGCGCGGCCCCCCGCACAGCGTGGCGAAGTCAAACCACACCACGCCGCCGGCCTTACGGGCTGCCCGAATCTCACGATGCTCGATGCGCAGCACCGGCGATTCGTCCGGCACTCCCGCCACGGCGGCAAATGCATCGCGCAATGCCGAGTTGGCCTTGGCGCCCAGCGGCGTGTAGTACGCCTGCACCTGCTCCATTGCGCGCTTGCGGTAATCGACGCCTGCGTCGACGTTGAGGACGTCGAGCTTCTCCTGCAGCAGCGCAATGGCCGGCAGCACACGCTCGCGGTGCAGGCCATCCGGATACAGCAAGTCCGGCCGATAGTTGGACGTCATGACAAACTGCACGCCGTTGGCAAAGAGCTGATCGAGCAAGCGGTGCAGGATCATCGCGTCGGCAACGTCGCTGACATGGAATTCGTCAAAGCAAATCAGGCGGTAGCGCTTGGCGATGCGGCGCGCCAGTTCGTCCAGCGGATCCGCCCGGCCGCGCAGTTCTTCCAGTTGACGATGCACTTCGCGCATGAACTCGTGGAAGTGCAGACGCGTCTTGCGCACCACCGGCACGCAGCTATAAAACGCATCCATCAGGAACGACTTGCCGCGCCCCACCCCGCCCCACATGTAGACGCCACGGGGCAAATCAGGGCGCACGAGCATCTTGCGCAGCGCATTCGAACGACGGGCCTTGTAGGCAACCCATTCGTCGTAGCACCGCTGCAGGCGATCGACAGCGCGTTGCTGCGCTTCGTCAGGCCGATAGCCGCGCGCCTTCAGTTCCTGTAGGTAGGTTTCCTGGACGTTCATCTGCTTGATCTGCTTGGGGCGCCGTTTGCGGGCCCAAATGGACCGATGCCCGGCAATCTTGTGGATTCACCGGGCATCGTGCTTGCCTTGCGGCTTGCGATTTACATATTGAGCTGACGCTTGTCGACGGCCAGCGCAGCTTCGCGCATCACTTCCGACATCGACGGGTGCGGATGGCAGATGCGGCCGATGTCTTCGGCTGCAGCCTTGAACTCCATCGCCACCACGGCTTCGGCAACCAGGTCCGAGGCGTTGGCTGCGACGATGTGCACGCCCAGGATTTCATCGGTCTTCGCATCGGCGATGACCTTCACGAAACCGTCGGAAGCGCCCATGCCCAGCGCGCGGCCGTTCGCCATGAACGGGAACTGGCCAGCCTTGATCTCGCGGCCCTCGGCCTTGAGCTGCTGCTCCGTCTTGCCGACCCATGCAATTTCCGGGTAGGTGTAGATGACCCACGGAATGCAGTTGTAGTCGATGTGCGGCTTCTGGCCGACGATGCGCTCGGCCACGGCCACGCCTTCGTCTTCTGCCTTGTGCGCCAGCATCGGGCCGCGCACCACGTCACCGATCGCCCACAGGTTCGGCAGCTTCGTCGCGCAGTGCTCGTCCACTTCGATAAAGCCACGCTGATCCGCCGCCAGGCCGATCGCTTCCAGGCCCAGGTTGTCGGTGTTCGGCACGCGGCCGATCGACACGATCAGCTTGTCGCACTCCAGCACTTGCGCAGCGCCGGCAGCGTCGGTGTAGTTGACCTTCACGCCCTTGGCCGACGATTCGATCTCGCCGACCTTCACGCCGACGTTGATCTTCAGGCCCTGCTTGGTCAGCAGCTTGTTGGCTTCCTTGGCAACCGATTCGTCAGCCGCGCCGAGGAAGCTCGGCAGCGCTTCGAGGATCGTCACTTCTGCACCCAGACGGCGCCACACCGAGCCCAGCTCCAGGCCGATCACGCCAGCGCCGATTACGCCCAGCTTCTTCGGCACTTCGCCAAACTTCAGTGCGCCTTCGTTGTCGGCAATGGTCACGTTGTCGACCTTCACGCCCGGCAGATGGCGGGCCTTCGAGCCGGTGGCGATGATCACGTGCTTGGCGGTCACGACTTCCGCGCCGGCCTTGCCTGCGATCTCGACCTGATAGCCGGCATCGGTCTTGCCGACGAACTTGCCGTGGCCCTTGAGCAGCGTCACCTTGTTCTTGCGGAACAGGAATTCGATGCCCTTCGTCATCTTGCCGACGATGTCGTCCTTGCGCTTGAGCATCTTGGCCACGTCGACCTTGACGCCATCCACCGTGATGCCGTGGTCGGCCAGGTGGTGGTTCACGTTCTCGAACTCTTCCGACGAGGCCAGCAGCGCCTTCGACGGAATGCAGCCGACGTTCAGGCAGGTGCCGCCCAGGCGCGGCTCGCCCTTCGGATCGTCATAGGGGTTGTCTTCGCAGCAGGCCACGTTCAGGCCCAGCTGACCAGCGCGGATGGCGGCGATGTAACCGCCGGGGCCGGCGCCGATCACCAGCACGTCAAATTCTTTGCTCATGGAGAAATCCTTTAGTCCGTCTTCCCGCTCAGGCGGGAACGACAACAGTCGGTTTAAACCTGTTCACGGTCCGTAGCGAGCGGCCCGAGGTTGGCCTGACGAATTTGCCAGAATCGGCAGCCGTACATGGGTACGGCGGGCATCGCAAGGTCAAGATCGGGGCGTGCAGTAGGACCGTAGGCAGGTTTACAGATCCAGCAGCAGGCGGGCCGGGTCTTCCAGCGCTTCCTTCATCGCCACCAGGCCCAGCACGGCTTCGCGGCCGTCGATGATGCGGTGGTCATAAGACATAGCCAGGTAGTTCATCGGGCGAACCACGACTTGGCCGTTTTCCACCACGGCACGATCCTTGGTGGCGTGCACGCCAAGGATGGCCGATTGCGGCGGGTTGATGATCGGGGTCGACAGCATCGAGCCGAACGTGCCGCCGTTCGAGATCGAGAACGTGCCGCCAGTCAGGTCGTCCAGCGTCAGCTTGCCGTCCTTGGCCTTTTGGCCGAATTCGGCAATCTTCTTCTCGATATCGGCCAGGCTCATCTGGTCGGCATTGCGCAGGATGGGCACCACCAGGCCACGCGGCGAGCCGACAGCGATACCGATGTCGAAGTAGCCGTGGTAGACGATGTCGTTGCCGTCAACCGATGCGTTGATGACCGGGTACTTCTTCAGCGCGTGGACAGCCGCCTTCACGAAGAACGACATGAAGCCCAGCTTCACGCCGTGGGTCTTCTCGAACTGGTCCTTGAACTTGGCGCGCAAGTCCATCACCGGCTTCATGTTGACTTCGTTGAAGGTGGTGAGGATGGCGTTGGTCGATTGCGACTGCACCAGGCGCTCGGCGATACGGGCACGCAGGCGGCTCATCGGCACGCGCTCTTCCGGGCGGTCGCCCAGGGCGGCGAAGTCCACCGGTGCAGCCACTTGCTGCAGCGCCGGACGTGCGGCCTGCGGAGCGGCAGCAGCAGCCGGCTTGGCACCACCAGCGACGGCACCCAGCACGTCACCCTTGGTGATGCGGCCATCGCGGCCCGTGCCAGCGACTTGGCCAGCCGACAGGTTGTTCTCAGCCATCAGCTTGGCGGCCGACGGCATGGCCACGCCACCTGCTGCAGCGGCCGCCGGAGCGGCAGCAGCCGGTGCCGGTGCAGCAGCTGCGGGAGCCGGTGCAGCAGCGGCCGGAGCAGCGGCGCCTGCCTTGCCTTCGGTGTCGATCTTGGCCAGCAGTTGTTCCGACGTCACGGTTGCGCCGTCCGCCACCAGCACTTCAGCCAGCACGCCAGCCGACGGGGCCGGCACTTCCAGCACGACCTTGTCGGTCTCGACTTCGATCAGGATTTCGTCCTGGGCCACGGCTTCGCCCGGCTTCTTCTTCCAGGAGATCAGCGTGCCTTCTTCAACGGACTCGGAAAACTGCGGGACCTTGACTTCAACGATAGCCATTTCGGTGGTTCCTTGGATTCATGTGCGCGTGCTCCTCTTGTGCGGGAGCCGCGCTAATTCGATATACGGTGGAATTCGGGAGCGAAGATGCGTCAAGGCGACAGCCGAAGCTGCCGCCTTGGTACAGAGGTCGCTTACTTGTTCAGCACGAAGCCCTTGAGCTTGCTAAATGCGGCATCGATCAGCGCCTTCTGCTGCTCGTTGTGCTTTGCGTAGTAGCCCACGGCCGGCGATGCCGATGCCGGACGGCCTGCGTAGCCCAGCTTCTGACCCTCGGTCATGTTCTCGAGAATGTAGTGCTGCACGAAGAACCAGGCACCCTGGTTCTGCGGCTCGTCCTGGCACCACACCACTTCAGCGAGGTTCGGATACTTCTTCAGCTCGGCTGCGAACGCCTTGTGCGGGAACGGATAGAGCTGCTCCACACGGATGATGGCCGTGTCGGTCAGGCCACGTTCCTTGCGGGCGTTAACCAGGTCGTAGTAGACCTTGCCCGAGCAGGCCACGACGCGCTTGACCTTGGCGGCGTTCAGATCTTCGGTCGTATCGGCGATCACCGTTTCGAAATGGCCCTTGGCCAGATCCGACAGCGGCGACACAGCGTCCTTGCTGCGCAGCAGCGACTTCGGCGTCAGGATGATCAGCGGCTTGCGGAACATCCGGATCATCTGGCGACGCAGCAGGTGGAAGATCTGTGCCGGCGTGGTCGGCTGCACGACTTGCATGTTGTGGTCTGCGCAGAGCTGCAGGTAGCGCTCCAGGCGTGCCGAGCTGTGCTCCGGACCTTGACCTTCGTAGCCGTGCGGCAGCATCAGCGTCAGACCCGAGGCGCGGCCCCACTTCACTTCGCCCGACGAGATGAACTGGTCGATCACGACCTGCGCACCGTTGGCAAAGTCGCCGAACTGGGCTTCCCAGATCACCAGGGTGTTCGGCTCGGCCGACGAGTAACCGTACTCGAAGCCCATCACGGCTTCTTCCGACAGCACCGAGTCGATCACCGTAAAGGGAGCTTGGCTCTCCGACACGTTCTGCAGCGGGACGTAGCTGCCGGCGTCCCAACGCTCGCGGTTCTGATCGTGCAGCACGGCGTGGCGGTGCGTGAACGTGCCACGGCCGGCATCCTGACCGGTGATGCGCACCGGGTAGCCCGACGCCACCAGCGATGCGAAGGCCAGGTGCTCGCCCATGCCCCAGTCCAGCGGCAGCTCGCCCTTGCCCATCTTGGCGCGGTTGTTGACGACGTTCTCAACCAGCGGGTGCAGCTTGAAGTGATCGGGGATGGCGGTGATGCGCTCGGCCAGACGCTTGAGTTCGGCCATCGGCACAGCAGTATCCGCAGCATCCGTCCACTTGCGGTTCAGGAACGGCAGCCAATCCACTGCGAACTTGTTCTTGAAGTTCGACAGGACCGGGTCGACCGTGTGCTTGCCCGCGTCCATGGCGGCGCGGAATTCCTGCACCAGGGCGTCCGGCTCTTCGGCCTTCAGCGTGTTTTGCGTGACCAGCTTGTCGGCATAGAGCTTGCGCGTGCCGGGGTGCGTGCCGATCTTCTTGTACATCAGCGGCTGCGTCATCGCCGGCGTATCCTGCTCGTTGTGGCCGAGCTTGCGGAAGCAGATGATGTCGACCGCGATGTCCTTCTGGAACTCGGTACGGAAGTCCACGGCCAGTTGCATGGCCAGCACGACGGCTTCCGGATCGTCGCCGTTGACGTGCAGGACCGGCGCTTCGATCATCTTGACCACGTCGGTGCAATACAGCGTTGAGCGCGAGTCGCGCGGGTCCGACGTCGTGAAACCGATCTGGTTGTTGATGACGATGTGGATCGTGCCGCCCGTGCCGTAACCACGCGTTTGCGCGAGGTTCAGCGTTTCCATCACAACGCCCTGGCCTGCGAAGGCCGCATCGCCGTGCACCTGCACAGCCAGCACTTGCGCGCCGTGCTTGTCACCGCGACGCTCCTGACGTGCCTTGACCGAGCCTTCCACGACCGGGTTGACAATTTCCAGGTGCGACGGGTTGAACGCCAGCGACAGGTGGACGGGGCCACCCGGGGTCGTCACGTCGCTCGAGAAGCCCTTGTGGTACTTCACGTCGCCGGCCGGCAGGTCGTCCACGTGCTTGCCTTCGAATTCGGCAAACAGGTCCGCCGGCATCTTGCCCAGCGTGTTGACCAGCACGTTCAGACGGCCGCGGTGGGCCATGCCGATCACGATTTCCTGCACGCCCTTGGCGCCGGAATGCTGGATCAGTTCGTCCATGGCCGCGATGAAGCTCTCGCCGCCTTCCAGCGAGAAACGCTTCTGACCGACGTACTTCGTATGCAGGAAGCGCTCGAGGCCTTCAGCGGCCGTCAGGCGTTCCAGGATGTGCTTCTTCTTTTCAGCCGAGAACGTCGGCTTGGAGCGAATGGTTTCCAGACGCTCTTGCCACCAGCGCTTCTGTGCCTGGTCGCTGATGTACATGAATTCCGCGCCGATCGAACCGCAGTACGTTTCGCGCAGGTTGTTGAGCAGCTCGCGCAGGCTCATCGATTCCTTGCCGAAATACGTATTGCTGGCGTTGAAAACGATGTCCTGGTCGCTTCGGTGAAGCCGTAGAAAGCCGGGTCCAGATCCGGAACCGGGGGGCGCTCCTGACGCTTGAGCGGATCAAGATCGGCCCAACGCAGGCCCACGTTGCGGTACGCGGCAATCAGCTGCGTTGCCGCCACGCGCTTGCGACCCATGTCGGAATCGGCAGACGCGACGATCGTCCTGATCGGGCCATGCTTGGCGCGCTCAGCGAACGAGGTGACGATGGGGGCGTGGGGGATATCCCGGGCGTTGGAACCGTCGACGGCAGGGACGTTCTGCAGCGCATCGAAGTACGCGCGCAGTGCCTCGCTAACGGACGTGGGATCTTGAAGATACGCTTCGTACTGATCTTCAACGTAGGCGGCGTTACCGCCGGACAGGTACGAAGTGTCCAGGTACTGCTTATACAGCTCTGTCATGGGGCGCTCACTTTTCTCCGGGTCTGCCGGAGTTCAGCGGGTTCATCAACCTTCCGCGACACGGCTTGACCGGTTAGCGGATCGCAAACTAAATCGCCTGAAATCACCTGGTCGGACCGGATCGCGCAAGGCAGAAAGGAGGTACCGAGACAGCTTTTACAGACAAGTTGTGCGGGAAGGACCTAAGTCTTCACGGAGGGGAAGCATAGCATGTTTATAAGCAATATTCCGATTCTTTGACGTGACAAAGGACCGTTGTTATGCCACGTCAAAGCCATGCTTCCATCACATTCAGGCGGGCGAAATACGGTCGACCCAGTCGGTGATCAGGCCGTCCAGCCCGGCGCCCCAGAGCCACTGCGCGCGATCCAGGTCGTTGACGGTATAGCAGCAGACGCGAAACCCCGCGGCGTGTGCCTCGTCAATGATCTCCGGTGTCAGTTCGCGATGATTGGCGTCGAGGGCAACACAATCCAAAGCGTGCAGGCGATCGAGCCAATCCGCAGGCAGTTTGTCGAGCAGCAACGCGCGAGGCAATTCCGGCGCAGCCTCGCGCGCGGCTGCCAGCGCGTCTTCGGAAAACGACGACAGCAGCGGCGGCACCTCGGCGCCGGCCCACAGCGTGCGGGCGTCGAGCGCGACAGCGGCGCCCGTGCGCCACTCCGCGCCAGGCACCGGCTTGATCTCGATATTGGCGAGGAAGTTGTTGGCGCGCAGGTAGCGCGCGATGGCTGCCAGCGTGGGCACAGGCTCGCCGGCGTAGGCAGGGCTGTGCCAACTGCCGGCGTCCAGTTGCGCGATCTGTGCAAGCGTGAGCGCGTCGAGGCGGCCGGCACCATTCGTGGTGCGCTCCAGCGTGGCGTCGTGCAACAGGACCGATGCGCCGTCACCGGACAGCTTCACGTCGAACTCGAACATGCGGTAGCCGAACGAAGCGCCATGTCGGAAGGCGGCTAGCGTGTTCTCGGGCGCCAGCTTGCCCGCTCCGCGGTGCGCAATCGCACGCGGATACGGCCAGGCCGGCAAAGCGCGCGCGCCGCTCATGCCAGGGCCTCGATGCGGCGCGTGGTTTGCGGGTCGAACCAGTGCAGATGTTCTGCCGAGGCGGTGATCGGGAGCTTGTCACCAGCCTTTACGCTGGCGTGCGGCTCAAGACGAACCACGACCGGATGACCGGCCAGCGTGCCATACGCGAACGCGTCCGCGCCGAGCGCCTCGACCACGCGCACGTCGATCAGGGCGATGGCCTGATCGGCGGAGCATGGTTCGATGTGCTCGGGGCGCAAACCCATCAGCGCGCGCTCGGGCAGATGCAGACCCATCGGCAGGTGGCCGAGCGTGGCGGCAGCGTCGCCCTCCTTCGCGCCGTCTACCCGAATCTGCGTGCCGCCGCCGGCATGGCGCGACACGGGCACGAGGTTCATCGGCGGCGAACCGATGAAACCGGCCACGAACGTGCTGGCCGGACGCGAATACACCTCAAGCGGTGTGCCGATCTGCTCAACGCGGCCGCCGTTGAGCACCATCATGCGATCGGCCAGCGTCATCGCTTCGACCTGATCGTGCGTGACGTACAGGCTCGTGGTGCGCAGACGGCGATGCAGATCCTTCAGTTCCAGGCGCATCTGCACGCGCAGCTTGGCGTCGAGGTTGGAAAGCGGCTCATCGAACAGGAACACGGCCGGCTCACGCACGATCGCGCGGCCCATGGCCACACGCTGGCGTTGGCCGCCCGAGAGCTGGCGCGGCTTGCGATCCAGCAGCTTGCCCAGTTCGAGAATGCCCGCGGCCTGCTCCACACGGGCTTGAATATCGCTCCTGGGCAAGCCGCGGATCTTCAGCCCGTAGGCCATGTTGTCGAACACGCTCATGTGCGGATACAGGGCGTAGTTCTGGAACACCATCGCGATATCGCGCTCGGCCGGCTCGAGTTCGTTGACGACGCGGTCGCCAATCCAAACCTCGCCGCCGGTAATGGGTTCGAGGCCCGCCACCATGCGCAGCAGCGTGGACTTGCCGCAGCCCGACGGGCCGACGATGACGATGAACTCCCCGTCGCCGATTTCCATGTCGATGCCGTGCACGACCTGGAGGTTGGCGTAGTGCTTCTGGACGTTGCGTAGCGAAAGTTTTGCCATCTTGCTTCTTTTACTTTTCGGTTTCGACGAGGCCCTTCACGAACCACCGCTGCATGCCGATCACGATTGCCGCGGGCGGCAGCATGGCCAGCATCACGGTGGCCATCAGCAGGTTCCAGTCGGTGGCGGAATCGCCGGAGCGGGAGATCATTTGCGTCACGCCCAGCACGATGGGGGTCATGTTCTTTTCCGTCGTGATCAGCAGCGGCCAGAGGTACTGGTTCCAGCCGTAGATGAACTGGATCACGAACAGTGCCGCGATGCTGGTGCGCGAAAGCGGCAGCACCACGTCCCAGAAGAACTTCAGCGGGCCCGCGCCATCGATGCGCGCGGCTTCCGCCAATTCATCGGGAATGGTCAGGAAGAACTGCCGGAACAGGAACGTGGCCGTGGCCGACGCGATGATCGGAATCGTCAGGCCCGCGTAGCTGTTCAGCATGCCAAGATCCGACACAACCTTGTACGTGGGCAGGATCCGCACTTCCACCGGCAGCATCAACGTGACGAAGATGAGCCAGAAGAATGTCTTGCGCAGCGGGAACTTGAAATAGACGATCGCGAAGGCCGAGATGATCGAAATCGCGATCTTCCCGAGCGAGATGCCCAACGCCATGATCAGGCTGTTCATGAGCATGGTGCCGACTGGCGTGGCCGAATTGCCCATGCCCGACGTGAGCACCGTGCGGTAGTTTTCGATGAGGTGCGGACCGGGGATCAGCGTCATGGGGGCCTGCAGCACGTCTTCGGCCGTCAACGACGACGCGACGAACACGACATACACCGGAAACGCCACGACGATCACACCGAGAATCAGCACGACGTGGGTGAGGAAGTCCAGGAACGGACGGCGTTCAATCATGGTGCGGTTGCCCTCCTTTCAGTATTGGACTTTGCGTTCGACGTAGCGGAACTGGACGATCGTCAGCACGATCACCAGGCCCATGAGGATCACCGACTGCGCCGCCGATCCGCCGATATCGAGACCGCGCACGCCGTCTTGGTAGACCTTGAACACGAGCGTCTCCGTCGCCTTGAACGGCCCGCCCTGCGTGACCGAATCGATGATGGCGAAGGTGTCGAAGAACGCGTACACGACGTTCACCACCATCAGGAAAAACGTGGTAGGCGACAGCAGCGGGAACACGATCGACCAGAAGCGCTTCCACGGCCCGGCGCCGTCAATGGCCGCCGCTTCCATCAGCGACTTCGGAATGCTTTGCAGACCCGCCAGGAAGAAGAGGAAGTTGTAGCTGATCTGCTTCCAGGCCGCGATGATGACCACCAGCGTCAGCGCCTGCCCGCCGTTGAGCACGAAGTTCCAGTCCACGCCCAACTTGCGGATCACGAACGAGACGATGCCCAGCGAGGGGTTGAAGAGGAAGCTCCACAGCACGCCCGCAACGGCCGGCGCAATCGCGTACGGCCAGATCAGCAGGGTCTTGTAGAACGTGGCGCCACGCAGCGCACGGTCGGCAAAGTACGCCAGCGCCAGCGAAGTGCCGAGACCGACCAGAGCGACGCCAATGGCGAACACGGCTGTGGTCTGGAACGAGCCGAGATAGGTCGGATCAGCAAAGAGGTCGTGAAAGTTCTCCAGCCCCACGAATTCGAGGTTGATGCCGAAAGCATCCTGGCGCAGCAGCGACTGATACAGCGCTTGCCCGGCCGGCCAGAAGAAGAACACCAGAGTGATGACGATCTGCGGGGCCACCAGCACATACGGCAGCCAGCGCGATCGAAAAACGACGCGTTTTTCCATGCGACATTCCAAAAACGCACCGCCGGCCGGTGCAAGCGCACGAGGCCGGCGGTTTAGACGAGCGCTGAATCGGCGCTTATTCCTTGACGGTCTTTTCGAAGCGGACGAGCAGCTCGTTGCCGCGTGACACAGCCGTGTCCAGCGCTTCCTTCGGCGTCTTCTTGCCGGCCCAGACCGATTCCAGCTCTTCGTCGATCACCTGACGAATCTGCGGGAAGTTGCCCAGACGGATGCCGCGCGACTTGTCGGTCGTCTTGACGATCATCTGCTTGACGGCCACATCGGCGCCCGGGTTCTTGTCGTAGTAGCCGGACTTTTTCGTCAGTTCATACGCTTCCAGCGTCACAGGCAGATAACCCGTCGACTGGTGCCAGTCGGCCTGCACTTCGGGACGCGACAGGAACGTGAAGAACTTCGCCACGCCCTTGTACTCCTCAGCCTTGTGGCCGCCCATCACCCACAGCGAAGCGCCGCCGATGATGGTGTTCTGCGGGGCTCCAGGCACGCCGGCTTCGTACGGCAGCGGTGCGGGGCTGAAGCTGAACTTGGCGTTCTTGCGGATGTTCGCCAGCGCTGCCGACGAACCCGTGTGCATGGCGCACTCGCCGGCGATGAACTTCGCCTTCGGCTCGTCCTTGCGGCCGGCGTAGGTGAAGTAGCCCTTCTTCTGCATGTCCTGCAGGTTCTCGATGTGCTTGATCTGCACCGGGCCATTGAAGTTCAAGCGAGCCTTGGCACCACCAAAGCCGTTGTTCTCCGTGGCGAACGACACGTTGTGCCACGCCGAGAAGCTCTCCAGATGCACCCACGACTGCCAGTCGGTCGTGTAGCCGCAGGCCACGCCCGCTGCCTTCAGCTTGGCCGCGTCGACAGCCACTTCCTGCCACGTTGCGGGCGGCTTGTTCGGGTCAAGGCCGGCCTTCTTGAAGGCGTCCTTGTTGTAATACATGATCGTCGTCGAGCTGTTGAACGGGAACGACAGCATCTCGCCCTTGTTCGACGTGTAATAACCCGCCACGGCCGGCACGTAGGCCTTCGGGTCAAACTTCTCGCCGGCGTCCTTCATGATCTTGGCGACCGGCACGATAGCGCCCTTGGCGTTCATCATCGTTGCGGTACCGACCTCGAACACCTGCAGGATGGCCGGTGCATTGCCGGCGCGGAAGGCCGCGATGCCCGCCGCCAGCGATTCATCGTACTGGCCCTTGTAGACCGGCACGATCTTGTAGTCGGACTGGCTGGCGTTGAACTTGGTGGCGATCTCGTTCACCTTGTCGTTCAAGGCGCCTTCCATCGAATGCCACCACTGGATTTCCGTCACTGCGTACGCGCCCTGCGCAAACGTACACGCGGCCAGTACTGCTGCGGCCCCCGCAATCTTCTTGATCGACATCATTTCTCCTTGTTTCGACCCGGCGGGCTCCCTCGCTCCGCCCACGGCGCGCCGACTGTAAATGCACGGTCGGTCATTTTTATGACAGCGGGATGTTACTTGGCTTTCTGTCACAAAGAAATCGGGAAATCCCTCCAAGGTTTGGCTTGCAACGGCCGTTAGAATGGATTGAAGACACTCTCTATTGCACCCGCAGCATGCTCGCCCCACCCGCCACTCCTGCCGCTCCGGACTCGCCTGAAACCACGCCGGTCATCGCCGAGCGACGTGTTCCGCTGCCCTTGCATCAGCTCCCGGATGATGCACTGCGCAATATCACAGGCGTCTTCACCGACGTGGATGGAACCCTCACCACGAGGGGGAAGCTGCCCGCGCAGACGTACTCCGCGCTGGAGCGCCTGCATCGCGCCGGCATCAAGGTCGTGCCGGTCACGGGCCGGTCGATTGCCTGGTGCGAAGTCATTGCGCGGTTGTGGCCCGTCGATGCCGTGATCGGCGAAAACGGCGCGTTTGCCATGCGCGTCGATTCGCGCGGGCATCTCGCCACTGACTTTGTTGACGACGCGCAAACGCGCGCACGCAATCTCGAGCGCATCCGTGAAGTCGGTGCGGAAATCCGGCGGGCGGTGCCGGGCTCAGCGCTGGCGACGGATCAGGCCTGGCACGCAGCCGATCTGGCTGTCGATCATGCCGAGCAAGTCCCGCCGCTGCCGCAGCACGCCGTGCAGCACATCGTCGACATCATGCGCACGCACGGAATGCACGCAACCGTCAGCTCGATTCACGTCAACGGCTGGTTCGGCAAGCACGACAAGCTGAGCGCCAGCGTGTCGCTCGCGCGCCGCGCATTCGGCCTGGACCTGCATGCCGAGCGCGAACGCTGGGTCTTCGTGGGCGACTCCGCCAACGATGCGGCAATGTTCGAATTCTTCCCGCTCTCGGTGGGCGTGGCCAACGTGCTGGACGTGATCGATACGCTGCCCGTACCGCCGACGTACCTCACTGAGGCCGAAGGCGGCGGCGGCTTTGCCGAAGTCGCCGAGCGCATCCTGGAAGCGCGATCCCTCGCCCTGCCCGCGCCGCGCGCCTGAGGCGAAATCCTCGTACCGCGACACGAACTGGAGTTTGGCGTTGTCTGCCGCACACGGCACGCCGCTTGCGCCGAAATTGGGCGTTGCACCGCTTTGCACCATGTGACGGCCTCACAACGGTGCATGCGGCGCGACGCCTTTTCACGCAACCGACAGGAGCCCTCTATGCAAACAGAGAAACTGCGCCAGCGTTTTGAACATGCGGAAAGCACCATCGCCGAACTGGCCCGGACCTGTGCGTCGCACAAGGACGTGCCTGACTCGCTGAAGCAATCGATCCAGCAACTGGATGACCAAGCCCGCCAATGCCACTCACGGCTGGAAGGTGCTGAAGACCAGCAGACCTTCGTCGAGGCCGTCGACAGGCTGGAAGCGTATTCCGATCGCGCGAAAATGGCCTGCCAGAACGCCACCGGCAAGGTAGACCAGTCCGTGGAATCTGCCGTGATGCGCGCCCACGAAGAACTGTCCCAGTTGAAGCACAAGCTGCACTAAGCGCACCCCTATTCACGCACAAAAAAAAGAGGCGGATTCCCATATCGGAAATCCGCCCAATCCCAATCGCCAAGCTCGACGATATTCGGTGGACTGGCCCTGCTGACGGTGCGTCAGTCGAAGCCCAGCTCCTGCAATTTGCGCGTGATGGTGTTGCGGCCGATGCCCAGCCGCGTTGCCGCCTCAACACGACGACCGCGCGTGACACCAAGCGCAGCCTCCAGAATCGCCTTCTCGAAGCGACGCGTGAGCGCGTCCATCACATCGGGCTGGCCAGCCTCGAGCATGGCCTTGGCCTCGCCCGCAAGCGCGCGCTCCCAGCCTGCAGCGATGGATGCCCCTACTGAAGTCGTCGAAAGCAACGTATCGACCGACGGCGTCACGCCATACGGTTCGCCACCATGCGACGGCTCGCCGATGAAGGCGGGGCGCGCCGGGGCATCGCCCATGGCCGGCAGCATCTGCGCATTGCCACGCACCAGGTCAGCGGGCAGGTCCTTGGCCTCGATGGTCTGCGCCGGCGCCATCACGGTCAACCAGTTGCAGAGGTTTTCCAGTTGCCGCACGTTGCCGGGGAACGGCAACGTGGCGATATGCGCTAGCGCATCGTCCGACATGCGCTTGGGCTCCACGCCCAGTTCCTTGGCGCTCTTCTGCAGGAAATGGCGCGCCAGCAGCGTGATGTCTTCCGGGCGTTCACGCAACGCGGGCAAGCGCAGGCGGATCACGTTCAGGCGGTGGAACAAGTCCTCGCGGAACAGGCCGTCCTTGACGCGCGTTTCAAGATTCTGGTGCGTCGCCGCGATGACGCGAACGTTGGCCTTGAGCGGGTTGTGGCCGCCCACGCGATAGAAATGCCCATCCGACAGCACGCGCAGGAGCCGCGTCTGCAGATCGAACGGCATGTCGCCGATTTCGTCGAGGAACAGCGTGCCGCCCTCGGCTTGTTCGAAGCGCCCGCGGCGCATGGTCTGCGCGCCCGTAAAGGCGCCACGCTCATGGCCGAACAGCTCGGATTCGAGCAGGTCTTTCGGAATCGCCGCCGTGTTCAGCGCGATGAAGGGGCCGCTCGCACGCGGGCTGTGCTTATGCAGCGCCCGCGCTACCAGTTCCTTACCCGTGCCCGACTCCCCGGTGATCAGCACGGTCACGTTCGACTGCGACAGCCGCCCAATCGCGCGGAACACATCCTGCATGGCCGGCGCCTGACCGAGAATCTCCGGCGCATCGCTCAGGCGATCGTCGATTTCCTCTTCACGCAGGCTCTCTTCCAGCGCGCGGCGGATCAGCTCGACCGCGCGATCCACGTCGAACGGCTTGGCCAGGTACTCGAACGCACCGCCCTGGAACGCCGCTACGGCGCTGTCCAGGTCCGAATACGCCGTCATGATGATGACCGGCAGTCCGGGATGCTTGGTCTTGATGGCCTGCAGCAGATCGAGCCCCGAACCGCCCGGCATGCGGACGTCGGAAATCAGGACTTGCGGTGTTTCTTCGTCGAGCGCGTTGAGCGCGTCGCGCACGTTGGTAAAGCTGCGCGAGAGCAGGCTCTCACGTGCGAGCGCCTTCTCGAGGACCCAGCGGATGGATTGATCGTCGTCGACTATCCAGATTGGCTTCATGTGTTGGTTCGTCTGCTTGACTTCGTCTCGCCTGGGCCTTCTCGCGCTGCGTCGTTGAAGCTGACGCTCAGTGCAGCGGCACGAGAATGCGGAAATCCGTCTGACCTGGCCTGCTCTCGCATTCGATCAGTCCGTCGTGCTGCTGCACGAACGTCTGCGCGAGTGTCAGGCCCAGCCCACTTCCCCCCTCCCTTCCTGACACCAGCGGGAAGAAGATTCGCTCGCGGATGTCGTCCGGGATACCAGGACCGTTGTCCACTACATGCAAGTCCAATGCCAGCTTGTAAAGACGTTTTGCAATCGTAACTTTGCGTGCCACGCGAGTGCGCAAGATGATTTCGCCATCGCCCTGCGCAATGCGAGGGCCCAGCGCATGTGCCGCGTTATGAACGATGTTGAGCACCGCCTGGATGAGCTGCTCCTTGTCGCCTCGGAACTCCGGCAGGCTCGCGTCATAGTCGCGCACGATCCGCAGGCCCTGGGGGAACTCCGCCAGCACCACGGAGCGCACGCGCTCCAGCACCTCGTGGATGTTCACATCGCCCACGATATGCGGATGCCGGTGCGGTTCGAGCAGGCGGTCGACCAGCGTCTGCAGCCGGTCGGATTCCTTGATGATGACCTGCGTGTACTCGCGCAGCGAGCGCTCCGGCAGTTCGAACTCCAGCAACTGCGCCGCGCCGCGAATGCCGCCCAACGGGTTCTTGATCTCATGAGCCAGGTTGCGGATCAGCTCTTTGTTGGCAGAGGTCAGGTCCAGCAAGCGCTCCTCGCGCTCGCTGCGGATCTTCTGCTCGTTCGGCAGCAGCTCAAGCAGCACCGATCCTGGGGCAAAGTCCAGTGCACCGACCACGGCGTGCGCGTGCAGCGGCTCATGGCCCACACGGTCGAGTGACACGTCGCGCCGCTTGGCATCGAACTGGCGAGCCGCCACGGTGGCGATCATCTCCGCCAGCTCCGACGGATCGGCAAACAGCTCGTACAACGACATCTCCACCAACTGACGGCGGGACACGGCCAGCGCGGCTTCAGCGGCGGGATTGGCGTAGAAAATCGTCAGCGCCGGATGGCGGACGAAGAGGATGGGATTGGGCACCGCGTCGAGCCCGGGGAACGATGGCGGTGCACCATGTGAAAACGGAATCGGCGGCGGCCCGTCGATGGGCGCACCTGCGGAGACTTCCACGCCGGTGGCGAAGGCTGACGGCGCGGATGGCGTCGTCTGTTCCTGTTCATCGCGGCGTGCCGCTTTGCGGATCAGTCGACGCATGGTTCATCTAGTCCTTGAGATTGCCCAGCTCCCGGCGGATGGAATCGACATTGGCCTGGCTGCGTTCGATGTCGCCCTTCAACTGCGCGGTGCGGTCCAGATACTTCTGATAGTTACGTTCATTGCCCTGGCGCTCGGGCTGGCCGTTGTTGTATTCGGCCTTCAACGCCTGGAGCTTGCGCTCCTCGTCTGCCAGCTCGGCTTCCAGCACCTGGCGGCGTTCACCGTCACGTGCCTTCTGCGTGGCGTTGTCCACGCGGGGGAAACCACCGCCTGCATTGTTTTGCGCCGGCGCGGGTGCAGCCCCTGCACTGCGCGGGCTGCGCGTGCCAGGGACAGTCACCACATCCGGCAGCGTCAACTTCTTGCAGCCTTTCACATTGCCGCTGTTGCGGTACTCCGGCACGCCGTTCGGACCGGTGCACAGATAGACGTCATCGGCGTACGCGGGTGCCTGCACAGACAGCGTGGCAAACACCGCCGCAGCGGCGGCAAGCAGTCCGGATGCGATGCGTGGGGAAGGACGGAACATGAATGGAACCTGGCGGATACGTCGATCGGGCGCCGGAGTCCGGCGGACGATCATTCTAGCCACAAAACCCCGCTTCATAAAAAGGAAGGGCGACCTGCGCCGCCCCTCCTCTCACAACCGTCTCTTCGCCCCGACACATCGCTCGGGGCGCTCGCAGATTACAGCGAGTAGTACATCTCGAACTCGAGCGGGTGCGTCGTCATGCGGAAGCGCGTGACTTCTTCCATCTTCAGCTCAATGTAGGCGTCGAGCATGGCGTTGGAGAACACACCACCGCGGGTCAGGAATTCGCGGTCCTTGTCCAGGTACTCGAGGGCCTGATCCAGGCTCGAGCACACGGTCGGGATCTTTGCGTCTTCTTCCGGCGGCAGGTCGTACAGGTTCTTGTCGGCAGCTTCGCCCGGGTGGATCTTGTTCTGCACGCCATCCAGGCCGGCCATCATCAGTGCCGAGAAGCCCAGGTACGGGTTCATCAGCGGATCCGGGAAGCGCGTCTCGATACGGCGGCCCTTCGGGTTCGCAACGTACGGAATACGGATCGAAGCCGAACGGTTACGTGCCGAGTAAGCCAGTTTGACCGGAGCTTCGAAGCCCGGCACCAGACGCTTGTACGAGTTCGTACCCGGGTTGGTGATGGCGTTCAGCGCGCGAGCGTGCTTGATGATGCCGCCGATGTAGTACAGAGCGAATTCCGACAGGCCGGCGTAGCCGTTGCCAGCGAACAGGTTCTGGCCGTCCTTCCAGATCGACTGGTGAACGTGCATGCCCGAACCGTTGTCGCCCACGACCGGCTTCGGCATGAACGTGGCGGTCTTGCCGTAGGTGTGTGCCACGTTCTGGATCACGTACTTCTGCAGTTGAGTCCAGTCGGCGCGTTGCACCAGCGTGCTGAACTTCGTGCCGATTTCGTTCTGGCCTTGGCCTGCGACTTCGTGGTGGTGCACTTCGACCGGAATGCCCAGCGATTCCAGGATCAGGCACATTTCCGAGCGCATGTCTTGGAACGTGTCGATCGGGGCGACGGGGAAGTAGCCGCCCTTCTTGCCCGGACGGTGGCCCGAGTTGCCGTGTTCGAAGTCCTTGCCCGACGACCACGGAGCTTCTTCGGAATTGATCTTCACGAAGCAACCCTGCATGTCGATGTTCCAGGTCACGCCGTCGAAGATGAAGAATTCGGGCTCCGGACCGAAGTAGGCAGTGTCGCCCAGGCCGGTGCTCTTCAGGTAGGCTTCAGCGCGCTTGGCGATCGAGCGCGGATCGCGGTCGTAGCCCTTGCCGTCCGACGGTTCGACCACGTCGCAGGTCAGGACGAGGGTCGGTTCTTCGTAGAACGGGTCGACGTGTGCGGTGTTTGCATCCGGGACCAGCAGCATGTCCGACGCTTCGATGCCCTTCCAGCCGGCAATCGACGAGCCGTCGAACGCGTGGCCGCTTTCGAACTTGTCTTCGTCGAAGTGCGAAACGGGGACCGAGACGTGCTGCTCCTTACCCTTGGTATCGGTGAAGCGGAAATCGACGAACTTGACGTCGTTTTCCTTCACGAGCTTCATCACGTCTGCAATGCTTTGGGACATGCCATTCTCCTGGTAGCGCAATAACGCAAAGTATTGTGAGCCGGTTGTGTGACGGTTCGCCGCGCAATCGGCCGCAACTCGCCCTCACTCCGAAACATCTTCTTTCCAGCAAGGTCATCCGACACGAACGGACGCCCCCGAAAAAGACCGCGGGAATCTTAGCAGAAACTATGCCAATTCCCGATCGCCAAGGGGCATGCGCTCCCGCAAACAGTGCAGGGCTGCGCCAGCCCATGTCTGACACGGTGCGCAGGCCTCCCACACCGCCCGACTGGCGCCGCTACGACCGGACCGGAGGAAGGGCTGAAGCTGTCCTGGCAGAATAGTCAACGCACCGAATAGGTGCTGAAAAACCCATAAAGCACCGTATAAGTGCATTCATGGTGCGACCGCACCAATTTTGGGATTTTCGCCCGTGCCCTATGACGGCGGCGCTAGAATGATTGTTTCCTATTTCCCCAGATCGCCATGACCGCCACCACGCTCACCCGCGAGTCCCTGCTGGAAGCCGCCGCCGCTCGCCGCGAGGCTGATCAGCTGCCGTACTTCGGCGCGCTGTCGCCACAAGAAGCTGCCGCCCTGCTGGCCGCGGACCCGCAAGCGCGCCTCGTGGATGTGCGCACGCGCGCAGAACTGGACTGGGTGGGCACGCCCGACGTTTCGCCCGGCCAGTTCGTGCATGTGGAGTGGAATCAGTATCCGGGCGGCGTGCGCAATGCCAACTTCCTCAGCGCGCTGGAAGCGGCCGTGCCCAAGGATGCTCCCGTGCTGTTCCTGTGCCGCAGCGCGGCGCGCTCCAAGCACGCTGCGGCTGCAGCCGCGCAGGCCGGCTACGCTATCGCGATGGATGTATTGGAGGGTTTCGAGGGCGCCAAAGACACCGAAGGCCACCGCAAGACCGTGGAAGGCTGGTGCTTCCGTGGTCTGCCCTGGCACGGCGCCTAACGAAAACGGCGTCAGGAACCGGCGGGGGCACCCGCCTCGAAAATTTCTCCGCCCAGCGCCAACGCGCCCTCTCGCAGCACCAGATAGGCGCTCGCTACGGCTTCCGGCGCTCCCTTCACGCCCAGGTCGATGTGCGAGCGGGCATAGCGCTCGCCGCGCGCCGCGTCGCCCACGCTAGGCAGGCTGAAGACCTTCACGCCATCGAACTCTGCTTCGATGCGCTCCATCAGCGGCGTGAGCCGCGACTCCGGCAGGCCGAACACCAGGAACGAGCGCTCCTCGCGCGGCGCGCGGTGGAATTGATCGGCGTAATAGGTGTCGAGCACCCACTCCATCATCGGCCACGCCATCACCGGAAAACCCGGCATGAAATGGTGATGCGCGACCGAGAAACCGGGGATGCGGTTATAGCTGTTCGGAATGATGCGCGCGCCCTGCGGAAACTCGCCCATCTTGAAGCGGTGCTGGTTTTCGGGCGTTGAGACATCCGCCTTGACCGGGTCGCCGTTGGCCGACTCGGCGATGCGCAGCGCGATCTGCTCACGCGCCTCCGGATGCAGCTCCAACGGCACGCCCAGTGCGGCAGCGGCGCATTGGCGCGTGTGGTCATCGGGCGTGGCGCCGATGCCACCAGTGCAGAACACCACGTCATCGCTGGCAAACGTACGCTTGAGTACGTTTGTGATGCGCGCAGGCTGGTCGCCGACGTACTCGGCCCACTCCAACGTCAGGCCGCGCTCCCCGAGCACTTCGATCAGCTTGCGCAGGTGCTTGTCTTCGCGGCGGCCGGAGAGGATCTCGTCGCCGATGATGATCATGCCGAAAGCCATGTCAGTTCCGATGGTTTTTTTGATTATTCGCGAGGCAGGTCGATGGTCGTGACCTCAATCACGCTGACATCGACCATGCGCGCAGACGGCGCTTCGGCGCGCAGACGCGTCAGCGCGCGCAAGCAGAAATGGCCGAACCACAGCGCCGAGAAGACAAAGATCAGCACATAGAGCCAGATGACGGCGATGGCGATGATCGGGAACAGCACAATCGTCACCACCGACGAGACCCACAGCAGCGTCGGTGCCGAGCCGAGCATGCCAACGGCTACGCCGATACCCAGAAGCGGCAGCCGATAGCGCTGCATGATCGCGCGGCGCTCTTCAGCGGTAGCGTGGTCAGCCAGCGCGTCGTAAGTCATCAAGCGGTATGTAAGCCAACCCCACAGCAGCGGGGGGATCAGCGCGAAGAACGGCGGAATCAGCCACAACGGCAGCGTAACGATGGCCACCAGGATGACCACCAGCGTGCATAGCAGTGCATGCGTCAGACTGCCCAGCACCGAGCCGCCCTTGCGACGCTCAAGCTGCGGATAGCTGCGATCAAGAAAACGCATGACCACCGGCACCGACGCTACGCTCACCAGCACGAGAATCGACACGACAATCACCGGTACCAGCAAGGTGATCACGAGCAGCGGCGCGATGGCCGACCACAAGCCTGCCATGCCAATGGCGTTGAGGCCGCTCTTGATCCAGCCCATAAAGGCCCAGCCTTCCACGGCGTTGCGAGCCATGCCGTTCATGGCATCCCAGCCGAAATACAGCACGCCGCCCCAGACAACCACAGCCACGACGAACGGCAGAACCGTCAGGAACAGCATGCGCGGATGCAGTTGCGAAAGCAGCGCGCGGCCAAATGAGCGAATCAGGTCGTTCATGCAGAAATGGGGAAATCAGGGAGCGGACAGCCTAGCACAGCGTGCGGACATGACGCAGGCGCTGCCCCGCCCGGGCTTTACGCGCGGCCGAACAGGCGCTTCACGCCGAGCCACTGCTGACGCAGTACGCCGCGGCCGTAGTCGCGCGAGCGCCCGTCCGGCGCGGGAAGTTGATCACGGATACCGGTGGCGTGGTACTCGGGCGAGAAGATGGCGGTGCCGAACAGCATGTCCCACCACGGGAACAGCACGCCGAAATTGCAGCCGCCCAGCACGCCAGGCTTGCCCGGCACCTCATGCCCCAGCCCAATGGCGTGATGCAGCCGGTGGAAGCGCGGCGAAATCAGCAGCCGGTCGCCGAGCCACCCGAAATGCAACCGCACGTTGGCGTGCTGCAGGCTTTGCAGTAACTGCGAAATGGCCACCAGCAGCACGTATTGCGAGGGTTCAACCCCGATGACCAGCGCCGCAATGGCAAACACCGCACCATGCAGCACATCGTCGAGGATGTGGTTGCGGTCATCGGACCACAGCGTCATCTGCTGCTGACTGTGATGCAACGAGTGCAGGTTCCACCACCAGTGGAATTTGTGCGACAGACGGTGATGCCAGTAGTCGAGCAGGTCGAACAGCACCAGATAGATCAGAAAGCTGACGACAGCAACGGACGTGACGCCCGGCCACCAGTCTTCCACGTTCAGATGCGCCCAGCCCCAGAAACGCAGCTTGCCGTCGAGCTCGTCAATCAGCGGCTGCAGCGTAAAGAACATCAGCAGCGGAAAGAAACCCAGGCGGTGAAAGAGTGTGTAGAAGATGTCGGCGCGCACGGCCTTGCGGTCTTGCAGCGGCTCCACCGGACGCCAGCGCTCGAGCGGGCGGAAGATCAGCAGCAGCACCGCGATCTGCACCAGCCCCATCAGCAGCCACTCGGTGCCTGGGTAGGCATCTTCAACGTAACCGCCCAGGCCGATGGCATAGGTGATCGGCATCACGACGTGCTGGAAGAGCACGTCCTGCGCTTGCGTGAAGGTGTCGGCGATCCAGTCGAACATGTCAGCGTGCCGCTGTGTGTGCCGGGTGGACAGCAAACCAGGCTTGATACTGCGGATGATCGCGCAGCGTGGCGAAGCAGAAACCCTTGCGTTCGAGGCCGATGATCAACGGTTCCAGGTCAGCCGGTGCCCACGGATCCTTGCGCGACCAGATGCCCAGATGCGCCATGGTGATATCGCCGTCGCGCAGGCTGGACAGCGCCTTCTGTAACAGAGCGTCGTTCGGATAACGCTCGGACGGCAACTCGTCGCCCAGGAAACCGGCGGGCGCCCAGGCAACGTGGGCAAACCCGCATTGCTTGGCCCAGCCTTCCGTCGTTGCCGAAAGATGACCTCCTGGCGCCCGCCACAGCGGGTCCATCGGCTGACCGGTCATGGTCTTGAAGCGCTCGGCGCTGCGTTTCAGCTCTGCACAGAATTCAGGCTCGCCCCACACAACATTGCGTCCGCCCTGCTCGCCAAACTGCGGGCGGAAACGGACCTTGCCTGCCCCGGCCTCGCCCTTGTAGTAGACGTGATCAAAGGTGTGTGTGCCGAAGGCGTGGCCGTCGGCGGCAAGCGATTTCCAATAGGGTGCCCAGCCGTCATCCAACGTGCTGTCGCCGTGGATGGTTTTCTCGTTGGCCAGGAAAAACGTGGCGTGAATGCGATGACGACGCAGCGTATCGGCAATCAACTGCGCCTGGCTCATGCTGCCGGTGTCGAATGTCAGGTAGACGGTGCCCTTGCACGCACCGGCATTCACCCCACCGGGCGCAGCCGTGGCCAATGCGCACAGCGCCAGCGCAGCCGTGGCAGCTGCAGCGCGCAACATCGACAGGCCGGATTTCATCGTCGTCTCGTGACGCTCAAATCAGCGGAGCGCGCGTGCGGAAGTAAATACCATGCGGCGAGCGCCCAACCTTGATCTCTTCCACCACCTTGCGGCTTGCGACGTCGACGATTGCCACGCGCTTTGCCCAGCGGCAGGTCACCCACAGTTGCTTGCCGTCGGCGGTCAACTCCATGTCGTCGGGGCCGGGCGGCAGGCCGGTGATGTCGCCCACCTTGGTCAGCGTTTGCTGATCGATGATGCTGATCGTGCCCGACACGCGGTTCGACAGGAACAGGTGGCGCTTGTCGCCCAGCGCACGGAAGTTGTGCGCGCCCTTGCCGGTGGGGATGCGCTTCACGCTGGTGCGGGTGTGCCAGTCGATCACTTCGACGTAATCGGCTCCGGTCATGCCGACCAGCAGGTATTTCTGGTCAGTCGTCACCCACACGCCGGCGGGCGCTGACCCAATGGTCATGCGCCACATCACGTTCTGCGTGGGCAGGTCGATGGCCATCACCTCGTTGGAATCCTGCACGGTGACGAACGCGATCTTGCTGTCGGCGGTAAAGGCAATGTGGCTGGGCGTCTTGGCCGCTGGAATTTGCTTCGCGATGGTCAGCGCATGGCCGTCCCAGCGGTAAATGTCGATGCGGTCCAGACGGTTGCCCGTGGTCACGAACCACTTCTGGTCAGGCGAGAAGCCGATCTGGTAAGGATCGTCGATGCGCGGCACGCGCTGCTGAATCTTGCCTGTGACGGGATCGAGGAAAACGAGGTCGTTGCCGACGGCGTTGGCGACGATCAACGATTTTTCGTCAGGCGTAGCGATCAGGTGGTGCGGCTCCTTGCCGATCGGGAACGTCTCGAGCACCTTGCGGGTGTCCTTGTCGATCAAAGAGACGGTTGCGTCGCCCGAGTTGAGCACGGTGACGACTTCAGCACGCGCCGCCTGCGCTGCCATCAGAGCAGCGGCCGACAGGACCAGCGTGGAAAACCAACGGGAGGCAAACGAGGCGCGCAAGGCAGACATAACGAGAAGATTCAGCAACTTAGCCAGCCATTCTAACGCTGCCGTTTAGGCCACCGCTGACACAAATCAAAAAAAGAAAGCGGGAACTTTCCCCGCTCCCCACACCGCACGGCGAGCTACCGCTGCATTGATTCCCACACCTTCTGCAGCCGCTTGACCGACATCGGCACCGGCGTGCGCAACTCCTGTGCAAACAGGGCGATGCGCAGTTCCTCAAGCATCCAGCGGAACTCTTCCATGCGGGGGTCGCTGCCGCCCTGCCTTTGCACGCGCAGCGCCTTCTCGGCACGTTGGTACTGCTGGATGAGCGGCGCCATCTCCTGCATGCGCTGGGTGTCGCGCGCCGGGTCCGCCTTGAGTTTGTCGATGCGCAGCGCGATGCCCTTCAGGTAACGCGGGAAGTGCTGCAACTGCGCATACGGCGTCGCCTCGATGAAGCGCTTGTGCATCAACGTCCTGAGCTGTGCGTCGATATCGGCGGTGGCCGCAGCAAACGGCTTGGCGATCTGCATTTTGCGCGGCAGTTGCGCGTATTCGGCCAGGATCGCGCCGACCAGCCGCGCAATTTCCTGTGCCAACAACGTCAGGCGTGCGCGGCTTTCGTCCTTGCGGGCACCGAAGCTGGCGTCATCGGTCGGCAGCGGGTCTTGCAGGCAGGCGCGCTCCAGCGTGGCATCCAGGATCTGGTCGCGCAACTCATCCTGCGTACCGAGGTTCATGAACTGGATCGCCATCTGCGACAGGCCCGGAATGTTCTTTTCCAGGTATTTCAACGGCTCGCGCAGTTGAATCGCAAACAATCGCCGCAGGCCCAGGCGATGGATGCGCGCGGCTTCGGCCGGGTCGTCGAAGACTTCCACATCGCAGTGGTCGCCGGCATCGACGAGCGCCGGATAGCCGAACAGCGTCTGGTTGCCCTTGCGGACTTCCAGCAGTTCCGGCAACTCGCCGAAATTCCAGGTCGTCAGGCCCGAGTACAGCGCGGCGTTGGCCGGCGCTTCCGACTTGCCGCTCTTGCCTGCCTTGCCGGGCTTGGCGCCGTCGTTCTGAGCGCCGGCCACGGCGGCATCCTGCGCGGCGATCGACTGGAACGTCTGCTGCGCGCGGCCGCCGAGTTCCGCCCGCAACTGGGCCAGATTGCGCCCCATGTCGAGCTGGCGACCATGCTCGTCGATCACCTTGAAATTCATGAAGTGATGCGCGGGCAGCGTCTCCAGCTTGAAGTCGGCGCGCTTGAGCGCGATGCCGGTCTGCTCGCGCACGTCGGCAATCAAGCGGTCGAGCAGGTCGCCATCGCCCAACCGCACGCGCGAGACGAATCCGGCGGCGTAGTCCGGCAGCGGCACGCAATGGCGGCGCAGCTTCTGCGGCAGGCTCTTCAACAGCAGATGCACCTTCTCCTTGAGCATGCCCGGCACCAACCATTCGGTGCGCTGCGCGGGCACCTGGTTGAGCGCATACAGCGGCACGGTCAGCGTCACGCCATCGCGCGGGCTGCCGGGCTCGAAGTGATACGTCAGGCCCATGTCGATGCCGGCAATCGGCAGCACCTTCGGGAACAGGTCGGTCGTGATGCCGGCCGCCTCGTGCCGCATCAGGTCATCGCGATTCAGGTACAGAAGCTTCTGGCCGCTCTTGCCGCCCGCGCTGGCGGCTTCGGCATACCAGCGCTCAAACGAAACGGTGTTGTAGATGTCCGCCGGAATCTGGCTGTCGTAGAACGCGTAGATCAGCTCGTCGTCCACCAGCACGTCTTGCCGGCGCGACTTGTGTTCGAGGTTTTCAATCTCGCGCACCAAGCGCTGGTTGTGCGTGAAGAACGGCAAGCGCGTTTCGAACTCGCCGTCGACTAGCGCACGACGGATGAACATCTCGCGCGCTTCCTTCGGCTGCATCGGCCCGAAGTGCACGCGGCGCTGCTGGTAGATCGGCAGACCGTACAGCGTGCCGCGCTCGAAGGCCATCACCTGGCCAGCCTTCTTTTCCCAATGCGGATCGCTCCATGACACCTTCAGCAGATGCGCGCCGACCTTTTCCACCCATTCCGGCTCGATGCGCGCCAGCGTGCGACCGAACAGGCGGCTGGTATCGACCAGCTCGCCTGCCACGACCCACTTGCCGGCCTTGCGCGCAATGACCGAACCCGGCCACAGGAAGAACTTGATGCCGCGCGCGCCGAGGTATTCGCGGCCTTTACCGTCGGCCTCCTCGATGCGGACACCGATATTGCCGAGCAGGCCCGTCAGCAGCGCCAGGTGCAACTGCTCATACGTCGGGTCGGATTCGTTGAGCTTCCAGCCCTGCTCTGCCACCGTGGTATGCAACTGTGAATGCACGTCGCGCCATTCACGCAGCCGTACATGCGACAAGAAGTGGGAGCGGCACTGGTCCTGCAATTGTTTGTTCGATTTCTTGTGCGCGATGGCCTCTTCGAACCACTTCCACAGCTTTACCCAGCCGAGGAATTCCGATTTCTCGTCGGCAAACTGCCGGTGCGCCTGATCGGCCTGCTGTTGCAGTTCCTGCGGGCGCTCGCGCGGGTCTTGCACCGACAAGGCGCTCGCGATGATCAGCATCTCGCGCAGGCATTGATGGTCGCGGCCAGCCAGGATCATCCGGGCCACGCGCGGGTCCAGAGGCAGGCGGGCGACCTGCTTGCCGAGCGGAGTCAACGCGTTTTCATCGTCGACGGCGCCGAGTTCCTGCAGCAGTTGATAGCCGTCGGCAATCGCGCGGCCCAGCGGCGGCTCGATGAAGGGGAACTGCTCGACATCCGTCAGCCGCAGCGCCTTCATGCGCAGGATGACCGCCGCCAGCGACGAACGGAGGATTTCCGGATCGGTAAAACGCGGCCGCGCAATGAAATCCGCCTCGTCATACAGGCGAATGCAGACGCCATCGGCGACCCGGCCGCAACGACCGGCGCGCTGGTTGGCCGCCGCCTGCGATACCGGCTCGATCTGCAGTTGCTCGACCTTGTTGCGATACGAATAACGCTTCACGCGCGCCAGCCCCGTATCGACCACGTAGCGAATGCCCGGCACCGTCAGCGACGTTTCGGCCACGTTGGTCGCCAGCACGATGCGACGCGCGTTGGACGGCCGGAACACACGTTCCTGCTCCTGCACGGACAAGCGCGCAAACAGCGGCAGGATCTCGGTATGTGCCGGATGGTGCTTGCGCAGCGCCTCGGCCGCCTCGCGAATCTCGCGCTCGCCAGGCAAGAAGATGAGCACGTCGCCCGGGCCTTCACGGGCCAGTTCGTCCACCGCATCGACGAGCGCCTCGTAAAGATCGCGCTCCTTGTCGTTCTCGTCGCGCTGGATCGGGCGATAGCGCACCTCGACCGGATACAGCCGGCCGCTGACTTCGATAACCGGCGCTGGCCCCTTTGGACCGGCAAAGTGCTCGGCAAACCGCTGCGCGTCGATGGTGGCCGAGGTGATGATCACCTTGAGATCGGGCCGGCGCGGCAGAAGCTGCTTGAGATAGCCGATCAGGAAGTCGATGTTGAGGCTGCGTTCGTGCGCCTCGTCGATGATGATCGTGTCGTAGGCGCGCAGCAGCGGATCGTTCTGCGTCTCGGCCAGCAAGATGCCGTCGGTCATCAGCTTGACCGACGCACCCGCAGACAGCGTGTCGTTGAAGCGCACCTGGAAGCCGACGTGCTCGCCCACCGGCGTGCCGATTTCCTGGGCGATGCGCTTGGCGGTAGACGTCGCGGCAATCCGGCGCGGCTGTGTATGGCCGATCAGCCCGGTGCCGCCCGCGCCAATGCCTCGTCCGATCGACAGGCAGATCTTGGGCAACTGCGTGGTCTTGCCGGAGCCGGTTTCGCCCGAGACGATCACCACCTGGTTGGCGGCGATGGCCTCGGCGATTTCGTCGCGCCGGGCCGACACGGGCAGCGCTTCGGGAAACGTGATCGGCGGGACACGGTTCGCACGTGCGCGGCGCGCCTCGAGCGCCGCGGCGAGCTCTTCCGCGGAGGGCTTTGGGCGGCGCTGCGGACGACCATTGCCGCCGGGCTTGCGCTCGGGCGGCGGCGTGTCTTTCGGCGATTTCTGGGAGGGCGCCGCCGGGCGTGGCCGGGGCGGCTGAGCGTGGGAATCTGACATCGGGCGGGATTATAATCCGCGCATCTTTCCTGCGCCGGCCCGCGCCCCGTGCCGCTTTTCCTCCTCCGCCCGTGACCGCTCGTTCCTCCGCCCCTGCCCCCGGCGTTTCCCTGGTGGCTCACACGCCAGCCTCCGTCGATATCGCCCCGATCCCGCCCACACCCGAGCAGCAGCAATTCGTGGATTGGCTGCGCGAGGTGGCGCCGTATATCCATTCTTTCCGCGACAAGACGTTCGTGATCGGTTTTGGCGGCGAATTGGTCCAGGCCGGCATGCTGGGCGCCCTGGTCAACGATGTCGCCCTGTTGCATGCGATGGGCATGCGGATCGTGCTGGTGCATGGCTCGCGCCCGCAGGTGGAAGAACAGCTCGCCCTGCGCAACGTGAAAACCCAGTTCGTGGATGGCGTGCGCGTGACGGACGGCGCCGCGCTGGAATCCGCCAAGGAAGCGTCGGGCGAACTGCGCCTGGACATCGAAGCCGCCTTCAGCCAGGGCCTGCCGAACACGCCGATGGCCGGCGCGCGGATGTCCGTCGTGTCGGGCAATTTCGTGACGGCGCGGCCGGTGGGCATCGTCAACGGCGTGGACTTCCAGCACACGGGGCTGGTGCGCAAGATCGATGCGGAGTCGATCCAGCACTCGCTGTCCAACCGCAAGATCGTGCTGCTCTCGCCGCTGGGCTTCTCGCCCACGGGCCAGGCGTTCAACCTGTCGATGGAAGACGTGGCCGCCAACACCGCCACGGCGCTCAAGGCCGACAAGCTCATCTTCATCACGGAGCTGCCGGGCATCATGGACCGCGTGGGCAAGCTGCAGCAGGATCTGTCGATGGAAACGGCCATCGAGCGCCTGCGCGACGGCAGCCTGTCGCACGACACCGCCTATTACCTGCAGCACATCGTCAAGGCGATGCGCGGTGGCGTGCGCCGGGCACACGTCATCCCGTTTGCGCTGGACGGCAGCATCCTGCTGGAACTGTTCCTGCACGACGGCGTGGGCACCATGGTGTCGCACACCGATCTGGAATACCTGCGCGACGCCACGCTGGACGACGTGGGCGGCATCGTCTCGCTCATCGAACCGCTCGAGGCGGACGGCACGCTGGTGCCGCGCGAACGCCGGCTGCTGGAGCGCGACATCGCCAATTTCTCGGTCATCGAGCACGACGGCATCATCTTTGGCTGCGTAGCGCTTTATCCGTACCCGAAGGACGGCATGGCCGAAATGGCGTGCCTGATCGTCTCCCCCGACAGCCAGGGCACCGGCGACGGCGAACGCCTGCTCAAGCACACCGAAGTGCGCGCCCGTGCGCTGGGCCTCAAGCGCCTGTTCGTGCTCACCACGCGGACGGAGCATTGGTTCCTCAAGCGCGGCTTCGTGCGCGCCAGCGTGGACGATTTGCCGGAAGACCGCCGCAAGCTGTACAACTGGCAGCGGCGCTCGATGGTGCTGATGAAGAAGCTCTAAACCCTTGGCGCGCGTCGTGGAATCCAAGCCCGGCGGCGCCCGGCCTTTACAATAGCGGCACCTGCGTCGCGCTTGAGCGGCGCTCCCGCCACACAAGAGGAATCCCCATGGCCCGCATGGTCCACTGCGTCAAGCTCAACAAGGAAGCCGAAGGTCTCGACTTCCCGCCGCTGCCCGGCGAACTGGGCAAGAAAATCTGGCAAAGCGTCTCGAAGGAAGCGTGGGCCGGCTGGCTCAAGCATCAGACCATGCTGATCAACGAAAACCGCCTGAACATGGCCGATTCGCGCGCACGCCAGTACCTGCTCAAGCAGACCGAGAAGTACTTCTTTGGGGACGGTGCAGACGAAGCCGCCGGCTACGTGCCGCCGCCTTCGGCCTGATCTGCCGTTACCCATAAAAAAGCCGTTCAGCGGAAAACTGAACGGCTTTTTGTTTGCGCAGCGCCCATTCAACGCGCCGCAAACGGGCACAAAAAAAAACTGCCCATTTGCATGAGCAGCTTTTTTGGATACTGCGCGAACAACGATCAGAAATCCCGACGCTGCACACCCGCTTCCGTCCCGAGCAGCAGCACGTTGGCGCCGCGCTTGGCAAACAAGCCGACCGTCACCACGCCCGGAATATCGTTGACCACCGATTCCAAACCCTTCGGATCAGCGATGCGCAGGCCCACCACGTCGATGATCACGTTGCCGTTATCGGTCTTGTAGATCTGGCCTTCCTTGGTCATGCGCAGGCGCGGCTGACCGCCCAGCGCAGCCAGTTGGCGCGCCACGGCCGCACGTGCCATGGGCACCACTTCGACGGGCAACGGGAAGGCACCCATCGTTTCAACGAGCTTGCTGCCGTCGGCGATGCAGACAAACACGCTGGCGACCGAGGCAACGATCTTCTCCCGCGTGAGCGCACCGCCGCCGCCCTTGATCATGGCGCCCGAGGCGTCGATCTCGTCAGCCCCGTCCACGTAGACGGGGATGGCATCGACCTCATTCAGATCGAGCACCGTGAAGCCGTGGCCCTGCAGGCGGCGCGTCGAAGCCTCGGAGCTGGACACCGCGCCGGCGAAACGTGCCTTGTGCGGCGCCATGGCGTCGATGAACAGATTGGCGGTCGAGCCGGTGCCGACACCCAGCACGGCGCCCTCGGGCACGTTGGCCAATACGTAATCTGCTGCGGCCTGCGCTACCAGCGCCTTCAGTTCATCCTGCGTCATCGCAAACACTCGGTCGGGATCGGAAAACCCGGTAGTGTACCGGATCAATAGAATGGCTCGCGGCCGGCTGGCGGAGCGAAACCTGCGGAGTACAATCGATTCATCCTTCCACCTCCAGCGCAACGCTGGAACGTACTTCGGACTCGCTTCATGACTCAGCTCGATCAACTCAAGCAGTTCACCACCGTCGTCGCCGACACGGGCGACTTCCAGGCCATGCGCGCCTACGCACCGCACGACGCAACGACCAACCCGTCGCTGATCCTCAAGGCCGTGCAAAAAGCCGAATACCGCCCGCTGCTGGAGCAAGCCGTGCGTGACGCCCGCAGCGACAGCGTGGAGGACATCATCGATGCCGTGCTCGTGGCGTTTGGCTGCGAGATCCTGTCGATCATCCCGGGCCGCGTGTCGACCGAAGTCGACGCCCGCCTGTCGTTCGATACCGAGGCGACGGTCGCAAAGGCCAAGCATTTGATTGCGCTGTACGAAGCCCGGGGCGTGGCCCGCGAGCGCGTGCTGATCAAGATCGCGTCGACGTGGGAAGGCATCCGCGCGGCTGACCAGCTTCGCGCAGAAGGCATCCGCTGCAACATGACGCTGCTGTTCTCGCTGGCCCAGGCCGTGGCGTGCGCGGAAGCGGGCGTGCAGCTCATCTCGCCGTTCGTCGGCCGCATCTACGACTGGTACAAAAAGGATGCCGGCGCGAACTGGGATCCGGTCGCCCAAGGCGGCGCGAACGACCCCGGCGTCCAGTCCGTCCTGCGCATCTACAACTACTACAAGAAGTTCGACTACCCCACCGAGGTCATGGGCGCGAGCTTCCGCAATATCTCGCAGATCGTCGAACTGGCTGGCTGCGACCTGCTCACGATCAGCCCGGATCTGCTCGCCCAATTGCAGCAGTCCGATGCGCCGGTCGAGCGCAAGCTGTCTCCGGACAACGCCAACGCGGCCAATATCGTGCGCCTGCCCGCCGACGAGAAATCGTTCCGCTGGCACATGAATGCAGACGCAATGGCCACCGAAAAACTGGCCGAAGGCATCCGCCTGTTTGCAGCCGATGCGATCAAGTTGGAAGCGTTGATTGAGCCGCTGCGCGCAGCGGCATAAGAAGAAAGCCGGCCTTATCCCAGCATGGCGGGCAGGCACACGCCCGCCGGCTGGTGGATCACCAAGTCCGCCGTTGCATCCAGGGCGCTCGGTTCCGGATTCACGACGATCACCTTGGCACCGTGGTCCTTCGCCAATCCCGGCAACCCGGCCGCCGGATAGACCATGCCGGACGTGCCCACCACCAGGCACACGTCACACGTGTTGGCCGCCTCTTCAGCGCGATAGTTCGCCACCAGCGGCAGTTGCTCGCCAAACCACACCACGCCGGGGCGCAGCATCGCGCCACACGTCGCACAACGCGGCGGCCTGCCCGGCTCGGCGGTGGCGATATCGCATTTGCCGCAGCCACCCAGCCACTTGTCCGCAAACAGGTTGCCGTGCAGCTCGATCACCCCTTCGCTGCCGGCGCGCTGGTGCAAGCCATCGACGTTTTGCGTGACGAGCGTCACTGTCTTGCGCTTGGCCAGCGCGGCAATCGCAAGATGAGCGGGGTTCGGCTGCGCCTGCAGCACGCGCTCGCGGCGCTCCTGATACCAATCCCACACCATGCGCGGGTGCTTGCGATACGCGGCCTCGGTGGCCATGTCTTCCGGGTTGAATCGCGACCACAGGCCAGTCAGCGCATCACGGAACGTCGGCACACCGGATTCAGCCGAGACGCCCGCGCCTGTCAGCACCATGATGTGCTGGGCGGCCTCGATCCAGGCGTGGGCCTGGGCCAATGCAGCCGCATCGGATACGGCTGTGGGTTCGATGCTCATTACTTCTTGGCAGGTGCCGCCGCGCGTTGGCGTACCGCTTCGAACAGGCAAACGCCGCTCGCCACCGACACATTCAGGCTTTCCACGCTGCCAGCCATCGGAATGCTGACCAGCGCGTCGCACGTCTCACGCGTGAGGCGGCGCATGCCCTCGCCTTCGGCGCCCATCACGATGGCGATGGGGCCCTTGAAGTCCGCTTGGTAGAGATTCTGTTCGGCCTCGTCAGCCGTGCCGATCACCCACACACCGCGCTCCTGCAACTCGCGCAGCGTGCGCGCCAGGTTGGTCACGGTGATGTAGGGAACCGTCTCGGCCGCACCGCTCGCGACCTTGGCGACCGTCGTGTTGATTCCAACGCTGCGATCCTTGGGCGCGATCACGGCGTGCGCGCCTGCGGCATCCGCCACGCGCAGACAAGCACCAAGGTTATGCGGATCGGTCACACCGTCGAGCACCAGCAGCAGCGGCGTGCCTTCGATGCCGTCGAGCAGCTCATCGAGAGTGAGCGCCAGCGACAGCGACTCTGCCTTGGCAACCACGCCCTGGTGGCGGTCGGTGCCGGCAATGCCGCGCAGACGGTCGGCGTCAGCAGGAATGAGGCGCACGCCCGCTGCTTCCGCCGCTTTCAGGAAATCCTGCATGCGGCGGTCGCGGCGGTTGGCCTCGAAGTAGATTTCGTCGATCGACTTGGCGCCGTGGCGCAGTCGGGCGGTAACGGCATGAAAGCCGATGAGGAGCTTGGATTTAGACATGGCGCGATTGTACCCGTCTGCCCTCGCTCCCCGGCCGCTTTAACGGCTTTAACGCCCCTTGGTCTTGCGCGCAGGCTTGCCCGCCGCCTTGCGCGGCGCAGCGGTCTTGGCGCCACCCTTGGGTTTCGTGCCTCGCGCCGCCTGCTTCTTGCGCGCAGGTTTGGCGTGAGGATGGCCCGGGGGCAGTGCGCGGCCGCCCGGCTCGAACACCGGCTGCTCTTCGATGACGCGATCCAGCGTCTCGTCGAACGACTCCTCCGGCTTGGCCGTACCGCCCAGCAATGCTGCCAGCTGGCGCGGCTTCTTGCGGCCAACCGCCGGCGCGGGCGCGCCGCTGCAGGCTGACGCGCGGCCGTGGCTTCGGGCGCGCCCGTCACCTTGGCCGGACGCAGCGCCTTGGTCGACGGCTCCTGGATCAGGCGGAAATCCATCTTCCGCGCATCCAGATCGACGCGCAGCAACTGCACACGCACGCGGTCGGTCAACCGATAACGGATGCCCGTGCGCTCGCCGCGCAGCTCGTTGCGGGCTTCGTCGTACTGGAAGTAATCGCTGCCCAGCTCGGTCACGTGCACAAGGCCTTCCACGTACAGCTCGTCGAGCTGCACGAAGATGCCAAACGAGGTGACGGCGCTGACGGTGCCCGAGAACTCGTTGCCGAGCTTATCGCGCATGAAGTAGCACTTGAGCCAGGCTTCCACGTCGCGCGAGGCTTCGTCGGCGCGGCGTTCGTTGGCGGAGCAATGCACCCCAAGCTCATGCCAGATCGCTTCGACCTTAGCCTTGTTGACGACTGCAGCCGGCACGCCCTTCTCGGCTTCGGCCTGCAGACGACGCGCCTTGGGCGATAGCGCACTGTTCAACTGCACGCCCGGCGCCAACGCCGGCACATAACGCGTGCGATTCAGGATCGCCTTGATGGAGCGATGCACCAGCAAGTCAGGGTAGCGGCGGATCGGGCTGGTGAAGTGCGCATACGCCGGATACGCCAGCCCAAAGTGGCCGATGTTGTCCGGGCTGTAGACCGCCTGCTGCATCGAGCGCAGCAGCATGGTCTGCAGCATCGGCGCGTCGGGGCGCGCGGCCACCTTTTCCATCAGTTCGGCGTAATCGGCCGCCTGCGGCTTGTCACCGCCGCCCAGCGTCAAGCCGCTGGTTTTGAGGAATGCGCGCAGCGCCTGCAGCTTTTCTTCGGTCGGGCCTGCATGAACGCGGTACAGCGCTGGGTGCTTGTATTTCTCGAGCATCTCGGCCGCGCAGACGTTCGCCGTCAGCATGCATTCTTCGATCAGCCGGTGCGCGTCGTTGCGGGTGCGCGGCAGGATCTGCTCGATCTTGCCCTGCGCGTTGCAGACGATGTACGTCTCGGTGGTATCGAAGTCGATCGCGCCACGCTCGCGGCGCGCCTTGAGCAGCGTCTGATACAGCTCGTACAGATCCTGCAGATGCGGCACCAGCGGCGCCCGCTTGGCCGCTTCCGGGCCCTTCACGTTCGACAGGATCGCCCAGACCTCGTTGTAGGTCAGGCGCGCCTTCGAGTGCATTACCGCCGGATAGAACTGATAAGCCTTGATCTCACCCTTGGCCGTGATCACCGCATCGCAGACCATGCACAGACGGTCCACTTCCGGGTTCAGGGAGCACAAACCGTTGGAGAGCTTCTCGGGCAGCATCGGAATCACGCGGCGCGGGAAGTAGACCGAAGTCGCACGATCAATGGCGTCTGCATCCAGCGGATGGCCGGGCCGCACGTAATGCGACACGTCGGCAATCGCCACGATCAGGCGCCAGCCCTTGGTGCGACCGATCTTGACGGGCTCTGCGTAGACGGCGTCGTCAAAATCGCGTGCATCTTCACCGTCGATGGTGACGAGCGGCACATCGCGCAGATCGATGCGGCCCGCCAGATCGGCATCGCGCACCACGTCGGGCAGCGCTTCTGCCTCGCGCTGCGTCGGCTCGGAAAACTCGTGCGGCACGCCGTACTTGCGCACCGCGATTTCAATCTCCATGCCAGGGTCGTCGATCTCACCCAGCACTTCGACCACGCGGCCGATCGGCTGCACGTAGCGGTCCGGATATTCCAGGATCTCCACGCTCACCACCTGGCCGACCTTGGCCTTGCCCTGCCCCTTCGGTGCGATCAGGATGTCGCGGCCCAGACGCTTGTCTTCGGGCGCCACGACCAGCGTGCCGCTCTCAGAAAGCAACCGGCCGATAACACGCTTGTTGGCCCGCTGCAGGATCTCGACGATCTGCCCCTCCGAACGCCCACGGCGATCGTAGCCGACGGCCCGCACCAGGGCGCGGTCGCCGTGCATGGCCTTTTGCATCTCCCGCTCGGGCAGGAAGATATCGGTCTCGCCGTCGTCGCGCACGAAGAAGCCGAAGCCATCGCGATGGCCAATGACGCGGCCTTCGATGAAATTGGGCTGGTGCGCCAATTCGTAGCGCCCTTTGCGGTTGAGTTCGATCTGACCATCCCGCTCCATGGCGGTCAGACGCTTGATAAAGCCGTCATGCTCCTTGCGCGTGACCGACAGCGCCTTGGCAATGTCGGTGGCAGACAGCGGAGATCCCGACGTGCGCAGCACACCGAGGATTTCCTCGCGGCTCGGGATCGGATAAGTCGGTTGATTCAATTTTTTCTTCTAGAGTGTTGACAGGATCGCTGGATCCCGTAATAATTACAGCTTCGGTACACGCACACCTGCCCAGGTGGCGGAATTGGTAGACGCACTAGTTTCAGGTACTAGCGGGTAACTCCGTGGAGGTTCGAGTCCTCTCCTGGGCACCAGAGTTTAGGAACGGCGCAACGCAAGTTGCGCGTTTTTCTTTTCCGCGACCGGATTATCGTTATTCAGTAGCTGACGCGACATTCCGCGAAGGACGACGGGCATTGTGTCTTGGCTATCGCGCCAGGGCCCGGCCAGGCTCACCGGCCTCACCTGCCCCAGCACTGGGTGGGCTCGAAGCCTAGTGCACCCACAAAGACGCACCACGCTTCGATCAACCGCGCAGCTCGCATTGGGCAGTTCCTGCAAAGCCAATCCGTACGCGGGTTTCGGGCCAATGTTGCAGCCCGTGACAGCAGGTTACCGAAGTGGCACGCACGACGCAAGCCGCACACGCCACTCCATTCACACCTCGACGCAATCGACCAACGCGTCAGGCCGCCGATGTTTCGCCGTTACCGGCCGAACGCGACTTCCCGCGCTTGATCCAGGCTGCCAGATTGTGGGGACGCAGCGTGTCGTACTCCTCGAACGGCTGATGGATCCACGGATTGGTCGCAAGAAACTGCACGGCATAATCCGGCTTGATCTTCGAGCATGCCTTGTGCCAAAGCACAGCGGTGCGCACGTCCGTCACGGCCGGATAGCGCTCTTTCAGGTGACGCCCGACACGCTCCAGCGTGACGCCCGAATCGACCAGATCGTCCACCAGCAACACGCGGCCCGACAGCTCGCCACGCGTCATCGTGATGTACTGCGCGATATCGAGATCGCCCTGCTGCGTGCCAGCGGCCTCGCGATAGCTACTGGTCGCCAGGATGGCCAACGGCAGGTCGTAGATGCGCGAAAGCTGATCGCCAACACGCAAGCCGCCACGCGCCAGGCACAGAATCTTGTCAAACTTCCAGCCCGACTCATGCACGATGAGCGCCAGGCGCTCAATCAGACCGTGGTAGTCGTCCCAGGAGACCCACAGGTGCGAGTCGTCGTTGATCGGCTGGTTCATGGTGTACCTCTTCGTATCGTAAATGCGACGTCAGTTGCCGCTATCGTGTTCTATGAAAACGGCGCTCCATGCAAATTCGCCCGGCTAAGCACCGGGCGAATCTGGGAGCAGCGCGTCAGTCCTTGTAGGGATGACGCAGCAGGATGGTCTCGTCGCGGTCAGGGCCGGTCGAGATCATGGCGATCGGAATACCGGCCACTTCTTCGACGCGCTTCAGGTAAGCCTGCGCGGTTTCGGGCAACGCGTCCCACTCCTTCAGGCCGAAGGTCGAGGTATTCCAGCCAGGGAATTCTTCGTAGATCGGCTGGCAACGCGCCACGGCATCGGAGCCGCGCGGCAGGATGTCGATTTGCTTGCCGTCGAGCGTGTAACCGACGCACAGCTTGAGCGTTTCCAAGCCATCCAGAACATCGAGTTTGGTCATGCACAGGCCCGACACGCCGTTGATCTGGATCGCGCGACGCAGCGCGGCGGCATCCAGCCAACCCGTGCGGCGCGGGCGGCCCGTGACCGACCCGAATTCCTTACCGACATTGGCCAGACGCACGCCGATGGGATCTTGGCGCGCGGGGTTGTCCGCATCATAGAGCTCGCTCGGGAACGGGCCGGAACCCACGCGCGTGCAATAGGCCTTGGTGATACCCAGGATGTAATGCAACTGACCCGGGCCGACGCCCGCACCGGCAGCGGCATTGCCAGCCACGCAGTTGCTCGACGTGACGAACGGATAGGTGCCGTGGTCGATATCGAGCAGCGTGCCTTGCGCGCCTTCGAACATCAGGTTCTTGCCTGCGGCGTTGGCGGCGAACAGCTCGGCGGACACGTCCGTCACCATCGGAGCGAGGCGGTCGGCGTAAGACAGCATCTCGTCCAGCGTTTGCTGGAAATCGAGCGCCGGGTGATTCAGGTACTGCGTCAGGACGAAGTTGTGGAAGTCCAGGTTCTCGCGCAGACGCTCGGCAAAGTAAGCCGGGTCGAACAGGTCCTGCACACGCAGCGCGCGGCGGGCCACCTTGTCTTCGTACGCCGGGCCGATACCGCGGCCTGTGGTTCCGATCTTGGCGGCGCCGCGCTTGGCTTCACGCGCCTTGTCGATGGCCACGTGGTAAGGCAGGATCAGGTTGGTCGCTTCGGAAATGCGCAGTCGGTTCTGCACCTGCACACCAGCCGACTCCAGCTCGTCGATTTCCTTGAACAGGGCTTCAGGCGACAGCACGACACCGTTGCCGATGTAGCACGCGACGCCGTCGCGCATGATGCCCGACGGAATCAGACGCAGAATCGTCTTCTTGCCGCCGATGATGAGGGTGTGGCCTGCGTTATGTCCGCCCTGGAAACGAACCACGCCTTGCGCATGATCGGTCAGCCAATCGACGATTTTCCCTTTACCTTCGTCACCCCATTGGGTGCCGATGACGACGACATTGCGTCCTTGGCTCACTGCTGGTGCGGACATGTTGAATTTGCAGATGGGTTAAAAACGTATTCTACCCTTGTTGCCAGGGGCTTCCCTGAAATTACCGGGTATTTACACAACGTTATGCAACAGCTTCAGATCGAAGCGTTGCGGGGCTTGACGATCCAGCGACCGCTCTCTTCCACGAGCTGGCGGTCGTAGGCAAACTCCTCCAGATCTTCCGGGTGGCCTGGCAGCGACTGGATGACGATTTCGCCCGCGGCGCGCAGCGCGGCGATCGCCTCGCGTAGCTTGGCATCGCCCGACCACGGCGCATGAATGGCGGCGGCACGTGCTTCCACTGGCGAAATGCCTGCAACCTCGCGTAGGTCCAGGGAAAAGCCGGTGGCCGGGCGAGCGCGGCCGAAAGCTTCACCAACCTTGTCATACCGGCCACCGCGCGCCACAGCATTCGGCACACCAGCGACATAGGCAGTGAACATCACTCCGCTGTGGTAGTGATAGCCGCGCAGATCCGCAAGGTCGATGTTGACGGTCGCACCACCTGCGCGCTCGGCCAGCGTTGCCAAGTCGTCCAGCGCACGCCCGATGGCGGGCAGCGCGGGCAACTGCTTACGCGCACGAGCGAGCACATCGACTCCGCCGTACAGCGCCGGCAGCAGATTGATGGCATCGCGCTGCGCCGGCGGCAGATCGGCCGTGATGGTGCGCAGAGCGGGGACATCCTTGGCAGCCAGCGCGGTAAAGAGATCGTCCTGAATGCGCGCGGCAACCGGCGACTGCTCCAGCAACGCGGCCACCACGCCAACGTGGCAAAGGTCCAGACGCACATCGGCCAGACCCGCGGCCGACAGCGCAGCAAGCATCAACTCCTGGATTTCCAGATCGGCTTCCAGGCCTGCGTGGCCATAGATTTCAGCGCCGATTTGCAGAGGCTCGCGCGTGACGTGAAATCCACTCGGACGCGTGTGCAACACCGAACCTGCATAGCACAGGCGCGTCACGCCAGCGCGGTTCAGCAGGTGGGCGTCGATGCGGGCAACTTGCGGCGTGATGTCGGCGCGCAAGCCGATGGTTCGACCAGAGAGTTGGTCGACAAGCTTGAAGGTCTTCAAGTCCAGATCATGACCCGTGCCCGAGAGCAGCGACTCGATGTATTCCAGCATCGGCGGCATGACCAGTTCGTAGCCGTAGGTGCGGAACAGGTCGAGCATGCGGCGACGCAACTCTTCTATCTTGCGCGCCTCGGAAGGCAGCACGTCAGCAATGGATTCAGGCAGCAGCCAATTGGTCGGCATGGCGGTCTCGCTCGGGAGTCTTGGTACGGCAGAAATTCGTAAAAACGCTGGGCGCTAGCGATGCAGCAATCGCAGGAGAATCAGCCCGATCGCCATCGACACTAGGCCAATCACGCGCAGCTTTTCGTCTGGCAGATCGCTCAGCGTCTGGAAGGCACGTCGCCAAGCCCGCGGCGCCACGAACGGCAGGATGCCCTCGAACACGAGCACCAGCGCGCACGCTGCCAGCAAAACGGTGGGGAGTGACTCTTCCATGGGATGCGGTTGGCGAACGAACAAAACCCCGGCAAGCCGGGGTCTGTCCGCCTCAAATGATCAGCGACGCATTGTACTAGCGATGGCGCCCCGTCTGGGCAGCCGGTGCTGCCGGGGAGCTGCCGCCGTTCGGGCTGCGCATGTATTTGAAGAAATCGCTATTCGGCTGCAGAACCATCACGTCCTTCCGATCGCGGAACGATGCGCGGTACGCCTCCATGGAGCGCCAGAACGCGGCGAACTGCGGGTCACGGCCAAACGCATCGGCGTAAATGTCAGCGGCGCGGGCATCACCCTCACCCTTGATTTTCTGCGCATCGCGGTAGGCGTCGGCCAGGACGACTTCGCGCTGACGATCGGCATCGGCGCGGATCTTTTCACCCTCTGCCGCCCCCGTCGAACGCAGCTCGTTGGCCACGCGCTTGCGCTCGGCTTCCATCCGGCGATAGACCGATTCCGTCACGCTGGCGAGCAGATCCACCCGCTTCAGACGGACGTCGATGATGTCCACGCCGACAGACTTGCCGTACTCCTGCACGCCCTTGAGGATGCTCTGCATCACGGCTTCACGATCTGTCGAGACCACGTCGGAAACCGTGCGGCGCGCAAATTCATCCCGGGCGATGGAGTTGATCTTCTGCGTCATGCTGTCCTGCGCGAGGCGGTTATCGCCTTTGAAGCTCACGTAGAACAGACGCGGATCCGACACGCGCCACTTCACGAACCAGTCGACCAGCAGGTTCTTCTTCTCCGCCGTGATGAAACGATCGGCGCCGGCGACATCAATGGTCTGCAGGCGCTTATCCATGAACACAACGTTCTGCAGCGGCGGCGGGAGCTTGAAGTGCAGCCCAGGCTCCTTGATGACCTGCTTGATTTCACCAAAGGCAAACACCACGGCGTACTGCCGCTGGTCCACCACGAACACCACCGACGAGAACACCGCCAGGGCAATGACCAGCGCCACGAAGGCAGAAATCAGACGATTCATAGTGCCCTCCTGTTAGCGCGAATCGCGGTCACGGTTGCGCAGTGCTTCGCGCGAGCGCGAATCTGCGTCATTGGCCGGTGACGGATTGGAGGGAGTCGGCACGCTCTGCGCAGAACCGCTGTCCTGCGCTGAGGCACCAGGCGCAGCGGCCGGACGCGACGTGTCGCCTTGCGTTTGCGCGATCAGCTTGTCCAGCGGCAAATACAACAGGCTGCCATTGCTCTGGTCGACCATGACCTTGGTCGAGTTGGCGTAAATGTCCTGCATGGTTTCCAGATAAATGCGGTCGCGCGTAACCTGCGGCGCCTTCGCATATTCGCGTTGCACCGAGGCAAAGCGAGCCGCATCACCTTCGGCACGTGCGATGACCCGCGCCTTGTAGCCTTGCGCCTCTTCACCCAGACGGGCGGCCGTACCCTTGGCGCGCGGCACCACGTCGTTGGCGTAAGCCTGGCCTTCGGAAATGGCACGTTCGCGATCCTGACCGGCCTTGGTCACGTCGTCGAACGCCGCCTGCACCTGCTCGGGCGGCTGCACACTCTGTACGTTCACGCTAAGGATTCGGATGCCGGTTTTGTATGCCGACAAGATGCGTTGAATCGACTCGGCAAGATTGCGCCCAACGGCATCGCGACCCTCGTACAGCACTGCATCCATCTTGTTGCGGCCGACGATCTCGCGCACCGAAGTCTCTGCCGCCTGCGTCACGAGTTCTTCATCGCCGCCGCGGTCCGTACGGTTGTAGAACAGGTAATCGACCGGGTTGGCAATGTTGTACTGAACCGAGAAACGCACGTCGACGATGTTCTCGTCCTGCGTCAGCATCGACGAGTCCTTCAGGTTCGTGTCCTTGATCTGCGTCGTACGGCCGATTTCAAGCGTGCGCACGCCTGACAGGTTCACGATTTCGTGCGACTCGATCGGGTACGGCAAGCGCCAGTTGATACCGGGCGTTGCCAGATACTTGAAGCGACCGAACTGCAGGATCACGCCTGTCTGGCCTTCCTGAACGATGAAGAAACCGCTCGCCAGCCACAGGCCAACCAGCACCGCCAGCAGGACGCCGACGCCCAGCCCCGAGCCACCACGCCCGTTACCCGGACGCAGCGGCGTGGGGCCGTCGTTACCGTTACCGCTGTCCTTGCGGCCGAACAGGTTGTTCAGACGGCGATTGAAGTCGCGCCACAGCTCGTCGAGGTCCGGAGGACCATCCTGAGGCGGCTTGCTTTGGCGCTTCGGCTCATCTTTGTCTTCGCGCTCGGCATTGTTGTCATCGCCGCGACCCCAGCGCGGATCGTTCAGCGAAAGCAGCACACGCAAGCGGTGCCACAAACCTCGCGCCGGACGCGGCGAGGCCATGGAAGAAGACTGGGTCGAAATCTCGGGCATGAGCGGTCGGGCTTGTCCTGATTGTCTGACTGCGAAGAAGGAACGGGCCATTCTATCAGCCCTCTTCGTCACCTTTGGCGGAAGAACCGCTGCCCGGCAAGCTTTGCGACAGTTCGTCACGGTGCTCCGGCGGCAAATCGCGGCGAGTGTCGAAGCGCGGATCGAAGTCGCCGCCATGCGACGCGGGGTGCTCACGCAGGCGAATCGCGGTCTCGACCAGCGCTTCGCGCAACAGATCAAGCCCGGAGCCTTCGATGGCTGAAACGAACACACGCCGTACGGCGCCGGTTTCGTCGCGCTCGATGCGCGGGCCAGCCACACGCAGCTCCTCCGCCGCGTCGATCTTGTTCATCACGAGAATCTGCGGGATGCCGCTGGCGTTGATTTCATCCAACACCCGATCGACCTGCTCCATCTGTTCATGCTTGACGGTGCTGGCGGCGTCCACCACATGCAGCAGCACGTCGGCGTGCACGGTTTCTTCCAACGTGGCCCGGAAGGCCGCCACCAGCTGCGTCGGCAAATCGCGGATGAAACCGACCGTATCCGACAGCACCACATTGCCCAGCCCTTCGAGGTACAGCCGGCGCGAGGTGGTGTCCAGCGTGGCGAACAGCTGGTTGGCAGCATACGCACGCGCCTTCGTCAGCGCATTGAACAGCGTCGATTTGCCGGCATTGGTATAGCCGACCAGCGAGACAGAAAAAGCGTCGTTGCGGCTGCGTGAACGGCGCTGCGTGTCATGCTGACGCTGCAGTTTGTCCAACTCGGACGACAGACGCTTGGCGCGCTCATCGAGCATCCGGCGATCCAGCTCGAGCTGACGTTCACCGGGGCCGCCGCGCAGGCCGACACCGCCCTTCTGACGCTCCAAGTGACTCCACGCCCGGACCAGACGGGCCGCCTGATAGCGCACGCGTGCGAGTTCCACCTGCACCTTGCCGACGTGGCTTTGCGCACGCTGGCTGAAGATGTCGAGGATGAGGCCGGTCCGGTCCACCACGTGGCGACCGAAAAAGCGCTCGAGGTTACGCTGCTGCGCCGGGCTCAGCGCGTGGTTGAAGATGACGATTTCCGCATCCTCCTCGTCTGCGGCGATCTTCACCTCTTCCGCCTTGCCGGCGCCGATGAACAGCGCGGCGTCGGGCCTGGAACGCTTGCCCGTGACGGCGCGCACCGGCTCAGAACCGGCCGTCGAGGCCAGCAGGGCCAGTTCGCTCAAACTTTCCTGAAAATCATGCTTGCCGAAATCGACGGCGACCAAAATGGCGCGCGTCGGCTCCGAGCTGGAGGTGGGATGGGATGCCAAACGGGGGAATAGAGAAGGGAGAAACGGGGTGGGTGCGTCCCGCCGCGCAGAGGGCGGCGGGAGCGAGGCAGAATCAGGCGTCAGGCGCTTCGTCCACGCGGAAATTCACGGCACGAGCCGGCACCACGGTGGAGATTGCATGCTTGTACACCATCTGCGTCACGGTATTACGCAGGAGCACAACGTATTGGTCGAACGACTCGATGTTGCCTTGCAGCTTGATACCGTTGACGAGGTAGATCGACACCGGCACATGCTCCTTACGCAGCGCATTCAGAAACGGGTCTTGTAGCAATTGCCCTTTGTTGCTCATGGCACACTCCAGATTTATAGGTTTAGTGGTGGGTTATGGGGCTAGGAAGCCCGGGTTCAAGCAGGCGACGGAAAAAAAGTTCGTCAAAAGAGTCGGCCAGACGCGTCCAAATGACGCCAATGGCGCCTGGGGTTTGCAGACACCAAGCGCCATGTCTCGAGAATTTAGCCTTAGAAATCAGGGAAAGCAAACGGAAAACCGATGACCCCGCCATGTGAAATGGCTCGGCCTTTTTGGTGATCCCCCGTTCGAATGCCCCAGCATCACACGCCCCCGCCGCAGAGCACCGCCCGCGCGATGCTCATTCGTTCGATTGGGCGTACGGGTTTTTGTTCGTACGAAATTCGATCCGCAGCGGCGTGCCCTTCAGCTGGAAGGCCTCGCGGAAGCGCCCTTCCAGGTAGCGGCGGTAGGTCTCGGGGATATTCGACAGCGCATTGCCGTGAATCACCACGATCGGCGGGTTGGAACCGCCCTGGTGCGCGTAGCGCAGCTTCGGGCGCGAGACGCCTGCGCGTCGCGGCTGCTGATACTCAACCGCTTCCATCAGCACGCGCGTGAGCTTGGGCGTCGGCAGCTTGACCATGGCGGCAGCATAGGCGGCGTCCACGGACTTCATCAGCGCGCCAATGCCAGTGCGCTCCTTGGCCGAGATGTAATGCACATTGGCGAACGACAGGAACTGCAGCTTGCGCTCCATATCGTGCTTGATGCGATCGCGAGCATGCCCCGTCAGGCCATCCCACTTGTTCACGCCGATCACGAGCGCACGGCCGGATTCGACGATGAAGCCGGCGATATGCGCGTCCTGGTCGGAAATGTCCTGCTGCGCGTCGAGAATCAGCACAACCACGTTGGCGTCCGCAATCGACTGCAGCGTCTTCACGACGGAGAACTTCTCGATGGCCTCGAACACCTTGCCACGCTTGCGCAAGCCTGCCGTATCGATCAGCGTGTAAGGCTTGCCGTTACGCTCGAAATCCACGTAGATGGCATCGCGCGTGGTGCCCGGCATATCGAATGCGATCACGCGCTCTTCGCCGATCAGCGCGTTCACCAGCGTCGACTTGCCCACGTTCGGACGGCCGACGATGGCGATGCGAGTGCCGTGATCGTGCGCGTCGGCTGCCTCGGCAAGCTCGGGGCGCTCGGCAAATGCCAGGTCAAGGGCTTCGGCCACAAGGTCGTTGACCCCGTCGCCGTGGGCGGCCGAGATGGCAGCCGGATCACCCAGGCCAAGTTCGTAGAAATCGCTGGCGACGGCGGTGTAGCGCATGCCCTCCGCCTTGTTGACGGCAAGGAGGATGCGGCGTCCGGTCTTGCGCAGGTAGTCGGCGATCACGCGATCCTGCGGCGCCAGCCCCAGCCGGCCGTCGACGATGAAGATGACGACGTCGGCTTCGACCACGGCCTGGCGCGTCTGCTTGGCCATCTCGGCAACGATGCCTTCCTTGGCGACGGGTTCGAAGCCTCCGGTATCGATGGCGATGAACGGACGGTCGCCGACGCGGCCTTCACCGTAGTGGCGATCGCGCGTCAGGCCAGGGATGTCCGCGACCAAGGCGTCACGCGAGCGCGTCAGGCGATTGAAGAGGGTCGATTTGCCGACATTCGGCCGCCCTACGAGGGCAATGACTGGTTTCATGCTTGTGTGCCGGACGCGAATGGCGCCACGGCAAATTCCGGTTGCTGCAACTGCGGTTGGCATCTGTACGGCCGAATGCCTGATAACACAGATGCAAGACGCCCGCGGAGTACGCGGGCGCAAGTCAAGGCGGCGATGCCGCCCCGATGTGATGCGTGTGCCGCCGCAGCCCCTTCGGGCCAAGGCGGCCAGTGTTACTTTGGCAGATAGCCGTAGACGCCACCGCCGCGGGTCTGAACAACCAGCGTCTGGCCGACCACCACCGGGGCTGCGCCAATGGCGCTGCTGTCGGTTTTTACGCGGGCGACGAACTTGCCGTCGTCACGCGACAGGAAATGCAGCCAACCTTCGGAATCGCCGACGATGACCGCGCGGCCGAAGGCCAGCGGCGTGCCGAGGTCGCGCCACAGCAGCGCGTCGTTCTTCCACAGGTCGGCGCCATTCTGTGCATTAAAGCCGTAGACGATCGACTTCTCGTCGGCGGCGAACAGCCCGTCCTCATCTTGCGTCACACCGGTCGGCGACGAGAAATCGCGGCCCCAACGCGGTGCACCGGTGCTGATATCAAAACACGCCACGCGACCCTGGAAGCTGGCCGCACAGACTTGAGAGCCGTTGATCGACGGTGCGCCGGTCACATCGTTCAGACGCTCAATCTCCGATACGCCACGCGGATACGACACGGCCGCCTCCCAGCGCAGTGCGCCATTGCTGGCCGACAACGCACCCAGTTTGCCACCGGCAAAACCAAGGATGATGTTATCGCCGGCAAAAATCATCGGCAGACTGCTGCGCAGGTTCAGCGCCGACGGAGAACGCTGATAGATCCACTTGCGTTCGCCGTTGGCGGGGTCCAGACCCAGGACGCGGCCATCCGTCGTGCGGACGATCACCAGCCCCTGACCGACCAGCGGCGCCGTCAGGACTTCACCGTTGACGGCAACCTTCCATTTCTGCGCGCCCTTTTCGTCGAAGGCCACGACTGCGCCCTTCTCACCTGCCACCGCCGTCAGCGTGCCATCGCTGCCCGGGCCGGACGTCAGGTCCACATCCGCCTTGCCTTGCCAGACGGTGCGGCCAGTAGCGCCATCCAGGGCGGTCACAGTACCGCCGGCGGCCGACACGTAAACGTTGTTGCCTGCCACCGTCGGCTGCATCACGTAGCGGCCGCTCTTGCCGACGCTCACGCTCCACACCTGGCGCACGGCCAACACTTGCTGAACGTCCTTCAGCTTGGCCGGCTCATGCTTGTTCTTGCTGCTGAACAGCGAGCAACCGCCAAGGACAGCCGTCGCTGCCAGTGCCAGCACTGCCACGCGTGCCGCCTTGGCAACACCGCGCGCGACACCACCCTGCTCAAGTGCGTGAATCATGAAATCGGGATCCTTTTGTTATGCGTTGAATTGCACAGGGTGCACCAATCAGGCGCCGCCCAGGGCATCCAGCTTGAACTGCACGATCTGGCGCGCCGAAGCGTCAGCCGGACCGAACTTCTCCAACGCCAGCTTGTAGGCAGCGCGGGCGTCTTCGTTCTTGTTCTGCGCGGCCAGCAGATCGCCGCGACGATCGGCGTACAAGCCGGCGAAGGCCGGAGCAACGTCGCCGGAGACTAGCGCGATGCCCTGATCGTAGGCTTTCTCGTCGAGCAGAAGTCCAGCTAGGCGCAGCTTGGCGAGCGCCTTGTATTCATCGTCGCGCGCATGGTCGACCGCCCATTGCAGCTGCGCCTTGGCGCCCGCCGCATCGTTGGCTTCGTACAGCGCCTTGGCCGTGGCCAAAGCAGTCATCTGCGCATAAGCCGTGCCGCCGAACTTGTCTTCCATGTCAGTGGCGGCACGCTTGATCTTTTCAGCGTCCTTGCCATCAACCGCCTTCTGTACCTGCTCGTACAGCACGGACGCTTCGCCCGCTTGCTTGCGCTGCCAGTTCTTCCAGCCAAACCAACCGGCCACGGCCAGCAGCACCACGATGGCAATCCACGTGATCACGTTGCCGTTATCACGCCACCAGTGCTTGAGGCTCTCTATCTGTTCCTGTTCTTCGAGGTCGTAGGCCATGCTTTGCAGAGCTTGAATATTGGAAGTGAATCGCGGTGGTTCGCTGGTGAACGCGCTGCCGCGGTCAGTCGTTGTTAGCCACCATGGCGTCGATCAGGCGGTCGACCAGTTGGTCCGACGGCACCGTCTGCTGGGCATCCGCGGTCGGATCACCACGCAGCGGCTTGATCTGAGCAACACCTTGGGTGACTTCATCGTCGCCAATGATAACCGCATAGGATGCGCCACTTGCGTCAGCACGCTTGAACTGCGACTTGAAACTACCGTTGCGGCCTTCCGGCGAGGCGTGAAGGATGACGTCGAGGCCGGCGTCGCGGAGCCGCTCGGCGGCGACCAATGCCTGCACCTGCGCCTCATCGCCCTGGTGGACGATGTAGACGTCGCAACCTTGCGCTTCGGGCTCGAGCTTTTCCTCGCGCAGCAGTTCGATGATGCGCTCCACGCCCATCGCCCAGCCGCACGCCGGGGCCGGCTTGCCGCCGATCTGCTCGATCAGCGGGTCGTAACGACCGCCGCCCGCCACGGTGCCTTGGGCGCCCAGCTTGTCGGTCGTCCACTCAAAGACGGTGAGGTTGTAGTAATCCAGGCCGCGCACCAGGCGCGGGTTGATCGTGAACGGAATATTGTTCGCCTTGAGCAGCTTCTGCACACCCTCAAAGTGCGCGCGCGATTCGTCGCCCAGGTAGTCGATGAGCTTCGGCGCGCCGGCGGCCATGTCCTGCAGCGCCGGGTTCTTGGTGTCGAGCACACGCAGCGGGTTGGTGTACAAGCGGCGCTTGCCGTCCTCATCCAGAATGTCCTGGAAACCTTCCAGATATTTGATGAGATCGGCACGGTGCGCAGCGCGCTCTTCCGCCTGACCGAGCGAGTTCAACTCCAGCTTCAGGCCGACAAGGCCGAGGTCATCCCACAGTCGCTGGCACATCAGGATGACTTCGGCGTCGATGTCAGGACCGGCAAAGCCGAGCGCTTCCACGCCGACCTGATGGAACTGGCGATAGCGACCACGCTGCGGACGCTCGTGGCGGAACATCGGGCCGGTGTACCACAGGCGCTTCGGGCCGTCGTACAGCAGGTTGTGCTCGATCACGGCGCGCACGGCGGCAGCGGTGCCCTCCGGGCGCATGGTGAGTTGTTCGCCGTTCAACGCATCGGTGAAGGTGTACATCTCCTTCTCGACGATGTCCGTCACCTCGCCGATGCCACGCACAAACAATTGCGTCTGCTCAACGATCGGCGTGCGGATCTGCTGGTAGCCATAGGCGCGCAGCATGCTGCGCACGGCGTTGTCAAAGTGCTCCCACAGCGGGGCGTCGCTGGGCAACAAGTCGTTCATGCCTTTGACGCCGGCGATCTTCTGCACGCGTTGTTTTTGTGTATCGCTCATGATGTCACGTTAAAAACCGGCCTCTCGCATTTGGCTCCATGCGGGGCCGGCCGGTCGTTTCCTGCTTCGACTTCGAGTCCCGAAGCCTGATGCCGTTTTTAGACTGTCGCCGAGGCCTGTGCGCCGTAATGCGTCCGCACGTATTCGTCGACGATCGTCTGGAATTCTTCTGTAATGCGTTCGCCGCGCAGCGTTTTAACCTTCACGCCGTCAACAAATACCGGCGCCGCTGGCGACTCACCCGTGCCCGGGAGCGAGATGCCAATGTTGGCGTGCTTGCTCTCCCCGGGGCCGTTGACGATGCAGCCCATCACGGCCACATTCATCTCTTCAACGCCGGGGTACTGCGTCTTCCACTTCGGCATCTGCTCACGCAAGTACGACTGGATGCGCGCGGCGAGTTCCTGAAACACCGTGCTCGTCGTGCGTCCGCAACCAGGGCACGCAATGACCATCGGCGTGAAATTGCGCAGACCCATGGTCTGCAGAATCTCCTGCGCAACGATGACTTCCTTCTCGCGCGGCGCGCCCGGCTCGGGCGTCAGCGAAATGCGGATCGTGTCGCCGATACCTTCTTGCAGCAACACCGACAGCGCTGCCGTGGAAGCGACGATGCCCTTGCTTCCCATGCCGGCCTCCGTCAGGCCCAGATGCAGCGCATAGTTGCAGCGACGCGCCAGTTCGCGATACACAGCAATCAGGTCCTGCACCGCCGAGACCTTGCACGACAAAATGATCTGGCTGCCCGGCAAGCCCAATTCTTCAGCCTTCTGCGCGGACTGGATCGCGGAGGTAATGAGCGCCTCCACCATCACGGCGCGAGCGTCCCACGGCGTTGCGCGTTGCGCATTCTCGTCCATGATGCGCGCCAGCAAATCCTGATCGAGACTGCCCCAGTTCACACCGATACGCACCGGCTTGTCGTAGCGGCAGGCGATTTCGATCATCTGCGCGAACTGCGTGTCCCGCTTGGCGCCCTGCCCGACGTTGCCGGGGTTGATCCGGTACTTGGACAGCGCCTGCGCGCACTCCGGATAGTCCTGCAGCAGCTTGTGGCCGTTGTAATGAAAATCGCCGACCAGCGGTACATCCACGCCCATTCGGTCGAGCTGCTCGCGGATGGCCGGCACCGCTGCGGCGGCGGCGGGCGTATCCACTGTGATACGCACCAACTCCGAGCCCGCCCGCGCCAATTCCTTCACCTGGATTGCGGTGCCGATGGCGTCCGACGTGTCGGTATTCGTCATCGACTGCACACAGACTGGCGCGTCGCCGCCAACGTGCACGACACGGTCACCCCAGCGGATTTCCGCGGCGCGCGAGTTCCGGCGCGGCAGCGGACCCACCAAGGCTGGAGCGCAATCGAGAGGCGTGGAGATTTCCATGATCAGACAAGGCGCGCCGCCTACAGGCGCGCGCCACTTACAAAACGGTTCAGGGCAACGTAGCCCGTGCCACGCGGTTGCGGGCGTACTTCTGAAGGTCGACAGGTGCGCCACCGACGGCCAGCGATGCAACGGCTTCCGCATTACCGAAGACAACCTTGAAAGGAGGTGTGCCGTTCAGATCGCGCGCGTCGCCTTCCTTGGAGATGCCGCTGGCGAGCGTCTTGCCGGTCTTGTCCTTGATTTCGTACCAGGACGAACCGGAGAAACGCACCGATACCGTGCCCGCGCCCGATTCAGCCGGCTTAGCGACTTCTGTCGACGCAGAGGCGACAGGAGCATCGACATTGAGGACAGCCGGCTTCGCACTGGCAGCCGCTACAGCGGGCGCCGGAGAAGCACCGTTGTCCGAACGCGGCAGCGTAGGCGGCGGCGCCAACGGCGCGGTCACCACGCCCGAGGTCGGAGCGGCCGGCGTGACAGGCGTCAACGGTGTTGGCATCGAAGCGGCCGACGTTTCCGCCGGAGCCTGCTCTGGTACAGGAGACGCTTGCGTGGGCGCGGTTTGCTCCGCAGTCGGCGCCTCCTTCGCAGTGGATTCGGCGTTCTGCGTGGCTGCGGTTTGTGTGGCGAACCATTGCTTCAGACGGTCCATACCGGCCAGCGCGCCGGCCGCCACAATGACAGCAACCAGCACGCCAATCAGCCAGCGGCCATTGCCGCCGCGACGCTTTGCAAAGCTGGGCTTGTCGGAGAACGATTCACCCAGCCCGCCCTCCGGACGCAAGCCGATGTTGGTCACCGGCGCACGCGCGTTCAGGCGCGCAAGCTGGTCATCGACATCGACCTGCAGCGCCCGCGCATAGGCGCGGATGAGGCCCTTCGTGAACGTCATGTCAGGCAACGCGCTGACATCCGCCGATTCCACCGCCAATAATTTGCCCGGCGCCACCTTCAGGCGCGTCGCCAGATCGTCAACCGTCAGACGCTGACGCTCACGGCCGGCACGCAGGCGTTCGGAAATCTCGCGCAGCGCATCGTCGCGCTCCGGCGACGATGCGGCTGACGAATTCGAGGCAGGCGCTGTGCCGTGAGAGAAATCGGCAGCGCTTGCCACGTCGCGGTCAGTCATCCCAGGCTCCTCGTTCGAATGCTGCCTCTTCGGGCGCATTGGGGAAGCGGCGCTGCAATTGCGCGCTCCATGCGTTCTGCTGTGAAGTGTCGCCGAGGCGGCGTGCGATGCGAGCGCCTAGCCACAGGCTTTCGGCCGTCGGGTTGCCCCGGCCGTTCACACGTTCGATAAACGGCATGGCACGCGAATATTCGCGGCGTTTGTAATACAGCTGCGCCAATGTCAGGTTGGTCAGCGGATTGTTTGCGTCGATGTAGGTGGCACGCGTCAGACTCTTCTCCGCGCCATCCAGATCGCCCTGACGCATCTGGCAGACACCCAGATTCGTCCATGGCTTGGCTGGGCTGCCGGCGGCCGGGGCCTCGATGGCCTGGCGCAGCATCGCCATACCCTCATCCGGCTTGCCACCTTGCGAGCAGAGGAACCAGCCGTAATTGTTCAGCAGGTCACCATCTTGCGGTGTCGCGGCCAGAGCGCTGCGGAAACTCTCGTCAGCCTGCTCACGTTGGCCGAGGTTCATGTAAGCCAGCGCGCGGATGTGATACGCATTCGGCACGTTTGGATCGATTGCGATGGCGTTCTTGATTTCCTCAAGCGCTGTCGCATTCTGGCCGGCTTCCAAGTATTGCGTCGCGAGCTGTAATCGGATTGCAGCCCGACGACCGGCGTCAGCCTTTTGATCGGGGGCGGTCGTGACTTCTCGTGTCTGTGTCTGGACCGGCGGCGACAATGCGCACCCGGCGGCTGCCAGCGTGAAGACCAGACTGACAGCAGTCGACCAACGCTTCATGCGGTACCCATGCGGTGAGTGGAGTCGGCCCCGACCACGGGGATCTCGACGATCTTGCCAAACTTGCCGCGCTCGGCAAGGCGTGTGCGGTCCTTGACCTCGCCGGCGAGCTGCCCGCAAGCCGCATCGATGTCGTCGCCTCGCGTTTTGCGGATGGTGGTAACAATGCCAGCATCCAGCAGCACTTGCGAGAAGCGGCGGATCTGCTCATTGTTCGAGCGCTTCAACCCCGACTCCGGGAACGGGTTGAACGGGATCAGATTGAACTTGCACGGCACGTCGGCCACGACGCGCAGCAGTTCACGGGCATGCTCGACGGTATCGTTGACACCATCCAGCATGCAGTATTCAAAGGTGATGAAATCGCGCGGCGCGAACTCCAGATAGCGGCGGCAGGCAGCCATCAATTCGGCCAGCGGGTACTTCTTGTTGAGCGGCACGAGCACGTCGCGCAGCGCATCGTTGGACGCGTGCAGCGATACAGCGAGCGCCACGGGCACGTCGCGCGCGAGGCGGTCCATCATCGGCACCACGCCTGAGGTGGATACCGTTACGCGACGGCGCGAAAGGCCATACGCGTTGTCGTCCAGCATCAGCGACAGAGCGGGCACCACGGCGTCGTAATTCAGGAGCGGCTCGCCCATACCCATCATCACCACGTTGGTGATGACGCGGTCGTCCTTCGGCCCGCGACCGAGCTGCTTGCGCATGGCGAATTCGGCCATCCACAGTTGGCCAATGATCTCGCCGGTGCTCAAATTGCGCGAGAACCCTTGCTTGCCGGTCGAGCAGAACCGGCAGTTGACGGCACATCCCGCCTGAGACGACACACACAACGTGCCGCGCGTCTCTTCGGGGATGTAGACCGTCTCGACGGCATTCCCCTGCCCCACGTCGACCAGCCACTTGCGCGTGCCGTCCGACGAAAGGTGGTCGGTAATGACCGCCGGTGCCTGGATGTTTGCGCGGGTCGCAAGCTTTTCGCGCAGCGACTTGGCGAGATCGGTCATCTCGCCAAAATCGGATGCCCCCGACTGGTGAATCCAGCGCTGCAACTGCTTGGCGCGAAACGACTTCTCACCCAGGCTCTCGCAATACGCGAGAAGGCCCTGTGCGTCGAAATCGAGGAGATTCACCACATCGCTCATGACTTGCAACCCGAAACCACAATCCCAGTCTAGTGTTGACGCTTAGCGGCTGTAAATGTTCAGGCCCGGGAAGAAGAATGCGACTTCCACGGCAGCCGTTTCAGCAGCGTCCGAGCCGTGCACGGCGTTGGCGTCGATGCTGTCAGCGAAGTCGGCGCGGATCGTGCCCTTCTCTGCCTTCTTCGGGTCGGTTGCACCCATCAGATCACGGTTCTTGGCGATTGCGTTTTCGCCTTCCAGCGCCTGGACCATCACCGGGCCCGAGATCATGAAGTCCACCAGATCCTTGAAGAACGGGCGCTCCTTGTGCACGGCGTAGAACTGCTCGGCTTCTGCGCGCGACAGGTGGATCATCTTGGCTGCGACGATCTTCAGGCCTGCACCTTCGAAGCGGGCGTAGATCTGGCCGATGACATTCTTGGCCACGGCATCCGGTTTGATAATCGACAAAGTGCGTTCGAGCGCCATCAAAAACTCCAAAAAATGAAGGTGTTACGTGAAAGATAAACGTTAGATTCTAACACGGGAGGGCACTGGATTGGATGTCAACCGGTGCAACCGGATGTCGCGTACGCTGGCAGCGCTGGGAGGCGACATAGTCACTTACCACGGAGCGGTCCGTCGGCCTGACGAACACGCCTTAGCATCCCCTTATTGAGAGCACGAAAAGTCACCCAGGAAGGGTATTTTCCATCGCGATCGCCCACCTGCGGCCGGAACCGCGTGGCATGCTGACTCTCCAAGTAAGGACGAGGCGGCTTGCAAAAGCGGGCTTCGGATGCCACATTCGCTGTGTCGTCGCATTGTCTGCAATGTCATTCACCCAAGGAGTTCGCATGGACAACCAACTCAACACGTACGGTTTTGGCGCTTCCGGCACCGCCGGCGCGTTGGCCGTCCGCAACCGCGTGCTGCGCAATACCTATTGGCTGCTCGCGCTTTCCATGATCCCCACCATCCTCGGTGCCTGGATCGGCGTTACTACCGGCTTCAACCTGATGGGACGCAACCCGCTGATGGGTTTCGTCATCTTCATGGCAGTGGCTTTTGGCTTCTTCTACGCCATTGAGCGCTTCAAGAACAGCGGCGTTGGCGTGGCATTGCTGCTCGGCTTCACGTTCTTCATGGGGCTGATGCTGTCGCGGCTGATCGGCATGATTCTGGGCTTCTCGAATGGTGCGTCACTGATCATGACGGCGTTCGGGGGCACAGCGGTCATCTTCGGCGTGATGGCGACGGTGGCCACGGTCAGCAAGCGCGATTTCTCGGGCCTGGGCAAGTGGCTGTTCATGGGCGTGCTGGTGCTGATCGTTGGCTCGGTAGCTAACATCTGGCTGCAGCTGCCCGCGATGATGCTGACCATCTCGGTGCTGGCCATCGCGATCTTCTCGGCGTACATCCTGTTCGACGTGCAGCGCATCGTGAACGGCGGCGAGACCAACTACGTGACGGCTACCCTGGCCATCTACCTGGACGTCTACAACATCTTCACGAACCTGCTGGCGATCCTGGGAATCTTTGGCGGAAATCGCAACTAAGCGAAATTCAGCCTCACAAGCGCCAGCGATGGCGCAAAAAAACCGGCGCACCAGGCGCCGGTTTTTCTTTGTCTGCGAAACGCCCGACGAACGGTCAGTCGCGCTCGAATACCGCCATCGACTCCACGTGCGACGTGTGCGGGAACATGTTGACCACGCCCGCTCCGGCCAATCGATAGCCGGCTTCATGTACAAGCAAACCCGCATCGCGCGCCAGCGTCGCCGGATTGCAGGACACGTAGACGATGCGCTTCGGCAGCAAATCAGCCGCTTCACCGCCACGCTGCGACAGTTCGGCCAGCGCCTTGGAAACAGCCAGCGCTCCTTCGCGCGGCGGATCGATCAGCCACCGATCGAACTTGCCCAGCGCGGCAATATCATCGGCCGACACCTCGAACAGGTTGCGGCAAGCGAATGTTGTCTTCGCGTCTAAGCCGTTGTATTGGGCGTTGGCAAGCGCACGTGTGGTGAGCGCCTCGCTGCCTTCGATGCCCATGACTTCGCGTGCCCGCGTCGCCATCGGAAGCGTGAAGTTGCCGATACCGCAGAACAGGTCAAGGAGCCGATCGCCCGGCTGTGCGTGGAGCAGCTTCAGCGCCCGCGACATCAGCACCCGGTTGATCTGGTGATTGACCTGCGTGAAATCCGTCGGCTTGAACGGCATCGTGATGCCGAATTCCGGCAGCGTGTACGTCAGCGTGCGATCGACGGGATGGAACGGATAAACGGTGTCCGGCCCCTTGGGCTGCAGCCAAAACTGGACGTTGTGCTGATCGGCAAAAGCGCGCAACTCGGCCTCATCCTCGGCGGTAATTGGCTCCAGATTGCGCAATACCAGCGCAGTTACGTCCTGTCCGACCGCCAGTTCGATCTGCGGCATGCGTTGTACGATCGACAGGCGCGCCACCAACTCGCGCAACGGCACCAGCAGCGCGGATACGTGCGGCGGCAGCACTTCGCACGACGTCATGTCGGCCACATAGCTGCTCTTGCGCTCGTGAAAGCCCACCAGTACACCGCCTTTGGCCGCAACATGGCGCACGGTCAAGCGCGCGCGATAGCGATAGCCCCAATCCGGACCGGCAATTGGCCGGAACACCACATCCGGACGCAGCTTGGCCAAATGCCACAGGTCGTCCTCCAGCACACGCTGCTTGATCGCGACCTGCGCGCGCGAATCCAGATGCTGCATGGAACAGCCACCGCACACCCCAAAGAACTTGCACTGCGGCGTCACGCGCGAAGCGGACTGGCGCAGAATGGTCACCACACTCGCCTGCTCGTACGAAGGCTTGACGCGGTGACTGCGGTACATCACGCGCTCCCCCGGCAAAGCGCCTTCCACGAAAACAACCTTCCCCGGCGTGCCATCCTCGTTCGTCAAACGTCCGATGCCACGCGCTTCGCCATCGAGCGAGACGATGTCCAGCGGGCCTGCCACCGGCATTTCCGGCTTACGGCGCCCGCGGGGCTTGGCGGGCGGCGTGTCCGGCGCGACCGTTGCTGGAACAGAAGAGGAAGGCGTGACGTTAGGTGCAGCTTGAGACACGAGCGAGCCTGGGCAAAATGAGGACAAGGGCGGCATTGTAAGACACCGGAGGATCAGCATGGGCACCATCATCCTGACGTGGAATATCCAGTGGGGCCGTGGCGCCGACGGGCACGTCAGCATTGCGCGTCAACTCGCGCAAGCACGTGAGATGGCCGAGTTCGATGTGCTGTGCCTCCAGGAAGTCACGTCCGGTTTCGGCGATCTGCCAGGCGGGCCGGGCAGCGATCAATGGACTGAACTCGCTGACGCGCTTGGCCCCGAATACACCGTGATCGAAGGCTTCGCGCTGGAGCGCCACAACGGCATGCATGTGCAGCGCTTCGGCAACGCGATTGCCACACGCCTGCCCGTGCATCACATCCGGCGCCACGCTTTACCTTGTCCGGCGGATGCCACACCGTATATGCCGCGCATGGCCATCGAGGCGACCGTGCAGGCGCCGTTTGGTGCCTTGCGCATCATCACCACGCATCTGGAGTACTACTCGGAGCGTCAACGCGTGGCGCAAATCGATGCCCTGCGAGCCATCCACGCGGAAGGTTGCGCGCGTGCGGATCATCCGTCTGTGCTTGGCACCGAGCCCGAAGCGGGTCCTTTCCGCCCACTCGCACAGACGGCCGCAACCATCATTTGCGGCGATTTCAACTGCAAGCCGGACTCCACGCCTAAACGCCTGGCGACCGTGCCGTTCAGTCAGGAACCCGCTTTGCACGACGCGTGGGAGATTGCCCACGGCACAACGCCGCAGCCGCCGACTTTCGGCGTGCACGACCGCACCGACTGGACCGAACCGGCCTACGCGTGCGATTTCATGCTGATCAGCGATCCATTGAAACCGCGCGTGCTGAGGACGGAAGTCAACAGCACCACGCAAGCATCGGATCACCAACCGATGCTGCTGGAGCTGCGGAACGACTGAATGAAATTGGAGGAGAAAGAAGAGAGGCAGCGGCGCCTTACAGCACCGCGTCTTTACGCACGCCTTGCGAAGCGAAATGGCGCTTGAGCTTGACCAGCGCTTCCTGCTGAATCTGACGAACGCGTTCGCGCGTCAGGCCCATCTCGGCGGCCAGCTCTTCCAGCGTCGCAGGCTCAATGTAGTTGAGGCCGAAGCGGCGCTCCACCACATAGCGGTGCTTGTCGGACAAGCGCGCAAGCCACGACTTCATCAGCAGTGAAAGCTCGCGATGTGCCACCTCTTGATCCGGCGAGGCGCCATGCTCGTCCGAGAGGAAATCGAGCAGGCTCGTGCCCGGATCAAGATCGAACGGCGTATCCAGCGAAGTCGTGTGCTCATTGAGCGAGAGCACGTCCTGCACTTCCTCTGTGGTCTTGCCGAGCAAGTGAGCGATGTCTTCAAGGCTCGCGTCCCGGCCGTCCACACCGCTCTTTTCCAGATGACGCTTGGCACGCAGCACCTGGTTGAGTTCGCGAATCACGTGCACCGGCAGACGAACCGTACGCGCCTGATTCATGATCGCGCGCTCGATGCTCTGGCGGATCCACCACGTTGCGTACGTCGAGAAGCGGAACCCGCGCTCCGGATCGAACTTTTCGATCGCGTGCATCAGACCCAGGTTGCCCTCTTCGATCAGATCGAGCAGCGGCACACCGCGATTCAGATAGCCTTTGGCGATGCTTACGACCAGGCGGAGGTTGCGCTCGATCATGACCTGGCGCGCGGCAAACTCGCCGGCCTTGGCCAACGTCGAGAAATGCAGTTCTTCGGCTGGCGTCAGCAGCGGCTTGATGCTGATGCGATTGAGATAATGCTGAACCGTGTCGGCGGCCAGTTCGGCCTGAAGCACCTTACGGAAATCTTCCTCCGGTGCAACCTCCTCGGCCTCCTCACCCTCTTCCTCATCTTCATCCGGCTCGTCGGCGCTGTCCGACGTGTCGTTGAGATCAGCAGAATCGGAGACAGGTAGATCGTCGACCAGCGCGTCGACGACTTCGATCTCTTCAGCAGGAGGCTGTGCCGCGCTGCGCGCACGCCGCCCCGCGCGCCCATTTGGGGTGCGCTGGCCCTCTACAGCAGCGTCGATGTTGTCATCGGCGGGGGTGACGGGCGTGGCGGCTTTCTGGCGCGGCATGCATTCCTCTATTGAGGCGGCAAGTAGCGCATCGGATCGACCGGCTTACCGTTGCGGCGCACTTCAAAATGAAGCTTCACGCGATCCGCATCGGTACTGCCCATTTCGGCGATCTTCTGCCCTTTCTTGACGGTGGATTGCTCGGTGACCAGAACCTTATCGTTGTTGCCGTAGGCGGTCAGGAACGTGTCGTTGTGTTTGATGATGACAAGATTCCCGTACCCACGCAAGGGTCCAACGTGGATCACTTTTCCGTCGTCGGCAGCGACCACCGCGTCACCACGTTTGCCGCCAATGTCGATGCCCTTGTTGCTCTTGTCATCGAAACGGTTGATGAGCGAACCGCGTGCCGGCCAGGCCAGCGAGATTGCGTTGTCAGTTGCCCCGGCAGGAGCGCTGGACGACACTGCGGACGGCGGCGTGGCGGGCGTCGAATCGACCGGTTGCGTCGTCGTGTTAGGCGGGCGAACCGGTGTGACGACGGCCCCGGTGCTGCTGACATCTGCGTTCGGCGGAACAACGCGTAGCAGCTGATCGACTTCGATCTGGTTAGGGTTGGCGATATTGTTCCAGGCCACCAGATCGCGGGGCGCCTGGCCGTTACGCAGGGCAATGCTGTACAACGTATCGCCACGCTTGACCCGATAGTAGCCGGGGGGCGGCGGCTCTTGCGACGTGGCCCCGGTGCTGCCGGCGCGCGAGGTGCGATCGAGAACAGGGGCTTGGTTGCCGGAGGATGCGCAAGCCGCCAATAGTGCGGCCGACACCATCGCCACGGCGAGCCGGCCTGCGCGTGCGGGGCTTGGACGGTTCATGGAGCTCCGGGAAATGAACATGCTAAACAGTTCCTGATTTTAACGGGACAAAGAAAACGCCTTCAAGCGCGGTACTGTGAAACTGGAAGCGGCTGCGGCGCTCGATGAGAACGAGCTGCTGCGCCGGGCCGCTGGTGCGGTCGGTGGCCACAGGGGCAATCAGCCGGCCGCCCACGGTGAGCTGGTCGAGCAGCGCCTGCGGCACCTCCAGCCCCGCCGCCGCCAGGATGATGGCGTCGAACGGCGCGGCCTTCGGGAGCCCCAGCATGCCGTCGCCATAGTGCAGACGGATGTTTGGCACGCGGAGTGGCCGCAAGTTCGCTTTGGCTTTTTCATGCAGCGGGCGAACGCGCTCGATCGAGTACACCTCGTCGGCCAGCTGCGCCAGAACCGCTGCCTGGTAGCCGCAGCCGGTACCGATTTCCAGCACGCGCGCGAGCGGCATGCCAGTACGGTCGGGCCGCCCGCTCAATAACAACTCGATCATTCGCCCGACCACTGACGGCTTCGAGATCGTTTGCTGATGGCCGATGGGCAATGCGGAATCTTCGTAGGCCTGCGAGGCCAGGCCGGCGTCGACGAACAAATGGCGCGGCACGGTGCCAATGGCTGCCAGCACGCGCTTGTCGCTCACGCCCCCGGCTTGCACACGGCCAACCAATGCCTGACGCGCCCGGTCCGACGCCATGCCGCCAGCCGCCGCGTGCGCCGCCGCCGTGCGGGCCTGCACCGCGCTCGCAGCAACGGCGCCAACCGCCGCGTCGACCCCCGCCACGCGCTGCGGCGCAGGTGCCGGGGCGGAAATCGGTGACGCGCGTTCGACCGATGCCGCACGCGCCGGCGTCGGGCGTGACACGGCGCTCACCCCGGACGAGATTCGCGTTTCACGCTGGCGTTCCACTGGCTTGCGCTCGACCACTGCATCGAGCGGCAACGGAAAACGCCGGTCGCGCGGACGTTCAGACATGAGCCACCATGCCGATCATGGCGTCTGCCAGCGGCGCACGGTGCGCAGTTGGGCCGTATCGGTCAGATCAAGCTGCAGCGGCGTCAGCGAGACGAAGCCATGCGCAACGGCGTGGAAATCGGTGCCTTCGCTCGCATCCTTTGCATCGCCGGCGGCACCGACCCAGAAGATCGGCTCGCCGCGCGGATTGGCCTGCCGGATCACGGGCTGCGACTGGTGCCGCTTGCCCAGACGCGTCGCACGCCAACCTGCCAGCTCGGCGTACGGCAGATTCGGGATGTTGACGTTCAGCAGGACCGGCCCGTCGAGCGGATCGGACAGATAGCGTTCGACCACCTCGCGGGCCACGCGCTCGGCGGCGTCGAGGTGCGTCCAGCCCTTGTCGGCCTGCGAGAACGCAATCGACGGGATACCGAACAGGTAGCCTTCGATGGCGGCGGCGACGGTGCCGGAATACAGCACGTCTTCGCCCATGTTCTGGCCCTGGTTGATACCGGAGACGACCAAGTCGGGCTTCTCTTCGATCATGCCGGTGAGGGCTATGTGCACGCAATCCGTCGGCGTGCCGTTGACGAAGCGAAAGCCCTTCTGGGCACCTTCCGTCGCCTCGAACACCGAAAGCGGACGCTGCAGCGTAAGCGAGTTCGATGCGCCGCTGTGGTTCTGCTCCGGCGCGACCACCGTCACGCGGCCCAGCGGGCTCAGCGCACGATGCAGCGCCGCGAGCCCGGGCGCGAGGTATCCATCGTCGTTGGCAATGAGAATATGCATGGCGCGGATTGTAACCGAGCAACGTTCGCGAATCGTGCTCCTGCACACGTTCTGCACGCTTACAAAAAATGCGTCGACAAGCGTCGCGATTCATCGCACTCGGCCAAATCGAACGACCGTGCTTTTATTCGGTTACACTGCCGGACGAGATCGCGTGCGATGCATGCGAGATGGCGAACAATCCAACGCAAGACTGTTGAGGAGACACATGATGAAAGCCGTCGTCTGCAAAACCTGGGGCCCGCCCGAATCGCTGGTGATCGAAACGCTGCCGGACCTTTCGCCCGGCGCCGGCGAAGTCGTGATCGACGTAAAGGCCGCGGGGGTGAATTTTCCTGACGTGCTGATCATCCAGAACAAGTACCAGTTCAAGCCGGAGCTGCCGTTTACGCCCGGTTCGGAAGTCGCGGGCGTGGTCAACGCCGTCGGCGAAGGCGTGTCGCATCTGAAGGCGGGCGACCACGTGATCGCGTTTCTTGGCCAGGGTGCGTTTGCTTCACAGGTCAAGGCCTCGGCCAAGGTAGTCATGCCGATGCCGCCGGGCATGGCGTTCGACACCGCCGCGGCGTTCACGCTGACGTACGGCACGTCGCACCACGCGGTGGTCGATCGCGGGCAACTGAAGGCCGGCGAAACGATGCTCGTGCTCGGCGCGGCGGGCGGCGTCGGGCTGGCGGCCATCGAGATCGGCAAGGCGATCGGTGCGCGCGTCATCGCTGCGGCATCGAGCGACGAGAAACTCGCAGTCTGCAAGGACCACGGCGCCGACGCTGTCATCAACTATTCGACCGAAGACCTGCGCGAGCGCATCAAGGAACTGACGGACGGCAAAGGCCCCGACGTGATCTACGACCCGGTCGGCGGCATCTACGCGGAGCCGGCGTTCCGCTCCATCGCCTGGCGGGGCCGCTACCTCGTGGTCGGATTTGCCAACGGAGAGATCCCCAAGATGCCGCTGAACCTTGCGTTGCTGAAAGGCGCATCGCTGGTGGGCGTGTTCTGGGGCGAATTCGCGCGCCGCGAGCCGAAGGCGAATCTGGCGAACATGATGCAGATGCTCGGCTGGATGCAGGAAGGCAAGATCCGGCCGCATATCTCTGCGCGCTATCCGCTGGAGCAGACAACGCAGGCGCTGCTGGACATGGCGGCGCGCAAGGTGACGGGCAAGGTCGTGATTCAGCCTTAAAAACGTCAGCGCTGAACAAAAAAAAGCCGCGCAGGTTGATCGCCTGCGCGGCTTTTTTCTTTGATGCAACGGATGATCAGGCCGCTTCTTCCAGCGTCGGGTAGTCGGTGTAGCCCTTTTCCTGGCCGCCGTAGAACGTTGCGCGATCCGGCTTGTTGAGCGATGCGCCGGCACGGAAGCGCGCCACTAGATCGGGATTGGCGATGAACGGACGACCGAACGCAACGGCATCCGCCAAACCGGAGGCGATCATCTGCTCGCCCTCTTCCGCCGTGTATTGGCCGCACACGATGAGCGTGCCCTTGAAGGCATCGCGCAGTTGGCGACGGAAATCGTTGCTCAGCTCGGGACCGCCGGCCCAATCCGGTTCGGCGATGTGCAGGTAGGCGATGCCGCGCTTGGTCAGCTCGCGCGCAAGGTACAGCGCGCTTTCTTCAGCTTGTTCATCGGCAATGTCGTGCGCGACGAAGTGCGGCGAGAGGCGAATGCCGACGCGGTCTGCACCGATCTCTGCGATGGCGGTGTCGACGACTTCGAGAATCAGTCGGGCGCGGTTTTCCAGGGAGCCGCCGTACTGGTCGGTGCGCTGGTTGCTGTTGGTCGACAGGAATTGGTGCAGCAGGTAACCGTTGGCGGCGTGGATTTCAACGAAATCGAAACCGGCGCGGCGTGCACGCAGCACGGCCTGGCGGTATTGCGCAATCACACCGGGGATTTCTTCCGTGGCCAGGGCACGCGGCTCGCTGGTCGGCACATTGGCGGGGGTGCCGTCGGGCTGCACGACAAAGCTCTGTGCGCCCTTGGCGACGATGGCCGACGGCGCGACGGGAGCCTGGCCGTTTTCCTGCAGCAGCGTGTTGGAGATGCGGCCCACATGCCACAGTTGTTGCGAGATGCGGCCGCCCTTGGCATGCACAGCATCCACCACCGCCTTCCAGCCGGCTTCCTGTGCGTCGGTGTACATGCCCGGGGTCCAGGCGTAGCCCTGACCCTGGCGGGAAATTTGCGTGGCCTCCGTGACGATCAGGCCAGCGGTTGCGCGCTGGGCGTAGTAAGTCACGTTCAGTTCGGTCGGCACGTCACCCGGCTGGCCGGCGCGCGAGCGCGTAAGCGGCGCCATGACGACACGATTGGCGAGGGTCGTACGGCCGGTCTGAACCGGGGACAGCAGTTGTTGAGTCATATCAGCTCCTGAAATGCACTATTCGACCGGTCATCTAGAACCGGAATCAAAGAAAAAGCGAGGAACGTGCCTCGCCGGCAGTCGGTTTCGTTTCGTTTCGCTCGACGTCAGTGTTTGGGCTTGGCCAGCAGCATTTCCGTTTGCGCGACGCAGCTCTTGAACGCGTCGACCGTGCGGTGCGCCTTGGCCAGCAGTGCACCGCCCATCCACATGGCGTACAGGCCTTCGGCCAGTTCGTGCGCGTCCTGCACGGGCCCCAACGAACCGTCGGCGACACCGGCCTCAATTGCGGCGGCGATGCGCTCGACCATGCGCGTCATCCCCTTCGACAACACCTTGCGCATCGGTTCCGACAAATCCGACACCTCTCCCGATAGCTTGACCGCGAGGCACGTGACTTCGCATGCGCTGCGCTCATGCAGATCGATCCAGGCCATGAAATAGCGCAGCAGCCGCTCGCGGGCGGTGAGGCGTGTGTCGTTGAAGAGGCTGACCACGCCCGCGTCGTAGTCCTGGAAATAGCGCTCCAGCATGGCAACGCCAAAGTCTTCCTTGGAGCCGAAGTAGTAATAGAACGAACCCTTCGGCACCTGCGCACGGCCCAGGATTTCCGCCAACCCGACGGCCGAAAAACCACGCCCGAGGATCAACTCGGCACCGGCGTCCAGAATGCGGTCGCGGGTGTCGTGCCGGGCTTCGGCGCCTTCAGCGGTGACGGGTTCGGGGTGCTTGCTCATGATGGGTGGCATTGTAGTAGACCGACCGTCTAGTTGCATGACCCTGCTCGCGACAGGGTCGATGTGACGTTTGCGTCGTCCGCGCGCTCGCTCAGAGCTTTTCCGTCTCGCCGCTCTTCGGTTGCCAGCGCATCAGGCGTTTTTCCATCAATCCGACGAGCCAGTCCAGGACGAGCGCGAAGACCGTCAGCACGACGATGCCCGCAAACACCGTGTTGATGTCGAACGTACCCTCTGCCTGGAGGATCAGGTAGCCGACACCGCGTGCGGAACCGAGATACTCCCCCACCACCGCCCCGACGAACGCCAGGCCCACCGACGTATGCAGCGACGAGAACACCCAGCTCGTCGCGCTCGGCAGATAGACGAAGCGCAGCAGTTGCCGCTGCGATGCGCCTAGCATGCGCGCATTGGCCAGCACGACCGGGCTGACTTCCTTCACGCCCTGGTAGACGTTGAAGAAGACGATGAAGAACACGAGCGTCACCGCCAGCGCGACCTTTGACCAGATCCCCAGCCCGAACCACACGCCGAAGATCGGCGCCAGGATCACGCGCGGCATCGAATTGGCCGCCTTGATGTACGGATCCAGCACTGCCGAAGCCGCCGGGCTCAGCGCCAGCCACAAGCCGGCGCCCAGGCCAGTAGCGGTGCCGATGGCAAAGGCCAGCACTGTCTCGGCCAACGTCACGCCAAGGTGTTGATAGATATCGCCTTCAGAAACGAACCACGCCCAGATACGCTGGGCAACGATGAGCGGTTCTCCGAAGAAGAACGCAACTTCCTGCGAGCGCGTGGCGAAGTGCCACACGCCCAACGTGACGACCAGCAGGCCAAGCTGCCAGGTGCGCAGCGCGAATGGAGAAAGCGGACGGTTAGCCATGGATGCAATCGATCAGATTCAGGTCAAGCCACGCGGCGGTGCTGCGCATAGCCTTTGAGCACTTCTTCGCGCAGGACGTCCCAGATGCGCGAATGCAGGTCGACAAAGCCGGCCTGGTCACGAATCTCGGCCACATCGCGCGGGCGCGGCAGGTCAATCGTGAATTCGCCGATCGGATGCGTACCGGGGCCGGCGGCCAGCACGACCACGCGGTCGCTCATGGCAATCGCTTCGTCCAGATCGTGTGTGATGAACAGCACCGCCTTGCGCTTGGCGGCCCAGAGGTCGAGCACCTCGTTTTCCATCAGCTGGCGCGTCTGGATGTCGAGCGCAGAAAACGGCTCGTCCATGAGGATGATGTCGGGGTCGAGCACCAGCGTTTGCGCTAGGCTCACGCGTTTGCGCATACCGCCGGAAAGCTGATGCGGGTAGCGGTCTTCAAAGCCAGCCAGCCCGACGCGCGCGAGCCACGACATGGCGAGGTCACGCGCCTCCTTGTCGAGCATGCCCCGGAACTCGAGCCCGGCCATCACGTTGTCAAGCGCGCTGCGCCATGGCATCAGCGCCTCTGCCTGGAACATGTAGCCGGCACGACGGTTGATGCCGACCAGCGGCTCGCCAAACACGCGCACCTGCCCGGAAGACGGCTGCAACAGCCCCGCCGCCAAATTCAGCAATGTGGATTTGCCGCAGCCGGTGGGGCCGACCACGGAGACGAACTCGCCGGCATGTACCTCCAGCGAGGTGTTTTGCACGGCGGTGTAACGCTGGCCCGGCGTGTCGGGCGAGATGAACGTGCAGGTGATCTGATCGAATGAAAGCGCGGGATGCGGCATGGTCTGCGGTCCAAAAAGCAATGCGCCCGGGCAAAACCGGGCGCGTTGCTGAAAGCCTGTCGAAATTACTTGTACTTGGCGTTGGCCTTCTGCACGAAGGTATTGGTGAAGGTCTGGTCGAGCTTGATCTGCTTGCCCTTCACTTCCGCATCGAACTCCGACAGCGTGCGCAGCGCCGTGGCGGGGCCGTCGGCGGGCATCGTGCCGTCCGGCGAAATGGCCTCGCGCACCTTGTCCCATGCCGCCAGATAGAGCGCGCGGTCACCCAGCAGATAGGCGTCCGGCACCGTCTTGACGATGTCCGACGGGCCGGCCTTCTGCAGCCACTTGAGCGCACGCACCATGGCGTTGGTCATCGCCTGCGTCGTGTTGGGATTCTTCTGGATGAACGCGGTGGACGCGTACAGGCAGCCGGCCGGCATGTTGCCGCCAAACACCGCCTTGGTATCGGCCAGCGTGCGGGTATCCGAAACCACGCGAACTTCATTCTTCTGCGTGAGCATCGACATCACCGGGTCCAGGTTGGCCAGGGCGTCGATCTGGCCTGCACGCACGGCGGCAATCGCCCCGCTGCTCGGGCCCACGCCGATGATCGACACTTCGTTCGGCTTGATGCCGGCGCGCGCCAGTACGTAATTGACCATGATGTTGGTCGACGAACCCGGCGCCGTCACGCCGATCTTCTTGCCCTTCAAATCGGCGATCGACTTGTAGTTGGGCATCGTCTTGTTGTTGACGGCCAGCACGATCTGCGGGGCACGCCCCTGCAGCACGAACTCCTGGTACATCTGGCCCTTGGCCTGCAGCACCAGCGTGTGCTCGTAGGCACCACTCACGACGTCGGCGCTACCGCCCACGACGGCCTGCAGCGCTTTCGCACCGCCGGCAAAGTCGACGATTTCAACGTCCAGGCCTTCGTCCTTGAAGTAACCCAGACGCTCGGCAATCGTCAGCGGTAGGTAGTAGAACAGCGCCTTGCCGCCCACCGCGATGGTGACCTTGCTTTTTTCAGGTTTGCCCTGTGCCAGAACGGCGGGGCTGGCAGCCAGCAGGCTTGTCGCGCACAGTGCTGCGCCCATCCACTTTGCCCAGCGCCCAATGACTCGTGTCCCCATGCCTGTCTCCTGTTCTGTGGCGTTCACTGCCTTGGCGGCGATATTACCGCAACGATTTGCAACACAACATGCGGGATCGTCCTAGCTGCTTAGCTTTTGGCTTCGGCAACGATGCCCTGCGAAACGAGCGCGTCGATCTGCGCATCGGTGAGGCCGTGGCCGCGCAGGACATCCCGCGTGTGCTGGCCCAGGCGCGGCGCGCTCGCCTGCACGGCGCCCGGCGTAGCCGAAAGCTTTGGCACCACGCCCGGCATCTCGACCTGGATGCCCGACTGCGCGCGCACGGTTTCGATCACGCCGCGTGCGCGGTAGTGCGGGTCGGCGGCAATGTCGGCGATGGTGTAGATCGGGCCGCTGGGCACTTCGGCCGCATGCAGCGCGGCCAGAACATCTGCGATGGGCAAGGTGCTCGTCCACGCGTTGATGGCTGCGTCGATTTCCTCGGCACGCGCGGCGCGGCCGTCGTTGCGGGCCAGGCCGGGATCGTCAGCGAGGTCTTGCCGGCCCATGTGTTGCATCAGGCGGCGGAAGATGTTGTCGCCGTTGGCGGCAATCAGAACGTATTCGCCACCGGCGCAGCGATAGGCGTTCGACGGTGCGATGCCCGGCAGCGCCCCGCCCGCCGGCTGGCGGATCGCGCCAAACACCGAATACTCCGGCAGCAGGCTCTCCGTCAGGTTGAACACGGATTCATACAGCGCCACGTCGATCACCTGCCCCTTGCCGCCGCGCGCGTCGCGTTCGTACAGCGCCAGCAGCACGCCCAACGCGCCATGCAAACCGGCGATGGTGTCGCCGAGCGACAGCCCCGCCCGGGCAGGCGGGCGCCCCGGCTCACCGGTCAAATAGCGCAGGCCGGCCATGGCTTCGGCAATGGCCGCAAAGCCCGGCTCATCCCGTTTGGGGCCCGTCTGGCCGTAGCCCGACACGCGCAGCATGATCAGTTTCGGGTTGATGGCGGAAAGCGCTTCGTACGACAGCCCCCACTTTTCCATCGTCCCCGGGCGGAAGTTCTCGATCAGCACATCGGCTTCAGCAGCCAGCTTGCGAACAACCTCCTGCCCTTCCGGGACACGCAAGTCGACGCAGACCGATTGCTTGTTGCGCGATTGCGCCTCCCACCAGACTGACGTGCCCTCATGCAGCATCCGCCATTTGCGCAACGGATCGCCTTGCCCCGGCGGCTCGATCTTGATGACCTGGGCGCCAAAGTCGGCGAGCGTCTTGGCAGCAAACGGCCCGGCGATCAGCTGCCCGAGTTCGAGCACACGGATGTCCTGCAAAACCTGTGTCGGCATGGTCGTATGGAAAGCGTTGAATTCAGAGTGCGGTGGGGTTGCCGAGCAGATGCGTCATCAGCAGGCGCGCGGAGCTGGTCAGCGCATCGGGGTCGCGCACGCCCACCAGCAGGCGGCGATGTGCCCATTCGTCTTGGAGCGCCACGAGCGCCAGGCCCGCGCCCGGCAGGCTCGATACATGCCCTTGTGCGGCGATGCGCGGCAACACGCCCACGCCCAGGCCAGAGGCCACCATCCGGCAGACGGCTTCGAAGCTGCGTACCTGGATGCGCAGGCGCAGCGGCTTGCCGAGCCGAAGGCTTTCGTCGACCAGCTGCGCGGCCAGCGACGTGCCCGGCGGCAGGCTGACGAAATCGAAATCCACGGCGTCGGCGAAATGGACCTGCTTGCGCCCGGCCAACGGATGACCGCGCGGCGTGACCAAGGCGAGATCGTCTTCCCGGTAGTCGAACGATTGCAGCCCGTCGCACGGCGTACCGGCCGCGAAGATGCCGAGATCCGCCCGGTTCTCGCGCAGCGCGGCGACGATATCGCCGCTGTCCTGCTCCTCCAGCGCGATGCGGATGGCCGGATTGGCCAGCATGAACGCGGCCAGGTCATCAGCCAGGAATTGCGTAATCGACGAGGTGTTGGCCCACACGCGCACCAGCCCCCGCGTGCCGGCGGCAAAGTCCGACAACGCACCCGCCATGCGCTCGACGTCCTGCAGGATGCCCACGGCGTGGCGGAAGCACGCCTGGCCGGCTTCAGTCAGCTCCACGCCCGCGGCATGGCGATACAGCAACGGCGCGCCCACGGCCGCTTCCAGATCGGAAATCCGCTTGCTCGCCGCGGCCACGGCCAAGTGCGATTGGCGGGCCCCAGCCGAGATGCTGCCCAGCCGGGCCACCGCCACAAACAGGCCAAGGGTGACGAGATCGAAGCGAGCGAGATTCATCGCGGAGAGCTGAAGGTGGGAAATACACAACATCGATGCAATATCAGGGCATGTTTCCTGCGTGTTTCATCCGGCCGTCATCCGCCCACGGTTAACATGGCGGGCTTTTGGCCGTTCCCCGATCCGAGAAGGGATTCTAACGGCGTTCTCCCTGCTTGCTGCCATGTTGCTTCCGTTCCGTCTTGCCCGCCTGACTGCCCTGTGCGCGCTCTCCCTGAGCGCCGGCCACGCCTTGGCAGCTGAAAGCACACCAGATGACAGCAGCAAGTGGGCGATCAACGATCCAGAGCGCTTTGCCGTCCACGGCCAGGCGACGTACGTCTGGCAGCACGACCTGTCGTTCCACTCGCCGTACAGCGGGCCGAACAGCCTGTCGGGCAAATCGACAACGAGCTATTCGGTCACGACGACGCTCGATCTGGGCATGCGCCTCTGGCAAGGCGCTGAAATCCATATCAACCCTGAAATGGCGCTCGGCCAGCCGTTCTCGGGTCTGCATGGCCTGGCTGGTTTCACCAATGGCGAGCTGGCCAAGACCGCCGGCCCCGACCCGACGCTCTACCGCGCACGCGCTTTCTTCCGCCAGACGGTCGGCCTGGGCGGCGGCACCGAAGACCAGGAAGCCGAGATGAATCAGTTTGCCGGCCAGGTCGACAAGCGTCGCTTGGTCTTCACAGCCGGCAATTTTTCGGTGCTCGACGTGTTCGACGGCGTGACCTACGCGCACGACCCGCGCACGCAATTCCTGAACTGGTCGTTCCTCACGCACGGCGCGTTCGACTACGCTGCTGATGCCCGCGGCTACACCTGGGGCGCCGCCCTGGAGTATTACGACGGCGACTGGGCGTACCGCATCGGCCGCTTCATCCAACCGGAAGAATCCAACGGCCTGCCGCTCGACACGCGCATCGGCCGCCACTACGGCGATGTGTTCGAAGTCGAGCGCAGCCACACGCTCGCAGGGCAGCCCGGCAAGCTGCGCGTCATGCTCTTCCGCAACCGAACCAATATGGCGCGCTACAACGATGCCCTCGCCCTGGGTCAATCGACAGGCAGCGCGCCGGACGTCAGCCTCACGCGACGCGACAACACCAAGGTCGGTGTCGGCATCGGCGGCGAACAGCAGATCAACGACGACATTGGCGTCTTCGCTCGTGCGTCGTGGGCGGATGGCAAGACGGAAACCTACGCCTTCACGGAAATCGACCGTTCGGTGTCGTTCGGCACGATCGTCAAGGGCAGCAAATGGGGACGTTCGGAAGACACGGTGGGCCTGGCCGCGGCCATCAACATGCTATCGCCTGATCACCGCCGCTACCTGCAGCAAGGCGGCGTGGGCGTATTCCTGGGAGACGGCAAGCTGAACTACGCGCCCGAGCAGATCGTCGAGGCGTTCTATAGCTTCCAGGCGGCCAAGCACCTGTGGATCAGCGCCGACGTGCAATGGATCCGCAACCCCGGCTACAACGCGGATCGCGGTCCCGCCGTGTTCTTCGGTACGCGCCTGCATACCGAGTTCTGAAGTTCAGGTGCGCCGGCTCAGAGCTGGCGCCGATCCAGCACCGCGCGGGCGATGGTGCCCGCGTCCACGTATTCCAGCTCGCCACCCACCGGCACGCCACGCGCCAGACGCGTCGCCTTGATGCCGCGCGCCTTCAACATCTCGCCGATGTAGTGCGCCGTCGCCTCGCCTTCGCTGGTGAAGTTGGTGGCGAGGATGACCTCGGTGCACGGTCCGCCCAGCGCAGGATCGGTTGCGCGGGCCAGCAAGCGTTCGAGGTGAATCTCTTTCGGGCCGATGTTGTCCAGCGGCGAGAGCCGGCCCATCAGCACGAAGTATTGGCCGCGATACGTCAGCGTCTGCTCGATCATCATCTGATCAGCGGGCGTTTCCACCACGCACAGGACCGATGCATCGCGGCGCGTGTCCAGGCAGGTCTCGCAAACTTCCTGCTCGGTAAAGGTATTGCAGCGGCTGCAATGCTGGATGGATTCCGTCGCGTCGGACAGCGCCTGGGCCAGCTGCGCCGCGCCCTCGCGGTCATGCTGCATCAGGTGATAGGCCATGCGCTGGGCAGACTTGGGGCCGACCCCCGGCAGCACGCGCAGGGCCTCAACCAGCATCTGCAGCGCCGACGGCGTGCCCGGAGCGTTACGCATCACGCGTGCTCCAGCACCGTCGTGTGGTGCAGAACTTCCGGCATCGGGTCATAGAAGTGATGCAGCAGCGCGCGCCAGCGCTGGTATTCGGGCGACTGCCGGAAGCCGATGGTGTGGTCTTCCAGCGTCTGCCACTGCACCAGCAGCAAATAATCGCTGGTCTTCTCGATGCAGCGCAACAGCGACAGCGTAACGAAACCCCGCATCGCGCCGATGATGTGACGCGCCTCGGCGAAGGCGGCCTCGAAGGCAGCTTCCTGGCCGGGCCTGACGTGCAGCAGCGCAGATTCCAGCACCATGGCGCGATCCTGATCAGCGTCGATTAGAACGGCAGCTTGAAGCCGGGCGGCAACATGCTCGCCATGCCGCCCAGGCCGGAAGTGAGCGAGCCCATCTTCTCTTGCGTGGTGGCCTCGGCCTTTCGCACGGCGTCGTTGAACGCAGCGGCGATGAGGTCTTCGAGCAGATCCTTGTCCTCGCCTTCGGCCAGAAGGCTCGGGTCGATCGACACACGCTTCACGTCGTTCTTGCAGGTCATCACCACCTTCACGAGGCCAGCGCCCGACACGCCTTCCACTTCGATCAGGGCGAGTTGCTCCTGCGCCTTCTTCATGTTTTCCTGCATCTGCTGGGCCTGCTTCATCAGCCCGGCGATCTGGCCTTTCATCATGGTCGTTGCTCCTTGAAATGGGTCATGCAAGGCGCGCCGCTCAGTGGGCGCGCCGATGTTCAATGTTCAGGTCTGGGGATGCGGTTCAGTGCGCGTGCGGTTGGATCGAACCGGGGACGACCTGCGCCGCAAAATCCCGCACCAACGCCTGCACAAACGGGTTGGCGGCGATGGCGTCTTCGGCATTGCGTTGACGCTCAGCGCGCTGCTCGGCATCGACAGCCGCCGCGGTGGCGCGCGCAGGCCCGATATCGCACACCACGCGAACGGGCGAGCCGAAGTGTTCTGTCAATGCTGCCTCCAGGCGCTCGACGACGTTGGCGTCGGTCAGCGGGGGCAGCGGAACACGCAGGCGCATCGTTACGCCTTCCACGGCCGCCAATTCGCTCTGGTAAGCCAGTTGTTGGGCAAGACCGCGAATCGGCAGGCTCGCTGCCAGCGCCGGCCAATTGCCGTCGAACGTGGTCAGACCGCTAGCGCTCAGGTCAGGCGGCGTAGCTGCCGCTACCGGCTCTGGAGCGACCGCCTTGGCCGGAGCGGGTGCCGCTACCGGCGCCTCGATCTGTGCGGGACGTGCTACCGACTCAGGCGCCCCAGGGCCCACGCTCGAAGCGGAATCCCAGCCGGCAAAGGCTGCATCCATCTCTTCAAGCGACGGCGGAGCCAA
>NZ_VOSS01000292.1 GCF_007997035.1 Ralstonia sp. TCR112 | reverse complement strand
GGTTGGTGCGCAGCACGTCGTCCACCAGCTTGGGCAGGTTGCGGTATTCCCAGGCAGGCAGCACATAGCTGAAGGCGGTGGCGATGGCCGCGCCGATCAGCGTATCGACGAGCCGTTCTCCAATGGCGTCCTTGCTGCCGGGCAGCAGCAGGTTGATCTGGATGAGCACCTGCACGCACGCCGCGATGGCCGTGTAGCGGTAGCGCACGGTGACGAAGGCCGCGCTTGCCGCCGTCGACAGGTACAGCACGCCCATCAGGACCCACGTCGAATGGGTGAAGCGCAGAATCACCGCCGCAATCACGCAGCCGATCAGCGTGCCGAGCACCCGGTCGAAGTTGCGCTGGCGCGTCATGCTGAAGGTCGGCTTGAGGATGACGACGATGGTCAGCAACACCCAGTAGCCATGCGACGCATATGGCAGGTGGTCGGCAATCCACAAACCGGCAGCCACGGCCATCGAGATGCGCAGCGCAAAGCGCAGCACCGGCGAACGCCACGTCAGCTCTTCCAGCACCAGCCGCAGCTCGTATTTCTGCCGCGTGAGAAACGGCGTCATGTCCGGGCGCAGCAGCACCTGCGACAGTTCGACCGGTGTGGCGGTGGCGGCGTGCAGCTGCGCCATCAGGCGGATTGCACCGCGCACCGTGGCCACCGATTCCTCCAGCGCCGCGATGGCTTCGATGGGCACGCCATGGTGGTTGTGCTGCAGTTCGTGCAACGCGCCTTCAATGGCGGCCATCTCCTGGTCATACGACATCGGCGTGGGCGACGGCCTGTCGCGGCCAACGGCATAGGCCACGCCTTCGATGTCCAGGCGCATGCGTTCGATCACGTCGCGCAGCAGACGCATCACCTCGGCGTCGGCCAGCCACTGGCGCAGCAGCGGGTAATCGGTATTGGACGACAGCAGGTACTCGTAGATGTCGAGCATCCGCATGTGGATCTGCACGAGGCGCCCATCGCTGGCGGTGCGGTTATCGCGGAAGACGAAATCGCGCGCCACCTGCTGCTTGTCGGCCACCGAAATCTGCTGGCGCACGAGCGCATTGAACTGCTCGTCGAAATCCTTGGATGCGTCGTAGAAGCCGGCCTTGCGTTCCACGTAGACGGCCAGTTCGTACAGGCATTCGGCCAACACCTGCTCTTTGATGCGGCGGCGCTGG
>NZ_VOSS01000291.1 GCF_007997035.1 Ralstonia sp. TCR112 | reverse complement strand
ATCCTCGTGGACAAGGAAGCCGACGCCAAGGCCATCATCGCAAGCTGAAGGCCGGCGCGAAGTTTGAAGACATCGCCAAGGCGCAATCGAAGGACAAGGGATCGGGCGCGAACGGCGGCGATCTGGACTGGGCAAATCCGGGCACCTACGTGCCGGAATTCTCGGCCGCGCTCACCGGCCTGAAGAAGGGCCAGATCACGCAGACGCCGGTCAAGACGCAATTCGGCTGGCACGTGATCCGCCTGGATGACACGCGCGACGCCAAGATCCCGTCGTACGAAGACGTCAAGCCGCAGCTGCTCGAGATGATGATGGGCGACCAGAACTGGCAACGCAGCAAGTTCCAGGCGATGCTGAAAGAGCTGCGCGAAAAAGCAAAGATCCAGTAAGCAGCCGCCCGTTGGGGCAGTGAAAAAAGGGGCCGCGTGCCCCTTTTTGATTTGATGGCCGGGTTGCATCGCACGCAACCGGAATACCCCACCGGCACCCCCCGAGTTCTTTTGAAGTGTTTGCTGAAAAGCAGTGCGATTTGTCCCATAATGTGCGCCCACGTGCGCCGACATTGCACTGCTTCGGTGCACTCACGCATCAACAGAGTCTGAAAAACCAACCACGCCGGCACGGGCACATCCCGCTCGCCGCCAGAGCGAAACCACCCAAAAGGAAACAGGAGATCCTTATGTCCACGTTCAAGCACGCTTTGCGCATTGCGGCGCTCGCCGCCATTCCGATGGCCCTGCTGCAGGCTGCACCGGCACTGGCCCAGGCCACCAAGTCG
>NZ_VOSS01000290.1 GCF_007997035.1 Ralstonia sp. TCR112 | reverse complement strand
AAAGCCCGGCCACGTGCCGGGCTTTTTTTTCCCGCTTTTGTCCAGGCGCTGTGTGCAGACGCCACGCAACACTGGCGCTGCCCGATTCGTATTTTCTTGAGACGTTAACCCGCCTTAACATGCCAACCGCTATGATTTCGCGGTTATAGACCGGCACTTTTTACAATCTGCTCGCCCTTCAGCGGAGCAGGTTCCAGCAAGTCGCCGGCCCCTCCAGTCTTGCCGACGATTCCTCCATGAAGCTCACACGCAAGCAGATCGCCGTTGGTGCGGTCGCCCTGGTCGTTGCCGGCGCGGCGGTGGTGCAGATGGTCTGGCACCCGTTTGGCCGCACACGCGCGCTGCACGCCCGCCAGGTCCAGCTCGACCTGACCTATCCCGACGCCCTCATCGACAGCCAGAGCCTGTCGCAACTGCCGCGCGACGTGCTGCGTGTGCCGCTGCTGCGGGATGTGCTGACCGAAGATTTCGTCGCCTATTACGAAGGCAACGAAGACCGCCTCTCGGTGGCCGGTGCGCTGCGCCGCCTCGCTTATGAGCAGAAGCTCGACCTGGCCGAGACGGTGCTCAAGCACGTCTTCGACGAGCCCGCGCGCGTGATGCTGTGGCGCGGCCCGGACGACAAGCTGCGCTACTGGGTGCTCTCGATGCAGCGCAACG